>ONMA01000019.1 GCA_900318815.1 uncultured Prevotellaceae bacterium
GCCGCTCTGGAAAATCATGGGCAGGGGCATGGCCGTGTCGGCCTTGTAGTCGACGAACACCTTCCGGTCGTAATAGCGGCCCGTGTACTCCATCACGTTCTCATTGCATTTCGACAGCAGGCGCATCAGATATGACGGAGTGCCGGAGGAGAACCAGTAGTCGTCGAGCATCATCTTCGCAAAGACGTTGAGCAGGCTGAAGGGATTGTAGATGTCGGTCAGCTTGTCGCAGAAGTGATAGCCGTCGTAGCGCAGCTTCAGCTCCGCCTTCATCTGCTCCACGTTGCGTCCTCTTGTCTCAGCCAGCTCGGCTATGGGGTCGGCGAAGACGGTGTACAGCTCCTGTTCGGTGATGCCGCAGATGGCCTCGAAGCGGGCGTCAATGGAGATGTCGTCGGGCTGGTTGAACCCGCTGAACATCGAGACCTGCGAGAACTTGGTGATGCCCGTGAGCAGCACGAAGCGCAGGTGGGCGTCGGCGGCCTTGAAGGTGGCGAAGAAATTCTTCAGCGTCTCGCGGTTGGCCGCCATCTGCGCCTCGTCGCCGGGGTTGCCCGTCTCCATGAGGTCGAGCAGCGGCTTGTCGTACTCGTCTACGAGGACGACGCACTGCCGCCCCGTCTTCCGATGTACTTCCTCCACAAGGTGGGCAAAGCGGCGAGGGGCATCAAGCGCCGGCCCTGTGCCATCGGGGTTCATCAACGGCTTGATGCTATAGTCTTGCTCACCCTTGCCAATGACATCAAGCAGATAGTCGCGCAACCCATTGGGAGCCTTCTTGTCGCCCAGGTTGAAGTCGAAGAGGAACACGGCGTGCTTTGCCCACTCCTGCTCCAGCTCCATCATCCTCAGTCCCTCGAACAGGTCGCGGCGACCCTCGAAGTAATATTTCAGCGTGCTCACCAGGAGGCTCTTGCCGAAGCGGCGCGGACGGCCGAGGAAATAGATGTGGCCGCGGGTAAGTTTAAATACGAGGTCGGTCTTGTCCACATAGACATAGCCGCCCTTACGGAGGGAGGCGAAATCTTGTACGCCAATAGGATAGTTCAGCATGATGACGAATTTTGTTTTCTCGGCACAAAATTACTAAAAAGCCGGGAGACAGCCAAGGGAAATCACGAAAACCTTTGGCCGTCGTGCCATCTACACGCCAAAAAGTGACGGAAGGCGGGCGGAAGTGGCTGCATTCCTCCACTTTCGCCCGCCCGTTTCCACTACCACTTATTATATTATTCAACTTTCCCACCCTTTTAAAACCACGAATTTCTTGCTACCGAAGGGACGCAAGAAATTCGTGGTTTTAGGAAAGGTTAAAGAATAACTTGGGACGTTTTATGAACACAGAGACACAGAGGCACAGAGGTTTATAGCTTCACAGAGAATAAAAAATACTCTGTGTCTCTGTGTCTCTGTGTTCCATTTTGTACCAAGTTATTTTTTGATTATCACTTAAAAGGTTGGGATAGTTGAGTCACTCAAAAAATTTGAGGCAGAGCATCGACAGGTCATCGTTGGGCTCGGCTCCATCGCGGTGGGCCTCCACCTCCGTCTTTAGGGATTCCACCACCTCACGGGCCGAGTTCCACCCCTTGCTGCCAAGGATGTCAAGCAGCCGTGTGTCGCCAAACTGTTCCTGTTGCCGGTTCTCGGCCTCATTGAGTCCGTCGGAATAGATAAAGAGCATATCCCCCCTTACACTTTCTATTTCTTCGCCCGTAAACGCCATTCCGGGCAATATGCCCAAGGGGAAATTTGGTTCCATCTGCAGGAACCTGCACTTACGCCCGCTTTCCACGATGACTGGAGGATTATGCCCGCAGTTACAGAAGTCGAGATGGCCTGTAGCCAGATCAAGACAGCCGATGAACATCGTCACGAACATGCCCTGCTCGTTGTTCTCGCTCAGTTCGTTGTTGATGCGTGTGGCCACCTCTGCCGGCGACACCTTCTGCTTGGCAATGGCACGGAACAGCCTGACGGCCTGCGTCATGAAGAGTGCCGCCGGCACGCCCTTGCCGCTCACGTCGCCTAAGCAGAAGTAAAGATACTGGCCATTGAGCAGGTAGTCGTACAAGTCGCCGCCTACCTCCTTGGCGGGCATCATCGAGGCATACATGTCCAGCCCCTCGATATGCGGGAACTCGCCGGGCACCATCTTCGTCTGGATGTCGTGGGCAATGCGCAGTTCGCTCTCCATGCGTTCCTTCTGTGCCGAGAGTGCAGCCATGCGCCGTTCAGAGCGTCGGTGCAGCACGATGTAGACCGCCAGTCCCATCACCAACAGCGACACAATGGTCATGTAGAGTATCAGCTGTTGCTGCCTGGCAGCCATCTGCTCGCGCTCTTTCTCGGCCTTCAGTTCGTTCAGCTCGAAACGCTTGTTCAGTTCGTTCAGCTGCTCCTGGCTCTCCCTCTGCCTCACCGTGTCGTTCAGCGCGTTGAACGTGCGATAGTCGGCCAGTGCCTCCTTGTAGCGCCCCTGCAGCTCGTAGGCTATGCTTCGGTTGGCGAGGGCCGTCAGGTAATTGCTCGATGTCGTCTGCGGGGTCAGCGCCATCTTCCTGTTGCACGAGGCCAATGCCTCCCTGTAGTCGCCCTTGCACCGGGCCAGTTCGAAACGGAGTCCCTCCTGCCTGCTCAGGTTGATGAGCGTCCTGCCGCTGAAGGCTAAATAATAGTCGGCTGAGTCGACGGCAGCCTCTGCTTTCCTATATTGTTTGCTGTGCATCAGCAGCGTAGCCTGCCAGTAGAGGTATTCATAATGCCAATGAGCGATATAGTCTGCGTCTTCCTCCTCTTTCACCAAAGGGTAGCGGGCCAGTTCTTCTTTCCATGCGTCCAGCACCAAGTTCATCTCGGTGTATTTCCCCAGTGCCTTCAGAGCCAGGCAGTACTTGCCGTACAAGGTACACTTGCTGCCGAATCCGTCATCCTCTCGATGAATACTCAGGGCGTTATGGAAGGCATGAGCCATCTCAGTGTGGTTGTCCTGGGCTGCGTAAGCCTCTCCCAAGACGGTATAGGCCTTCAGCAGTCCGTAGTGGTCGTTGCGGGCCAAAGCCTCTTCCTGCATCTGTCGGGCCTCCCTGATGGCCATGTTGGGTTGGTTGTCCCAGACATACGTCATAGCCATCACACTCCAGATGTTATAGTAGTAGCGCCACTGCACGTGTTCCTGGCAGAACGCCATCGCCTGCGGCGAAAGCAAATACACGGAATCGTTCTCGTCGTTGTTGTAACAGTTCTCCACTTGCTTGTAGAGCGTCTTGGCCGAGTCGTTCCAGTAGGTGGAGTCGGCGGCATTGACCCCCATCGTTCCCCTGCCGTGCCCGCATGAGGCGGCAAGCACGGTGAGCAGCAGTGTCGTGAGAAGAAGTATGGCTGTTTTAGCTTTCATCGGTGATTAGTTTGATTGGTATCTGCTTGCAAAAATAGCAAACATTTTTCTTCTCAGCAAGATAATTGTCTTTTTTCCCAACAAATCGTGTGTTTTTTCGTTCATTATGCTCATTATTTATGGAAAAACACCTATCTTTGTACGATTTTTAATAGTTTCTAAAAAAACAATACGACAATGAAGTATAAAGTTACTGAGGGCTACATGCCATTTATGGGCTACCAGACCTATTATCGGACAGTGGGCGAAGCAACGGAGAAAGCACCTCTGCTGCTGCTCCACGGTGGTCCGGGAAGCACGCACAACTATTTCGAGGTGCTCGACTGTATCGCCGACACGGGCCGACAGGTCATCTCCTACGACCAGATAGGCTGCGGCAATTCCTATCTCGACGGCCACCCCGAGCTCTGGACGCAGCAAACCTGGATTGACGAACTCATCGCCATCCGCGAGCATCTACATCTTGACACCGTACACATACTCGGTCAGTCGTGGGGTGCCATGCAGGCCATTGCCTACGTGATAGACCATCAGCCGCAGGGCATCAAGTCGCTCATCCTTTCTTCCGGCCACGCCTCCAGCAGCCTGTGGGCAAGCGAACAGCACCGGCTCATCAAATATCTGCCAGAGGAAGACCAGGAAACCATCGTCCAGGCCGAAGCCACTGGCAAGTGGGACGATCCCGCCTACCTGCGGGCCAACGACCATTACTTTGAGCAGTATGTCATCAGCGTCGACGAACACTCGCCCGAGTGTCTCCGTCGCCCCAAGCGTTCCGGCAAGGAAGCCTATCTCTATGGATGGGGTCCCAACGAGTATCAGCCGCTCGGCAGCCTGAAGGATTTCGAGTACACCGACCGTCTCCATCAGATTTCCCAGCCTACCCTCATCTGTAGTGGTACGCGCGACATCTGCACCCCCGTTGTTGCCGCCTCGCTCTACGAAAACATCCCCCAGAGCCAGTGGCACTTGTTCCGGCACTCACGCCACACCTGCTTCATCGATGCCCACGAGGAGTATTGCCAAGTACTCACCCGCTGGTTGCAGGAGAATGACTGAAAAACGTCTTAGCGTTTAATATCGAATGCTGCCGTAATAGATAGTTCTTCCTCGTTGAAATCGTTATTGGTTGCGGTTGAAAGAAGCATGTTTCCGCTTTACTGACGTAGGTCGGCAAATCAGCCGACCTACGTCAGTAAATTTACCGACCTACGTCGGTAAAGGAAAAGAAACATCAATGCATGCTACTACTGCTATATGATGAGGGCTTACGATTGGGAGTCCTATACCACTCTTCCAGATAACGATATACGACAAAAATCACATTTTCGGCACTTTTTTCTCTTCATTTTTCACATTTTCGGCACTTTTTTCTCTTCATTTTTCACATTTTCGGCACTTTTTTCTCTTCTTTTCTCACATTTTCGGAACTTTTTCGTAGCACGAACATTTTTTCGGCACAATTGCACTTATTTCAAAAAAAAGTGTTACCTTTGCACCGAATTTATAAGAATATCGTCGATGACTGCCTTTCGACCGTTCCATTCTACGAGATTCAATCCATGTTTTATGAGTAATTTAGTAATGACAAGAAAGTAACTGTAAAACAAGTAGAAAAATGAAAAAGAATCTGATTGTTTTAGCCTTGGGCATGGCCGTAGTGATGCCAGCCAAGGCACAGTGGACTAATTGGGACACCCAGACTGCTATCAATGGTGTCCTGGGTATTGCGAATAAAAGTATCGAATCGGCCGAGCGCAAGAAGCAGATGGAGATTCGTGCTCAAGAGAAAGTGCAGTATGAGCAGAGTTTCAAGGATGCCATGGAAGAGGCCAAGGCCTTCGAGGAGAGTGAGAAGTGGGAGGATGCCCTCAGCAAGTATGAGGAGGCTGCCAAGCTGAACTGCAACTACGGCTATTCCGACCAGCGCTCCATCAGCCGCAAGATTACTGACCTTTACGTGAAGGCAGGCCGCACAGAGGACGGCCCGAGCGTCCTGAACAACTCCAAGACCATTCTGGCAGACTATTCCCAATATAGATATGTACGCGAGAATCCTGTCTATGTGAACAAGAAGAATGCGTCGAACATCAAGATTGTCCGCGTGGCCTGTTCCGACAAGGAGACGCGCATAGAAATGGAAATAGAGACTACCAGCACTAATTACGGGGTCAATTTTAAAGGCACCACCTATATTAAGGGCAACAAGGGTGGCAAGCTGACCATGTCCTCGGTGGAGAACATCGTACTGCATCCCGCCTATACCCGTATACCCTGGCCTTACCAGAAGTTGCGTTTCGCCCTGATTTTCCCGCCTCTGCCTGAGGAAGCCAAGGAGTTCGACCTCATCGAGCCATCGAGTACCTGGCAGTTCAAGGACATCAAGTGTAAGTGAGTTTTTTTATTAATATTCATTCATTTAAAACAATTACAATTATGAAAAAGTATTTTTGGCTAATGGCCGCAGTTCTCATTTCAAGTATGTCGCTCACCGCATGTGGTGGTGACGATGACGACGATTCAACAACCCCCAGCAAGCCGCAAGGCAGCAGTACGTATAACATCACTGCTTCAGCTACTTTCGACAAGGAATTGGCTAAATTCGGCTACTTGGAAGTGAGTTATGATTACAAAGGCAAGACGGAGACGTTCCAGCTGAAGCAGGGTGACGCTTCGGACAAACTCCCTACGGCTAATAACTTTGCAACAAAAATGGCTCAGACATTCAGCCAGGCTGGTGTTGACTATTCCGGTGACAACTTTATTGTGCGTAATGTCGAACTGAAGAACGTGGATAATAACGTGGATGTGGTGTTTAAGTCCAAGTTTGTGATGTACGAGGATCGTCCTACACCAGATACGAAGCTCAACATAGCAACGCCCGCAGTGATCGGTTTTGCTGAGTCGACCGATGGATTTATCGAATTCAATACAGAAATTCTGTTCTCTATAGGAATCAATCCTGACAAGTTCGAAAATTGGCTCCAATCCCTGGCAAAGCGTGAGTACACGACCACCTTCACACGTGGTAATTAATCAAGTAGGAAAGCGTAGGAAACGCTACCATTGACATGTAAGAGCGCAGAACGTGAAGTGAACCTTTAAAGCTGTCTTCAGCTTTAAAGGTTCACTTTTTTATATATCATAGCCGCGTCACCTCAGATATTTACAAAACTCGCTTGGGCCAGTGGTGTAAAGGTTTCCGAAGTTGGCTGAGTTGACGATATGCACGTGCGAGCCCAAGGTGTGCTGAGCGCAGTAGAGATAGAGGTCGCGATAAGTGGACGGGGATTCTTCGACGGGCGAAAGGCTACGGGTAGGCGCGTCAGCGGGAATGGCAGCATAGCCGAGCGACAAATTCCCTAAAACAGCAGAAAGGTGGGTGACGAGGTTGCGGGTGAAACGGTCGCAACGCCAGACACCGAGCGTGCTGCTCCAGTTGTCGGCAAACGACTGCTCATAACGGCCTGAACTCGACATGGCGAGAACGCCGGGGATGCCCACAAGCGGTGAAATGATGGCCTCTGAGAAACACGGTTCCATCAGAATCAGCATCTTGCGGTAAAGCCCAGCGGCTTGCATCTGAGAGACTGTCTCTTTGAACTTGGCGGCAGTCATACCCTGACCATAGTCGGCATCAAGCCATGCCAGTTCATCCACGCCGTTGGAAGTTTTATTATGGCCGTGGCCGCTCCAGAAGAGGAGGATGTTGGGTACCCCAGAAGCCCCAGAAGCCCCAGAAGCCCCCCCTACGGCCCCCGAGGGGGCTTCTATAGTTTTGGAGGCAGAAGGTATTGTAGCCCCCTCGGGGGCTGAAGGGGGGGCCTTAGGGGCTTTTCCTAAGAGGATATTACAAATGTCGATGGGCATAAGGGTCGCGTTGTCGTAGTCGATGACGGCATTTGCCAGCAAGTCGGGGCCGTCATCGGAAGCGCGGATGATGCCCGGCTCGGGATTCTTCGGGTCTGTAGCTAATGCCTTGTCGATGATAAGGATGATGTGGTCGTCGTCAAAGCCGTTCTTGCGCAACAGCTGATACATGCTGAGCACGTCGGCCTGATGGCGGTAGTTGTTCCAGCCATGACTGCCTTGAACAAGCACGGCATATTGGTCTGTCAGTGCAGGATACTGGATAGCAGCGTCCTTGTTCTCGGCACTCTTGGCAAATTCTTCCTCTGCGTTTTGCACCAGCCAGTTCCAGGCGGCCATCGTCTGGCCGGTACGGCGGCTGCCGTCACTGCTCAGATAGTTGCGATGATGGATTTTTCCGTCCTGGATCTGCCAGTGAACGTAGGTGGTATGCAGGGCAGAGGTATAGGTCTCGCTGTCGAAGCGGATATCGCCCGAAGCACCAATGAAGTCCATCAGTTGTCCCTGCTCCATGGCTTTTAGATATAATTCCATGGCAGTTTTATTCCAGGTGGCTCCACTCGTCTGACTGCTTTTGGGGGTGGTGATGGCGATGATGGCGTTGTTGATGGCTGCATTGGCCTCATGGGGCTCATGGGACTCATGGGCATCGTAGGCGGCGGCGAAGGCGGCGAGCATCAGGGCATCGTAGAATTTACACTCAGCAAACGTTGGCTTGTTGCCGAACTTCACTTCGTAGCTTATCTCGAAGCCCGTCGACGGGTCGGCGTAGGGTGAGAATCCCTGATAATACTGCAACACATCGCGCGCCTGCTGGCCGAAGGCATCAAGGCTCTCCTGCGTCAGATTGCTGAATGCGAACCAGGTGCGCCCCCAAGCCTCCAGCATCTGCTGATTGTCATCTTTGCCTTCTTCAGCCATCGGCTCATCGGGGTCCATCCCCCACCACTCCATGCGCAGCCGGGCCATGTCGAGCAGTTGCTTCGTGGTCTCAATCACGCAGAAATTGCCAGTAAGCAAGCTGCCGAAGGATGGCAGTTTGTTCAGTTCGTCATAGTAGGCTTTCATCCGTTGGCGTAGGTCGGCATCGCTCGTGTATTGCTCGTTGCGCGAGAACGGTATGCCCATCTCCTCAGCCTGATAAGGCCCCCAGTCGTAGAACGTGCGACCATAACTGTCATTGGGCGAGAACAGGGCAGCGGGTGTGCTGGTGTCGGGCCCGTATTCGAGTGTTTTCACAAACGAAGCATACATATTCATCAGCACCTCGCAGAACGTGATGTCGGTCTCAGTGAGCGACCAGAGGAACGGCTCCTTGTTCTCCACGCCTGCCGTACCTACGGCGAAGCGGCGGATAATCTCCTCGCTGGTGGCTGTCGGCGCTATCACGGGCTTGTGCGTCGACTGACATCCCGGTGCCAGCAATGCCACACCATCGTTGCCGAAGGGG
The DNA here is from genome assembly GCA_900318815.1 of uncultured Prevotellaceae bacterium. Lineage (GTDB taxonomy): Bacteria > Bacteroidota > Bacteroidia > Bacteroidales > Bacteroidaceae > Prevotella. Next base: position 8,718 of record ONMA01000019.1, read on the forward strand.
CCAATCACCGCCATCACATCCTCACGCTCGCCCAACTGCTGGCCCAGACGGGCTAGGTCTTCGGTCAGCTCGTCGTGCCACTCCAGCTTCAAGTCGATGCAAAGCGTATCATGCAACTGTGCCTGGTGGAAATTGTCGAGGAACCACTGTGCCGTCCTTTCGAATCGGGCTTTCGTGGCGGCGTCGGCACTCATCGGTGCCACTACGGCCACGGTCTGCTCCACCCAGCGCCGCGACTGCTGGTAGACGATGGTGTCGTCCTCCTGCTTACAAGAAATAAGGAGTATGAGAAGCAGGAATAGCAGACCCACCCCCCGCTCGGCCGAAGGACGCTTGCAAGGCAAGAACCCCTCCCTCAAAGGGAGGGGAGTATATAGTTTTGCATTCATATTCTTTTTCATTTGGTTTCCTTTCTCAATGCCGTTTCGTGAATCTCTTTCAGTTTCTCCTCTGTCAACTGCTCATGCACCTCGACCATGTACTGTTCGGGATAGTCCATATAGGTACGAACCACCTCGGTATAGCCCGAGGCCAAGCCTAACGACTGGTGCTTGGGCATACCTTCGCTGGATAGCCACTGGCGGATGCAGCGGTCGACGGCGCGGTCGATGTGCTTCACCACCGACAGTCGCGAGCGGGGTGTACGGTATTCCTTGTCGATGCCCATGATGAACAACCCGTCCATCTCAATCTCGTTCATGCGCCAGAACGTGTTGAAGGCGCCGCCGCAGATGGGCACGAGGTCATAGATGTCGTCGGCTATCCACTGGTGAATCATCCGCATGGCCGTCGTATCGGCTACATCGTACCCACCGTCGCCCGTCTCATCGAGGAAGGTGGTGGCGAGAAACTTCTCTTTCTTCTCTGTAGAAGAAGTCATGCCGGCCTCGAATCCGTCAGTGAAGCCTTGTATGGCCTCGACCACGGCCTGCTCCCGGCGATTGGCTCCTATCAGCATCACCCTTGGCCCCAGGGCAGGCATCATCGCACCTGCCTCGAACATGGCTCCATAGTAAGGCAGATAGAGCGTGGAGCCCTTGCCCGGGAGTGGCGTGTCGGTCTCCAAATAGAGCAGGTCGGCGCGGGCATTCGCCTCCAGTCGGCGGCTGTTGCTACGCAGATACTCATCGTACACTGGTGATGTGACGATAAACAGTCGGCGCACCGTGTCCGTCGCCGCCTCCATCTGGCGCATCATCAGTTCCAGATACTGCAGGCCCTCCTCCGTCGATTGTGGCGACAGCTGCATGGTGCGCAGCCCCAGTTCCTGCGCCGTCCGCTCCACGCCCTCGTAGATCATGTCGCAATACGAGCGGTCGCCTAATGAGTTATCGCCGTAAATGACCGTTACCAGCGGTGCTGTACTGGCCTGCTCCTCGTTCGGGTCAGGCATGTAGATGGTGTCGCCCTCCTTGGTGCATGACGCCAGTAGCAATGCTGCAAAAAGCGCAAAATAATGTTTCATACCATATATATTCAAGTTTTCTTTTGGCGTTTTGGATAAAAATGTGTACTTTTGCTATCAAAATCAAAACGCATTGTAATTATGACAACAGTACAGAAAATACAGGAAACTCCGATGGCTCCATATATTGGGCTGATGCAGGGAATGAGCCACAAACAGAAGCGTGTGGTGATTGCATTCTTGTCTGACTCCATGAAGGAGCCAGATAAAACGGAGGAAAAGATGATGTTGAAGCCGAATCCCTTTAGGAACTTTAGGCGAGCCAACGACATAACGGAAGAGGAGCGTACACGCATTATGGAAGGAATAAGGAGTATGCCTGTCTCATCGGAAACTGAGCAACTGATAGACGGCCTCTCGCTGACAGAGACGGAGATGCAGGACGAACGAACAAAGTACATCTTAGGGCTTGAAAAATGATGAAGGTTTTCCTTGACACCAATATTCTGATAGACTTTGTTGACTACCGCGCGAAACGCGAGTATGCCAAACGCATCATCGAACTGGGAGCAAAAGGTGAGATAACGCTCTTTGCCTCCTATCTGACCTACGCGAATATGGCGTTTGTACTGCGTCATCGCCCTCAAGAGGAAAAGTACAGGCTGTTGCGTGAGGCTCGCCAAAACATTGTCGTAGTGGTTCCTACCGTAGAACATTTGGACTACGCCTTGGTTCATGAAGTGAAGGACTTTGAGGATTTGCTGCAATATCGCTGCGCACTGGAGGCTGACTGCGACGTTATCGTGACGAACAACCCAGATGACTACGAAGAGTTCTGTCAGTTGCCGTTCTTTACCTCTGAAGACTTCGTTTTCAACTATTTTCTTGAAGCGCATAACCTCTGACGTTTTCCTCACCCCTACTCCCATCCCCTGCCATCCGTAACGAATGGCAGGGGATGTTGCGTTGTGGATGTGAAGGTATGCTATCATTCTACTTGTTTTACGTGTTTTTATTTGTTTTTGTAAGACGCAGAGCGTTCAAAACGTCCGGACACCATCTTCTTTCCGTTCTTCACCACGATGCCCCTAACGTTGCCGTCGATGGCAGGAAGCAGCGGAAGGCAGGGATGGTAACGGCCTTGTGGACCTCAGTGTCAGAGAGCACGGGGTGCCACTTCGCGTCGTCGTTCATCACATAGGCACCCAGCTCCACAGCATCCTGGTTGCCGATGCTGTTCAGCGTGCCGCGCAGGGTGTAGCCCACTGACTGCTGCTGACGGCCCACGGTGTTGCCGTCGTTGCTCGAGGGCAGGGTGACGTTGGCGGTGGAGAGCAGGGCGTCGGCGCTTTCCGTCCAGACGAGGTAGGGCTGCATGGCCTCCATGCGACCCGTGTGCTGGGCAAAGATGAGCTCGTTGGTGCCACGACCCGACAGTTGGTAGACCTTTGCGCCGTCGGGGATGTCGAGGGCGTAGGGCAGACAGACGGTGTAGGGTGCGGCACTCTTTGTCAGCGTGCGCGTGTTCTCCACGTTGTCGGCTGCGACGGCGAAGGGCACGCAGTAGTCGAGGCCATCCACCAAGCGGAAGGTCTGGGCGTGGAAGACGCCGCTGATAGTGTCGCCCACGGCCACGTTTACATCGGCACTTTCGCCATATTGTGCAGGCACGTATGCCAGCGTGTTCTCACCGATTCCGAGTGAGCGCACGCCACCCTCGGCTACGAGCGTCGGAGCATACTCGGTGCACTTGCTCAAGTCTACATAGCGCAGGGCGGTGGCGTTCTTGAAGGCATCCTTGCCCACGCCCTTCGCAGTGGCGGGCAGGGTGATGTTGCGCATCTGCGTGAGCGGTGTCACGTCGGCGGTGCGCAGCGAGTCGATGCTGGTGTACGCCAAGGCATCGAGGTCTTTGGCTCCTCCATGATGAGTGAACCAGCCTCTTACGTCACTTATCTGCTGCAGGTCGTCCTTGGTGGCGGCGGCGTGGGCAGCGAAGGCGGCAAACGACTCGTCGTCCTTGAAATCACCCGTGCTGATGTTGTTGGTGCGCTGCTGCGAACCAGTGTAGGCATCATCAGCCACATATTCATCATAGAGCGACGGACGCACGTAGAAGGCGTCGAACGTCGGGCTGTAGTTGTTGCACAGGTAGCGCTCCACCCAACATTCGTTCTGCATCTCCAGCTTCTTCTTCGAGAGGATGTACATGCGGGTGATGGAGGCGCAGTCGTCGAAGGAACTCCAGATGAGTTCCTCACACTCGTCGCCGATGACCACTGTCTCCAAGGATTCGCATCCGATGAAAGCACGTGGCTTCACGCTTTTCATGGTGCGTGGCAGAATGAGTGTCTTCAGCGAATAGGAAAAGCCAAGAGCGTAGCCGGGCATTATACCCTCCTCGCCAGGAAAAATGAACTTAATTTCGTCCATCCATTCCCAAGCGTCGATGGCAAAATTTGAAGGCACTATTTCGGCATCGTAGAGGTCGATATACTCCAGCTGTCCCAAATAGTTGCGGGCGCCGCCATGCCCGTTGTCTCTCGTGAAATCATAGCCGGCCAGGTAGCGTATGACGGCGAAGTCGCCACCGGAGATGGGACCATTGACCTTCAGACCGCGAATGTTGGAGTAATCGCCTGTGACTGCATCCAAAATTCTTTCCGTTTCATACTTGGGTCCGTTCGCATGCCATACACGTACCTTCGCCTTCAACCCTAACTGCTCTGCCAACGTATTGGGCTCGGTCAGCGTCACCTCGATGATGTCGTTGCGGAACTCCTCGTCTTCACCCACGATATGGTCGGCATACTGCTCCCAGTGCTCGCGGTAGCGCTTCACGTGCGTCTTCGGCACAATGATCTGGAAGTCGGAGGGCAGGTCACGCAGAGCATGTCGCTCCAGTTCAGGCACCGAGTCGGCGCTGATGCGGATGGTGCCTAAACTCTCGCAGCCTCTGAAGGCGTCATAGCCGATGCGCTCCACTGAGCTGGGCAACGTGATGCGCTCCAGATAGGAGCAGTTCTCGAAGTCGTGGTCCAGCTCGCGAATGTTGCTGAAGAGTTGGAACTCGTCGAAGGTCTTCAGCTGGCGGTCATAGTAGAAGAAGTAGCCGTCGCCACCGAAATAACTGCCGTGCGGGTCTTTCGTACTTTCCAAGTTCAGATATTCCGACGGAAAGTAGCATCGATGGGTCATCAGGTCTTGCAGCACTTGTTCGTCCTCGAAGAGGGCAAGGCAGCTCCGTGCGCGGCTGGTCAGGGCCGGATCGTTCATGTAGTCGCCCAACTGCGATTTCTTCGTATATACTTGCGCGATGGGAGCTTCCCACGGGTCGTCGCTCTCGCTGGTGGCAAACTCATCGGTGAGGAACACCAACTCTTCGATACCGTTGGTGAGGTCTTGCAACAGGTCGCGGGTATAGCGCTTCAGGCCCGTTCCCACGGCGATGCGCTTCAGGTTCTTGGCACCCTGGAAGGTGTTCTCTCCAATCTCGGTGACGGAGTTGGGCAGGATGAGCGTCTCGAGAGCCGTGCAGTTATGGAACATATATTCGCCCACCCAGTCGGCCTTCTCCAGATACTCGTCCACACCATATTTATTATAAGAGTGCTCCGTGTCCTTCATGAGGTTGGCACCCGAGAGGTCCACGTAGGCCAGCTTTCCATCCGTGGGGTCGCTGTCCCAAGCGTCGGCACCCATCATGATGCGTAGCACGCCCACGTCGATGCCGTTCATCGGGCCGTTCACCTTCAGTTTTTTGTATTTCCAATAGGCTCCGCCGAGATAGCGCACGGTGCTGCCGTCCATGATGGCAGTCAGTCCCAACTTCTCGGCCAGCTGTCCGGCTTGGTCGAGGGTTACTTCAGCGATGAGTGCTGGCTCCTCGCTGTCGGCCTTGATGTACTGGGCGTAGCTGGGCCATGCCTGCTTGTAAGTCTCCACAGCCTCGGCGGGCACGTAAATGGTGAATCCGCTGTAGCTGGTAAGGTCGAACACGTTGTAGTCCAACTTGGCAGGTGTAGTGCCCTCGCAGCGCACGGTCTTCAGGCCGCTATACTGGAAGGCGCAGGCATCGATGGTCTCCACGGCGGCGGGGATGGTGATCTCCTTCAGGCTCCTGCAACCGTAGAAGGCCCAGCCGCCGATGTGCTTGATGGTGGAAGGCAGTTCGATGGCGTTGAGGTTCGAGCAGTTCTTGAACCATGAGCCGCCCACCTGAGTGAGGCCCACCAGCTCAAAGCGTTTGAAATCGGGGAACGAGCGCAGGCTGCTGTTGTCCGAGAACTTGCCGTTAAGATAGTCGCTGGATGTCACCCGTGTGATGTCGAGCCAGTCGCCCCACTTCGAGGCGTTGTTGTCGTACCACGAGCGGGCCACGTCGGTGCGGTACTTCAGGTCGCTCAGCTTGCTCACCACCACAGGGTCGGCAGGCAGGAAGAGGCAGGGCAGGAAGCGGTCCTGATACTTCACCCAAGCGGTGTCGGCGGCGAACAACTCCATCTGGCGTTCGGTCATCTTGAAGCGTACCTTCGGCGACTTGTCGAACACGCCGTTGCCTATCTGCAGCATGGCAGGAGTCAACGGTTCGGCGATGTTGGAGCCGTCAGTGCGCAGGTAGAGCATATCCACATGCTCGAGGTTTGGACATTCGGCGAAGCACGAGTCCTGAAGCGCCATCTGCAGGTCAGTATAGGCATCGCCCGTCCACAACCAGCCGGCCACGTCCCAGAACGACACGCTCTTGATGTCGGTATTCTTGCGGAAGGCATTCTTGCGGGCATAGTCGAGCTTATAGTTGTTGTAGGAGCCAATGTCGTTGAAGAAGCCCAGGGCACCATTGTTGTTCTTGATATAGTCATCGTCGGGGCCGATGGCGTGCAGGTGCTCGATGGTGTGTCCGCTCAGCTTATCCCTGTATAGGTTGCCATTCTTATAGCTAAAGGCATACTTCACGCCAAATTCGGTGAAGTTGACCTTCTCCTCCACATCTTCATATACGAAGAAGCGCCTGTGCTGTCTCCAGCTGTCGCTGAGCAGGTAGTCTAGGCGTCGCTCGCTGGGGATGATGATGTGGAACTTGGTAGAGTCGAGTCCGGCAAATATATCGTTGCCGCATAGCACGAAGTCCTCCGGTCCCATGGCTCTCTGGCCGTTTTCGTCGGTCATCAGACGCAAGTCGAGTGTTTCCAGCGCGTCGCAACCCACGAAGGCCGAGTCGGGAATATAGATGAGATTAGCCGACATGTTGTGGCTGGTGCGGGCGCTGTTGTCGTGGAAGCGCACGGTGCGCAGCTGCTTTTTGTTCTGGAACACCGTGGGCAGCCACGTCGTGGTACGGGTAACTTTCGACACTCCGGTGTAGATCACAGCATCCTTGATGTCATCAGGCGCACTCTTGATAAAGGTATGGTAGATGAGATTCTTATGGGGCGTGATGATAATCATGTTACTGGCATGTGTGCTCACCGCGTGCATGTTTGCAATGATATTATCCTGCATGCCCTGTTTCAGTTTAGCGGCGTTCGTAGCCGAGCCCATCAGTTCAGAGACAGCCATGCCTCCACCCAAAACGCTACCAATATAAGCCGTGTTGGTGAGGCTAGTCTTAATGACATCGGGCAAAGCCGAAGAAATCAAAGAGGAAGTTGTCGCCTGTACGACTGTCGACGGCACGATTTGTGTGGAGAAGAAAGATTCATAACTCAAAAAGCTGATTCTCCTTGCAATAGCCTTGATGACAGCACTACTTGAGTTTGTTGTTGCCATTTGGAGTAGTTGTTCTGCCGAAGCCGTGATCAGGCCTTCAGAATTACAAACGCCATACCCTACATAGTTAGCAATCATTCCAGTAGTAAAGCCATAATCTTTGAGGTTCTTACCTGTAAAAAGGACAAAATCCTGAACAGTCAACGTTCCCGACGACAAAATTTTTGCGGATGCCGTCTTCATTCCCACCAAAGCTGCTTCTTTGGTACCCAAGGAGAAACCCTGTGTTGCCGCCTCTCTGGTAGTCTGCTTCAAAAGGTCTTTGGTACTTTGTTGGGCAACATTCTGAACTATTTGATCGACCGCATCGTCTGTTAGCAACGCTGCTGCGTCGTCTGATGCTGCCGCTGCAGCTTCCTTTGCGAGATTAATTGCGGCCTTGACCGATTGTACAATATTATAGATTCCATAGGCAATCGTCGCTACCTCGTAAATGGTGACGGGAATGCTCCAAAGGGAGTAGGACTGCGTCACGACTTGGTCGGTAGAAAGTATGCCATCGGAGCCACCCACATAGCTGTAGGTGAGTCCGTTCTTCACGATGTCGTCCATTGCGGTGGGCATGTAGTCAGCAGCCTTGATATAGCCTGCGTAAGTTGCCCAGTTGGGGTCGGTCAGGAATTCTGAAAAGAGATCGGGAGCCACGAGGATACAGAGGTTGGGGTTGACAGTCCATGCGGCATCCTGCTCCTCCTCGCTCATGGAAACCAACTCTTCTGGAGTCGGCAGTCCAAAGATGTTTGCCCCAGGGATGATGTCCTTCGGGCCGAGCACCTGCCAGCGGTCGTCGCCGTCTTCCACCTTGTAGAACAGGCGGATTTCCTTCAGGTTCTTGCAGTTCTTGAAGGCGCCGTTCTCTATCACCATCTTGGGTTCGCTATACGAGTTCTCCGAGCGGCCATTAGTCTGCCAGAACTCTATTTCCTTCAGGTCGTCACATCCCGCAAAAGCGCCTTTGCGGATGGCGATGGTCTTGTAGTTGTAGTATGAGCCCGGGTCGTTGTAGATGCGAAGCACACCGTCGTGGCTCTTCAGATAATTGCTGTCCACGCCCTTCACCGTGGTGTACCACAGGTTGGCGTTATCTGGCGTTCGGCTCTTGTCCGAGAGCAGCGAGGCGGCGTTGAACTGCCGGTAGTCGGCGTTCCACAGGCGCAGCGTCTTCATGATTTCCTCATGCTGTTCGTCGGCGTTGCTCAGGGCGGTGCCGTCCTCGGCCTTCAGGAAACTGTAGACGGCGCCGTTCACCGTGATGTCGTCCGACGAGTGCTCGAAGGTGGTGATGCGGTTGCGCACCTGCACCCGCACCTGCACCCACGTCTGGCTGCCCAAGTACTGCTGATAGACGCTAGTACCGACGCGAATCCACGCCTTGGGCGAGTTGTCGAGCATTGAGCCCCAGATGCGCTTCACCGCCGTCGGCGGCAGTGCCTGCCAGTGGTTGGAGCCGCTGGTGGTCCACTGCATCAGGTTCAGCTCCTCCAGGTTCTCGCAGTCGGCAAACGCCTTGTCGCCGATGAAGAAATAGAAGTCGCTGTTGGCCGTGTAGCTCATGGCGGCGCAGTCCTGGAAATAGATGCGCTTGACGCCCGGCATGCCCCAGAAGGCGTTGTCGGCGATGCAGCCTAAGTGGGTGTGGCCGGCGAAGAAGCCCACCAGGTCGTTCACGATGTAGACCTCGCCGCTCGACGGGAAGTTGTCGGCATCGATCGAGGCGGCGGTGATGTAAGCCTTCTCGGCATTCACGTACCAGCCCTCAGCATCGGTGTACCAGCCGTAGTCCTGCGGAGTGTGGACGTTGGTGTTGAAGTACCGCGTGTAGTTGTTCTCCGTGATGTAGGTGTACTTCACGCCCTTGTAGGTGTAGGTATAGTCGCTACTTGGTGCTCGTTTCGGCAAGCTGCGCGGTATGACTGCGTCCTGTGCCCAAGCACCGGTGGTGGTGAGGCTGCAAAAGACCATGGTGAGCACCAATGGTCGGATGGCAGCCATCATCCATAACAGATGTTTCTTCATATTAGTAGTATTTTTATTTGTTTCGGGTTGTGCCAGTAGCACCATCATTGCTTACTTCCGTATCGCGGTTGGGGTCGTCGTCGTCGGCATTGCCGCCCCAGGTGATGGTGGTGTCAGTGATAATGCCGTCGGCGGCGATAGCCTTCGCCTCAAACAGGCGGGTGCTGATGCGCGTCAGATACTGACCCAGATAGTCGGGGCCGAGCTGGCCCTTCACCTCTAATTTTCTGCTCACGTAAGGATTGCCGATGGTATTGCCCTTCTGGTCGAGCACGGTAACGGTCATCTTACCGTCGGCCTCGATGGTGTATTCCTCCAGCGAGGGGTCGCCCTTCAGGCGCGGCTGCACGCTGAAGCCGGCTTGTCCAGGCAGGGTGGCAAAACTGACGGTCTTTGTCCATGTGGTCGTGGTGGCAGTCTCCTGTGCCTGCTGACCGTCGCCACCTATATAATATATGGTGACGTTAGCGGCGTCTACAAGATCCTGACTCAGGTGTACTACATACTCGGCCTTTGCGCTCGTGGCCTTGGTCACCTCCGGCGTGGGCTCGTCGTTGTCATCATTGCTGCCGCAGGAAACAAAGGCAAGGGCAGCCAGCAACATCAAGAATAACTTTTTTGCATTCATATAAAATAACTGTTTTTATTTGTTTTATCTGTTTTTATTTGTTTTTGTAAGACGCAGAGCGTTCAAAACGTCCGGACACCATCTTCTTTCCGTTCTTCACCACGATGCCCCTAACGTTGCCGTCGATGTCCTCCAAGGTCATGCCGATGGCAGCGCGGGTGCCGCCCTGACGGCTCTGCAGCAGGAAGCAGCGGAAGGCAGGGATGGTGACGGCGCGGTGAGCTTCAGTGTCGGAGAGTACGGGATGCCACTTCGAGTCGTCGTTCATCACGTAGGCGCCCAGCTCCACGGCCTCTTGGTTGTCGATGCTGTTGAGCGTGCCGCGCAGGGTGTAGCCTACTGACGACTGCTGACTGCCCACGGTCTGTCCGTCGTTGCTCGACGGCAGGGTGACGTTGGCGGTGGAGAGCAGGGCGTCGGCGTTCTCCGTCCAGACGAGGTAGGGCTGCATGGCCTCCATGCGGCCGGTGTGCTGGGCGAAGATGAGCTCGTTCGTGCCGCGGCCCGAGAGGCGGTAGACCTTCGCACCGGCGGGGATGTCGAGAGCGTAGGGCAGGCAGACGGTGTAGGGCGCGGAGCTCTTCGTCAGCGTGCGAGTGTTCTCCACGTTGTCGGCCGTTACGGCGAAGGGCACGCAGTAGTCAAGGCCATCCACCAAGCGGAAGGTCTGGGCGTGGAAGACGCCGCTGATAGTGTCGCCCACGGCCACGTTTGTCTCAGCGGGAGAACCGCTGAGGGCATAGGCGGCGGGCACGTAGGCCAGCGTGTTCTCACCGATACCCAGCGAACGGACGCCACCCTCGGCGGCGAGCGTCGGGGCATAGTCGGCACACTGGCTCAAATCGACGTAGCGCAAGCCGCTGGCGTTCTTGAAGGCATCCTTGCCCACACCCTTGATGGAGGCAGGCAGGGTGACGCTGCGCAGTTGAGTGAGCGGAGCCACGTCGGCGGTGCGCAGGGAGTCGATGCTAGTATATTGCAGGGCATCGAAGTCGATGACACCGGTATGGTTGCGGAACCAGCCGCTGACGTCGCTAATCTGCATCAGTTCGTCCTTGGTGGCGGCGGCGTGTGAGGCGAAGGCTGCAAACGAGTCGTCGTCCTTGAAGGCACCAGAGCTGATGTTGTTCGTGCGCTGCTGTGAACCCGTGTAGGCATCATCAGCGACATATTCACTGTAGAGTGACGGACGCACGTAGAAGGCATCGAACGTCGGACTGTAGTTGTTGCACAGGTTGCGACAAACCCAGCTTTCGTTCTCCATCGCCAATTTTTTCTTCGAGAGGATGTACATGCGGGTTATTGAGGCGCAGTCATCCAAGGCACTCCATACGAATTCCTCGCAGTCGTCGCCGATGACCACTGTCTCCAGATATTCGCTCTCCTGGAAGGCACGCTCCCTGACGCGTTTCATATTTTTTGGCAGGATGACTGTCTTCAGCGAGTAGCACCGTCCAAAGGCGAAGCCTGGCAGCACATCGTCTTCATCGTTTTTAAGGAACTTGATGGAAAACTGCCATTGAGCAGCATCTGTCATGTATTCGGTAGGCTCGATATCGGCATCATAGAGGTCGATGTATTCCAACAATCCAAAATAGTTGCGGCAGCCGCCAAAGGGTGTCTTGTTATTCAAATCCCTCGCGATATCGTAGCCAGCCAGGAAACGCATGACGGTGAAGTCAGCACATCCGATGGGGCCGTTGACCTTCAGGGCACGGATGTGGGAGTAATCGCCCGTGACGGAAGTAATAGCATATAATTGTAGTTCTTCATCTTTAAATGGATCGTTGTATGATCCTACGTGTGCCGTAGAAATCTTCAGTCCCAGTTTCTCTGCCAGTGTGTTCGGTTCGGTCAGTGTTACCTCGATGATATTGTTGCGGAAGTCCTCGTCCTCGCCCATGATGTGGTCAGCATACTGTGCCCACTTCTCGCGGTAGCGCTTCACGTGGGTCTTCGGCACGATGATCTGGAAGTCGGCGGGCAGGTCGCGCAGTGCGTCGGTGGCCAGTTCGGGCACGCTGTCGGCAGCGATGCTGATGGTTTCCAGCTGCTGGCATCCCTCAAACACCTCTCTGCCTATCACGGTGAGCGAATCAGGCAGGGTGATGCGCTTCAGACTGCTGCAACCCTTGAACTCCTGGGCGTTCAGGCTGTGCAGTTCGGTAAAGTATGGCAGCTCGTCGAGTGTTGTGAGCCGTGTGTTGCCGGTGAACACGCCGTTGATGTCGTTCATCTTAAGATACTCCGACGGGAAGTAATGATGCTTCGCGGCCAGTGCCTCCATCGCCTCGTCGTCGGCAAACGGCGCGGCGATACTGCGGGCGCGGTTGGTCAGGGCAGGGTCGCTCATGTAGTCGCCAAGCTGCGACTGCTTCGTATAGACCTGGGCTATCGGAGCCTCCCACGGGTCATCCTTTTCGCTGGTGGCAAACTCATCGGTGAGGAACACCAGTTCGTCGATGCCGCTGGTGAGGTCCTGCAGCAGGTCGCGGGTATAGTGCTTCAGTCCTTTGCCTATGGCGAGGCGCTTCAGGTTCTTGGCATCCTGGAAGGTGTTCTCGCCTATCTCGGTGACGCTGTTGGGCAGGATGAGCGTTTCGAGGGCCGTACAGTTGTGGAACATGTATTCGCCCACCCAGTCGGCTTTCTCCAAGTACTCGTCCACACCATATTTATTATAGGAGTGCTCCGTATCCTTCAGGAAGTTGGCGTCCGAGAGGTCCACGTAGGCCAGTCGTCCGTCTGTCGGGTCGCTGTCCCAGGCGTCGGCACCCATCATGATGCGCAGTACGGCCACGTCGATGCCGTTCATCGGTCCGCTCACCTTCAGCTTCTTGTATTTCCAGTAGGCTCCACCGAGGTAGCGCACGGCGCTGCCGTCCATGATAGCGGTCAGCCCTAACTTCTCGGCCAGCTGTCCGGCTTGGTTGAGGGTGACCTCGGTGATGAGGGCAGGCTCCTCGCTGTCGGCCTTGATATACTGGGCATAGCTTGGCCAGGCCTGCTTGTAGGCATCCACAGCCGAGGCGGGTACGTAGATGACGAAGCCGCTGTAACTGGTAAGGTCGAACACGCTGTAGTCCAACTTGGCTGGCTTCGTGCCCTCGCAGCGCACGGTCTTCAGGCCGCTGTACTGGAAGGCGCAGGCGTCGATGGTCTCAACAGCGGCAGGAATGGTGATCTCCTTCAGCTTAGAGCAGCCGTAGAAGGCCCAGCCACCGATGTGCTTCACAGTGGAAGGCAGTTCGATGGCACTCAGGTTCTCGCAGTTCTGGAACCAAGAGCCGCCCACCTGTGTGAGACCCACCAGCTCGAAGCGCTTGAAGTCGGGGAACGAGCGCAGGTCGGTATTGCCCGAGAACTTGCCGTTGAGGTAGTCGCTGGATGTCACCCGCGTGATGTCGAGCCAGTCGCCCCACTTCGAGGCGTTGTTGTCGTACCATGAGCGGGCCACATCGGTGCGGTATTTCAGGTCGCTCAGCTTGCTCACAACCACGGGGTCGGCGGGCAGGAAGAGACAGGGCAGGAAGCGGTCCTGATACTTCGCCCAGGTAGTGTCGGCGGCGAACCACTCTGTCTGCCTGTCGGTCATCTTGAATCGGACCTTCGGCGACTGGTAGAACACGCCATCGCCCAGTTGCAACATCCTCGGGGTGAGCGGCTCGGCAATGTTCGAGCCGTCGGTGCGCAGATAAAGCATATCGACATACTCCAGGTTCGGACATTCGGCGAAGCAGTAGTCCTGAAGCGCCATCTGCAAGTCGGTATAGGCATCGCCCGTCCATAGCCAGCCGGCCACATCCCAGAACGACACGCTCTTGATGTCGGCATTCTTGCGGAAGGCATTCATGCGGGCATAGTCGAGCTTGTAGTTGTTGTAAGAACCAATGTCGTTGAAGAAGCCCAGGGCACCATTGTTGTTCTTGATATAGTCATCGTCGGGGCCGATGGCATGCAGGTGCTCGATGGTGTGTCCGCCCTGCTTCTCCACGTACTGATTGCCGTTCTGATAGCTATAGGCATACTTCACGCCAAATTCTGTGAAGTTGGTATTTTCCTCCACGTCCTCATATTTGAAGAACCGCTTATACTGTCCCCATGACAAGTCGTTCTCGAAGTCCTCGCGGCGCTCAGTGGGAATGATAATCTTGAACTTCAGCGAGTCGAGGCCGGCAAAGATGCTGTCGCCGCAGAGCACGAAGTTCTCAGGCCCCATGGCTCGCTGTCCATTGTTGTCGGTCTGCATGCGCAGGTCGAGTCTTTCCAGTGATGTGCAGCCTACGAAGGCCGAGTCGGGTATGTAGATGAGGTTGGCCGACATGTTGTGACTGGTGCGGGCGCTGTTGTCGTGGAAGCTGACGGTGTGCAGCCACTTCTTGTTCTGGAACACTGATGGCAGCCACGTCGTGGTGCGGGTGTCCTTCGATACGCCGGTATAGATAACGGCATCCCAAATATTGTCAGATGCGCTCTTAATATAGGTGTGGTAGATGAGATTCTTGTCGGGCGTGATGATAACCATGTTCATGGCGTGCGTGCTCACTGCATGCATGTTGGCAATGATGTTGTTCTGCATGCCCTGTTTCAGTGAGGCGGCATTGAGAGCAGACCCTAAGAGGTTACAGGTTGCCAAGTTGCCGCCGAGGGTTGATCCGATGAGCGTAGAACCGTGAACCAGTGAGCTGTTCAGCGTCTCTCCTGCAACATAAGCGGCGACATCGGCTTTCGACACTGCGCTAAGAAGCTCTGACGCAGCCGTGGTGGCATCTTTCGCACTATTCCATATTAAGCTTCTGGAATTACTTGAGAAACTCAACATGAATTTATATAAGACTTTTGCTTCCTGCGAACCCATACCGCCTTGAAAAATAGTGTATATCTGATTGGGAAGCAGTTTAAACAAGCCATTTTTATCAATCATTCCCAATTGCAGCATCTCTTGGCACACCTTGGAATGCATACCCCACGTGCCCAACTTGGTGACATCTATTTTTGGCGTAAACAAATCCAATCTTTGTATAGCCACAGGATCGACAACCCCTTTATCGATGTTCGATATAACTTGTGCAGTCTCTTTTGCCATCTTCTCTAAACCCTCTGTGTTGGCAGCCACTTCTCCGATGTCTTTTAACTTAGCTTTTGCTGCATTTAAAGCAGCCTTCGCCGCCAAGGCCTCTTTGGCTGCCACAACTACATTATAGGTCGAATAGGCTATCATCGCCACCTCGGCAGCGATGATAGGAATGCTCCATAGCGAGAAGTCCTGCGTCACCACCTGGTCGGTGTTGTAAGTGCCGTCGCCCGTTGCCACGTAGCCGTATGTCAGGCCGTCCTTGATAATATCGGGCTTGGCCGAGGGCATATAGTCGGCAGGTTGGAGATAAGCGATGTAGCCTACCCAGTTAGGATCTGCCTTGAATTCAGCATAGCGGTCGGGGGCCACCAGGATACGGAAGTCGGGGTTGATGTTCCATTTGCCAAACAGCTGGTCGCCCTCCATCTCGTCAATCTCTTCAGGTGTCGGCAGACCAAAGATGTTGTCGCCCGGGATGACATCCTTCGGACCGAGCACCTGCCAGTGGTCTTCGCCGTCCTCCACCTTGTAGAACAAGCGTATCTCCTTCAAGTTCTTGCAGTTCTTGAAGGCACCGTTCTCAATCACCATCTTTGGTTCGCTGTAGGAGTTGTTGCTGCGACCGTTGGTCTGCCAGAACTCCACAGCCTGCAGGTCTTCGCAGTTCTCGAAGGCGCCGCGGCGGATAGCGATAGTCTTATAGTTGTAGTACGAACCAGGGTCGTTGTAGATGCGCAGCACGCCCTCGTGGCTCTTCAGGTAGCCCGCATCCACGCCCTTCACCGTGGTGTACCACAGGTTGGCGTTGTCCTTCGTGCGACTCTTGTCAGAGAGCAGCGAGGCTGCGTTGAACTCCTGGTAGTCGGCGTTCCACAGGCGCAGCGACTTCATGATTTCCTCATGCTGCTCGTCGGCATTGCTCAGCGCGCTGCCGTCCTCGGCCTTCAGGAAACTGTAGACGGCGCCGTTCACCGTGATGTCGTCCGACGAGTGCTCGAAGGTGGTGATGCGGTTGCGCACCTGCACCCAGACGCTCGTGCCCACGCGAATCCACGCCTTGGGCGAGTTGTCGAGCATCGAGCCCCAGATGCGCTTCACCGCCGTGGGTGGCAATGCCTGCCAGTGGTTGGAGCCGCTGGTGGTCCACTGCATCAGGTTCAGCTCCTCCAGGTTCTCGCAGTCGGCAAACGCCTTGTCGCCGATGAAGAAGTAGAAGTCGCTGTTGGCCGTGTAGCTCATGGCGGCGCAGTCCTGGAAATAGACGCGCCTCACGCCCGGCATGTAGCGGAAGCCGTTGTCGGCGATGCAGCCTAAGTGGGTGTGACCGGCGAAGAAGCCCACCAGGTCGTTCACGATGTAGACCTCGCCGTTCGACGGGAAGTTGTCGGCATCGATCGAGGCGGCGGTGATGTAAGCCTTCTCGGCATTCACGTACCAGCCGTCGGCATCGGTGTACCAGCCGTAGTCGCTGGGCTTGTGTACGCCGGTGTTGAAGTACCGCGTGTAGTTGTTCTCCGTGATGTAGGTGTACTTCACGCCCTTGTAGGTGTACGTGTAGTCGCTGCTCGGTGCTCGTTTCGGCACGCTGCGCGGTGTGACTGCGGTGATGACGGGGGAACCGTCAACCGTGCCGGGGAGGCTATCTCCTGTGTCAACATCCTGTGCCACAGCACTTGTTGCCGTCAGGCTACAGAATAGGATGGCAGCCAATATTCTCATAATACTTCCTTAATAATAATCTTTTTTCCGTCTTTTATATACATGCCTCGTGTAGGCATACTGCCGACACGGCGTCCCTGTAGGTCAAAGAGTGATGGTGTATGGTGCTTGGTGGATGGCACATCATCAATGCCCTCTGCTTCCGATTTCAGCAGCAGGGGATGGAACTTTGCTATATGCTGCAAAGCACCGTTATATGTCACGCCCACCTCTACATACAGCGTCATTTGGTTGGCTTCTTCAAAGTGGGCTGCGGTCACCTTGTCTAAGCTCATGGCCAACTGTCCGCTATACTGCAGTGGCTCGTCGGCTAACTTCGGGTCTACAATCTTCAGTGAGTCGCTGAACAGTTCTTTACCATTACCCACAATCCGATAGCGCAGGCGCACGGTGGGCTGCTCGTCGGGTGCCGTAGCATGAATGAAGGGATAGCCGCAGTTCAGGGTGACGTTGGCCAGCAGCTGTCGGTCGGTGCCCATCTGGTACTGTTCCTTGTCGAGGGCTATCACGGCACGCAACGTGTCTATCACTTGGAAGGTGGTCGAGCGGCGGCTCATGTCGCCCAGCACGTCGTTCTCCCAGTTGGTCTCTACGTTGAAGAAATACCGTCCAAGGGCCGGCTTCTCGCACTTCACCGACAGGGTGTCGATGGCGGCGAGGCGTGGGCGCAGACTGTTGTCGAACGTCAGCGTCTGTTCGCCTTTGGCTATCTCCACCGTGTCTTTACTGTTCGGGGCCAGATAGCGCAGCGTGTACGCGGCTCGCTCCTTGCCCGTCAGACGGTTGCGATCGTAAGGATAGCCCGTGTTGAAGAGCACCATCCCGTTCAGATCGCTGCCCGTATTCATCTGTGCCAGGTTTTGCAAGCGAGCGCTGGGCTCGTCCTTGAGGGTGAGTTCAGTGATACGCTCAAAGCCCAGCCATGGTACAGCTCGCTCAAACACGTAGTCGCCACCGCGCTCCACAAAGCACTGCATTGATATCCCAATGGCATCAAAGTCTTGGTAGTATCCCCATGCCAAGATGCCATTGGCATCGCCGTGCTGCTCGCTCAACACGTCGCCATAGCAGTCCTTCAGTCGCACATATATATCTACGTACTCGGGAATCTCATATTCACGGTCGAAGCGCCCGGCCACCAAAGAGCCCTGCATGGCCAGCATGCCGGCATGAAAGCCTTCGCCCTTCCACTCTACGGGAAGGTAGTCCTTGTCAATGGTGTTTTTTGTGAAGATGGTGTCTAACCAACTTACATACTTCATAATGGCGGGGTCGGCCTCCTGCGCCATCACATCATTCATGCCGCTAAGTGTCAGGATGGCGGTCAGCATCCAAAGGTAATTCTTTTTCATTTTGTTTTTTTTATGTGATTATTTCCGAATCTTTTTCTGTCCGCTACGGCTGATACTGATAGCCCCCCGGCCCCCAAAGGGGGTGAAGTTTGCTTCCTGCCTGATGCCTTGCAGCGAATACCACTCTTCGTCGGCAGACGAGGACGTGGCAACGGTGCTGATGCCCGTTGTCTCGCCAGCAGGAATAATGGCGAAGCGGACGATGAGCGGGTAGTGGTCGCCCAAAGGCTTGCCGTCGGCTGTGGTATAGCCGGCCTTGTCAACCTCCACGCTCGTCGGCGTGATGACGGTCTTGGCATTGGTGGGGTTGATGTAGAGCACCTTGTCGAAGGTCTCGTCGGCCAGCGGCTCACTGCCCAGTTCGGGATAGGCACCGCCCAAGTGCTTCTCCACCCAGGCATCGCTCACGGTGGCGAGGCCCGTAGCCTGGATGGCATCGATGAAGGCCGTCTTGAGGGCATCGCGATAATATAGGCAGTTCATGTCGCCCACGACCACCACGGGACGATTGTCGAGACGCTCCATGATGTGCTGCCGCAGCTGTTCGAACTGCGAGAGGCGCGTCTCGCGGTCCTTCATGTCTCTGCCAAGTGGCACGTCGTACCTGTTGCTGGCATCTAAATGCACGTTATAGACCACCACCTCGGTGCCGTCCTGCAGGGTGAACTCATGGCGACGGAAGCCCTTGGTGATGAGGTCGTCGAAGGCGTGGCTGAACTTGCCGAAGCTGCGACCCCAGGCCACTCGCTCGTAGGCCGTGGACTGGCACTCTCGCTTCCACGCCGTGTTCAGACCGTCGCACTTCAGCTTGATGTGGTGCGGATGGATGAAGTCCTGGTCCTGCATCTCCTCGAGGATGATGCCGCCCGTCCACTCGTCGTGCTCGTAGGAGGCAAAGAGGCGCGACCATATCTCCCAACGGTAGTTGAAGTCCTCCTGCATGGCTATGATGTCGCAGTCCTTGGCGGCCATGTAGGTGCCGATGGCCTTGCTGCCCGCCGCCTTCGGGCCATCGGCATTCAAGGTGAAGAACAGGAGCTTGCCAGGCAGACCGTCGACATTGAGGGTCATCATGCTGAACGAGCTGAAATTGTTCTGTGCCATTGCTGGCATGGTGGCAGTCATCGCCACTACTGTAACAAGGGATAGTATAAGCTGTCTCATAATGTTCATTTTTCAATCTTCTCTCTGTTGTTTACGTTGTTCTCTTTCAGCCAGTTCTCCATAAAGAGCAGGTAGTGGTCGGGCGTGCCTACAAGCGGTTGCTTCTGGGTCATAGCCCTCGAGGCGGCTGCGTCATTATTTTCCGAGCTGGTCAGGTAGGCGTAGATGGCCAAGATGTCCTCCAACGACAGGCCGCAATCGTCGGCTATCTGTAGCAGTTCCAAGGTCGTAAACCCTGTTGGCGCTAATTGCTTGTCGAGCATGGCGAGCAGCTCGAAGAGGCCACCGCCGCCACCATCGGTGGAACTGGCTAAGCGCTCCTGCACGATGCCTCTCACGTCGATGCCCGATTCCTCTAACTTCTTGATGATGCCCATCACCGACAGGTTTTTCACGAGGTCGGAATAGTGGGTGTTCAACTCGCCGTCGTAGTAGAGCACCGGCGTGGCTGCCAGCGTGGCAATAACGTTGAGGTAGAAGGCCAAGGCCCCGACTATCGAGTGACTGTCGGAGTTGATGACAAAGTTGGTTTGCAGGTGTGTCTTCTCGGGAATGATGCTCTTCTTGAAGAGCGGACTGCTACCATCCTGGTCGTCGTAGTAGTAGTTGGCAAGGAAGTCGGCGAAGGCACGGCAACTGCTCACAGGCACGGCCTTGTCCTTCAAAAGACAGAACACAAAGTAGTTCTGAAGCGTGTCCGGCTCCCAATCTTTTTCTATCGCCACTCGCTTCATGGCGTTTTTCAGCTTCTTCACAACGGGCGAACTGGAGTTTAAAAGGGTGTCCTTCACAACTGCCGACAGCGTCATCCCCGCAAGGGCTTTATTAACCACGTCGGTGTTGCATCGCCCGCTGTGGAACCACTCCTCGAAGTTGGAGGCCAGTGGCTCGTTCATCATGCTGGGCAGGTCAAGGCCCAGGCCCGCATGCTGGTTGTAGGAGTCGAGAAGCATGATGACGGCGGCAAGTGTGACGTTCGGGTCATCCTTCTTGCTGACAAATTGGTCGTAGGCCTCACGCAGGTCGAAGGAGAAGCCGCCCACCAGCGTCTTGTCGAAGGTGATCTGGTCGCTGAAATACTTGTCGCGCAGTTTCTGGGTGGCAATGGCATCATAGCCACCAGACGAATAGCCCACATTGATAAGGTAACGCCCCTGGCTGATACTCCTCGCATCGAGCAGCTTGCGCGCGGCCAACAGGCAGTCGATGCTGGCCTGGCCGTTGGCGGTGTCATAGCAGAAGTACTGACTACGGCCTTCCGTAACGCCGAAACCGTAATAGTCGCTCGCCACGACAACGTAGTTGGGGCGCAGGGGGTTGGCAATAATGTAGTCTTCGCCCATGGCATAACCCCGTGTGGGGGCGCCTTCATAGCTAAGCTGCGTGTAGTGGTTGTAGAGCATGATGCCATCCACGGGCTGCTCGCCGGAATAGAGGTCGGCGGGAATGGCCACATAGCCACTCAACTCCACGGGATTGCCTGCAAGGTCTTTCGACGGATAGGCAATGTCGATGCGGTGGATAGGGCGACCATAGATGTTGATGCCCTGATAGCCGAAGTGCCACACCGTGTCAATCTCGTTAATCACTCGCACATCGTCGGCAGTCACCTGTGCCGCTGACGTCGCAAAGCCAGCCACCGCCATCAGCAGGGCTGTCCGCCATCGTTTAGAACGGTTGTTTTTCATTATATTTACTGGTTGTTTTTAATTTTTCCTCTAAATTACTACTTTCTTAACAAAACAAGGCAGAACGGGGAACAAAACATTCCGCATGTTGCGCAGAAAAACCTTTTTTGCGCAGAAACCGCTCTTTTGGCAGGCATTTATCTTACATAATAAAGGTATAGCGTTAAATCATGTAGATTTTTCCGAAGAATTTCTGCGAATGTGTAGAAAGTTTCGTACCTTTGTACTCAAAACGCAAGAGCGACATGGAAAATATAGAAAAGAACAACTCCGCCATCGGTATGGCAGAGAGCATTGAGAGCAAATATCGGGTGAATCATGTAGAGAGCGGACTACCCCGCTGGCTCATCGAGGCGGCCTTTGTGTGCTACCTCCTGCAGGCTGCCATCAACTGGTCACCCCTGATGCACTGGATGGAGGCGCATGCACCATTAGCCTCGGCTGTTATCCAGACCTTCGGGGCACTGGTGATGTACTTCGGACTGATGCGGGGCATGAAGCCGCTCTACAGGCCGATGACGGTGGCGTGGTGGATAGTCATTGCGCTAAACATCGCAGGATTTCTGACATCGGCAATACCTGCCATCATGTACACCATCGGTCTGCCCGTCGCAGTATCGCTGATGCTGGTCTATCTGCCCTTCGGCTGCGCCATTGCCTTCTGTTATCGTGGACGGTTGCGTCAGGTAGGCATCTGGATGGCACTCTATATTCTCATTTCCAGCATTATTCCTGTCCTTTCGTTCCTGCTTGTGGGTCCGGAATCGGGTCTGGCTAATTTGCCGATGGAGATTCCCACCATCGTTGTCATCATCATCTATGCGTGGGTGCAACGACGGGTTCTCGTCAAGTGAAGCGTTGTCATTCTTCGCTCTTCAACGCCTGCGCCTGCCGATACTGCAAAGGAGTGATGCCAAGACGGCGCTTCACCTCGGTCTGGAAGGTTCGCCGACTACCGAAGCCTGCCTCTGTACCCACAGCCTCTATCGTCCAATGAGGTTCTTCGCGCAATAAGCGGCAAGCATAAAGAAAGCGCTTTTCATTGAGATAATCGCCTAAACTATTGTACTTGGGGTGGTCCTTGAAAAGTGCGCCAAGGCGCTTCTGCGTGAGTCCGAGTGCCTTCGCCATCGTCTTTAGTGTCAGGTTGGAGTCTGTGAAAAGGCGCGTCTCATCCATTTGCTGGTCTATCCACCCCATCAGCTCCCCGTCGGTCATGTCGGCTGTCTGTTCAATCTGTTCACGGCGTTGACGGGTCTGTTCGCGGAGCTGCATCACCTCATCCATCGTTCTGTGCTTCAACTGCGCAGTCAACTCTTCCTGTTGCTGCTGCAGCGACCTGATCATTTCCTTCCGCTCCTCAAGTTCACTCATCCGCTTCTCCAGTTCACTACCCTGCATCTTGTTCTGTTCGAGTAGCGTGTTCTGATTCTCCACCAACTTCGTATTGGCAGAGATAATTTTCTTCGTACTGTCGTTCAGAACCAGCATCGTGACGATAAAGGCTATCACGAACACAATGATAACAGCTGCGATGAGTAGATGTACACCAGTCATTATGAATGCGCAATTTTGTTTGTTTCTAACTGCAAAATTACATTTTTTTTCGCATAAATCCTCCTTCAAGGCCCACAATTCACAAAATAGTTTGCGCAGGACTCCCGTTTTTTGCGCAGTAAACCCATTTACAAATGCGCTATGATGAGAAAAAACAGTATTTGTGAGATACAATAAAATAGCAGAGTTCGCGTTTGTATATATGTCGCTGTGTGCCCTGACGGCTGCACAGCAGGCAATAAACGCTGTCTCATGGAGAAAAGCCTATATTATAAAAAGGTACGCAAACGCATTTTTTCGGGAAGTACGTGCGTAGTGCTGCTCTTGACAGTACTGCTGAGTATCTCGGCCCTTGCCATGCCCCCGCAAGACGACAAGACGCGGGACAGGCAGAGACCGATGCCTAAGTCTGTGCAGGATGACAAGCCGCAGGACGGGAAGAAGCCTGTGCCGAAGGCGCAACCCAAGGCCATTAGTGCCGACACCGACGACGTGCCCGACTCCCTGGTACACTCGCTCTGGCGCATCCAGCGCACGGCTCCGCTGAGCCAGCAGGACCTGGATTCGAGTGCCTTGGATCTGCGTATGCCCGACAACCTGAAGCAGCAGGCCGAATACGACGACTCGCTGAACGTATATTATATAGGTACGAAGATTGGCGACCAGTATGTGAACACGCCCGTGCTGATGACCCCGCAGGAATACATACGGTGGAGCGAGCGACGCATGCGCCAGCAGTACTTCCGCATGAAGGATGCCGAGAATGCCGCTGCCAAGGGCAAGGACAAGTTCGACTTCAGCGACATGCACTTCGACTTAGGACCGGCCGAGAAGATCTTCGGCCCCGGCGGCGTGCGCATCAAGACGCAGGGAACGGCCGAGCTGAAGATGGGCGTGACGCTGAAGAACATTGACAACCCCTCGCTGCCCATCCGCAACCGCAAGACCACGGCCTTCGACTTCGACGAGAAGATCAACCTGAGCCTCAACGGTAAGGTGGGCGACAAGGTGAACATGAACCTGAACTACAACACCGATGCCACCTTCGACTTCGACACGAAGAACCTGAAACTGAAATACGACGGCAAGGAAGACGAGATCGTGAAGCTCGTGGAGGCGGGCAACGTGTCGTTCCCCTCGAACAACTCCTTAGCACGTGGGGCCTCGCAGCTGTTCGGTGTCAGAACCGACATGCAGTTTGGCAAACTGAAACTGCAGACGGTGGTGTCGCAGAAGAACACGACCTCACAGAGCGTCTCGTCGAAAGGCGGCACACAGACGCAGCCCTTCGAAATCGACGTGGCCAATTATGAGGACAACCGCCACTTCTTCCTTTCCCATTACTTCCGCGAGAACTACGACCGCGCCATGCGCTCGCTGCCCAACTTAGTGACGAGCGTGAAGATTAACCGTGTGGAAATCTGGGTAACCAACAAGACGGGAACCACCAACAACACCCGAAACATCGTGGCCTTCACCGACTTAGGCGAGAACTCGGTTATCAGCAACAGCAACTGGAGCCCTACGGGCATGAGCGTGCCGTCGAACCTGGCCAACGACCTCTACTCCACCTTGGTAAGCACTATCTCGGTCGAAGACCGCAGCGGCGACAACGTGGCCACGATACTCGAGAACTTCCCCAGGCAGATAACGGGCGGGGTGGACTACGAACGGCTGTCGGGCGCACGCCTGCTGACGTCGAGCGAATACTCCGTGAACACGGCCTTGGGCTATGTGTCGCTGAAGACGGGCCTGCAGACCGACCAGGTGCTGGCCGTGGCCTACGAGTACACCTACGGCGGCCAGACCTACCAGGTGGGTGAGTTTTCGACCGACCAGACGCAGACCGACAAGACCATCTTCGTGAAGTCGCTGAAGAACACGTCGAACAACCCCTCGCAGGGCAACTGGCCGCTGATGATGAAGAACGTGTACTACCTGGCATCGAGCGTGGAGCAGGAGAAGTTCCGAATGGACATCAAGTACCAGAGCGACACCACGGGCACCTACCTGAACTACTTGCCAGAGGAGTCGCTGAAGTCGACCACCCTGCTGAAGATGATGGGTCTGGACCGCCTGGACAACAACAAGAAGCCCAACCCCAACGGGCAGTTCGACTTCGTGCAGGGCTACACCGTGGACAATGGCCGCATCTTCCTGCCCTCGGCAGAGCCTTTCGGCGACTACCTGCGCAGCTACCTGAAGCAGAAAGGACTTGGCTCGCTGGCCGACAAGTACTGCTTCGACGAGCTGTACGACTCGACCCAGACCGTGGCCAAGCAGATAGCCGAGAAGGACAAGTTCCTGCTGACGGGTCAGTTCAAGGGCCACTCGGCCAACGTCATCTCCCTCGGTGCCTACAACGTGCCGCAGGGGTCGGTCAAGGTGACGGCGGGCGGCGTGGAGCTTCAGGAGGGCAGCGACTACTCCGTGGACTACTCGGCAGGCGAGGTGACTATCCTGAACCAAAGCATCATCGATGCGGGTACTGATGTGAAGGCCTCCTTCGAGTCGAATACCGACTATGCCATGCAGCGCAAGACGATGTTCGGCGTGAACTGGGACTATGAGTTCAACAAGAACTTCTCTCTTGGCGGCACGGTGATGCACCTGCACGAGCAGCCCCTCACCTCGAAGGTGGGCATGGGCGAGGAGCCGCTGAACAACACGCTCTGGGGACTGAGCCTGAACTGGAAACAGGAGTCGCAATGGCTCACCAACATGCTCGACAAACTGCCCCTGCTGCACCTGACGCAACCATCGCAGATACAGTTTTCGGGCGAGTTTGCCCACCTGATAGCCGGTACGTCGCGCGGCACGCAGGATAATGCCTCCTACTTGGACGACTTCGAAAACACCGAGAACAAGCTCGACCAGACCGACCCTCATGCCTGGGTGCTGTCGAGCGTGCCCTCAATGTTCCCCGACTATAACGACAAGACCTCCGTGGCCAGCGGCTACAACCGGGCCTTGCTGGCATGGTACACCGTGGATCCCATCTTCACCCGCAGGTCGTCGTCGCTCACGCCGAGCCACATCAAGAGCGACTTGGAACAGTTGTCGAACCACTACGTGCGCGAGGTCTACGTGAAGGAGCTCTACCCCAACCGCGACCAGTCGACCTACAGCGGTGCCACGTCGACCCTGCCCGTGCTCAACCTGGCCTACTATCCCCAGGAGCGCGGTCCCTACAACCTGACCACCAGGCTCAATGCCGACGGCACCCTGCAACAGCCCGAACAGAACTGGGGCGGCATGATGCGCCGGTTGGAGACCACCGACTTCGAGCAGGCTAATATAGAATATGTGGAGTTCTGGCTGCTCGACCCCTTCATCTACACCCGCCGCGAGGGAACGGCCTCGCAGTATTCGGGCGAACTGTACCTGAACTTAGGCGAAATCTCGGAGGATGTGCTGCGCGACGGCAAGAAGTTCTACGAGAGCGGCATGCCCGTCGACGGCACTCAGAACTTCACCAACACGCAGTGGGGGCGCATTCCCATGCAGGCCACGCAGACCTACGCCTTTGCCACGACCACCGGCTCGCGCCCCTTGCAGGACGTGGGCTACAACGGTCTGACCGACGCGGAGGAGCGCGAGTATGGCGACTACAAGACGTGGCTCGACGTCATGGACGGCATCGTGACCAACGACAGCATACGCCAGGCCTGGCACGACGACCCCGCCGGCGACAACTACCACTATTACCGTGGCAGCGACTACGACGAGGAGCGTCGCAGCATCTTGGACCGCTACAGGCGCATCAACAACCCGCAGGGCAACTCGCCCTCCTCTGACGAGAGTCCTGAGAGCTACGACACCTCCTACAAGACCACACCCGACGTGGAGGACATCAACCAGGACTTCACCCTGAACGAGTACAACCGCTACTACCAGTACCGCATACGCATCAGCGACGACGAGCTGCAGGCCTACAACCACGGTTCGAAGGGCGACGACTCCTATATCGTGGACCATCGCGACTATAATGCCAAGCTGCGCAATGGCGACTCCATGACCGTGCGCTGGTATCAGTATCGCATCCCCCTCACCAAGTACCAGAAGAAGGAAGGCTCCATCAACGACTTCACCAGCATCCGCTTCATGCGTATGTTCCTCACGGGCTTCAGCCGCCCCATCGTGCTGCGCTTCGGTTCGCTCGACCTGGTGCGCGGCGAGTGGAGGCAGTACAAGCAGAGCCTGCAGACGGCCACCGGAGCCGAGACGGGTCTCATGGAAATAGGTGCCGTGAACATTGAGGAGAACACCGACCGCCAGCCCGTGGCCTACGTGCTGCCGCCGGGCATCTCGCGTGCCACCGACCCCGGTGCGCCCCAGCTGGTCGAGAACAACGAGCAGGCTCTCTGCCTGATGGCCAAGAACCTGAGCCAGAACGAGTCGAAGGCCGTCTATAAGAACACCAACCAGGACTTGCGCAAGTACAAGCGCCTGCAGATGTTTGTCCACGCCAACGCCCTCGTGCCCAACACCACCCAGCTGCAGGACAACCAGCTGGCCGTGTTCATCCGCTTAGGCAGCGACTACAAGAACAACTACTACGAATACCTCATCCCCCTGAAACTGACCCCCGAGGGACATTATCGCTGGAACGTGCCTTCTGACCGCCCCTTGGTGTGGCCGCAGGAGAACATGCTGGATGTAGACTTAGAGGTGTTTACCAAGCTGAAGAAAGCCCGCAACAAGGCCCGTGCCGAGGGGCTGGCCTCCTTCACCCAGGCTTTCTCCGACTACGACCCCGAAAAGCCCGGCAACCGCATCACCATCATGGGTAACCCGTCGCTCGGCGAGGTGAAGACGATGATTATCGGTGTACGCAACCTGACCAATGCGCCCAAGTCGGGCGAGGTGTGGGTCAACGAGCTGCGCCTGCGCGAGACCAACAACGAGGGCGGCTGGGCAGCGAGCGGCACCATGGCCATGCAGCTGAGCGACTTCGGCTCGCTGAACCTCACGGGCCGCTACGTCACCGACGGCTTCGGCGGTCTGGAGGAGAGCATCATGCAGCGCAGCACCGACACCGAGAAGTCGTACAGCATCACGGCCAACCTGGAGTTAGGCAAGCTGTTCCCCGAGAAGGCCAAGGTGGAAGCTCCGCTCTACTACTCCTACACCAAGCAGACCACCAGTCCGAAGTATAACCCGCTGGACACCGACATGCTGCTCGACGATGCCATGGAGTCGGCCACCAAGCGCGAGCGCGACTCCATTGAGTCGATTGCTGTGACGAAGAACATCTCGCGCAACTTCGCCATCTCCAACGCCCGCGTGGGCATCAAGAACAAGAAGCATCCCATGCCCTACGACCCGGCCAACTTCTCCTTCACCTACAGCCACCGCCATAACTTCAGCTCGGGCGAGACCACCGTCTGGGAGACGGAAGACCAGTGGAACGGCTCGATGAACTACAGCTATTCGCCAGTCTATAAGACGCTGGAACCGTTCAAGAACTTGAAGGGCAAGTCGAAATGGCTCAACTTCCCGAAGGCCTTCGGCCTGAACTACCTGCCTCAGAGCGTGACGTTCAACGCTGAGCTGCTCCGCAACTACAACGAGCAGCAGTTGCGCGACCTCGAAAACACCGAGACGCCCAACCTGCCGTTGCAGTTCAACGAGCAGTTCCTCTTCAACCGCGAGTTCTCCCTGCGCTGGGACCTGACGAAGAACCTGCACATGAACTTCCAGTCGGGCACCCATGCCGAGGTGGAGGAACCTTATACGCCGGTCAACAAAGACCTCTATCCCGACCGTTATTCCGCCTGGAAGGACTCCGTGTGGCACAGCATCAAGAACCTCGGCGTGCCCTTGGACTACAGGCAGTCGTTCACGGCCTCCTACCAGCTGCCCTTGGACAAGCTGCCCATCTTCGACTGGCTGAAGAGCGATGCCTCCTACAGCGCCAACTACTCGTGGCTGCGGGGCACCGAGCTGGACGACGGCACCTCGCTGGGCAATACCATCCGCAACGACCGCAACCTGAACGTCAACGGCGCCCTGAACTTAGAGGCGCTCTACAACCACATCCCCTTCCTGAAGAAGGCCAACGAACGCTTCAAGAAACAGCCCGCCAAGCAGCAGCCCAAGAAGCCCGCCACACCGAAAAAGACGAGCGGCAAAAAGGACGACAAGGACAGCAAGAAGGACGACGAGCTGGAAGCCAAGGCGCTGCCCAAGAACAAGAACACCTATCAGCGTGAGCTGAAACTGTTTCCCGACTCGGCCATTGCCGTGCAGCACGGCAAGAAGTCGCGCCGACTCATGGTCACCGCCAAGACCAAGGACGGCAAGCCCGTGGAACTGAAGTGGAAAGCCACCGACGACAACAAGATACAGGTGTGGGTGTCGAAGAGCGAATGGAAGAGACTGACGGAAAAGGAAGAAAAAGCCAAGAAATCCCCATCTCCCTCAGAAGCCCCATCAGCCTCAGAAGCCCCATCAGCCCCAGCCTCCCCCGATAGCGACACGACAGCCATCGCGTCGGCCAGCAAGGAAAAGGTGAAAGGTAAGCTCAAAAGAAAAGATGCTTCATCGGAGGCCGCAGGCGAACCCAAGGGTGCTTCTTCCCTCGACATCAAGATCAGCGTGATGCCCAAGAAACCTTTGGAGGAGTTCTGGTGGTACGACGCCGCACAGCAGACGGCTCGTTTCCTGATGATGGTGCGCACGGTCAACGTGAGCTATCGCAACCAGTACAGCATGCAGCTGCCGGGATTCATCCCCAACGTGGGCGATGCCTTCGGACAGCGCACGGGCAGCGTGATGTCACCGGGACTTGACTTCGCCTTCGGACTCACGGGCGACGACTATATCCAGAAGGCGCTCGACAACGGTTGGCTGCTCTGCACCGACTCTGTGGCCACTCCCTCAAACAGTTCAAAGACCGAAGACCTGCAGCTGCGAGCCACCCTGGAGCCTGTGCGCGACCTGAAGATAGACCTCACGGCCACCCGTGCCGTCACCCGGACGAAGAGCGTGCAGTACATGTATGCCGGCACGCCCACCACGTTCAGCGGCACGTTCAACATGACGACGCTCTCCTTAGGCAGTGCCCTCGAGGGCATGGGCGACGCCAACAACGGCTATCACTCGGCCTCGTTCGAACGCTTCTGCCAGAGCATCCCCAGCTTCCGCGACCGTGTGCAGGCGCAGTACCCGGAGAAGTCGGCGCGTGTCGGTGCGGCCAATCCCGTTGACCCCTATAGTGCCGACGTACTTATTCCCGCCTTCCTCAATGCCTACACCACGGGGGCCGGCGGTTCGCTCGACATCTTCCCGGCCATCACCCGCCTGTTGCCCAACTGGTCGTTGCGCTATGCCGGTCTCAGCAAACTGCCCTGGCTGCGCGACCACTTCAAGTCGGTCAACCTGAACCACTCGTACAAGAGCGTCTACTCGGTGGGGTCATACACCAGCTACAGCTCCTGGATAGAGTATCAGGGCGAACTGGGCTACGTGCAGGCTGCCGACGGCTCGTACACGCCCTCCAGCATGTACAACATCTCGACCGTGAGCATCAACGAGTCGTTCTCGCCGTTGTTAGGTCTCGACGTCACCTTCAACAACAACCTGACGGTGAAGGCCGAATACAAGACCACGCGCCAGCTGAACCTCTCCATGACCAGCGTACAGATCAATGAGTCGCGTTCGAACGACTGGGTACTTGGCTTTGGCTATAAGATTAGCAACTTCAACCTCTTCGGCTCGGGAGCCACCAGCCGCAAGATCAAGGGCGCACAGAACAAGAAGGGCAAGGGCGACCAGCAGGACGACAAGAATGGCAAAAGCAGCAGTAGCTCAACTGGCAACAAGAAAGGTGGGGTGAACCACGACCTGAACACGCGCCTCGACATCTCCTTCCGCAACCAGGCCGCCATCACCCGCGACATCGCCACGGGCACCTCGTCGGCTTCCAGCGGCAACTCAGCCCTGCGCATCTCCCTCTCGGCCGACTACACCCTCTCGCGCTTCCTCACCCTCTCGGCCTACTACGACCAGCAGACCAACACCCCGCTGCTCTCGGCCAGCAGCTATCCCACCACCACGCGCGACTTTGGCTTTGCCCTGAAGTTCTCATTGACCCGATAAGTGCCAAAATTAGCTTAAATTTTGCATGGTTTTGCCCTTTTCTCAATTTTTATTCGTATCTTTGTGGCATAATTTGCGAAAACCGATAACCAATGGATGACGAAATAAAAGACGAGTTGCTGGAAGAAGGTGGGGAAACAGGCAACCCTACCGGCGAAAACGATCCCGCAGACGATAGCACCCCTGCAGACGAGACGGCTGTGGAGGGACACTCCGACTATAAGCCCGTGAACCGCTTTGATGCCTCGGTGGTTCACCACCTCTCGGGCATGTATCAGAACTGGTTCCTTGACTATGCCTCCTACGTAATCCTGGAGCGTGCCGTGCCCCACATCGAGGACGGTCTGAAGCCAGTGCAGCGGCGCATCCTGCACTCCATGAAGCGCATGGACGACGGGCGATATAACAAGGTGGCCAACATCGTGGGCCATACCATGCAGTTCCATCCTCACGGCGATGCCTCCATTGGCGATGCACTGGTGCAGTTGGGACAGAAAGACCTGCTCGTTGACACGCAGGGCAACTGGGGCAACATCCTGACGGGCGACCGTGCCGCCGCCCCGCGATACATCGAGGCACGGCTGTCGAAGTTCGCCCTCGACACGGTGTTCAACCCCAAGACCACCGAGTGGCAGCTCAGCTACGACGGGCGCAACAAGGAGCCTATCACCCTGCCCGTGAAATTCCCGCTACTGCTTAGCCAGGGTGCCGAGGGCATTGCCGTGGGACTAAGCTCTAAAATCCTTCCTCATAACTTCTGCGAAATCTGCGATGCCGCCATCAGCTACCTGCATGGCAAGCCGTTCCAGCTATATCCCGACTTCCAGACGGGCGGCAGCATCGACGTGAGCAAGTATAACGACGGACAGCGAGGTGGCGTGGTGAAGGTGAGGGCCAAGATTGAGAAGCTGGACCAGAAGACACTCGTTGTCCGGGAACTGCCTTTCTCCAAGACCGTCAACACGCTCATCGAGAGCATCACCAAGGCCATTGAGAAAGGAAAAATCAAGGCCCGCCATGTGGCCGACCTCACATCGGCACAGGTGGAGATACAAATTCACCTGGCTCCGGGCGCGAGCAGCGACAAGACGCTCGATGCCCTCTATGCCTTTACCGACTGCGAAATCAACATCTCGCCCAACTGCTGCGTCATCGCCGACCAAAAGCCGCAGTTCCTCACCGTTTCCGACGTGCTTCGCCATTCTGCTGAACGCACCAAGGACCTAATTCGACAGGAACTGGAAATCAGGAAGAACGAGCTGCTGGACCAGCTCCACTTCTGCTCGTTGGAGAAGATTTTCATTGAGGAGCGCATCTACAAGGATAAGAAGTTTGAGGAGGCTCCCAACGTGGACAGGGTGTGCGAGCATATCGACGAGCGACTGACCCCCTACTATCCGCAGTTTGTGCGCGAGGTGACGAAGGACGACATCCTGCGCCTGCTCGAAATCAAGATGCAGCGCATCCTGAAGTTCAACAAGGACAAGGCCGACGAGCTGATGGCCCGCATCAAGGCCGAGATAGAAGAGATAGACCGCGACCTGGCCAACCTGACGGAGGTGACGGCCTCGTGGTTCCAGTTCCTGAAGGACAAGTACGGCAAGGACCATCCTCGGTTGACGGAGATACGCAGCTTCGACACCATCGAAGCCACCACGGTGGCCGAGGCCAATCAGAAACTATACATCAACCGCCAGGAAGGCTTCATCGGCACGGGGCTGAAGAAGGACGAGTTTGTGTGCAACTGCTCCGACATCGACGACATCATCCTCTTCTACCGGGATGGAAAATACAAGGTGGTGCGCGTAGCCGAGAAGCTGTTCGTAGGCAAGAACGTGCTCTGGCTCAGCGTGTTCAAGAAGAGCGACAAGCGCACTATCTACAACGTTGTCTACCGCGACGGCAAGCGCGGTCCCTGCTTCATGAAGCGGTTTAACATCACGGGCATTACCCGCGACCGCGAATACGACCTGACCCAGGGCACCGAGGGTTCGCGGGTGATGTACTTCACCGCCAACCCCAACGGCGAGGCCGAGGTCATCAAGGTGACGCTCGACGCTTCGGTGCAGGCGCAGAACGCCCGGGTCAGCATCTTCCTCGAACGCTCCTTTGCCGACATCATCATCAAGGGCCGTGGCTCGAAAGGCAACCTGCTCACGAAGAAACCCGTACACCGCATCTCGCTGAAGTCGCAAGGCCACTCTACGCTGGGCGGGCGCAAGGTGTGGTTCGACCCCGACGTGAACCGCCTGAACTACGACGACCACGGAAGGCTGTTAGGCGAGTTCTTCGACGATGACCAGATCTTAGTGGTGCTGGATAACGGCGACTTCTACCTGACCAACTTCGACGCCAACAACCACTACGAAGCCAACATCCTGCGCATTGAGAAGTTCCAGCCCAACAAGGTGTGGACGGCGGCACTCTTCGATGCCGACAACCAGGGCTACCCCTACCTGAAGCGATTCCTGATGGAAGCTACGAAGCGCAAGCAGAACTTCTTGGGCGACCGATCGGCACCGGGCGACGCTTCGACCGCGAAGAACCCCGCGTCGAAACTCATCCTGCTCAGCGACCAGGTCTACCCCCTCATCCGCATCACTTACGGCGGACAGGACGAGTTCCGGGGCAGCGAAGAGATCGATGCCGAACAGTTCATTGCCGTCAAGGGCTTCAAGGCCAAGGGCAAGCGTCTCTCCACCTATCAGATTGAGAGCATTGAGGAACTTGAACCCACCCGCTTCCCCGAAGAACCGGAGGCAGAAGAAGAAGGAGCCTCCGCCTTCCCCGTGGGTAGCGGCTCTGCCGCTACACCCGCCTCTCCCATCGAGGAAGACCTGGATCCCGATGCCGGCAAGAGCCAGCAGCAGATTATTGACGAGCAGACGGGGCAGCTAAGCTTCGATTTTGACGATTGATTACTGACAAATGGACATGAGGAGACATAGCGTCGACAGCAGACAATGGGTGATAAAGCTCTCGCTTATCATTGGTCTTTTTTCGGTGGGCACCGCCGCAATGGCGCAGAAGACAAACTCACATCGTTATTACTTAGGCATAGGCTCTACCAACGTTCTCGACACCTACCTGTCGCAGGAGAAGTTCAACGGAACGGGTCTCACCTTCCTCACGCAGGCCGAACGCCAGCGCGAGGACAGCAAATGGGCCACGCTGATACAGAACCAGTTGAACCTTTCGATTGATAAGGACAGGGCGGGCAACGAGTCGACACTCGAGGGCGACTACCACTTCTTCTGGGGACGCTACTATGGGTGGTCGTTGTTCGACGACCGTCTGCGGTTGCAGGCGGGCGGTCTGGTCACGGCGGGGCTGGGCTTTATCTATAACACGCGCAATGGCAACAATCCCGCGCAGGCCCGCTTCTCGCTCAGCCTGATGCCGTCGGGGGTAGCCACCTACGGTTTTCAGCTTTTCAAGCGCCAGTGGCATGCACGCTACGAACTCGCCCTGCCCTTGGGCGGACTGATGTTCAGCCCCAACTACGGACAGTCGTACTACGAGATGTTTGTGCTGGGCAACTACGACCGCAACGTCGTACCCACCACGTTTGTCTCGGCCCCCAACTTCCGGCAGATGCTCTCGGTGCAGGTCAGCGTCGGGCGCACTACCAAGCTCGCCCTCGGCTATCTGGGCGACTATCAGCAGGCCAGGGTCAACCATCTGAAGCAGCACATCTATTCACATCGCGTCATGCTGGGCATCATCAAGACCCTGCACGACGATTAATCAATAAGTAACATGAGCATACGAGTATTTCGCTATATAGGCATGGCGTTGGCAGCGGCCTTGCTGCTGACGCTGACCAGCTGCGTCGACGAGGAGGAATATCCCGACACGCCGCAGGGCAACATGGAGGCCCTCTGGAAGATTATCGACGAGCACTATTGCTTCCTGGACTACAAGAAGGGTGTTTACGGGCTGGACTGGCAGGCGGTATATAATAAATATAAGGTACGCGCGAACGACAAGATGACGAACGCACAGCTCTTCGAGGTGCTCACGGGCATGCTGAGCGAACTGCGCGACGGTCACGTGAACCTCTCCACCAGTTTCGACTACGGCCGCAACTGGTCGTGGTTCGAGAACTATCCGGCCAATGTGAGCGACACGCTGCTGCGCCGCTACTTAGGTACCGACTACAAGATGGCAGCAGGCCTGAACTACTGCATCTTTGATGACAACATCGGCTACATTCGCTACGAAAGTTTTCTCGATGATTTTGGCGACGGCAACCTCGATGATGCCCTGGCCTACATGCTGCTCTGCAGGGGACTTATCATCGACATTCGCGGCAACGGCGGGGGCGACCTGGTCAATGCCGAGAAGTTAGCGGCCCGCTTCACCAACGAAAAGACGCTCGTGGGCTACGTGCAGCACAAGACGGGGCCAGGACATAGTGATTTCTCGTCGATGGAACCCCGCTATCTGGAACCCTCGTCGCGGCTTCGCTGGCAGAAGCCCGTCTGCGTACTCACCAACCGCAAGGTGTTCAGCGCGGCCAATGAGTTCACGATGTACATGAAGACGCTGCCCCTCGTCACCATCGTGGGCGACCATACCGGCGGCGGCTCGGGGATGCCCTTCAGCAGTTCGCTCCCCAACGGCTGGGGCGTGCGCTTCTCGGCCGTTCCCATGTACGATGCCGATGGCCGTTCCTGCGAGTTCGGAATAGCCCCGGATGTGGAGGTTCAGCTCACCGATGAGGACTTTTTGCGGGGTAAGGACACAATAATTGAGGCTGCACGCAAACTTTTATCCAAATAAATTTGCACAGTTCAATAATTTTGTGTACCTTTGCACCCGCAAAACAGAACCATCGCGCCTGTGGCGGAATTGGTAGACGCGCCAGACTTAGGATCTGGTTTCTCACGAAGTGCAGGTTCGAGTCCTGTCAGGCGCACAAACTTTTCAATGTCGGCATAGCTCAGCTGGTTAGAGTATCACCTTGACATGGTGGGGGTCCTTGGTTCGATTCCAAGTGTCGACACAAAGTAAATTCCCAAGTCGCTGACTTCAGCAACTTGGGAATTGTTTTTTTAGATTATCCAGAAAAGATTTGTCTTTTTTACATACACTACATACACTTTTTCCGCAAGTTGCTGATTATCAGTAAATAAAAACGGTGTATGTAATGGTGTATGCAAATTTGTTGCATACACCACCTACACCACTACATACACCTATTCAAAATACTAGAAATCAGCAGCTTATCTCAAAATGTGTATGTAGTGTATGTAAAAAACAGAAAAAAATAATTTTCACAAACAGCATACTTACGGTGAGTAAACAGCATACTTACGGTGAGTAAACAGCATACTTACGGTGAGTAATCAGCATACTTGCGATGAGTAAACAGCATACTTGCGATGACTAAACAGCGGTCACCCTTCATTTGCTTTTCTATTCTCACGTCTCAGTTGCTTGTTAATTGTCGGAACAATCATCGACTGTACAATCCGGCGAAGATCTTTATCGTTCTTGATTGAAGAGTTAATCCTCTCTTCAAAACGTCTAGTAGCTGTGTTCATAATCTGGTTCACCTCTCCACCATCAGGAATCTGTCTCTTTGAATCCCAAAACTCTATGACAAGAGTTTGGACTATCTGGCGAAAAAACGTCTTTTCTCCGTTATTCAGTTTAGTATATCTTATGGAATCGTAGGTTTTAGGAGGAATTGCGTCAAAATCCATATAATCCACATCCTCTTCCAACAACACCAGTTTGTCATCTATCTCTTCAATGGACGAGAACGGCATCGCATTCTCGCACATCATCCGTTGCCTTACTTCTTCTGGTAACTGGGCACACTTCTTACAGATGTGGTTCTTGTGACCTTTTCCGCTGAAACTTTCATTGGACTTGATTACTCCACACACCTTACAGTAATGACCTTGATGTTTTTTCTTCGCCATATTTAGTTTTAAGATAAGCAGTCACTCAGTTCTTTTCCGCTCTTTCATAAATCAATTTTTTATCGCGGTTCACGCTTTCAACTGCAAATGGTTTCAAAGTACCTTAAGGTCTATCCATAGACAATTAGCTGTTTCCTGGTGCAAAAATACGAATATTATCTGAATTTGCAAGCATTCTGACAATCTTTTTTATGTCTTGTGCGGTTCTAAGTGTGTCATCAGCATAAAGCACCATGTATCATGGACGGAAACATTCATAATCGTGAAGCAAGATAAATATACGCATTTTTCTGCTGAATCAATCAACAAAACCGAAGAATCTGCACAAAACTATCATATTTTATGTGATTTTAGCAGTTTGACACATTGAAATAAAAGATTTTTGTGTAATTTTGCAGTTGGTTTTCGCTTCATGCGGATGACTACTTTGACATTGAGGACATAATTAGCACTCGCTATTATTTCGCGCATAGCCAAGAGCGTCGGAAACTCTATAGGTATAAGAAGCACGGAAATAATATGTGACAGGTGGACCGTATAATGGTTCTTCTGCACCCGTTTGAAATAGCGATGCACACGCAAGGCGTGATGCATCCTGCAAACGGGACAGAGGCACCTTTCCGACGCCGCCTCTTGCTATGCGCAAATAGGAGCATCACGCTCTTTTTGTGCCACGGCGTGATTGATAGTTGAGCGCGTTCACTTAATACTATCAATCAAATGGCAAAAAACAAAAATCAAAATGCTGCTCAAAAGGCGAAGGAAGATGAATTTTACACCCAGCTTCCAGATATAGCCAATGAACTATCGCACTACAGAAAGCATTTCAGAGACAAGATTGTGCTCTGCAACTGTGATGACCCTTACGAAAGCAACTTCTTCAAGTTCTTCGCTACAAAGTTTAATGTCTGGGGACTAAAGAAGCTCATATGTACATGCTTTGATAGTTCTCCAGTGGCCGGAACAGAGTTCGACCTGTTTGAGAAGAAACTGGAAAGTAGCAGGAAAGCATTCAAAATAGAACTTACAGAAGTTATCGATGTTAATGGTGATGGAGCAACAGACTTGGAAGATGTTGAAATAATCCTGCGCAATAATCCACCAACACTTTTGGAGGGCAACGGTGATTTTCGAAGCCCCGAGTGTATCCAACTTTTACAGGAAGCTGACATTATAGTAACGAATCCTCCGTTCTCTCTCTTCAGGGAATTTGTCAACATTCTTTATAAGTATGAGAAGAAATTCCTTATTATAGGAAATCAAAACAATGTGACATACAAAGACATTTTCGCGCGTATCCGGGACAACCAATTATGGTTGGGCTACTACGCTGGTTCAATGAAGTTCGTTATTCCCGAGATATACGACAAAAGCAAGACTAATATAAAAACGCTTAAGGATGGAACCATCATTTCAACAATGGGAAATATCTGTTGGTTCACAAACCTTGACCATAGCAAGCGTCATGAGGAAATAGACCTGTACAAGCATTATACACCAGAGGAGTATCCAAAGTATGACAACTATGATGCTATTTTTGTGAAAAACGTTGCTGACATTCCTGCGGATTACGATGGGCCGATGGGGGTTCCTCCCACGTTTTTGGCTAATTACGACCCAGAGCAATTTGTTGTTTTAGGAATTACAGACCGTGACAACAATTCTGGCCTGAAAACAAAAGTCTATACGAAGGATGACGCAAAGAATGCGAGTGACCTTAACAGACGGGGAGTTTTAAAAACTGGGGCAACATATAAACTTTGTTGGCCTGCCATATTAATCAAAAAAAAGAAATAAAGATGAAGATTACATTGCACACAATTAAGATTCGGGACATTGTCGATGGGTATGAGGACAATGAGGAAGAAGGTGTTGTCGGTTATGGAGGTCTATTGAACATTAGACCAAAATATCAGCGGGAATTTGTCTATAATGACAAGCAGAAGAAAGAGGTCATCAATTCAATATTCAAAAAATTTCCCTTGAATGTCATGTATTGGGTGAAAAATGATGATGGGACATTTGAACTTCTTGATGGTCAACAGAGAACATTGAGTATTTGCTCGTTTTACGAGGACAGCTTCTATGTAAATCTCGATGGCAAGGTAAAGTCATTTGCAAACTTAACCCCTGACCAAGTAAAACAATTTCTCGACTACGAGCTTCAGATATATGTTTGTGAGAATGGCACAGATAGCGAGAAACTTGATTGGTTTGAGATAATCAATATTGCAGGAGAGAAACTTACACCACAGGAGTTGCGAAACGCAGTCTATTCAGGCGAATGGGTAATGGCCTTGAAAAAGAAGTTTAGTAAATCAACGTGTGTTGCATATCGTCTTGCAAAAGACTACATGAGCGGTAACCCTATTCGACAAGAATACCTACAAACAGTTTTAAAATGGATTAGCAGAGGCAACATCAATGAATATATGGCCACACATCAACATGATGAAAATGCAGACATAGAGTGGCAATATTTTCAGGCGGTTATCGCCTGGGTAAAACGCATCTTCACAAAGTATCGTTCTCTTATGAAAGGTATAGAATGGGGCGAATTGTATAATATGTATGGCAACAACACATATTCAGCAACAGACATAGAAAAACGAATATCGACATTGCTTATAGACAAAGATGTTACAAATAAAAAGGGAGTATACGCGTATGTCCTCTCTGGAGATGAAAGAAAGCTTAACATACGCGATTTCGATGAGTCTGACCGAATAGAAGCTTACGAGCGCCAAAGAGGCATTTGCCCTGATTGCAGCAAGCATTTCGAAATAAGTGAGATGCATGCCGACCATATAACACCTTGGTGCAAGGGTGGCCACACAACTGCAGATAACTGCCAGATGTTGTGTGCTGATTGTAATCGCCGTAAAGGGGCAAAGTAAACACCATGTATTCACTTTCATACACGAACTTGCCTGTCCTCTCCATTGAGACCAGGCAAGTTTTCTGTATCCCCATTAGTTGTTTCCACATTTATTTATTATAGGGTTTCGATTCCCATGACAGTGAAGCCAATAATCTCTACAATGTCTTCGACGATACTATTGCTCGGAATGGTACTCTATTGAGGTCAATAGGACCTGTTTCTAAGGCGGTGAGCACTCGACATCGTAAGATTGAGATTGGTTTTCTTGTCGTCCCTACATTAATAGGCATTATTGGAGTAAAATACTCAAACTTAGGCACATCACCAAACAATTTATAATAAAACAAGGTGTTTTTGCCTGTTTATTCTTTGCCCTTTGGGGGAAAATGCTTAATTTTGCAAGCAAAAGTTTCGTTTATGATTGACAAGATAAGAATAAGAAACTACAAGTCCATTGTTGACTTGACGTTGGATCTTGGCCGTTTCAATGTTATTATAGGTACTAACGGCTGTGGTAAGTCCAACATATTAGAAGCTATTACTATGGGTGCATTGGGCGTTTCCGACAATGCTGATATAGGAAGATTGGCAAAACACGGTATCCGCGTTACTGACTCAAATTTGATGGTCAATGCGTTTGAGGATACTGATGAGAATATGAGTGAGTATATACAACTTCAGGTTTCTGGTGACGATAAACCATACGACACAAATATTGCATTAACATACGAAGAAAAGTGGAATAAGTGGATGGATAACAAACCAGAAGAATACAATATCATCAAACAACATTATAGAAGTGAGCACGGTGATTCCTCAAAAGAAGAGGTTCCCTATAAAGAATACCATCGACTACGTAAGGAACTAATCGAAAAACCAACGTTTCTTAGGTTTCTAACGTATTCTCCTAATGAAAGTATTATGAGAGAAATGGTTAGAAGTATAGATGTATATCCCTTAGGAGTACATGGTGAGGGGCTTTTCCATTATCTTAAAGTTACGAAAATTCAACATCTTTTCCCCATAATCAATGAAGGGCTTAGAATGTTGGACTGGTTTGAGGGGGTATCTCCTGCCGATGGTTTGTTGTCCAATGAATTTGACGTTACCATATCAGATAAGTATTTGAAAGAATCCCTACATAGTTTCGACCAACGTAGTACAAACGAGGGATTTCTTTATCTATTGTTCTATCTTACTTTGTTCAATAGTCAGGACACACCACCTTTCTTTGCTGTGGATAATATCGAGACTTCGTTTAATCCTGGTCTTTGCCAAAATCTAACAAAGTATCTGATAGGTGCTTCAAAAGAGAATAACAAACAAGTCATATTGACGACACATAATCCATACGTGCTTGACGGATTGGATTTGTCTGATGACGAACAACGCCTGTTTGTCTGCCGTCGTGACATTGACGGACATACAAGGTTAGAGCGTGTGAAGTTTAGGGAGGACAGGAAAATGTCTCTTTCTGAGTTGTGGATGTCGGGACTGATTGGCGCACTACCTGAAAATTTCTGAGCTTTATGAGCAAGAAGATTGGTATTGTCAGCGAGGGTGTATCGGACTATTATGTACTGAAGCATATCGTGTCTCGCTATCTGAAAGAACTGGATGTCTATACTATCCCATTGAATCCCAAACAGGACAAAGGTAAGCAGGTGGGCTTTAGTGGATGGCAGGGCGTTCTGAACTATATTTCGGGCACAGATGAAAAGAATCTGTTTGTAGAAGCACTAAAAGAGGACTGCGAATATGTGGTAGTGCAGATTGACACAGATTGCTGTGCAGACTACGGAGTTGAGCATCAGACCGAAGACTTGGCTGTGCTTTGGAAGAGTGTATGCGAGAATCTTACGAATCGAATTCCTTCCGATTTCGATAAGAGCAAACTAATCTTTGCCATTAGTATTGATGAGACGGAGTGTTGGCTTATCCCTTTCATTGATTCGAACAAGAAGAACTGTGAGAACATTGACCGATGCATGAATCTGGTGAACAAGGGTATCAAGAAGCAGAATCTTTTCATCGACCCAGACAACAAGAATAGCGATGGTGCAAAGAGTGCTTACGATTATATTCTGAAGCAAAAGAAGAAGCCTAAAGAGATTAAAGAGTGTTCGGAATATAATTACGGGTTCAAGAAATTGATTGAACAATTAGACAACATAGACGCAGGAGAATCATTCTAACAGCTTTTAAAGAAAATGCCCCGAGTATGTCGGGGCGTTTCTGATTAGTCCATTGACTCACGGATGATGCGACGAGTTTCCCGTTTATATACCAAACGGTCATACTTATAGCCGCGACACATAGGGCAACTACAGGGTGTACCTGTTGAACGATAGACTTGCGTCCAATGTTCCTTTGCCAGTTCAAACCAGTGCAGAGGGACATGATGACTGCCGTCAGCACAGTAATACTCTCGCTCAAATGATGCCCAATACACCAAACGAGCTTTAAACACTCGGAAGCCTTGCTTCCTTCGCCAAAGTTTTGTTCTTTTTGTTTCCATCATCTCTTTGTATTAAGGTGATTATGTGATGGAAACTTGCTTTGGTGAAATTCTTTATGTCCATAATTCTGTCTGTTTTGGGTTTATACGCTAATCAAAGAGCAAATCTCGTGCCAAATCTACTTTTCCTCACTTTCATATTCTCAATTAGCAGGAATATAGAGAATCATAGGGATGAATTATTGGGACAGGTACTTTATTTCCTCCTACAAATAAAACTTCGGGAGGCCGACGCTGAATCGCCAGCGTCGGCCTCCTGAATCTCTTTTCCGTCTGTAACGTTATTCTTTACGCGGCCAATCCGATGTCGTGCAGGAACTCAGGGGCGAGGTCGGCACCATTGGCCCACTCGATAGTGTAGCCCGTCAGTCCGAACTGCGTGAACTTTTCAAGGTCGAGCAACTCGCCGAAAACCTCGCCCGTCAGGTAAGGCTTCAGATCGGCCAGCTTGCGCGTCCCGTCGTTGAAGGTGAGCAGCAGCTCGTAGTCCTTCACATAGTCAACGTCTGTGATTCTAAGCATATCGTTCTCCTTTCTTTATTTAAGTGGTGCAATTCGTCCCAGCTTCTCGCCCTTCTGCGCCTTCTCCCATAGGGTGAGGATTTCGGCCTCGTGCAAGTCCATCCACTCGTTCACCTTGGCGATGACCTTCGAGGGAGCCTTGCCGTCGACCACGCGGTCGAGCACGCTGATGCAGCACTCATACTCGCCGTAGGTGAAGTGGATGTGCGGCGGATGTAAGCATTTTCTTTTAATTATTCTCAGTTTTCCCCGTTAAAGATGCAAAATGCGGGCGAAGATGCATCGTTTTGCTACTTCCTGGCCTCGAATGTGATGCCTTTGCGGATTAGTCACTTGATCTGCTTCAGTGCCAGTTTCACCACCTGCTCGACGGGCAGCGAGGACTGTTACTGCAGAATCTGTAACACGACCTTCTGACTTAGGGCGGGCGAAGAATGCCGGGACTGAATGAAAAAGAAGTCGCATATTATAAACAAATGGGAAAAAAAGGTTAATCCGTAATATAATTGAAAATTTCTTTGTAACTTTGTGCCGTTGAAACTCAAAAGCATTGCAATTATGGCAGACGATAGCAAAAACAAGGACAGCTTCATCGAGGAGATTTTTACAGAGCGAGAACGCTATATCAACCCCTACACCGATTTTGGTTTCAAGAAACTCTTCGGCACTGAGATGAACAAGGACTTGCTCATCAGCTTCCTCAACGCCCTTTTCAACAATGAAGAGAAGGTAATAGAGGATGTGCAGTATTTGAACAGCGAGCATCTGGGTGACGGGTATGGTGACCGCCGTGCCGTGTTCGATGTCTATTGCAAAACGAAGGACGGAGGACGCTTCATCGTCGAGATGCAAAAGGCCGAGCAGACTTACTTCAAAGACCGCAGCCTCTACTACTCCACGTTTGCCATCCGTGAGCAGGCCCCAAAGGGCAAGGACTGGGACTACCACTTGGAGGATGTTTATACCGTCGGCGTACTCAATTTCAAGTTCCCCAGCGACGAATATCCCGCAGACAAGTACCGTCACGAAATCAAGCTGAAAGACGTAGAGGACAACCATGTATTCTATCCGAAGCTGACCTTCGTCTATCTCGAAATGCCGAAGTTTAACATGACGGAGGACGAGTTGGTGACGATGTTCGACAAGTGGATGTTCGTCCTACGCAACCTCTCCCGTCTACTTGACCGTCCCAAGGCACTGCAAGACCGCATATTTGACCGTTTGTTTGAGCAAGCCGAAATAGCCAAGTACTCGCCAGAGGAACGCCGAGAGTATGAGGTGAGCGTGAAAAACTACTGGGACTATAACAGTACTATGAAGACGGCAGCCACAAATGCTTCAAACGAGAGAGCGAAAAAGATTGCCCGCCGCATGAAGGCACGAGGCGACTCTGCTGAAGATATTGCAGAAATGACTGATTTAAGTGTTGAGGAAATCGATGCCTTATAATGTAGTATCGTTATTGTCACTTGATCTGCTTTAGTGCCAGCTTCACCACCTGCTCGACGGGCAGCGAGGGCTGTTCCTGCAGGATCTGTAACACGACCTTCTGACTCGGGGCAGGCGAGAAGCCAAGCATGGTGAGGGCAGAGACAGCCTCGTCCTTCACGGCGTTGTTGACGGGAGCAGTAACGGTGCCGCCGGCGGGAATCTCGTCGGCAATGCCGAGAGCCACAATCTTGTCACGCAGGTCGACGATGACACGCTGGGCCGTCATCTTGCCGA
Organism: uncultured Prevotellaceae bacterium; assembly: GCA_900318815.1. Lineage (GTDB taxonomy): Bacteria > Bacteroidota > Bacteroidia > Bacteroidales > Bacteroidaceae > Prevotella. The sequence continues at coordinate 52,775 of ONMA01000019.1, forward strand.
TACCCTTGATGCCCTTCATAACCCGCTCGTTGCCAGTGGAGATGGCGTTGCAGAGTTCGCTGACACTCATCGACGAGAGCATCATGCGGGCAGTGTTGGCCCCTACCCCACTCACGCTGATGAGCAACTGGAACATCTCGCGCTCCTTCTTGTTATAGAAGCCGTAGAGCAGATAGGCATCCTCGCGGATGGCCTCGTAGACGTAGAGCTTCACGTCCTTCTTCCCCTGAATAGCACTATAGGTGTTGAGCGAAATGCTCAGTGCGTAGCCCACGCCGGCAGCCTCAACGGTGGCTAATGCAGGCGTCAGTTCGGTCAGCTCGCCTTTGATGTATTCTATCATTGTCTTCCTATTATTATTTTATAATTTTAAACGCCACGCAGGCCGATTTATTGTATTTTTGGCAGAAGAAAGGCAAATATGGGCAAAAAAACTTTTTTTTCGGCATTTCATGCGGTATTCTCCGATATTCTGATTATCTTTGCAACACTATTGTATCTTAAACTAAAAACTTAACATGAACAAACGTACTACCTTGGCTGCTGTTCTTGCGGCAGCAACACTGGGCATGAACGCCCAGAAGCCCATGTCGGCCCCGAAGGGCGGCAAGGCTATCAGTGACGAACTGATTGGCATCTTCTTCGAAGACATCAACAACTCAGCCGACGGCGGTCTCTATGCCGAACTGGTGCAGAACGGCTCGTTCGAGTATAGCCCTGCCGAGCGCGACGGCTGGGGACCCGGCACGGCATGGAAGCAGGTGCGTCCCGGCCACTCCCTCGGTACGCTGCAGGTGCGCATGGACAGCCCCATCCACCCCAACAATCCCACCTACATGCGTCTGCACACCGAGCGTGTGAAAGAGTTCTACGACTATGCCGGATGGAAGGGATTCGGACTACAGAACGACGGCTTTGACGGCATCTCAGTGAAGGCCGACGCGAAGTATGACTTCTCGGTCTTCTTCCGCAACATCGGACAGGCAGCCAAGAAGGTGCGCATCGTACTGGGCGAACCACAGGGATGGGGCAAGGACCCGAAGGTGCTGGCCGAGACGACCATCGACGTGAATGGCCAGGCATGGAAGAAGTACAGCGCCGTGCTTACCTCGGCTGCCGACTGCAAGAATGCCTGCCTGCAAATCCTGGTGCTGAACACCGGCGACCTTGACATCGACCAAGTGTCGCTCATGCCGCAGGACACCTACAAAGGCCACGGCCTGCGCAAGGACCTGGCTCAGGCACTGGCCGACCTACAGCCGAAGTTCATGCGCTTCCCCGGCGGCTGCGTGGTACACGGCGGCGGTGACGGATTCTGGAACACCTATCGCTGGAAGACCACCATCGGCCCGAAAGAGACGCGCCGCGGACTGAAGAACACGTGGGGCTACCACCAGAGCATGGGACTGGGCTACTATGAGTACTTCCAGTTCTGCGAAGACCTCGGCATGGAGCCTGTACCCATCCTGCCTTGCGGCGTGAGCTGCCAGGGAACCAACGGCGGCTGGAACATGTGGCCCACACAGGCCCAGGACGTAGTGCCTATGTCGGAGATGGACGAGTGGGTGGCCGAGGCCATTGACCTCATCGAATGGGCCAACGGCGACCCCGCCACCAACAAATGGGCCAAGATGCGTGCCGATGCCGGACACCCCAAGCCTTTCAACCTGAAGTACTTAGGTATTGGCAACGAGGAGAAAATCTCGCCTGAGTTCTGCGAGCGCTTCAAGTATCTGTATAAGAAGGTTACGGAGAAATATCCCAACATCGTCATCGTGGGTACGGCAGGCCCCGGCTCTCACCCCGAGAACCCCGACTACGAGGCTGGATGGAAACTGGCCGACGAGCTGGGCATGCCCATCATCGACGAACACTACTACGAGAAGAACGACTACTTCCTGAGCAGCCGACAGTATGACAAGTACCCGCGCGACCGCAAGACGAAGGTCTACTTAGGCGAGTATGCCGCCAAGGACAAGAAGTTCATCGACGCCCTGGCCGAAGGTCTCTACCTGCTCCACGTGGAGCGCAATGCCGACGTGGTGTGCATGACCTCCTACGCTCCCCTCTTTGCCCGCAAGGACGGCACCCAGTGGAACCCCGACATGATTTACTACGACAACGAGCGTCCCTACCTGACCTGCAGCTACTACGTGCAGCAACTGTTCGGACAGTCGAGCGGCCAGTACTTCTATGGCGACTGCGTGACCTTCGAGGGCGATGCCGCCGGCGTGCAGCAGCCCCAGGAGAACGTGCCATACGGACAGTCGGTCATCCTGAACACGAAGACGCGCAAACTCTACGTGAAGATGGTGAACGCCAGTGCCGAGTCCAAGAAGGCCAACGTGAACCTGGGTCGCTTCGGCCTGAAGAAGATGGCAAAGAAAACCGTACTCACGGGTGCTGCCGACGCAGAGAACAACTACGACGCACAGCCCATTGCCCCGAAGACCGAACAGGTGAAGGCCCAGAAGAAGTTCTCGCTCGACCTGGCTCCCTACACCATGGTGATGCTGGAGTACTCACTGTAAGGTAATGGCCATCAGGCCGATGACTACATCGTTGGAGAGTGTCCGCAGCGTGACGCTCTCCAACTTTTTTTGTGGGTTGAGCGGCATGCGCAGCATCTGTGCGGCTCCGCCGGGAATCTCACGGCCATAGACTCCCTTGATGTTGAGGGCCTCGCCGAGGTCGCGACTCACCGTTCCCGTACCCAGGCAGACGCGATAAGGACGCGGCTCCACGGTCTGGAAGGCCTTGCCGTCGATGAAGAAGTCCTGCTCGATGGGGCACCAGTTGTCCGGGTTGCGCAAGCGGAGGGTGTCGCTGCTATGGTCGGTATAGGCGACAACGACAAGGCCATTGTCTATGTGGCACTGGATATGGTTAGTAGAGCCAGCCATGAGGAGGTAGGCACTCGAGGCCCTGCCCCTCAGGGGGATGGTGATGCTGTCGGGATAGTTGTCCCAGAGACTGGTGTAGGCGATGTTGGGGCCTTGACGGGGAGTGCGGAAGGGAACGCCTGCGACGGCAAAGCCGTCGCCCACGATGAAGGTGCGGAACACGCTGTCGTTGATTTCGGGGGTGTACTGCGGATGACACCACTCGCCTACTCCCTGCACGGGAATCTGGAGCGTGGTAGACGACGGGCGGGGCGACAGGTACTGGTTCTTGAAGATGTCGTCGACCTCGGCGTTGAAGTACTTCACAAGCTGCTGTTGCCTGAAGGGCTTGCTCAGGTCGGGGGCTTCAAGGCCAAGCGTGGATGGACGGATTGACGGATTGACAGGTAGACGGGTAGACGGAGAGACGGATGGACGAGGAGACGGAGAGACGGTTGAACGGATAGACGGAGAGACGGATGGATGGGTAGACGGTAGTTCCTCCGCACTTATCACCTCTATCACCTGATGCTCCTCATCCGTACCTTCCACATCGAGGAATCTTCCACCGGCGAAGTACTGACGGAAAACCATCTTCAAAGGCTGTCGGAAGTGCTGCGTAATCTCACAACGAATCCTGTTGCCCTTGCGCGTGTACGTATATTGTATATAAGGAGTTTGTAGCGAAACGCTGTCCCACTCAGCGGGGAAGCCGGGAGCAATCATACATTGGCCGTCGAGGGCTTGGGGAACGACCCCGAAGAAGCCCTGCAGGAGTGTGCGACTGGCAATGCCGATGCAGTCGCCAAAGTCGCGATAGCACTCGCCACGGGCAGCGTCATAATGCGAAAGCTGGCCGAAATTGGCAGGCGACTGACCGTAATACATGTTATCCAGGATGTTGGCCTTCATCAGTTGGAACCCTTCTTCCTTGCGCCCAGCCTCGAAGTAAGCTAATGCGGTGTGCCACACCTCGGCATTGGCCACGTTGTTGATGCTCCACGAATAGGGCAGCCAGTTGCTTGTGGCAATGGTCTGCAGCCCCGTATCCTCCACGGGAATATGGGGAATATGCCGGCTGACATAGTCCGTGGCCTGCCATGCCTGCTCCTGCGAGCAGGCACCGCAGTCGATGGGCGTATAGATGCTCCATACGGCGGGACTCTCATGCAGTCGGCGCAGCCCCATGCCGTCCTGAAACTCGGCCCATACACCCTTGTCCTTCATCCACAGGCGACTGTTCATGGCCTTCAGGATAGCGTCGGCCTCCTGCCTGTAAGGTTCCGGATCCTTGCCGATGATCTCGGCAATACGGGCGGCCAGCCTATTGCCCCGATAGTTATAGGCCGATGAATGGGTCACTGCCCCGCCACTGTAGTAGAGCGCATCACTGGCCCAGATGCAGCAGTAGGCATCGTAGAGGTGGTCGCCGTCGGGGTCGAAGTTACGTTTCTCCCAGGCCAGATGACGCTCGATGACTGGCCACATCCTGCGCATGTAGGCCGTGTCGGCATCATACTCGAAGTGCCAGAGCAGCTCGTCCATATAGTTCAGGTTCATGTCGTAGTGGTGCATCTGGTTGTTGCGCTCCGGATTACGGCAGATGTAGCCGTTGCTGTACATCTGCGTGCCCCACTTCTTCTCAGCCCGGGCCATGTTCATCTTCGCGTCCTGCGACGGATGGGGAATCGTGGCGGGCACATCGGTCACCTGACTCTTCGCGTAGGCATCGAAGTGGCTCACGGCACGGTCGTTCCATCCCAGCACGTCGCCTGCGTAGGCCGCACGCCAGCCTGCTAAGGGCATGCGCCAACCTATGCAGCCGTGCAGCCACGTCTGTCCGTCCCAGTCGCCGTCGGCAGCCATCATGAGGCTGCTGGCCAAGGTGTTGATATAAGGGTCGGGCGTGTGAAAGACGATGCGACCGGCCATCTGCCGGAAGTGTTGGGCAGCAGAGAGACACAGCCCTTCGGCCACCTGCGGTTCGGGAATCTTCAGCTGGTCGAGGTCGACTTCAACGTAACCTGCACCGGTCTCCAGACCAAGAACCACCTCTTGCAACACGGGGCCGCTGGCCTCAAAACATCCCGGTTTGTCGGCTCCGATGTCGCCATTGCGATGCAACCGTGGCGTGGCTATGTCGGATGACAAGCCGTACACCTTGGCGCGTCCCACGAACTGCGACCCGGCAAAGTGCCACAAGGCGGCCTCGCGGTCGGGCATGGCCACCACCTCAACCAACAGCTCCGCATCGCCCCAACGCTTATCGCCCAGGCGGTAGGTACGCTCGCCATCCTTATAATACGACACGCAACGAGTAGTGGAGTCGAGCGGCACGCATTGTCCTTCATATTCCAGGACGAAGCGAATGTTGCGGTGATGACCTTTCTTCACCACGGCAAACACAGGGCGGTCGCTCGTCTCCAGTCGCCAGTCGGTATGACTGCCGTAGAGGGCCCGCGTGAAACGGTTCGTCCCGTTCTCACAGACGAAAGCGCCCGCCTCGGGCCAGTATTGTTGGCGGCGTGCCGTACCGCGCGTCTCCTCATTATACGATGGCAGCACACCCGCTATCGGTGTCTGTGCGATGGCAGTCATGCCGAGCATGACAGTGCAGAATATCGAAAAAAGCCTTCTGTTCATGTTGTTAGTCTGTCTTTAAACAAAAACCCTGGCACTTCGCAGTGGCAGGGTCTCTTAACCTAAATTTGCAATTAAGTTTTTAGTAGTCAGTAGTTGTTTTTATTGAGAATCATTAATCATCGAGGTAAGTTGAAGGCCCGTGTCATCTCCTTCATCTGTTCGTCGCTCATGCCTTCAGGCTCAAAGCCCATGCAGCGCGAGTTGATATAGATCTTGGCACTCTTCGAGAGTACGTCAATCTGGTCGAAAGCATCCATCACGTCGAGTCCCTTGGCAAACACGCCGTGCTTCTCCCACATCACCACATCGTAGTCCTCCAGCTCCTTCAGCGTGGCATCGGCCAGCTCGTTTGAACCGGGAAGCGTATAGGGCACTATGCCTAAGCCTAACGGACAGAAAGCCTTTGTCTCAGGAATCATAGACCAGAGAATGCGGGTGAGCACGTCCTTGCCGAGGAACTCGCGCTTGTGGCTCATGGCAACCAGTTCGATGGGGTGAGTGTGTACGGTAGCTTTATAGCCCGAACCTGTCTCAATCTGGCGGGCATGTACGGTCAGATGACTGGGAAGTTCGCTGGTAGGCATAACGGGATTGTCGGCAATGATGACATACGACGCGCAATCATCCAGAATGCGAATGACCGAACCATTGTCCATCGGCCAGCGGGCCAGGTCGCGCATGCGCTTGCCCGTTCCTTTACAATAGAAATAGCAACCCTTCAGGGCAGGCAGGGTCACGCCAATTTGTTTCACTTCGCTGATTGCTGGCAACAGGCGAATCTCATCATCAACCAAGTCGGTCACGTTCACGGTGATGTTGCCTCCGTTGCGCTCGGCCCAACCATTCTGCCAGAGATAGCCCGCAACTTCTGCCACTTTCTCAATCTCAGCCTTCAAGGCGGGGCGACCTTCCAAAATACTTTTCATTATGTTTGCTATTTGTGCTTTTTAGAATTTGTGTGCAAAGATATGCCTAATTATCGGTATGCGGCACTACTATTTGATTTTTTGCCCTTGAATTATGATTTTACGGTTGATTTATGTCAATCTTCCCCAGTTGATGAAGACAACAAAACATTTTGAACTGTGCAGTTACAGTCTACCGTATGACCGCAAAGCGGTCACCGCTCAGTAGCCGTGGGTCGGTACGACCTACGGATAAGGTGCGGATGATGACATCGACTCTGAAGGAGTCGCCCCTCAATGATGTTGGGGCACGCTTTCAGCGTGCTTTTCTATCCTTTTCCGTTATCTGTAGGTCCTTTGGACACTACAGCTACTGATAGGTGACGCTTTCAGCGTCATTCAGCATTTCCGACCTTACTGGTCGAACATTTTTTTTCTAAAAATATTATTTCTTATCCTTTTCTTTTCCAAATTCCTTTTTTTGCAGTACCTTTGCAGCACCGGTGCAGGGAGAGGCCCCGTGGCAGCCCGCACTCATTAAGTATTAACGACTATGAACGAGATAAATTGGAGCGAAAACATGATGATTGTCGATGCCGACTACGTTGACCGTGTGGCATTCGACCTGACGGTCAACTTCGAGCGGATGCTGAACCGTCGTATTCCGCAGGCCGACCTGGCCCGCTGGATTGACTGCGTAGCCTTAGACGGCGGACTGCGCGAAGGCGAACACGAGACCCAAGTGGTGCTCATTCACGACAAGCAGAACATGGGGTTGAAGAACTTTCTCCCTGGGCACTACGACTCGGAGTTGCATGCCAAGGCTTTCAAAGACCACTTGGGCGAGTTCGCCATCAGTGCCCTGCCCGTAGAAGCCCTGACCACCAAAGAGGACTTCTTCATCGAGACCTTGCAGCTGGTAGGCCAACAAAAGGAGGTGAAGCGCATCATGGTAGTGCCCGACGATAATATATATAATAAGGTGCGTGCCGTACTGAACAAGATGGACGACGAGAAGCGCATCACCGTCTTCTCCATGCAGCCCATGCCGGGCGGCAACTTCCGTCAGGAAATCCTTGGCTACTCGCTCATGGCCGCTTTAGGCATACGCGGCGAAGAGATTCATCCCGAATAGGACTTGACATATCAACCTTTTAAATAACTCATAAAAACTATGGTAGAAAAACTTCTTTCCCCAGAGACCTACTCCCTGTTGGTGGAGTGGATGCTCAACTTTTGCAAGAACGCCATCGTGGCGATTATCGTCTATTTCATTGGCAGTTGGATCATCAAGTGGGGCATACGTCTCATCACGAAGATGCTGGAACGCAGCAAGGTAGAGAAATCGCTCTACACGTTCCTTACCAGCATCGTCAACGTGGTGGCATGGTTCCTGCTCATCATCGTCATCGTCAGCATCCTGGGCATCGAGACCTCGTCGTTCATTGCCCTGTTCGCATCGGCTGGCGTCGCCATCGGCATGGCCCTGAGCGGCACGCTGCAGAACTTCGCCGGCGGCGTGATGATTCTCCTCTTCAAGCCCTTCAAGGTGGGCGACTTCATCGAGGCGCAAGGCTATGCCGGCGTGGTCAAGGAGATTCAGATTTTCAACACCATCATCCGCACGGGCGACGCACAGATTATCATCATCCCCAACGGCGGTCTCTCCACGGGCACAATGAAGAACTCCACGAAGGAACCGTATCGCCGTGTAGACCTGGACTTCCAGTTCTGCTATGGGGCCGACTACAATGAGGTTCGCCAGGCCATTGCCGACATCATCGAGGCTAACCCCTTGGTGCTGAAAGGCCCGGTAGCCGACTCCGAGATTGTGGCGGCTCCATGGTATGGCTTAGGCAGCTTAGGCGACAGCGGCGTAGTCATCAAGACACGTTCGTGGTGCAAGGGCGAGGACTACTGGGCCGTCTACTTCGGCCTCAACGAGACCATCTACCAGACGCTGAAGGAGCGCGGCTTCATGTTCCCCTTCAACCGCATGGACGTGACAATCCTAAACAAATAGTAACAAGATTTATTTAAAAACAACGGATTTCACGGATTAAACGGATTTTCTAAGTTGCTGATTATCAGCGGTACTTAAATCCGTATAATCCGTGAAATCCGTTGTAGTTAATGATGACAAGCCCTCACGTTTAGTATTCAAAGGCGAAGGGTTATTTTCTTTCCCTTATAGAGAATATCCTTCGCCTGTTTTCCATTCACCATTACCGTTATCTTTTGCTGCTTCGCCATACCGGGATAGCTGCCTTTGCGTGTACCGATGGTGAGCTGGCGGCGAGCATCGTCCCACTGTAACAGGATGCGGCTCTGCGCCCCCTGCTCGTAAGCATTGCTATGTCCGTCGTCTTCATATAGGGTAAAGGTGGCATCGGCTCCCGTATAGACGCGAATCTGGAGCGGCTCGTCGGTCTTCTCGACCGTAGACTGGCGGTCGGGACCATACGGAAGGATGCTTCCACCACGCACGAAGACGGGGATGAAGGTCTCGTCGACTGTACTCTTCACCGTCGTGCCGCCTGCATAGTGGCGGTTGGTGCGGAAGTCGTACCAGCCAGCCTCGTTCTTAGGCAGATAGGTAGACCACTCGGTGACGTCTGGCTCCGTGACGGGACTCACGAGGAGCGAGCGTCCGAACATATATTCATACTGCTGGCGCAGCGCCTCGGCATCGTTGCTGAAGTCGAAGACCAACGGGCGCATCAGCGTGCCTCCATCGAACGCGATACCCGCCGCATAGCTGTAGACGTATGGCAGCAGGCGGTAACGCTCACGCAGACACTCACCAATAACCGTTTGTGCCTCGTTGCCATAGCGCCAAGGTTCGGTGTCGCTCATATAGCCATGCACACGCATCAGGGGCAGATAGACGCTGGTCTCAATCCAGCGCAGCATCCTGCGGATATAGGCCTGGTCTGAATACTGATTGCCGGGGCGGAAGAAACCGCCTGCATCGTAGGTCCACCAAGGCATGCCTGCGGCCTGCATACCGAGGCCCGCGACGATTTGCCTGCGGAAGGTTTCCCAGTCGTTGCCCACGTCGCCACTCCACATCGCCGAGCCATAACGCTGAATGCCCGGGAATCCGCAGCGAGTGAGGATCATGGGACGCCGGTTGGGGGCGTCCTTCCGCAATCCCTCGTAGACGGTCTTGTTGACCAGCAGCGGATAGACGTTGCGCACCTCTTCGCCACTCCATTTCCCGTTGTTTACCCGCCGACCGGCCAGGTCGTCGTTCTCAGGCTCCGTGGCATCCTGCCACCAGGCATCAATGCCTAACGGAACGAGCCGCTCACTGAAGTTCTTCCAATAGGCCGCCGCCGCATCGGGGCTGAAGAAGTCTATCCAGTCGGTGCCGGGAATATAGTGCCCGTCGGCCAACATCTGCTTTCCCACCTCCGAACTTTTGTCAATCTTCGACCACACACTGACCATGAGCCGCATGCCCATCTGGTGCAGACTGTCGGTCAATGCCTTGGGATCGGGATAGAACTGCTCATCGAACCGCATGGCATTCCACCCATACTTGCCCCAGTACTGCCAGTCCTGCACAAGGACATCGACTGGCAGGTGCTCTCTGTGGAAGTGCTGGGCAGTAGTGAGAATCTCGTCGGACGAATGGAAACGCTCGCGACAATGGATATAGCCCAGAGCCCACTGCGGCATCAGGGGCGAAGGTCCCGTCAGTTCCCTCAACGAGGCAATGACCTCATCGGGAGTCCCGACAAACACGGTATAGTCGACTGCCGTTGCTACTGGCGAGCGGAACACCGTTTCGTCCTTTACCTTATTATAATATAAGATGGGAGTGTCGCCTTTCGACAGTTCGGCCGTCACCGTATGCTTGCCTGCCGCGAGGCTGACGATGGCCGAGGCCGTAGGTGGTAGCCAAAGGTTCTTCATCTCGATGACCGTCTTCCCGTCGATCATCAGGTTATGCCTGCGAGCCATCTTCTGCCCCACGTCGAGCAGCAGCGAGTAGTCGCCTCCCTCGGGAATGTCGAGCGTGGCCTCGAAGATGTTGCGCTCGCGCACTTCCTGCTTGCCTCCCTCGGTCGAGGTGACGTTGACCACCTCGCTGCCACCCGACCCTTCACGCTTGTCAAGGGTGATGTACTGGTCGGAAGGATTGAACTCCGTCAGGCCATAGTTGTTCCACAGCAGACCATAGCCCTTGCTCGACAAGAGCATGGGAATGGAAATCTGCGTGTTCACCTGCGTCAGCCTCCGCGAAAGGCCGCGCACATTGGCATAGCCGTCCTGGAACTGGCCGAGGCCAAAGAGGCATTCGTCCTTCGGCGAAGTAAAGGCCAGTGTGGCCGTTCCATTGACAAGCTGGTGGCGGGTAGCCGTAAAGACCACCTGTCCGGCTTTGTTCTCTATGCTGACGGTCTGCCTGGCGGCATCAATATTTACCTTGACATCCCCAGAAGTCACCTCGTCGTGCCTGACATAGAGCCAGTCGGGCAGATTGCCTTTGTCTGTTGCGGGGGATTTGTAATCCCCCGCTTCCACATACTGTATGCGCACGGCATTGCGTGCCACGGTCTTTACCATCAGTTCTCCCTTTCCGAAAGGCACGGCCTTTGCACTTGTCAGGCAAAGCAGCCCTGTCATGATGCACCATAAAGTCTTTCTCATAGCTTTTATTTAAGTTTTTTATCTATCTAAACATCCCTCCCTTCGGGAGGGCTTGGGTGGGCTTTTTTACTACTTCTTCAAATATTTAGCCAATGGGCTATTGTTCTTTCGCAGCCCCACAGCCATGCTTTGGGCATTCATCTGTGCGCCAATCTTCGAGGCGTGGGTGTGGTCTTTCTTGAAATACTTGCCAGCCCGCTCCTTGATCTTGGCCACCTCGGCCTTGGCCTTCTCCTTGTCGGCAGGGAGTTTCTTTACGGCAAACTTCTTGTCGAGGAAGTCGGCACTGATGTTGTGCATATCGACGAACTCGACACCCGTCGCCTCGACCACTTCACGATACCACTTACCGTAAGAGCCGTCGCGACGCTCCACCTTGCCGTCAGGCCACTCGTTGCGGGGTGTGAGCGAGACAAGGATGGGCGTGGCCCCCTTCTCGCGCACGTCGTCAATCATCTTCTTCAGATACCAGCCAAAGGAGTAGACCACCTCGTAGGTGCCATTGTCTAAGTGGTAGACGTGGCAGGTGTCCTTCGCCTCAGCAATCACCCCTCGGGCCTTCTGGTCGGAGATGGGGCAAATGTCGTTATGGCCGAACTGAATGGTGACGAAGTCGCCGGGCTGAAGCGAGTTGTAGACCTCCTCCCAGAGTCCTTCACGGATAAACGACCGCGTGCTTCTGCCCGCACGGGCAGCATTGAAAAGTGTGATCTTCGACTCGTCGAACACCGTCTGCGCCTGCGAGGCCCAGCCCCACATGCCGTCGTCTTCCTTGTCGGCATTCTTCACCGTCGAGTCGCCTGTAAAGAAGACCACGGGCTTCCCGGCCTCACGCTTCACGGGTTTCATTCGAAGAGGCACGTTCTGCATCATCTGCTGCAGGGGACGCAGCTGTGGGTTCTCACTCTCCCAAATGCCCTCGGCGGCACTACGGGCGTTCATCTCGGCTCCGAACTTCGAGGTATGAATCTTGTCGCCGAAGAAGTGGTACTTCTCTTTCCACGGGCTGTAGGAGTCTAACTTCTGCCCACTGCGCTCATTGAGGTCTACGTAAGGCACGCCCTCAACGGCGGCAATGTAGGCACCCCACTCCGTCTGCGGCTTGCGCACAATCTTGCCCGTCTTCTCGTCGTAGGCATCGCGCGGCGTCAGCGACATCAGGATGGGATGCGCACCACGGTCACGGATTTCCGTGATATATTTGCGCAGGTACGTGCCATAGCTATAGACGGTGTCCTGTCGCTGGGTGCGCTGGTTGAAGCCCACATAGCAGGTGTCGGGATCCACGCCGGGAATCACGGCACGGGCTCGTTTCTGGTCGAAGAACTCGCCGTTGTCATTATGGCCGATGGACACGACGACCCAGTCGCCCGTCTTCAGCGCATCGCGCACGGCAGGCCACAGGTCGGTGTAGAACGTGCGGGTCGACATGCCACCCAGTGCCTGGTTCTCCACCGTAATCTTCGCATCGTCGAAGTACTGACTGGCATAGTAGCCCCAGCCCCACTGGCCGTTGCTGCCGTCGCCGCGCGTGCCGTTGCGCATCGTCGAGTTGCCTATAAGAAACAGCACGGGATTCCCACCCTTACGGGTACTCCCGGGCTTGGGGCGCGACATCAGGGCCTTGGCAATGGAGTCGGGCGTATTGTCAACCACTTTGTTCACGTCTTCAATAGGATCAGGCAGGTTGTCGAATGCCTGTGCGCCCGCAGTCAGCGCAAGTCCCAGCATCGCAATAGCAGAAAAGTGTCTTTTCATCTTTCTTCGAATAATAGGTTAGTCTTGTTTCTACGTGCAAAGGTAAACAAAAATATTGAAAGCAACAACAGTTGCGGGGGATTTGTAATCTGTTGCTGAGGATTTGTAATCCCCGCCACCGTTAATCCTTGTTAAATCAAGCTGCCAATCCATTGTCTGTAACCAGAAAACACATATCTTTGCAATATCAAAACAATATCACTTTAATAAAATCTTATCTCCTATGGAAACTAAAGAAAAAAAGTTTGATGGAACCGTACTGAGTGGTTTCCTGATGCTGTTCGCAAGTCTCGCCATGCTTATTCTCTCATTAATGGGGGCCGTCTATGGCATTATCGTTCTCGACGAAGGCGGTAACGGCTGGACGCTCGTTGGCAGTATCGTTCTGCTCTTCATCAGCATCACCTGCCTGTGCGGCTTCCTGCTGTTAGAACCCAACGAGGCGCGAGTCATCACCTGGTTCGGCAAATATGCCGGAACATTCACGCAGACGGGCTACTACTGGATCAACCCGTTCTACTCCAGCAAAAAGGTATCACTGCGTGCCCGCAACCTCGACGCAGAACCTATCAAGGTAAACGACAAGGTGGGTAATCCCGTGATGATTGGCCTGGTACTGGTGTGGAAGCTGAAGGACACCTACAAGGCTCTGTTCGAAGTGGACTCGCAGACGATGGCCAACAGCCCACAAGGCCAGGTAGGCACCGACGTGAAGAGCATCATGATGGCACTGGAGAGCTTTGTGCGCGTACAGAGCGACGCCGCCCTGCGTCAGGTGGCCGGACAGTATGCCTACGATGACGAGGACAACAAGACCAACGAGCCAACGCTGCGCTCAAGCGCCGACGAGATTAACCAGCAGCTGGAGCAGAAACTGGACGAGCGCCTGGCACTGGCAGGTATCGAGGTGGTCGAGGCACGCATCAACTACCTGGCCTACGCCCCCGAGATCGCGGCCGTCATGTTGCGCCGGCAGCAGGCTTCGGCCATCATCACCGCCCGGGAGAAGATTGTTGAAGGCGCCGTGTCGATGGTGAAGATGGCACTCGACAAACTGGCCAGCGAAGGCGTCGTGGAACTCGACGATGACAAGAAGGCCGCCATGGTGAGCAATTTGCTCGTGGTACTCTGCGGCGATGACTCCGCGCAGCCTGTAGTGAACACCGGGACGCTGAACCATTAAGCCTGACGAACGAGGCTGAGACGAAACGTGCAACCGTCTGAGTATGGAGAAAAAGACGAAGAGCTTTGTCCTGCGCGTCGACAGCGACACCATGGACGCCATAGAGGCCTGGGCGGCCGACGAGTTCCGCTCGACCAATGGTCAACTGCAATGGATCATCACCGAGGCATTGCGGAAGGCGAAGCGTCTGCCCAGACAAAAGAGAACGAATAGCGACGAAACAGCATCTTAAAACAACCAACAATTACGATATAACTGCCCCAGTTTTCTTGACCCGCAAGTTTCCTATACAATGAAAAAGTGGCCGACCATAGCTTTTACCGCCTATTTATCGCTCGCTGCTCATGCCCAGGGCATCAGCGGCACATGGAAGGGCGAACTCAACGCCGGCATGTTCCGGCTGCCGTTGGTACTGAACATCACAGCCGACGAAACCTGCCGTCCTGTTTGTTGCTGTGCCACAGCAACCTGTACCCTCGACAGTCCGCTTCAGAACGCCAAGGACATTCCTGCTGAAGTGCTGTTTCGTTCTGAAGATTCGCTGAGCATCTGCAGCCGCACCATCAACGCCACCTATTCGGCTCGCCTGCAAGGCGACACGCTCCGGGGAACCTTCGTCCAGCACGGACAGCCAATGCCGCTCAACCTGACTCGCGGAACCTACGAGGCACGCCGTCCGCAGACGCCCCAGCCGCCATTCCCCTACACTACCGAAGAAGTGCAGTTCGACAATGCCGAGGCTGGCGCAACGTTGTCAGGAACATTAAGTCTTCCTGCCAACGCAGAGCGTCCGCCTGTAGTGCTGATGGTGACGGGCAGCGGACAGCAGAACCGCGACGAGGAACTGTTCGAGCATCGTCCCTTTGCCGTACTGGCCGACTACTTAGCCCGACACGGCATAGCATCGCTACGCTATGACGACCGGGGGTTCGGACTGTCGAAAGGAGGCGAAGTGACGAATGCCACCACAAAGGACTTTGCCGATGATGCCCTGGCCGGCACGGAATGGCTGCGCCGCTCAGGACGGTTCTCCAAGGTGGGGCTGCTCGGCCATAGCGAGGGCGGTGCCATCGCCTTCATCCTCGGGGCCAAAGGTACGCTCGACTTCATCGTCAGCCTCGCAGGGCCTGCCCTGAAAGGCGACACCTTGTTGTATCTACAGCAAAAGGCTTTACTGGGGCCTTTGGGCGGACTTACGAGCATAGAGGGTCTGCGCGTCAATGTCTTGCTGAGCGGCAATCCCTGGCTCCTTTTCTACATCGACTATGATCCTCAACCCGACATCGCGCGCGTTAGTTGCCCCGTCTTTGCCCTCAACGGTAGCAAGGACCTGCAGGTGGTACCCGCGCCCAATCTCGAAGCACTCCAGCGCATCCTGCCTCCCAACAAGCACCATCTGCTGAAGGAATACCCGGAACTGAACCACCTCTTCCAGCATTGCACCACGGGCCATCCCAAGGAGTATGCCACCATTGAGGAGACCATTTCCGAAGAGGTGCTCCACGACATTGCCGACTGGATTCTCACTATCAACCAGCAATAATTTTTACGAACTCAATAACTACCGAAATCATGATTGAACTAAGCAACGAACAACTGACTATCAAGGTCGCAGAAAAGGGAGCCGAGCTCCAGAGTATCATAGACGGCGAAGGACGTGAGTACCTCTGGCAGGCCGACCCAAAGTACTGGTCGCGCCACTCGCCCATCCTGTTCCCCATCGTGTGCAGCGTGGAGAACGACACCTATACCGTCGACGGCCATGAGTACCACTTGCCTCGTCACGGCTTCGCCCGCGACACCGTCTTCACGCTCGTAGCCCAGTCGGAGAACAAGGTGGTCTTTGCACTGCACGACAGCGAGGACACGCTGAAGGTCTACCCCTACCACTTCAACCTCGCCGTGAGCTATCGTCTCGACGGCAACAAAATTCACGTCATCTGGCATGTGGAGAACACCGACAAGCGTGAGATGCACTTCCAGATTGGCGGCCATCCTGCCTTCTACGCCCCTGGCTGCGAGGCCGACAAACCGCTGAAGGGGGTACTGCGCGTAGACAATCCTGACCAACTGAAAGCCCTGAAGAGCCACATCGACGGCTCCGTGGAGATGACCGAAGTAGAGATTGTATCGAAGGACGGCCTCATCGTGTTCGACGATGAGTTCTTCGCCAACGACTCGGTGAAACTGCACAACAGCCAGACCAGCAGCGTAGAGCTTCTGAACCCCGACGGCACCGTAGCCGTCACGCTCGACTACAAGTGTCCCATCATCGCCTTCTGGAGTCCTTATCAGAAGAATGCTCCTTTCGTCTGCTTAGAACCCTGGTACGGCGTAGGCGACCCACGCGGCTACAAGGGCGAGTTCAAGGACAAGCCCATGATGAACCACCTGCAGCCAGGCGCCTCCTTCATGAGCGAGTACGTCATCACGATAGGATAAGTTTCTCATCCGAAACAGAAAAGTGGGCATATCAACATGCCCACTTTTCTGGTGTAAATCAAATTCTACAAACTTCTTCCAGCATGATACTCAATAGTTCTCATACAAGCCTATAGTATTTGGAACTGTTTAACGAGACATTACAAATCTATACGTATTGCCATGTTCACTAATACCGGCCCACGCTCTATATACTGTGCCTTCAATTGAAGAAGGATTGGAAATACTATTAACAACACCACTGAACGATTCGCCATAATATACGGGGTGAGACCATGACCCGCCTGTCCATGAGAAATTGATACCAACGGACCCGTCTGTATCAACACTCCAACTACCGACTTTATCTTCAGAAGTAAAGGAAGAACCCGTCTGAGTTACTTTCTTGTCAGAAGTGAAAGTCAATGTTGGCGTATCAAGAACAGTATTATCAACATTATATATTGTGCAACTCCATGTGCCTGACAAGTCTGCAAGTTCCACCGTTGTTGTGAATGTCTTTTCTCCACCATAATATGTCTGGTCATTAGCTTCAATATATGCGTTGTATGTGTAGGTGGTGCCAGATTTCAAGCCGCTCAATGTTATTGTTTGTGTACCATTAGCATTATTGACTGTCTTTTTGGAGAATTCTCCATCACCCCATTTGTACACAACACCACACACGCCATCGTCAGGGACATCTTCAAAGGTGCATGAAACGGTAGCAGATGTCGTTGTTACATTAGAGCAGTCACCTGTCGTTGCTACTGGAGGTGGAGGTGTCTTTGTTGTAAATGACTCTATATCACTACTCCATAAATCCTCCTCATACTCAATATATGCAAAGTATGAATATGTGGTGCTTGGTTTCAAGCCTGTAAATTCATAAACTCCATTTTCTGTGCCTGGAACAGAATACGTTTGGCTATAATTGGAATGCATTTCTTCACCAGTCTCACTTACTTCATCAATTTTTGAGCGAATTGTAATGTAACAATTGCTATTTTCGGGCACATTGCTGAAGCCATAAACAACTTGAGCAGATGTCGTGGTTATCTTTTCAGCATCCGCCTTCTCAACGTATGCACTCGGAGTTAGGGTCGTGAATGTTTTCTTACCATTCAAATCCACGTAAGTTTCCCCTGCATATTCCACGTATGCCCAGTAATCGTATGTGGTTGCTGGATGCAACCCCGTAACTTTAATAGTGTCTTTCTCAGTATATGACACCTGCTCAATTAATGGCTCATCTTTATCAACAGCTTGATAAGCAACATAGCACTTTCCTGTCCGAGGAACATCATCGAATCCGTACTCAAACTGAGCCGACGTAGTGGTTATGCTATCAGCAATGATTTCACCAACATACGCAGTCGGATGAAATATATATTCAAGAGGATAATCTTTTGGCTCTTCATAAGCATATTTATCCTCTGCGTATTTGGCATATCCATATAAAGTAGCTGTGGACTTTGGGATAGTCCGATAGTAGTCATATCTGGAATCTGCATTTGTACCCAAATCTTTAACGGAAATATGTATTTTTTCTCCCTCAGGATCTTTATAAACGTATCCCCAGTCTTCTACACCTTCACTGTCTTCTATTTCAACCGTCGTTGTGGCTGCAAAATCATAGTAACAGGTCTTGTCCTTATATTTAAACCCATCTCTAACGAAAGAGGCACTGTTTACTTCAAATTTTTTTACTTTAGCTGGAGTAGGAAATTTGGTTATGAATGTAGTAGCTGGCGACGCTTTTATTTCCGCGCCCATAAACTTTATCATCGGGCAGACTTCATACGTAGTTCCTAATGCCAAGCCATCAAATGATTCCATGTATTTTTCTAATGGCCAAGATTCTGGTAACCAATAGATATCACCACAGAACTTAGCAATGAGTAATTCACCATCTTGATTACAAACTCCAAGGCCAATTGTAATTGGCCAAAACAATCTTTCTTTTGGCACAACAGAAGTTATGATTTTGGTAGATTCCAAATATTCCACAGACGGTGCGGTAAAAGAAGGTACTATTTTTCGTGACATAAGATTGCTTTTCATAGAAGCCAAGTTATATCCTATTATCTTCTCTTTTTTCTTACCAAATTTCATGTCTAATGATAAGCCTATAGAGGCCAAAAAGTTAATATCAATGTTGACCTTTTTCAGTTCTTCATATACGTTTGTAGATAGTATGTTTAACAAATCTGTAGAGAAATTGGCTACACTTTCAAAACCTGCATCAAAATCTTCTGCAATACCTATTATTTCACCTATTGTGCATAAAGAAACTCCAAATCGGATTCCCTCATAAAGGGAACCGTTTATGTTACCTGTTAAAGTAGGCATAGGAAATCCTTCTATTGCTGATCTATTATGTCCATATGCATTCCATTTTTCATTCTCATATTTGAATCCACATTCAAAGCCAAAAGCCCCCTTACCACTGAAAAACAAAGAGCCTTCTGCACTTGCTTTAATTGCGATGTTAGGATCTATCATTACTAAGAAAGGTGTATATGGAATAGGTATCCTAAAGATGCCAATTGGTATATAGGATTCATGATGTACCTTTCCTTTTAGCCCCGCTTCTACGCTTACATCCATATGTGGATGAAAGGATACATCTATGAAAGATGGTTTCCCTTTTGAAAATTTGCAAAGGAGAGAGAGATCCAAAGTAGCGCGACCATTCAGCGTGACGTACGCACCTTTTGTGTCACCTGTTACGGATGTATCTGTACGAAGAGTTCCACTTATGTCAAAAGAAGGAGAAAGAATAGTGTTGATTTTTTTAGGAACGAATCGTCTGCGCAAAACACCTTTTTCATCAGATTCATCTATTGCCAAATACTCGCCAAAGCAAACAAAATCTTCATATATATCTTCAAAAGAAACGGAGTCGCATACAATTTTTGAACTTTCTACTTCTCCCACCCTTCCTGCAAAACCAAATGGGAATCTTTCGTCCTCAAAATTTTCATAAATGAGTACGTCGCCATTTTTCGGTATTAGATTTGAAGGGGTAGTTGGAGACAAGTTTATTGTCATACCATATACATCAGTAATATATGGCAATAGCTCGTCTATTTTTCGAACATCATTTGAATATCTGTTTTGAGGTTTGCACAAACTAACGCTATCTATGTTCTCCAAAGGGATCCAATATACACTATCTTGAGTCCAAACGACCTGGCTCTTGTATTCATCATAGACGTTGCCTAACTCATCCGACTTACTCGTTGTAATGCTGTCTATCTCAGAATAGAAGAAAGCATTAAACTTTCCATCGTTCCGATAAATGTATAGAGCGTCATTAACTTGGCTTTGTGCAAATGTTTCTAAGACGAAAAAACTTGCCCATAGTATTATTAGAATCCTTTTCATCTCTTCACAATTTTGTAAGTTAGACCATTGACCGTAACCACATAGACACCAGTATTCAGACCAGAAAGCGGAAAGGAGTATTCACCTGCCTTCCGAACAGTTTTACTAAATATGAGTGTTCCATTGAGAGAGTAGAGAGAAACGGTGCTATTTGCACTCAAGGCTGGAAACAATAAAGATTCACCATCAAGTTTTAAAGATAACGCGCCTGTCTGTAGATTTGTTATTGCCGTCACTAACTCATTCTCATAAGTGAAACGAGCCATGTTCTCCAGAGCATAGTTCACCTCAACGCCTTTGGTCGTAATGACCAAATCGGTCTCTGTGAAAGTAACCTTCGGATTTTCAGCCAAAGCATAGGCAACCTTTGTTCCGTCTTTTGCCCAAACAACCAACTGTGTTTTGGGTTCATCTGCCATTGCCGAGAGACAGAAGAACGACAATAGCAACACCAGTAACTTTGATTTCATGTGTCTATTAGATAAAACGTTAATCCACGGTTAATGTCTTACTTGTTGTACAAGTGACACTCTATTTTATTATCTTGCGAACTATGTTATTATCTCTAACAATAGTCAACCCCTTTCCTGGTTTTGACAGTCGCATTCCGTTCATGTTGAAATATTCAGAAACGTTTGCAGAACTCCTATCTATTGGTGAAACAAGAGTGGCGTTGAACATTTCATAGCTCAAGTAATAATGTCTATATTCATCATTCGATCCCTGTCTTGTCACAGAGAGTTCTGTAATGTCACCATCTGAGTTAAATTCATAATTAATATTATATATATAGGTGTGAGGAGACCTTCCATCTTCTGATTCTGTCATAGTGATTTGCGAAACAAGTTGTCGTGGTCTAGTTCCGAAATACTGGGGTGTGTAATATTGTGGCAGGCATATAGAATAGTCAGGAAATTGTCCTACAAGTATTTCCAAAAAGAAAGGACTACTTTGGGGAGTGTCTATATCTGAATACTCAAATTCATGATAATCATAATAATCACTTCCCTGTCTCTCATAAGTCTTGACATTTCCATCTTCCCATTGGAATGTGGCGGTGTAAGAATTCCTACTGTTGGCAATACGTTCAACCCTCATTATACGATTGTCACTTCCGTATTCCACCATATACGTGTGTGGCGCGCTGCGATCAACAAGAACCTCATCCTTCGTAGCTCTTCCTTGCTCTATATCAAGTGAATAACCATACACATCATAATACTTAGGAAGTTCGACCACATCACCAGTAACCTTGTTCTCTTCGTAAGTGAACTTCATTTCGCAATTTTGATTGCTTCCCTCAGCACTCTGAAAATCCACTTCAGACAATTGATTGTTTTCGTCATAGTTGAAATTCACAAAATAGGCTTGTTCACCTCGCTCTTCCGCACTAATAGAAACGACACGCTTAGACTGAGCTGCAACCTGAAGTATACCCATCATTGTTACTAAAGTTAAGATAATCTTTTTCATTTTTTCTACTTTTTTATGCTTCCTATACTCCCAAATTCCGCGTTTTATAATTATATGGAGACAAAAAGACGTGGGAGTTTTTCCTCCGCGCCTATCCCATGTAGTCAGGCCTTCGCATTGCCTCCAAATCTAAGGATAAGCAACGAAAGCCAGCCCACGCCGAGTGATATTATATTAAATCGGCATTAACGTTTACCATCAAAACAGATAGCAGCGAACAGCCGACATATAACACACCCACGCGGACGCTTCAGTTGCATTACACCTGCGATTTGGATTCAATGTTGCGAAGTTTGACCACACACAGACAGTAACGTCCGAAAACGTCCTTTTCCTCAGACTGTCCTTACAAACGGGGGTCTCAGCCTTCGGATTCCATCGATGTCTTTGACCTGCCCTGCCTCAATAGGCTGGCTTAGTCGGTCACAAAAGTAAAAAGAAAAAATGAAACGACAAAAGAAAAGTAAGAAAAAATGAAGAAAAATTGTTTTTTGTTGAACACGCTTGGACAGATTTAACGTCTTTCCTATATTAAGGTGTCCAATTTGTTGTACCCATTATTTATTCAAATAGCTGCTTTCTGTTGGAGCTTCCGAAACGCAAGTATGGTTGCTAAGTATGGCACTTACGCACAATAAATATTGTACTTATTGCGCGTAAGTGCCATAATAATTTTCGAACTGTAAGGTCGTAATATTTCAATTATGTTGCGGATTATCTTTTTTTTCCTTTTGTATATAATTTGCGACTTCTTTTTCATCCCGTCCCGGTATTTTTCGCCCGCCCCGAGTCAGAAGGTCGTGTTACAGATTCTGTAGGAATATTCCTCCCTGCCCGTCGAGCAGGTGGTGAAGCTGGCACTGAAGCAGATCAAGTGACTAATCTAATCCGCAAAGACATCACATTCGAGGCTATGCAGTAGAAAAACGATGCATCTTCGCCCGCATTTTGCATCTTTAACGGGGAAAAATGAGAATAATTAAAAGAAAATGCTTACCTTTGCCGAACGCAGAAGAGGTCGAATGAATATTCAACCACTTAAATAAAGAAAGGAGAACGATATGCTTAGAATCACAGATGTTGACTATGTGAAGGACTACGAGTTGCTGCTCACCTTCAGCGATGGGACGCGCAAGCTGGCCGACTTGAAGCCTTACCTGACGGGCGAGGTGTTCGGCGAGTTGCTCGACCTTGAAAAGTTCACGCAGTTCGGACTGACGGGCTACACCATCGAATGGGCCAACGGTGCCGACCTCGCCCCTGAGTTCCTGCACGACATTGGATTGGCCGCGTAAAGAATAACGTTACAGACGGAAAAGAGATTCGGGAGGCCGACGCTGGCGATTCAGCGGAGGTCTCTCGAAGTTTATTCTTCCCAAATATTGCTCCATTTGTCCTCGCACGACACCGTCAACGGATTCGTAGAAAAAAGTAAAATACGCTAAACAAGAATTCGGTATCTACGGAAGATACCAATGATTACTTCAGAGTATACTGCCAGTTACCACTGTGGAAACTTACTGCTTCGCATATCATAGAAAGAAGAAAAACATGCACATTTCTGTCGATTTCCAAACGGATACTTCCTTACACCTTGGCGAATGCGAGTTTACACCTCAACGAAATGGACTTTACACTTTGATGTATGCCGAATCACACCGTGATTAATATGGCATCAGGGTGTGATTAATGTTTCGTCAGGGTGTAATGAATGCTCCGACGGGGTGTGATGAATGCCCCGTCATTGAGTGACAGACAGTGACAGATAAAAAAGAAGTGTCACTATTGATAACTAACTAAAAATAAACAGGTTAGCACCAGAAGTGACAGACATTCAAAAAACAAATAAAAGAAATGGCCGAGGTTCACCGCACTTGTACGCTTATGCTATTATTTCTTTCCATTCTTCAACAGCTTTTTGTCTTCACTTGCCAAACGTCTTTCCACCTTTTTTACGTCTTCAGCGGGTGGTAAATTCTCCGGTACGATGCCGCGCTGGACGAGCATCTGGCGGACGGCGGCGTTATTATCAACATGCTCACGGGTGATTTGCGCTTCACCTTTCAAGTCTTTCGTTTGCACATTGACACTGGTCATTTCGGCGGCAAAGTCCTTAGCTTTGATGCTGATGGTGGGCAGAAAATCGGCCAATGGACGGGATGCAGGAACACCCATCTTCTGTTTCAGTGTGGCCGTATTCAAGCGGAAGAGGGCCTGGTCACCTTTGGAACGGATAACAGCAAAACTCTTGTCGTTGACACCACGCTCATATAAAACACCTGACAGTTTCTTTTCTGTCTCTTGCAACTTGGCACGAGCCTTGACACGCTCCACCTCCAACAACCGTTGCTCTATCAGTTCTGCACGACGGGTCTGCACGGCAAAATAGGTCTGGGCAAAGGCTATCTGTGGTTTGCGAGGGTCGCCGTTCTGTGCCACGAGATAGCAGGCATAGCGGGTGAGCATAATATCTTCTATTTCACGAAAAGCTCCACTTCCCAACTCGACCATTTTATTGACGTCAATAAAATGGTCTAACACATTCTGTCCTACATTCTCGCAGGCTTCCTTGGCCTTAGCTATCACCTTCGTAAAGTTCTGCCAAAGACTATAACCAAGCAACTTCTGCAAGTCCCTAGCGCTCCAGCATTCCACTTGATTCACCTCACAAGCGGCTTGCTCGTATTCTTCAAACAACGCTATAATCTCTTCTTTCTTCATTTGAAACACTCAAGCCGAATTATTATTTAATAGGTGATTGATGCTTCTCTCCATATTTGGGGATTATTGATATTTGGCACAAAGATACAAACTTTTTTGTTATTATACGCAGATTCTTGCGGATTTTAATCTTTAAAAGTCCTTTTTCTTACGTTTTTCGCTTGATTCAGCGGTCAGTTTAGTCGCTCCGTGCGTGATTCAAACCAACTCCTGTGCCGTGTAGTATTTCCATGTATTCCTTGTAGGAGATGTAGCGGCCGCCCATGGACTTGAAATGGGGAGTCTCGAACTGACAGTCGATGAAGCAGCCACCGACGCTCGCCATCGCCTTTGCCAAGTAAATCAAGGCCAACTTGGAAGCACTGGGCACCAGCGAGAACATGCTTTCGCCGAAGAAAGCATTGCGCAGGGTGACACCATAGAGGCCACCCACGAGCCTTTGCTGTTCCCAGACTTCCACGCTGGCAGCATAGCCCAAGCTATGCAGCCGGGTGTATGCCTCGATGATGTCGGGGCCGAGCCATGCTTGTAGGTCCTTGTCGCGTCCCTGTGCCGTCTGGCAGCCACGGATGACGCCATCGAAGTCCCGATTGACGGTTACCTCATATTTGTTCTGCTTCATAAGCTGCCGCATGGAATGGCTGACGTGAATCTCGTCGGGGAAGATGACATACCTTTGGAGCGGACAATACCAAAGTGGCTCACTGTCTAAATTGAAGGAATACCAAGGAAAGAAGCCGTTGTCGTAGGCCAACAGCAGACGCTCTACCGACAGGTCGCCCCCAACGGCCACCAGTCCGCTGTCCTCGCCCGTGTACGGGTCGGGGAACCACAAATCCTCATCTAATTGCCAGACAGACATAGTAAAGTGAAGAGTGAAGAGTGAAGAATTAGGAGTGAAGAGTGAAGAGTGAAGAATTGGCTAACGCTATAGTTATTTCGCCACCATTCTTTAAACTGCCAAAGAGAATCTCGCGCATCAGCAGCGGTTTCAGTTGGCGGGCGATGACGCGATCCATTTCACGTGCACCGTACTCGAGCGTAAAGCCTTCCTTCAGCAGATGGTCGAACGCCTCGTCAGTGAGGGTCATTCTCACGTTCTTAGCCTCGAGTTTCGCGTCGAGTTCCCTGAGTTTCTTCCTCAGTATGAGCGTGGCCATTTCCTTGTCCATGTCGCGGAAGACGACGGCTCCCGACAGACGGTTGAGGAACTCCGGCTTGAAAGTCTTTTTCACCTGCTTCATCATGGCCTCGCCCCGACTGACGTTGCTGTTGAAGCCGATGCTGCCATGCGAGGCAAACTGTGCCCCGGCATTGGAGGTCATAATCAGGATAACGTTGCGGAAGTCGGCATGACGGCCTTTGTTATCGGTGAGGCGCGCATAGTCCATCACCTGCAGCAGTATGTTGTAGATGTCCTGATGAGCCTTCTCTATCTCGTCGAGCAGCAACACGGCGTTGGGCGACTTGCGAATGGCATCCGTGAGCAGACCGCCATCCTCATAGCCCACGTAGCCCGCCGGGGAGCCAATGAGCTTGGCCACGGCATGCTTCTCGGTGTACTCGCTCATGTCGAAGCGTATCAGCTCAATGCCCAGCTCCTTCGACAACACCCGTGCCACCTCGGTCTTGCCCACACCCGTAGGACCAACAAAGAGCAGCGAGGCCAACGGCTTGTTGTCGTCGAGCAGGCCAGCACGCGCCATCTGCACCGCCTCCACCACCTGACGGATGGCGTCGTCCTGCCCGTAAATCTGCGAGAGCATGCGAGGGGCCAGGCTTTCTAGTCGCCGGAAGTCATCCTCCTCGGCGACGGCCAGGGCATCCACCTTGCAGGTCTTGGCCAGCACCTCGGCGATGTGGGCCTTTGTTACAAATTCTTCACTCTTCACTCTAAACTCTTCACTCTCAAAGGCCGCCCCTGCCTCGTCAATCAGGTCGATGGCCTTGTCGGGCAGGAACCTGTCGTTGATATGCTTGGCACTGGCCTCGACGGCAAAGGCGATGGCCTCGTCGTCGTACTTCACGCCGTGGAACTCCTCATACCGGGGCTGTAGCTGCCTGACGATGTGCTTGGCCTCTTCTATGGAAGGCTCATTGATGTCAATCTGCTGAAAGCGCCGTATCAGTCCCTTGGAGCGTGCGAAGTGGCGGTTATACTCCTCGTAGGTCGTTGAGCCGATGAAGCGGATGTTGCCCGATTCGAGGTAAGGCTTCAGCATGTTCGAGGCATCCAGGGCACTCTCGCTGGTAGCCCCGGCCCCGACGAGCGTATGAATCTCGTCGATATACACGATGTTGGCCGTACTCTCGGCCAGAATGCCGTCCATGATCTGCTTGATGCGGTTCTCAAAGTCGCCGCGATACTGCGTCCCGGCCAAGAGCGTACCCATGTCGAGCTGGTAGATGCGGCTGCCCTGCAGTCGCTCGGGCACCCGGCCTTCCTCAATCATCCGTGCCAGTCCCCACACGAGGGCCGTCTTGCCCACGCCAGGCTCGCCCACATGCAGGGGGTTGTTCTTGTCGCGACGGCACAGCACCTGCAACGTGCGCTGCAGTTCCTCCTCCCTGCCTATGAGCGGATTCTGCCGGGTGTAGAGGTCGTTCATGCAGGTGACGAGGCGTTTCCATGCCGCCGTGTCGCCATTTGTCTCCGACTTTGCATCGCCGCTCTCCTCCAGTTGGTCGTCCAGGTCGTAGAAGTTAATGAGGTGACTCAAGAAGTTCGGTTCCTTCCCAAACAGGCTGTCCTTCAGCAGATAAGCCGCCCAGGAGTCGGTCAGCTGCAGGATGCCCCGCGCCAGATGCGGGATGTCCATCGCCTCCGCACTACTCGAAGCCACCGTCTGCACCGCAATCTCCAAGACTTTCCCCATCTGCTCCGATACTTCCGGCTCATAATCTATTCCGAAGGGCACCTGTTCAACGCCGTCCAAGAACTCCTTGAGGCGGGTTTGCAACTGAAAGGGACTATAGAAGATGTTCAGCGCCGCATTGAAGTTAAACTCATCAATCAGCACCATGAGCAAGTGCTCGGGCATGATAAACTCGTGCCTGTAGTCCTTGCAACACTCGTAGGCTTTGTTCAGTACCTTCGAGACTCTTTCCGTCTGTCTTATCTGTGACATAATCGTTATTCTTCGGTTTCTGGCTCAACGGTCAAGCGCAGCGGGAAGCCCTGTTCACGCGCCATGTTGGTGGCCTTGTTGGCCTTCGACACGGCGATGTCGTAGGTATAGATGCCCACGACGGCCTTGTCGGAGTGATGCACCTGCAACATCAGTGCGGTGGCTTCCTCCTCGCTCTTGAAAAACACTTGCGTCAGTATCATCACGACAAAGTCCATGGTCGTGAAGTCATCGTTGTGGATGATGACCTTATATCGCTTCGGCTCTTTGAGATTAGTCCGAGACCGTTCGCGCAGTTGTGATTGTTCTTTTGCCATTACTCACCTTATATATATCATAAAGAGCTACAAAATTAGCAGTTTCTTTCCAAAAAGCGCACTAAAATAGAGAAAAATGTTATCTTCTTGACAATAAAACGGTACATTTTGATAGGAATTGGAAAAATAAGTCGTATATTTGCGGTAAAATTCTAAAACAATAACATCATGTACGATAAAGAAAGAGGACTTTACATTGCCCACTGCGAGAATGGGGCATTGTCGATAACGGGAAAGATGGCCAACCGCCACGGACTGATTGCGGGAGCCACGGGCACAGGCAAGACCGTGACCTTACAGGTGATGGCCGAGACGTTCTGCCAGGCAGGCGTACCTTGTTTCATGGCCGACATGAAGGGCGACCTGAGCGGCATTTCACAGACCGGCAAGATGAGCGGGTTCATCGAGAAGCGAATGCCTGAGTTCGGCATTGAGAACCCCGTGTTCCAAAGCTGCCCCGTGCGCTTCTACGACGTGTTTGGCGAGCAGGGCCATCCCATGCGCGCCACGGTGAGCCAGATGGGGCCGCAGCTGCTGAGCCGCCTCTTAGGACTGAACGAGACGCAGGACGGCGTGCTGAACATCACGTTCCGCATAGCCGACGAGCGGGGCCTGCTCATCCTGGACCTGAAAGACCTGCGCTCCATGCTCGACTGGACCTCGAAACACTCCAAGGAATATGCCACGAAGTACGGAAACATCTCATCGGCCTCGGTAGGTGCCATCCAGCGCGCCCTGCTGCAATTGGAAAACCAGGGAGCCGACAGGTTCTTCGGCGAACCGTCGTTCGACATCCAGGACCTCTTAGCCACTGTTCCCGATGCCTCTTCCTCGGGCAAGAAGGGCGTGATGAGCGTGCTGGCCGCCGACAAACTGATGATGCAGCCCAAGCTCTACAGCACCTTCCTGCTCTGGCTCCTTTCCGAGCTGTATAGCACCCTGCCCGAGGTGGGCGACCTCCCACAGCCCAAATTAGTGTTCTTCTTCGACGAGGCCCACATGCTCTTCGACGGCACCAGCAAGGCACTCCTCGACAAGATTGAGCAGGTCATCCGCCTCATCCGCTCCAAGGGCGTAGGCATCTACTTCATCACGCAAAGCCCCACCGACATCCCGGAAAACATCCTCGGCCAGCTGGGCAACCGCGTGCAGCACGCGCTGAGAGCCTACACGCCGAAAGACCAGAAGGCGGTGAAGACGGCCGCAGACACCTTCCGCACCAACCCGGCCTTCAAGACCGACGAGGCCATCACGAACTTAGAGACGGGCGAAGCCTTAGTGTCGTTCCTCGACGAGAAGGGTGCCCCCCGCATGGTGGAGCGCGCCAAGATTCTCTTCCCCTTGTCGCAGATTGGCGCTGTAACAGAAGGGCAGCGCATGGACATCATCAAGCAGAGTAGCATCTACGGGAAGTACGACACGCCCATTGACCGGGAGAGTGCCTACGAGATACTGATAAGAGAAGCAGAAGCCCCAGTGGTCGCAAAGACCCCAGAAGCTCCAGCAGCCCCTGAAGCCCCCTCACGGTCAGCAAAGGAGACTTCAAAGCCCGGTATTATGAGTAAGGTGTGGAAGGCCGTGCTCACGGCCGTCACCTCGACCTTAGCCACCCTGTTAGGCACGTGGGTGTCGGAGAAGGTGAGCGGCAAACAGTCGAAGTCGCGCACATCGGCCAAGGAACGGGTTGTCAAGAATGCCACCAGCGCAGCCACCCGCACACTGACCAAGGAGCTGACTCGCGACATCCTGGGCAACCTGACGAAGAAGTAACGCTATTCTAACATCTTCATCTGCTGCCACCCTTCTACTATTTCAGCCACATCCTGATGGGCGACTTCCTCCGTCACTTCATATTCCTCAAAGAGCCTTCGGGCCAGAGCGTCGACGGTGAAGTCGCCCATCTTCTGTGCCTCGTTCCAAAGCCATGCGGCCTCATCGTTCAGGCACAGCAGCCGCCCGAAGTCAATCGCGGAAAGGCCCTCGCCCATGACAACCTGTCGGCCAGAGACCTCGCGCAACACAAATCCTTTTTTTATTCGCATAGTTCTATTTGTTTCATTCTTCACTCTTAGAGTGATTTCTGACTGAAGTTTCCTACCTTTTTCTTTTTAACCACACGCTCGACCTATGGTCGCTTTGCTTGCAAAGAATTAAACTAATACAAGTTTCGCAAGTTTTTTTAAACAACGGATTTCACGGATTATACGGATTTGGGGCTACGCGATGTTATTGCCATTTCACAGATTATCATCAGATGATTATACAATCCGTATAATCCGTGTAATCCGTTGTTGTTATTCATACTTGCGAAAGTTGTATTAGTTTAATTCGTGAAATTCTTTGCAAGCAAAGCGACCATAGGTCGAGCGCGTGGTTTTAAAAGGGTGGGAAAGTTGAGTTACTGATTGTTGTTTCGCACAAGCGGGCAGCCTCCTCGTCGGGTCTGCACGCCAGGTGCCACGCAGGCACGTGGGAGGCCAAGGCATTCTCGGTAGCATGCAGACCGTCGGCAATCGCCGCATCCCACCGCTTGCCGCTGATGCTGGGCACCAGCACGGCGTAGGCCTCAAGGCCGTCCAACCGTCTTATCCTGTTATGAGATGCCTGACTGAGCATCACGATGCCACCTAAGGGGAAACTGACGTTCTTGTAGCAAGGGGTCTTGCCGCTCCAGGGCGACCCATAGACCGTGGCCCTGCCGTCATCAGCGATCCTCACCACAGGGTTATCATCGTTCACCAGCATACAGCCGCCAATGTACTGCAGCCACAGCCGGGCATGCGTGCTCTTGCCCGTTCCGCTCTTGCCGAGGAAGAGGTAGGCCACACCGTCATGGCTCACAGCCGAGGCATGAAACAGAGCGGTGTTCTTGCGAGCCGTCGCCAGCGCAAAGAGGACCATCAGCGCATTGTCAATGGCCATCTGGCGTGTATGTCCTGTCAGAGTGAGCTGTCCTTGCGAGTAGTCGGGCGAGCATACCAGCCACCCTGCCGTCTGGCCTGTCCAACAGAACTCAAACACGGGCAGGCGTTCAGCGGCTCGCTGGACATAGCCACACACGATCTCCTCACACTCCTCGCTCTGCCGCAGCTCTTCCGTGTAATCCACGGATGCCCCCTCGGCAATGGCCAGGGCAAACACGCTGGCAGGCCGCACGCGGGCCGGTGCCAATGCAAACGGCTCGTAGTTCTTCATCAGTGCGAGGTCCTTTTCCTCGCCCGTCACTTGGAACTGGTGTCCGGCGACTTCGTAATATTTTGTATCCATGATGTCTTATTTTCTTTTTTCAGGGCATCCCTTTGCGAAAGGGTGCGATAGCGCAGACGCTGTGGGATGGTCTCAGCCAGCCATTTCCAGTAGTCCAGCAGCATCCAGAAGGCTTCCCAGAAGTCGAAGCGCATCAAGCCTATCTGCCGTTTCTTGTTCATCAGGAAGCGCCGCCACACGCCGTATTGCAGCCATCCGGCATACTGCCCTAAGTTGCCGTTGACCATCATCACCTGTAGCAGCCATTCGCCCCGATAGCTGTCGGGCGGGCATAGCAGCAGGCCCTCATCGAGCAGCAGCACCTTGCGAAGTACCCACATCAGAGCCCCCGCCGTGTGGTGCAGGCCGAGCCTCTTCAGTTGGGCGGCCACGTTGCGCCGCTCTTCCTCCTGAGCATGCTGCAGCAGGTAGTAATAGTCGCACACTAATCGCAACTCCATGCCTCCCTCGAAGAAATGCCGCTGAATGTGCGACATCTGCATGATGAGCGCAAAACTGACCGACGGAACGCGGAAGCCCTCGGCCACCTCGGTGCTGTGGGCAGCTATCTCCTGTTCCAGCCACCGCTGCAGCCGGCGGTTCGACAGAACGTTGTAGTTGCCCGACGACGGACGGAAGTGAACCTCCACCTCAACGCCTTTCTCGGTGATGGGCAGATGGGCATGGTGATAGGTCACTATCTCGGGCCCACCTCCGAACTGGGGCGAGGAACTGATCAGGCTTAGCACGCTTTTCTTTCCACCCTCCACCCAGATGTCGATGTCGCCCGGCTGACGTGCCATCGGGTCGGGATAGAGCCGGGCATTAGCCTGTCCTTTCAGGATGGCCGTGCGTCGCCCAGCCTCGGCAAAGAGCCGTGTCAGTCGTGCCGCCTCGCTGTTCAGCAACTTGTTCAGTCCTCGAGTGGTCTCAGCATCGAAGGCCCATCGCAAGGCCAGTTCGAAGGGCGGCTGTAGCCGGCTCACGCCAGCATGACAGACAGCAATAACCGACTGGCGGCCTGCCAGCCGGTAGAGTTCCTTCCAAGCCTTGTCGCTGAGCGTCTCAGGGAAGTCCTGCGACACGCCGAGCGACAGGCGCAACAGTTGGAATAGTTGTTCGTCCCTCTCCTTCATCGGTCTTCTTTAGAAAGAATATGCAACTAAATGCAAGATTTGGGTTGCAAAGTTATACATTTTTGGCGATAACGGCAAAAAATAGGTGTTTTTTATATGCTGATATAGAATAAAAGTGTATATTTGCAGCATAATTGTCAACAAAATGATTCAGGACATGAAAAAGATGTATCATCTGCTTTACCATCTGCCAAACCGCTTGCACGCCTGTCGCACCAGGCTTTTCATGACTACCGCCTTTCTACTGGCCATCGCCATGCATGCAAACGCCACCGCCCAAGAGGGAAACATCATCATCATCGACGGCGAGCGGTGGACGCTGCTGAACGAGCCTATCTATGCCGACACGGCACTCTTCCATCGCATGAAGGCCGCGCTGCCAGCGGACAGATCGTGGACCACAGCCAACTGGGACGGCTACACCAGCTACTGGAGCATCAGGCAGGGAAGTCTGATGCTCGACAGCATCTGCGTGACGTTCTACAACGAAGAGACCGAGCAATTCCGGCAGGCAACCTTGGACGAGTCCTGGATGAAGCGCCTGTTCAAGGGCTATACAAGGGGCAAAGGCTTCAAGGCCGCGCAGTTCTCCGGCAAGCTGAGGGTGACACGGGGCGAATGTATTCATTATGTACACGATGGCTATGAAAGTAGTTTTGAATATGAGACATTCCTCACCGTCAAGGAGGGAAAGGTGACTGAACGGAAGGACTATCACAACAGGCTGATAGAGGGCTGTTCGTTCGGCAAGTCCAAGGACCTGATAGCGTCGCTGAAGGAAAAGCTCCTGCTACAGGCAGAGAAATACCCTGAGCTGAATGAGGCCAAGCGCATCTTATTCAACATCAAGAATGTCAAGCTCGACGCCACAGGAACCATCACCGACTGCACCGTCAAAGCACTCAAGAACGGCTCGGACGACATTGCCAAGGAGATGAAGCGAATCATCATGGACATCCACCCGTGGGAAACGCTCTACCTGTACGACGAGTATGTCTTCCCGGAAAGAGGCGGCTACACCTTCCCCATTGTCATAAACAAATAAGAGACGGCAAAAGCAAAAAAAATGTAAAAAACATTTGGCAGAAATAAGGAAATGTTGTATTTTTGCACCCGATTTTTGCATATATGCAGAATCGGGTGCATTTTTTGAATATTTATCACCAAAACTAACGATATGACAAATTACAAATCATTGATGAAGGCAACGCTCGCCATGGCTTTAGCCATACTCAGCAGCACTGCCGCCATGGGACAAAGTTCATCGTCTGAAACCGACTGGATGAAAGACCTGGCCTCGCGCATTCAGCTACACGGCTATGCCCAGGGTGGTGCCAACTACACGCACAAAGACGGCGAAGACGCTGCCACCTTCGAGGTGAAGCGCATCCTCTTCTGGGCCAACGCCCAAATCACCGACCGATGGTCGTTTCTTTTCATGCACGACTTCTCGAGCGTCGTACAGGAGTTCTACACCGACTATCGCCTTTCCGAGAACAAAGCGCTGACCGTGCGCCTTGGACAGTTCAAGAACGGTCTCTCCTTTGAGAATCCCCTCTCCCCCACCGCTATGGAAGCCATCGACGTCTACTCCGAGGCCGTCACCTATCTGACGGGCTGCGGCAGCGACCCCCTGTTAGGCGTGCAGTATGGCCGCGACCTGGGACTGGCTGTCTTTGGCGAGACCAACGACGGCAAACTGCGCTATGAGCTGGAAGTGATGAACGGACAGGGCATCAACAAGCGCGACGGCAACAAGGAGAAGGACTTCATTGCCCGACTGGAGTACAGGCCCGTGAAGGGACTGAACCTCGTGTCCACGGGGCAGATAGGACGCGGACACGCCATTGCCAACTCGCTCTACAACCCCGACATACAGGTGGGCGACGACTACAAGCGCAACCGCTGGACGGCTGGCTTCGACTACAAGTCGAAGGCATTCAATGTACATGGCGAATACCTCGAAGGCGTTGACGGTAGTGCCAAGAGCCGCGGTGCCTACTTGACGGGAGCCGTACCCTTGGGCGAGTCGAAGGTCGACCTCGTGGGCAGCTACGACTTCTTCAACTTCAACACCGACCTCAACATGGATCAGCACAAGGCCATTGCCGGCCTGCAGTACTGGTTCTACGGCAAGTGCCGCGTGCAGTTGCAGTATGTCTACAAGAGTGCCTACACCGCCGGCGGACAGTTCTGTCATGGAGCCAACCACGCCGTGATGGCGCAGATGCAGATACGTTTCCACTAAAACCATTATTCATCTATATATGATTATCAAAGTACTTCTCACGCTTGTCTTCCTCGCCATCATGGTGGCGGTGGGAGTAGTATCTCGCAAGCAGGCCAGCAGCGTCGACGGATTCGTGCTGGGTGGCCGCTCCGTAGGCCCGTGGCTCACGGCCTTTGCCTACGGCACCAGCTATTTCTCGGCCGTGGTCTTCGTGGGCTATGCCGGACAGTTCGGTTGGAAATACGGCCTTTCCAGCACATGGATTGGCGTGGGCAACGCCCTCATCGGCTCGCTCTTGGCGTGGCTGATTCTGGGACGGCGCACCAAACTGATGACGCAGCACATTGAGAGCCGCACCATGCCCGACTTCTTCGGCACCCGCTTCTCCAGTCAGGGACTGCGCGTCGTGGCCTCGGTCATCGCCTTCGTGTTCCTCATTCCCTACACGGCCGGCGTCTACAAAGGCATCTCGACGCTCTTTGAGATGGGCTTCGGCATACCTTACGAATACTGCGTGGTCATCATGGCCGTCCTGACCGCCGTCTACGTCATCCTGGGCGGCTACAAGGCCACGGCCATGAACGACTTCATCCAGGGTCTCATCATGCTCTTCGGCATCGTCACGGTCATCGCCGTGGTGCTGCACTCGCAGGGCGGACTGGTTGCTGCCGTGGAGAAAATGGCCGCCCTTCCCGCCGACAGTCCTGCAGGCGCAACGGCTGCTGCCGGCTCTGGCGGTTTCGCCACCTGGTTCGGCCCCGATCCCTGGAATCTCTTGGGCGTGGTCATCCTGACGTCGCTCGGCACGTGGGGACTGCCTCAGATGGTGGGTAAGTTCTACTCCATCACCGACGAGAGCGCCATCCGCCGAGGCACCGTCATCAGCACCGTGTTCGCCCTCATCGTGGCTGGCGGCTGCTACTTCCTTGGCGGTTTCGGACGTCTGTTCGGCATGCCGCCCATGCTGGCCAACGGTCGCCTGGACTTCGATGCCATCGTGCCCTCCATGCTCGTCACCCTCCCCGATGCCATCATCGCCCTCGTGGTGCTGCTGGTACTCTCGGCATCTATGTCGACGCTGGCCTCTCTGGTACTCACCAGTAGCTCGACCATGACGCTCGACCTCATCTATCGCGACAAGAAGTCGGCCCCGGGCGAGGTGATGGAAGGCTCCATCGACGACGAGGTGAGCGAGCAGATTGAGCGTCGCAAGGTGGTGGTGATGCGCGTACTCATTGTGTTCTTCATCGTTATCTCGCTGATGATTGCCCTCAATCCGCCCACGTTCATTGCCCAGCTCATGGGTATCTCGTGGGGCGCACTGGCAGGAGCTTTCCTCGCTCCCTTCATGCTGGGTCTCTACTGGCGCGGCGTCACCACGGCCTCGGTATGGGCCTGCTTCGCCTGGGGTGTGGGCATTACTGTCATCAACATGCTCATGGGCAACCCCATCAACCCCATCAACTGCGGTGCCATCGCCATGGTGGGCGGTTTCCCCGTGGTGTGGCTCGTCAGCCTCCTCACCCCGAAGATGAAGCGCAACGAGGTGGAGCAAATCTTCAAATGCTATCAGTAACAGAATTCAACTTTCCTACCTTTTCTGTCAAGAATTAGAGAATTAGAGAATTATACACAATGATAACTCCAACATGATAATTCTCAAATTCTCTAATTCTTGATAAATAGAGAAAAAAGACGGGAAACTTCAGTTATTTTTTTATGACAGTCCTTCAATCTCGCCGTCGACAATGGTGATGCGCTCTGCCTGCGGACTCTTGGGTAGTCCTGGCATACGGAGCATGTCGCCAGCAATGGCTACAATCATCTCGCTGCCGCAGTTCAGGATCAGGTCGCGTATGCGGATGGTAAAGCCCTCGGGCGAGCCGTAGCGGGTGGAGTCGGCTGAGAACGAGAACTGCGTCTTGGCAATACATACGGGGAAGTGGGCTATGATGCCGTCTTCATCGGTGAAGATGGAGCGTAGGAACTCCAATTTCTTGGTTACCGATTTGCCGTACTCCACAGCTGATGCGCCGTAGATACGTTTGCATATCTTCTCTATCTTATCTTCCAAGCAGTCGGCCTCCTTATAGGTAAAGCGGATAGGCAGGGGCTGTTGTTTGTCAATGGTATCGACAACGGTCTGTGCCAGCTCTATGGCACCCTCGCCGCCGCGCAGGAAAGCCTCGTTTACGGCAAAGCCCACGCCGAGGTCCTCACAGTTGCGGCGCACCACGTCGATTTCCTCTTCAAGGTCGGTCTCATGGCGGTTCAGCGTCACCACCACAGGCTGTCCGAAGCCCTGCATATTGTTAATGTGGCGGTTCAGGTTCTTCAGTCCCTCGCGCAACCCCTGCATGTTCGGCTCCTTGATGGCCTCCAAGGCTACGCCGCCGTGCATCTTCAGTCCCTGCAAGGTGGCCACGATGACCACGAGACGTGGCAGCAGACCAGCTTTCCGGCATTTGATGTTGAAGAACTTCTCGGCTCCGAGGTCGGCACCGAAGCCTGCTTCCGTCACTACATAGTCGCCGTAGGTCATGGCCATCTTCGTAGCCAAGACACTGGAGCATCCGTGAGCAATGTTGGCAAACGGGCCGCCGTGGATGAATGCCGGCGTGTGCTCCGTTGTCTGTACTAAGTTGGGGCTCAGGGCGTCGCGCAGCAATACGGTGATGGCCCCTGCCACGCCAAGGTCGCGCACATGGAACGGCCGTCCGTCGGCGGTGATGCCCAGCACGATGTTCTCGATGCGCCGCTGCAGGTCTTCCTCGCTGGTGGCCAGACAGAGGATAGCCATCAGCTCTGACGCCGGGGTGATGTCGAATCCCGTCTCCGACACCACGCCGTCGCCTCGCAGCCCCGTGACGACGTTTCGCAGAGAGCGGTCGTTGACGTCGAGCACCCTTTTCCAGTAGATCTCGCGCAACGAGAAACCGTCCTTGCGGTGATGGTAGTGGTAGTTATCAAGCAAGGCGCTGATGGTGTTGTGGGCTGAGGTCACGGCGTGGAAGTCACCCGTAAAGTGCAAGTTGATCTTCTCCATGGGCAGCACCTGTGCATAGCCACCGCCAGCGGCACCGCCTTTGATGCCGAAGCAGGGTCCCAACGAGGGCTCACGCAGGGCGACGACGGCTTTCTTGCCAATCTTGTTCAGCCCTAATGTCAGGCCTATGCTGACGGTTGTCTTACCGATGCCGGCCTTGGTGGGACTGATGGCTGTTACGAGGATGAGCCTGCTCTGCTTCACTTTCTCCTCGTCGATAAGGGGTACGGGCACCTTGGCCATGTATCGTCCGTAGGGTTCAATCATCTCGGGGTCGATGCCCAGTTGTGCCGCAATCTCGGTGATGGGTTTCAGTTCGCATTCACGTGCTATCTGTATGTCTGTCTTCATAAATGACGCTGTGGTTAATAGTTATATAGGCTGCAAAATTACAAATTAATTTGATAAAGGCCAAATATACTGTAAAAAAGATGCGTGCTATACTCTAACTTTGCAGAGTCATTGAGATTGGTGAGTTGCGATTGAAAGATGCTGAAAATCGCAATAGGTCTTCTTTTTTTACGAGTAACAGGCCATTCCCTATATAAGGAATTATTTCAAAAAAGGGTGACAGGGTGACAGAATGCCGATGTACAGGGCGTTTGACAATGGTGTTGACGAATCGGCAAGTTGTAGAGTAATTGTCAGATAGGTGCTGGTATAGCAGATAGAAGTTCTTCATATTCATATCACTAATCATCATTAGCATCGAATATCTCAGGTGGAAAACGGAGTTCATCTTCTGGATCGTCCAGATACTCGTCATAATGGTCTTGGTAATATGAGGCTTCGTCAAACTGATGACTGATGCCACGCCTTCTTACTTCTTGCATTTGCTTCATGATGGCTTTATGGTGAGCCACCACGTAGTCAAACATCTGTTGAGTCGTCGATAGTTTCTCATTACAGTACCATTCAAAATGACCGCTAATATCTGGCCAGTCGTTATGCTTCCTCACTATCAGATTACCCCCTGATTCTCCTATCACTTCATATTCTTCATCTTCCATTTCATAACCAGGGGCAATGTCGATGGTGTAAAAGTATCTGTCTAAATCTGCATGCCAGTCGGCAGACAGAGATTTTGGTTGTGGCTTCTCTGTCTGCCGTCTTTCCGATTGCGGTATCATCACTTTCTTCTCCGTCTTCTTTTTTGTCTCTTTCTTTGGCTCAATCAGCCAAGCATAGCCAACCATGTAGAGGACGAAGAAGAGTACAATGA
Source organism: uncultured Prevotellaceae bacterium (assembly GCA_900318815.1). GTDB lineage: Bacteria > Bacteroidota > Bacteroidia > Bacteroidales > Bacteroidaceae > Prevotella. The sequence goes on from ONMA01000019.1 coordinate 91,135, forward strand.
TAGCGACCTCTTTCTTGGAAAATCTTTGCATTATTTTCTATTTCAATGGCTCAAAGAACCAATTTCTGTTCTTGTCCTTTCTTTCGACTACGACATACGGAATCAAGTCGAGGCAATTATTTTCGTCAAGTTCTCTAAGCACATTGCGTATGGGCAATCCAGGCCTCTCATATTCCTTATTAAATATCCCTGCATCCACGAAACAATCCATCATATCCAATGCACGAATACGCTTGACGTGTTTGTTCTTCTCAAAGTAATCGGCTAATACTTGGTTTATCTTTTTAATTTTAACTAAGTTCATACTCTTTTTATTTTTTAGAATTTACTTTCTACAATCTCTTTAACAACTTTCCACAATTGCAGTTTCTCTTCAAAAGGTTTACCCAGCGAATTTGATGTTGAAGGAAGCGATATAATCTTGCAATTCCATTTCAAACTGTCTGCTGAAAAGTTTTGTTCAAATACTTTTGTTGTCTCACCAGTTCCGTTCAAAATGACTGCAGATATCGACGGATGAGCCACCAAAAAGCCATCAATATCGTTGGGCGCATATCCCTGGATATTTGTATCAAGACTCCCTTCCCTGTCTGCCTCTTTCATGCAGTCCCAAAGCGCAATCCGATTACTTGTAATGAACTCTTTGTCCGACATACCCATAGGCCTTTCAAACAAGTTTTCCATTATCTTAAAGAAAGAATTGTGTGACTTGTTCTGATAATACGCTTGTGCAGCTAATGATTTTTCACCAGGGAACGTCCCAAGTATGAGTACTTTGGGATTCTCTCCAAACCACGCTTGTAATCCAGTTCTCATCTGTTTACGACCCAAAGGTAGCGCCATTTTTTCGACAACAACAGCGCTCTGATTGACCAAACGTTTGCCATCAGAGATTTGTATCTCACCATTATCTATCAACCTATGGAATTTATCAATTGTCATATCTGAAATTCCAAAGTCGCTACCATAAAAACCCAAATCACGCATTTTACTACGAATAGTCTTTTGCTGGGCTTTTTCTGCTTTACACCTTTTGATGATAAGTGATTCTATCAACTCAATCTCTTTCTTGCTAAATACATTTTTACCCTTCATATTCTTTAGTATTAAACTGTTTACGTAATTGCTTGTACTTCTTTCTCTGTTGTTTAGCATAAATCCTAAGTGCATCTCTAAGTTTGTACAATGGCTTATAACTATTTAAGTTTGCCCCACCCATCTGACAGATAAATTGGTGGATTGTTTGGTTAACCACATTATGCATGCGGTCTTCCAAAACCATATAAACTTGGTTCTCATCGAAGTTTATATAAGCCCCCATAATGCAGTAATCAGAATCAGAAAGTACTATCCCATCTGAGTGAGTAATGGTTCCTGAGTCTGTATAGTCATACAGATAATTGTAGATTTGATGTCCAATCGTCATACTATTAATCCTTTATTTGACAATAAACCTTATATATATCGTTAAACACTTGCTTTTCAGCTCCACTTAACGTTTTTCCTTTCTTTTTCTCATAACCGTTCCTGACAAGGGCCTTTTCAACCGCCATTAGCTCGTCAATGTCAGGATCGCCTTCTCCATAAAGAGAACGAATGTAATTCGCGACCTTGTCTAAGGCGTTGAACCGAGCACAGTTCTTCGTTTCTGTAATGCCTTTTTCCTCATAATAGGCATTTGTTCTCTGTAATAATAGTTTCAATTTCATATCTTTCGTTATTTAGGTATATTCCAATAATACGAGGGTGCCCCCGCAGGTGTACCCTCGTATATACTTTTTGTCTTACGCAAAATTACAAAAAAATAATCAAATCACCAAAGAATTCTTCTAAAAACCTTTCTAGATTAACAGTTGTTTTGAATAACGGCATTGATATTCAATTTTATCACTATGGCATCTTTATTTTCTTCTCTTCTATCTCATTAAGAATCATATCGAATTTTTCTATAATACAGTTTACAACCTCCTTGGTTACAATCTCCTTCGTTATTGAATATCCCCAATTACGGATAGTGTCAGGTAGGTATTCCCATCCATAGGGACATCCTGTTTCTGCTTCTTCCACAAGACAATCTAACTTTTGATACTCATTCTTTGTTATTAAATTGCTCCGATTCGGTTTGTTATAATAACTGATACAGATGTACATATCATTCCAAAAACGTTTACTGTCAGTCCATACGAATATACCATAATGTTTCCATTCCTTTTTATAAATCCAAGCACCAGTCTCATCGCCAGAGTCCATCTCTATTCCTAAACTCGTCCTTTGTCATCATAAAAACGCCATATGGTGTGTGTACGGCAAATTCGTCCTCATCGTTCAATGGCTCGATGATATCCTCTTTAAAACATAATCTACTAGATGAATACTCTATCATACGATTTCTTTTTATGTATATGTTAGAATTAAACCTCGCCGAATTAGTGTAAGACTCCATATTGAGAAAATATTCTATTTTACTTCGATGACATCAATAATACTTTATATTCTATTTGACCTTTTCTACGCTTGGCATAGTTGAAGTAAACTTTCACTCTGCTCTCGCAAATGATTTCTCATCATGATGGTTTTCTATTTCGTCCAACAAGAACTTTTCGAGGGTACTCTTGTCTGGCAACTGGAGCATATAGGTAGAGACAAAGAGTTGATTGTCCATGCCAGCGAGAGCGTATTCCACCATCTTTTTGCCTTTGCGGGTGCAGAGCAGAATACCGATGGGGGGATTGTCGCCATCGCGCATCTCGTTCTCCTTATATAGAGATTGGTGGCAATCTGGCGACGTAGTTCTTTGACTGACCATGTGCCTTTGATACACTCTGTCTCGTAGAAGAAACGGGCCAGCGGGTCATCTTGGGTCATAATCTCACTTATGTGAGAAAAAGAGAGTTTGCTTAACAAGTCTTTTGGATTGGTCACGAATTCCTGCGATAGCGTCGCCGAAATTGAATTTCTAACAGAAAAGTCCGACGGCGTTGGACTTTTTTTGTTATTTGATTGTCCTGTCGCCAAAAAGTCCGATGGTGTCGGACTTTTTCCTACTAGTACACCAATCTGAGGATATAGTAAATAGAAGCGACGAGAATTTTTGAAAAGGGTCAAATTCAACCCCTTCGTATTAACACTTTCCTCCAGACGCTTCAAAAGACGGTCACCATATTTTGCTCTGTCTCTGCCCTCCTGTTCGTATTCTACAATATAGCAGCCAATAAGCCAGTTGCGTGAAGTGGCCGTTAGCGACTCAGGGGTTGGGTCTGTATAGTGATGTATCTCCATATCGTTTTTAGTTATTGTTGCCCAATGTTGGACATTCAGAGCGCAAATATAGTCAAAAATATTGAGGTTATGATGATTCGTGAACACAAATTAACAAAGCGAGCAAAGAAATCGGGCGGCCTGCAAAGAAACGTTCGGAATTGGTTTGCTGTCTCAACTTTTCTTTGTATCTTTGTCCCCCCGAAAAAGCAGAACATCATGCAACAACTATTAGATTTATACCGCCAATGGAGCGGACACGACCCGCTGAGCACCGAGCAGTTGCCGGGCGCAGGCAGTAACCGGGCCTACTATCGTTTCTGGGACGAGGAGGGAAAGAGCGTCGTCGGCGTGATAGGCACGAGCCGCGACGAGAACCACGCCTTCATCTACCTGGCCCGTCACTTCACCAAGCGTCAGCTGCCCGTGCCGCAGGTGCTGGCCGTAAGCGGCGACGAACTGCGCTACTTGCAGCAGGACTTGGGCAACGTGTCGCTCTTCGATGCCATCCGTGGCGGACGCGATGCGGGAGGTCGCTATACACTCGCCGAACAGGAACTGCTGAAGAAGACCATCCGCCAGCTGCCCAACATCCAGTTCCGAGGTGCCCGGGGGCTTGACTTCACCCAGTGCTATCCGCAGCCGGAGTTCAACGTCGACAGTGTGCTCTTCGACCTGAACTATTTCAAGTACTGCTTTCTGAAGGCCACCGAACTGGACTTCCACGAACTGAAGTTAGAGGCCGACTTCCGTCTGTTGGCCAAGGACCTGACTTCCGAGCCTTGCGATGCCTTCCTCTACCGCGACTTCCAGGCACGCAACATCATGTTGGTACAGGGCAATCCCTACTTCTTCGACTTCCAGGGCGGTCGCCGAGGGCCGTTCTACTACGACCTGGCTTCCTTCCTCTGGCAGGCCTCGGCCCGCTATCCGCACAAGCTGCGCCGCGAACTCCTCTTCGAGTACTACAACGCCATGAAGCAGTACACCGAGGTGCCCACGACCCATCATTTCGTGGCCCGCCTCTCGCTGTTCGTGCTGTTCCGCATCCTGCAGGTGTTGGGTGCCTACGGTTTCCGGGGCTACTTCGAGCGCAAGCGGCACTTCATCGAGTCCATACCGCCCGCCATCCAGAACCTGCGCGAACTGCTATCTTTCGAGACTCCCTCGAGAGCCGTAGGGGGAGCCTTCCCCTACCCCCACCTCATCGACGTGCTGCGCCGACTGTGCCAGTTGCCGCAGTTCCAGCAGGTCGAGGCCACGGCCACCCGTGCCGACGGCTACAAGATTACGGAGAACAACCCCTACAAGCCGCATCCGCAGGACGGTCCCGCCACCTTCTCCAAGTACGACGGCAAGGGCCCGCTGGTGGTCAAAGTCTACAGCTTCTCCTATCGCAAGGGCATCCCCGAGGACGAGAGCGGCAACGGCGGCGGCTACGTCTTCGACTGTCGCAGCACCCACAACCCCGGTCGCTACGAGCCTTACAAGCAACTGACGGGACTCGACGAACCCGTCATCCGCTTCTTGGAGGATGACGGCGAGATACTTACTTTCCTCGATTCGGTCTATAAGTTAGCCGATGCCCACGTGCGCCGTTACCTGCAGCGCGGCTTCACCAGTCTGATGTTCTCCTTCGGCTGCACAGGTGGCCAGCACCGCAGCGTCTACAGTGCCCAGCACCTGGCCGAGCATCTGCACCGCAAGTTCGGCATCGAGGTCCGCATCTGTCACCGCGAGCAGAACATCACGCAAGTTTTAGCGGTCAACAAGTGAATTCGACCTGTAAGGTTGAAGTCAGAAGACGACCGCAAAGCGGTCGCCGCTCAATAGCCGTGGGTCGGTACGACCTACGGATAGAGTGCGGATGGTGACATCGACCCTAAAGGGGTCGCCGCTCAATGATGTTGGGGCACTCTTTCAGAGTGCTTTTCATTGCTTCCCGCTGTCCGCAGGTCCTACGGACGCTGCGGCTATTGAGCGGTGACGCTTCCAGCGTCAAGCGGCTATTGAGCGGTGACGTTTCCAGTGTCATGCGGCTATTGAGCAATGTTACTTAAAAACATATTGCATTGGCGTTGCTGACCTTGGTCAGTAGAATTGCTGACATTTGTCGGTTAATCTGCTGACCAAGGTCAGCAACGACCATTCATAGTGTTTCTCAGTGGCATGCATATTGCATTCAACGAGGATGCATAATGAATTCATTGGCTATGCTCCGTTCGTTCGAATTGGGAAATCCGAACGAACGGAGCGAGGTGACTTGCTACTTGACTACCTTCTTGTTGCCAATGATGTAGAGACCCTTACGCAGGTGATTGGCATCGGGGAGACGGCGACCCTGCAGGTCGTAGACGGCCTGGTTGTGGAGAGGCATGTCGGACTGCGCCTCTGTCTGACTGATACCGTTGGGAGTCTGGGCACCGCCGAAGAAGTGCAGACGGAAGTTGTCGAACATGGTCCAGTAGGCTGTGGGGGCACTGGTACACTTGATACCGACGCGAAGCGAACTGCCCATCTTGTCGAGCGTCATGTCGACACTGCTTTCGTAAAGTCCCTTTTCGAAGTACTTCACGGCACCCGTCATGCAATTGGGGATATACGTTCCGTCGGACAGTTTCTTGTCGCTGCCCCACCCTCCGTCGTCGAAGACGGCTGCCGACTGGCGATCGTCGCAGATGTGGCAAACGGGAGCGGCCGTGCTGTTGATATAGAGCGAGCTGGTGACCTTGGCAGTGCCCTTCAGATAGGGCGTCAGCACGGCCTCGTAAGTACCGGGTCGCTGGAAAGAAGCAGGGCCAGCAAGGTAATGTTCAGACGAATCTTTTTCATCATAGTTCTGTTGTTTTAGGCAATTTGGCGAAATAAATATACGAAAAAAACGGAAATCCCTCTATATTCCCACCAATAATTACCTATTATTCTTTGCCATTCTGCATAAAAGCAGTAATTTTGCACACATGAAACAAGCTATGATATTTGCCGCAGGACTCGGAACCCGCCTGAAGCCCCTCACCGACACAATGCCGAAGGCACTGGTACCCGTAGCAGGACAGCCGCTGCTGTGGCACGTCGTCCAGAAGTTAAGCGCCGCCGGATTCGAGCGCATCGTGGTCAACGTACATCATTTTGCCCAGCAGATTGTACACTATCTGCAGGCAAACGACCGCTTTGGCCTCGACATCCGCATCAGCGACGAAACCGACGGACTGCTCGAGACGGGGGGGGGCATCAAGAAAGCCCTGCCACTCTTCGACCAAGACAGCCCCGTACTGATTCATAATGTGGACATACTGAGCAATGCCGACCTTGCGGCCTGCTATTCCCTCGTGGAGCAACGCGCCCCCGAGGCCCTGCTGCTGGTTAGCAGCCGAAAGACCAAGCGCTACCTGCTCTTCGACGACCAGAAGCGCTTACAGGGCTGGACGAACATAGAGACGGGCGAAGTGAGAGGCATAGCCGAAAATTCTTCACTCTTCACTCTTCGCTCGGCTTTGCCGCTTTGCTCTGCAAAGAACTCTTCACTCCAAAAGTTAGCTTTCTCCGGCATCCATGTGCTCTCACCCCGCGTGTTCCCCCTCTTTAGCGAGATGCCCGACCGCTTCTCCATCATTGATTTCTACCTGAAGTACTGTCAACAGCACGCCTTTATGGGTTACGAGCAGGAGGACTTGCGCCTGATAGACGTGGGCAAGCTCGACACGCTCGAACAGGCAGAGCAATTCATTAAATGACGAATAACGGCATATTTTTTTGCCGTATCGCATTTTTTTCGTACTTTTGCAAAAACTTTCAAAAAATAATTATATGCAACAGAAGATTATTATTTTAGACTTCGGTTCGCAGACCACTCAGCTCATTGGCCGCCGGGTGCGCGAACTGGACACCTTCTGCGAGATTCTCCCCTACAACAAGTTTCCAAAGGACGACCCTTCGGTGATTGGCGTGATATTGAGCGGTTCGCCCTACTCCGTCCACGACCCCGAGGCCTTTCAGGTAGACCTGAGCCAGTTCGTTGGCCGTCTGCCCGTACTGGGAATCTGCTACGGAGCACAGTTCATCTCGCACACGCTGGGCGGCAAGGTAGAAAAAGCCGACAGCCGTGAGTATGGCCGAGCCCATTTAGAGACGGTGGACACCAGCAACCCTCTCTTCAAAGGCTTTGAACAGCACTCGCAGGTATGGATGAGCCACGGCGACACCATCACTGCCATCCCCGAGGGCTTCCAGGTGATCGGTTCGACCAAGGACGTGAAGAACGCCGCTTTCTATTGCCCAGCCGAAGCAGTATCCTCGCTCCTCTCTCCTCTCTCCCCTCTCTCCTCTCCCCTATTCGCCGTTCAGTTCCACCCCGAGGTGTTCCACACCGTGCAGGGCACGCAGCTCCTGAAGAACTTCGTGGTCGACATCTGCGGAAGCCGACAGGAATGGAGTGCCGCCTCGTTTGTCGACAGCACCGTGGCCGAGCTGAAACAGCAGTTGGGCGATGACCGCGTCATCCTCGGACTCTCGGGCGGTGTTGACTCCAGCGTGGCCGCCGTCCTGCTCAACCGTGCCATCGGCGACCGCCTCACCTGTATCTTCGTTGACCACGGCATGCTGCGCAAGAACGAGTTTACGCAGGTGATGGACGACTACAAGGTGCTGGGCCTCAACGTCATCGGCGTTGATGCCAGCGAGAAGTTCTTCAGCGACCTGGCAGGCGTTACCGACCCTGAGCAGAAGCGCAAGATCATTGGCCGCGACTTCGTCGAGGTGTTCAATGGAAAAGCAAAGGAACTGATGGTGACCTCGGAAGGCTCAGGAGCCTACCGCTGGCTTGCTCAGGGCACCATCTATCCCGACCGCATTGAGAGTCTGAACATCACAGGCAAGGTAATCAAGAGTCATCACAACGTGGGCGGTCTGCCCAAGGAGATGCACCTGCAACTCTGCGAACCGCTGAAGTGGCTGTTCAAGGACGAGGTGCGCCGCGTGGGCCGTCAGCTCGGCATGCCCGAACACCTCATCACCCGCCATCCCTTCCCCGGCCCCGGCTTGGCCGTGCGCATCCTTGGCGACATCACGCCCGAGAAGGTGCGCATCCTGCAGGATGCCGACGACATCTACATCCGCGGCCTGCGCGATTATAAGGTTAAGCTTAGCGGCGAAGAGGCCCGCAGGGTACTGGCTGCCGGCATTCCCGCCAACATGCAGGACGGTGCCATAGAGGTATCGCTCTACGACCAGATATGGCAGGCAGGAGCCATCCTGCTCAGCACCGTGCGCTCCGTGGGCGTGATGGGCGACGAGCGCACCTACGAGCATCCCGTGGCCCTGCGTGCAGTGACCTCCACCGATGCCATGACTGCCGACTGGGCTCACCTGCCCTACGACTTCATGGCCAAGGTGTCGAACGAGATTATCAACAAGGTGCGCGGCGTCAACCGCGTCTGCTACGACATCTCCTCCAAGCCACCTGCAACCATCGAGTGGGAGTAAGCCAAAAACGTTAAGATTCCGCAAGCGGTCTGATAAAAAACAAAATAAAACCCAAAAAGACAAAATAAAACCATCATTGTTTTTTCTTGTTTTTCTTGTTTTTTCTTGTTTTTCTTAAAGACGCGAAGCGTAAATTCTCAAACGATTACCTTAAATACTATTAACCTAATGATGAAGTACTATTATTTACTCATAGCGCTTGCACTGTCTGTACTCACAGGCAGTGCAAAGCCTATTAACCGTGAGCAGGCCCGCCAGCGGGCCATGCTGTTCATGCAGCAGAAGAACGACCACCAGGTGCTCACGGCAGTGACCAACGCCAAGAAACTGGCTCCGAGGAAGTTTACACAGATGGCTGCGACCGACGAGCCCTACTTCGTGTTCAACAAAGGCCAGAACGACGGCTACCTCATCGTCTCGGGCGACGACCAGACCATCGACGTGCTGGGCTACTGCGACCAGGGCGAGTTCGACTACGACCAGCTGCCCCCCAACATGCGCGAGTGGCTCGACGACTATGCCAGTCAGATTGCGCGCATACAGAAGGGTGCCCCGGTGGTGAAGCTCCCGGCCAACCACCCGAAGGTGGACCAGCTCATGACGAGTAAGTGGAGCCAGGGTGCCCCCTACAACAATGCCTGCCCGTTCGACGGCGGCAGCCGTTCGGTGACGGGCTGCGTGGCTACGGCCATGGCCCAGATCCTGTACTACAACCGCGAGAAGTCGGTCACTGAGACCACCGCCCAGATTCCCGCCTTCGACACCTGGACCAAGAAAATACACGTGAACGCCATTCCCGCAGGCTCGCCCATCGACTGGGACAACATGAAGGACACCTACTCCTCGGCCAGCGACTTGCAGAAGAAGGCCGTGGCCGACCTCATGTTCTACTGCGGAGCCGCCGTCAAGATGGACTACACCAGCTCCTCGTCGGGGGCACAGTCGAGCGATGCCTACGAGGCCTTTGCCAAATACTTCGGCTACGGCTCTTCGGTACGCTTCGTGACCTACGCCGACGTGACCAGCGACGACGAGTGGGACCGCATCGTCTACACCGAGATGGCCGCCGGACGCCCCGTCTACGTGAGCGGCGCCAACGCCACCGTGGGCCATGCCTTCGTGGCCGACGGCTACGAGAACCAGCGCTACCACATCAACTGGGGATGGGGCGGACAGAGCGACGGCCTGTACTACCTGACCAACCTGACACCCGGCGACGGCCAGGGCATAGGCGGCAGCGACGACGGCTACAACTACTACAAGCAGATTGTCGTGGGAATAGAGCCGGAAAACTATATGGAGAAGGCCATGAGCATCGGCGATGCCACGGTGAAGAGCGTATGTCTGACCAACTGGGATGCCGACAACGACGGCAAGCTCACCTATGCTGAGGCGGCGGCCGTGACCTCCCTCGGCGATGCCTTCAAGGGCATGCCCATCAAGAACTTCAAGGAACTGTACTACTTCACCTCGCTCACCACCCTGGCCGACGATGCCTTCAACGGCTGCAGGCAGCTTGCCTCGCTACGTCTGCCCAAGACGCTGAAGAAGGTGGGTGCGCGTGCGTTCAAGGACTGTGTGCAGCTGCGCGAGCCCAACCTGCCCGCCAGCGTCGACGAGATTGGCGAAGAGGCCTTCAGCGGCTGCAAGCTCATCTCTTCCTTCGAACTGCCCAACGAGATCACGTCTATCGCGAAAGGCACGTTCAGGAACTGCCAGGCACTCACGTCCATCAGTCTGCCCATCTCCGTCGTGCAACTGGCCGACGAGGCTTTCGCCGGCTGCTCCAAGCTCAACAGCTTCACGGTAAACACCTTCCACACGGAGAAGCTCTCGATGGGCAGCAAGGTCTTCGACGGCATCGACCTCAGCGGTGCCACGCTCAACGTCATGGAAGGCTGCAAAGACTTCTTCACCTCTGCCGACCAGTGGAAGGACTTCGGCCTGGTAGCTGAGATGCGCGAAATCTCGGGCGGCAACTTCACCACCATCGAGACGGGCAAGACCTATCTTGTCTACCATGTGGGAACGGGCCGCTACCTCACCAAAGGCGAGGCCTACGGCACGCAGGCCGTCGTGGGCACGTCGCCCATGCGCTTCATTGCCAGCCGTGCCGGATCGTCCGACGACGTGTTCTATTTCCGTTCGCCCGACTCAGGCAAAAGCGGACAGTACCTCTTCCGCACCTCTACCGACGGCAATGTGGGCAACGGTGTGAAGGCCGTGTTCGTCGACGGCAGTACGCTCTCGGCCACTATCGCCCACTGGAAGGTCAGCCAGGTCGAGGACAACGTCTACACCATCCAGGTGCCCCCCACCGTCGCGTCGAGCTATGCGGAGGGACTGTACTTAGGCGTGCAGACCGACCATGCCAGCAACGCCGCCGTGCCCACCTACGGTGCCTACTACGACGTGGAGTACCAGAGCCACCCGGCCAACTGCCAGTGGCAGTTCGTGGCCTACGACGAGGAGCGCATGGCCAACTATGAGGCGGCAATGGTTCTCGACAACCTGCTGTCCATGGCCAAGAAGGACAAGCTGAAATGCGACCGCGAGCAGGCCGTCTACGACAACCTGAAGAGTACCACCGAACAGCTTCAGGCCGCCCAAAGCTCACTGCGCAGGCGGCTCAGCATCATCGACTTTGCCGACCCCGTGATTCGCGACAAGTGCATCAGCCTCTACGATGCCGACACCAATGGCGAGGTGAGCCTGAAGGAGGCTGCCGAGGTCACCGACATGGGCTACCTCTTCTACTTCAACAAGGACACCAAGCTGAAGACCTTCGACGAGTTCAGGTACTTCACCCATGCCGACTGCATCTATGGCAACACCTTCGAGGGATGCGTCAACCTGGAGTCCATCGTCTTGCCGGCCGGACTGCGGTTCATCTATTACCGGGCCTTCCTCAACTGCCGCAAACTGACGACCATCAACATTCCCGAGTATGTCAACACCATCGGCGAAAGCTGTTTCTCAGGCTGCACGGCCCTGCGCGAGGTGACGGTCATGGTGCCCGACCCGTCGGCCATCTCCCTCGGAACAGATGCCTTCAAGGGCGTGCCCCTGGCCGAGTGTACCCTCTACGTGCCCTTCGGCTCGAAGGAACTCTATGCCGAGGCTCCCACATGGAAGGACTTCGGAACTATTGTTGAGGTGCGTGGTCGCACGCAGCCCCGCCAGTCGAACTTCGCCGTCAACGTCTCGGGCTACCTGTATAATGTAGGTACGCGCATGATGATGACCATGGGTGAGGCATGGGGCACACAGGCCATCGTCGGCAACACGGGCCGGGCCTACCAACTGAGGCGCAGCAGCAACATGCCCGAAGGCACCTACTACCTCTTCGACGTAGCCAAGGAGACCGTCGTCTTCCGCACCGACACCGACACCAAGGTGGGCGACGGGGTTAAGACCTGCTTCGGCGACGGCAAGCTGGGCGAAAAAGGAACACGTGCCTACTGGCGCGTCGACTCTATCGCCCCGAGCGTCTTCACCATCTCCGTGCCCGACAACGATGCCTCCTTTGTCGAGGGTGAATACTTAGGCACCGACCTCTACCATAAGAGCGATGCCGCCAACCCCACCTACGGCCTTTACTACGACGTGAAGGGAGGCGACAAGGCCACTCAGTGGACCTTTATGCTGGCCGACGACGTGCAGGCTGCCACCGCACTGGACAAGATAGCCGAACAACTGAAGGAGATGCTTGGCCTCGCCAAGGAGCGCAGCATCGACGTGGAGGGCGAGCAGGCCGTCTACGACAACATTGGGAGTAGCTACGACGAACTGCACCAGGCACTCCTCTCCGTGCGCGAGAAGCTCCACTTCATCACCTTCGCCGACGACAGCGCGAAGAAGATATGCCTCAACAGCTGGGATGACAACTCCGACGGCGAACTCTCCTACGAGGAAGCCGCAGCCGTGACCAGTATCGGGCAGGAGTTCCGTGGAGCCACCAGCATCACCTCGCTCGAGGAGCTGAAGTACTTCACCTCACTGACGGAGATACCCGAAAGAGCCTTCTACGGAGCCTCATCGTTGGAAATACTCTATGTTCCAGAAGGGGTCAAGACCGTCGGCTCGTCGGCGTTCTCAGCCTGCCGCTCACTCCACAACGTGGTTCTTCTCAATACCACGGAGGTGATTCCCTACGCTATGTGCGGTCTCATTGCCCAGGCCACGCTCTTCCTGCCCAAGCAGCTCATGGAGGCCTATCAGGCCGATGAGGACTGGGGCAGCAGGACCATCGTGGAATACACGGGTAAGCCAGCCGTCACCGCCGAGGCTACCAAAATCTACGGTCGCACCATTGCCACGGTCAACGTACTCATCACGGGTGCCCCAGTCATGGGCAAGCCCGAGACCATCTGCGACGGAATCAAGGATGCCACCCTGCCCGTGGGCGAATATCCCATCCTCGTAACGATGGGCACTATCACCACGCCCGGCGTTGCCCTGCACGACGGTGTGCTCACCGTGCAGCCCGCCCCGCTCACCGTGACCGCCCAGAGCTACACCCGCAACAAAGGCGAGCAGAACCCGGAGTTCGCAATCACCTACAAGGGATTCCGTAACAGGGAGACCGAGGACGTGCTGACCGTTAAGCCCACAGCCACCTGCATGGCTACAGCCGACAGTCCTGCAGGCGAGTATGAGATAACGGTCGATGGCGGCGAGGCCCAGAACTACGAGTTCGTCTATGTGCCCGGCACGCTCACCGTCGTCGACCCGGACGGCATCAACCGGCACACGGCCTCCGAGGCCCGGTATCCGTCAACCGTCTTCGACCTGCAAGGCCGTCGCGTCGCTCCCACCAAGCGCGGTCTCTACATCACTGGCGACCGCAAAGTGATACGCAAATAACACTCGAAATATAGTGTACGAATAAGGCCTGAAACGAATTTCCGTAATGCCCGTAATATATCCGTAATATCCTAATTATAAAAATTACGGGCAAATTACGGGCATTACGGAAATTGGTTTCAAATTTTATAACCACAACGTCACCTTTTTCCATTCAAACTTGTTATATTTGTACACTGGTGTACGAAAACAGAAGTCTAACTTATAAAAAACAAGAGAAATGGAAGAAATTGTTGCATTGTTAATTCCACTCGGATGTGGATGCGTACTCCCCATCCTGGTCGTCTGGTTTGCCATTCGAAGCAGAATGAACGAAACCAACAAGCGCACGGAAATCGTATTGGCAGCCATCGAGAAGAACCCGGAGATGGACATCGAGGAACTCATGAAAAAGATTTCGCCCAAGAAGAAGTTGATAAAGGAGAAACTGCTCTCGAAACTGTTATGGGGAAGTCTCTCCACCATGCTCGGCCTGGGACTTGCAGGCTTTGGAGCCTATCTTGGCTATACCAGCACAGGAGGCAGCGACGACCCATTGACCTCTATCTGCTTCGGCCTGACTCTGCTTGCCATCGGCATCGCCTTCCTAATCAACTATTATGTGGGCAAGAAGATGCTCGCCAACGAGATGGAGGCCGAAGAGAAGCAATTAGTGAAGAGGGAAGAGTGAAGAGTGAAGAGTGAAGAGTGAAGAATTCGGACATAGACGATGACGCGCGAAGTATTCATAGCCCTGGCAGAGCGTGAGCAGGAAGCCCTGAGAGGATTCTTGCTCGCCCTCTGCTGCGGCAACAAGAGCGATGCCGACGACCTGGCTCAGGATGCGCTAGTCAAGGCCTACGTCTCGTCGGCGGGCTATCAGGACAAGGGGCACTTCCGCTCGTGGCTCTTCAAGATTGCACATAACACCTTTCTCAACCACAAGGCAGGCTGCCGCACGATGGAGAGCATCGACGAGGCACGAACGCTCGCCAGCACCGCTGCCGCCGACAGTTCCTTTGAGCATCAGGACCTCTATCTGGCCCTGCGCACACTCCCGCCCAAGGAGCGCTCGGCCATCACGCTGTACTACCTCAGCGGCTACAGCATCAAGGAGATTGCCTCCATTACGGCCACCTCGGAGGATGCCGTGAAGAAACAACTCTCGCGCGGACGAGACAAACTAAAAGAGAAACTGAAACTATGAACAAAGACAAAGCCCTTGAGGAACTTTTCCTCGCCCGGCAGCCACACTTCGCCGACGGCAACGACTTCATGGCCGCCCTCACCAAGCGCCTCGATGCCGTGGAGTACATCAAGCAGCATCAGGAAGCCACCATCCGCCGCTATAAGATGGCGATGGTCGCCGCCTTCCTCGTGGGAATCTTCAGCGGTGCCATCACCATGGTCTACGTCCTTTCCATGCCTGCCGACGTTCCCCTCTTCACGTTCCGCATGCAGGCTGGCCTCTTCCTGTGGCTCACGGAGAACTCCCGCCTCATTGCCGCCATGACCATTGCCCTGCTTATGAGCATCGGCCTAATGAGCATCATCAGCAACGTGCAGGACATTATGAGCATGCGCACAGGTAAGTCCCTCAGCAGCAGATATGGAATAGACAGCTAAACATCCGTCACCGCTGGCATATCTTCACCACCACCTGCATGGCCTTCTCCATCGACTGGATGGGCACGAACTCGTAGGGGCCGTGGAAATTGATGCCGCCTGCGAAGATGTTGGGACAGGGCAGACCCTTGAACGACAGCTGTGCCCCATCGGTGCCGCCACGGATAGGTTTCACCTGCGGCTTCACTCCCACCTGCTGCATGGCCACCAGCACCTTGTCGATGATGTGCATCTGCGGAGCCACCATCTCCTTCATGTTATAGTACTGGTCCTTCACTTCGGCCACCACCGTACCCTCTCCATAACGTTCGTTCATCCTTTCGGCACAGGCCAGGACGAACTGCTTGCGCGCTTCAAACTTCTCGCGGTCGTGGTCGCGTATGATATAGCTCAGCTTGCCCAACTCGGTGTTGGTCTGCATGCCAATGAGGTGGTAGAAGCCCTCATAGCCCTCGGTGGTCTCGGGGGTCTCGTCGGCAGGTAGCATGGCGGCGAACTCGACAGCCAGACGGTTGGCATTCACCATCTTACCCTTGGCATAGCCCGGATGCACGCTCACGCCCTTGATGGTAATCTTGGCCGAGGCGGCGTTGAAGTTCTCAAACTCCAGCTCGCCCACTTCGCCTCCGTCCATCGTATAGGCCCAGTCGCAGCCGAACTTCGCCACGTCGAAGTGATGGGCACCCATGCCAATCTCCTCGTCGGGGTTGAAGGCCACGCGGATCTTGCCGTGCCTGATGTCCTGGTGGTCGCGCAGATAGCACATCGCCTGCATGATTTCGGCAATGCCGGCCTTGTCATCGGCACCGAGCAGCGTGTGGCCGTCGGTCACAATGAGGTCTTCGCCCACGTGGCCGAGCAGTTCGGGAAACTTCTTCGGACTCAGCACAACGCCCTCGGAGAGCAGAATGTCGCCTCCGTCGTATTGCTCCACGATGCGCGGTTTGATGTCGGCACCGCTACAGTCGGGGCTGGTGTCGTAGTGGGAAATGAAGCCTATCGTAGGCACAGGCTCATCGCTGTCGGCTAAATTGGCTGGCAACGTGGCATACAGGTAGCCCTTCTCGTCCATCTCGACCTCTTGCAGTCCCTCGCGCTCCATCTCCTCTTTCAGGTATCTGGCAAAAATGAGTTGCTTCGGTGTGCTGGGTACGGTCTGGCTCTCTTCAGCCGACTGCGTGTCGAACTTGGTGTAGTTCAGGAATCGTTCGGTAATAGTCATTGTTGTATCGGTTTAATTAATTATTATAGTATCAGTTAATGAGTCAAAGGCTTGCATTCACAACCTCATCAAACCGCTCGCTTACGTCCACCATCCAGTCTGGGAGCATCTTCATGGCCTGAGTATGCACTCCCCGCAATATCGCCTATAGCTTCACTAATAAGATAATTCTTCATAAGTCTTTCATCATTGGACGATACAAAGATACAACTATTTTTCTAAAAGAAAAAGGAATTAAGTCAAAAAAGTGTTTTACACTCTCTAAACACTGACAGAGAAGGCTTGCCACGCTTAGAAGAACAACAAATAAGTGATCGTACAAAACACATCCTTCTAAAGTTCCCCTTTTTTTGAATATCTGTCACTTTTTGTGCTAATCTCTTTATTTTTAATTAGTTATATGTGGTGACACTTCTTTTTTATCTGTCACTGTCTGTCACTCAATGACGGAGCATTCGTCACACCCCGTCGAAGCATTGATTACACCCTGACGGAGCATTCATCACACCCTGATGTCACATTAATCACGGTGTGATTCGCCATACATCAAAGTGTAAAGTCCATTTTGTTGAGGTGTAAACTCGTATTCGACAAGGTGTAACTCATTTCTATTCCCTATATAACTCGCACATACGAAAATATGTGTTCCGTTGCGGTTCCTAATAAGTACGGAAGATAAAAAGAGAGGCAAAAGCCTCTTTTTTGTCCATATTCCCTATAATCGACAGCAAAGTTACTTAAACTTTGGCACATCACCAAACAATTTTTATAAAACCTAAAATCCGCAGCACTTTAGTTTAACATTCTTTATAAGTACCTGAGCAACAAAAAGTTCTTGCTGGGGCAAGCGGCAGAGCCGAGCGGCTCAGGATTTGGCCATGTCAGAAATTTCACTTACCTTAGTGCTGCAAATCAAGACAAGCAAAATCATCAATGACATGGGCAAAGGTACAACAAAAATCTGAGAAAATCAGTGCTTTTGGCGGAATATTTTTCGTTTTGGACAGATTTGACCGTATTCTGGCCACTGTAATCGACTCCCACCTGGGACTTCGCAGTAAGCTGATAGGCTATCAAAGCGCGAGATAATACGGGCCGTCTTCTCCGTTTTCTGCTGTGGCGGCGATTGCATGGAAGACCTCAACCTGTATCTGAAGGACGTTCTTACCGAGCGTCCGCATACCCGTATCCCCAGTGCCGACACGGTGCTGCGTGGCATTGGGGAACTGGCAACGGAGAACATATCATACACGGCAGAAAAGACGGGCAACGTCTATGATTTCAACACGGCTGAGAAACTGAACCAACTGCTCATCAAGCTG
>ONMA01000035.1 GCA_900318815.1 uncultured Prevotellaceae bacterium
CGACGCACAGATACACGAGGAAATCATGGAGCGCCCGGGAGCCTATCAGGGCACCGTCGCCGAGCGCGGCAAGAACTTCAGCGGCGGACAGCGGCAGCGCATCGAGATAGCTACCGCCCTGGCCAAGGAGCCCACCATCGTGCTGATGGACGAGGGCACCTCGGCACTCGACCCCAAGACGGAGGCCAAGGTGATGGAGCACCTCTACGACATGGGCATCTCGCTCATCATGATTGCCCACCGGCTGGAGACCATCGCCCAGTGCGACCAGATCTACGTCATTGAGCACGGCCGCATCACCCAGCACGGCACCCACAAAGAACTGAGCCAGACAGACGGCCTGTACAGCAACCTCCTCAAATACACCTGATGCCATGAGAATGAATTTATTCCAAAGACAGTTAGCCCAGCGCATGGACGGCGACCGCAAGGCCATCAGCCAGGCAGAAACCATCCTGCGCTCCATGATAGACAGGAAGCTGTGGAAACAGATGGAGTCATCGGCAGAACTGCCACGCGACATGGCGCAGATAGAAACGCTGCTGGAGCGCTATAACGTCTTTTTCCGCTTCATCAAACTGAACGACCGCTGGTGGACCCGCTGCACGGGCTACATGATGGGATTCATGGCCGATGACAACACACCCATCGTCCTCTCCCCTGGCTTTACGGACTATACTTTCATTCACCCAAAGACGGGCAAAGTGATGGCGGCAAGCCAGAGTGGCGACCTGCTGAAGCCGGAAGCGGTGATAGCCTGCTTCCCGTTTCCAGAGAAGAAGCTGACCGTCAAGACAATCATGCGCTATGCCATGGAGGGCCTATGTATCTACGACTGGCTCTACAGCCTGATGGCCTGCGTAGGGGTAACACTACTGACGATGTTTACCCCATACGTGTGCAAGCTCGTCTTCTCGGAGGTCATCCCCTCAGGCGATGCCAGCCAGATTGTGCCCATTGCAGTGCTACTCGCCAGTGCCAGTATCGGACTGGCGATGGTGCAGGTGGTGCGCGAACTGGTGGTGATACGTATCAAGGACAAGGTGGAGTATGCGCTGCAGACAGGCTTGATGTCGCACTTACTGCTTCTACCTGTCACCTTTGCCAAGCGGTATGCGCCGGGCGACCTCTCCAACCGCCTGCTGTCGCTGTCGCGTGTCAGTTCCAACCTTACGGCCAGCTTCCTATCGACAATCCTGACATTCCTGTTCGCGGGCATCATGTTCGTGCAGTTCTTCCTCTACGGAGGCCCTCTGCTCTATACCGGTATCATCGTCATAGCCATACAGCTGTTCTTCATCGTACTGGTATTCTTTTATACACGGAAAGTGCAGCTGAGCGTCAACGACCCTGGCTCGCACCTCGTGGGAACACTGTTCGCCCTGTTCTCAGGCATACAGAAAATCAAGACCTGCGGAGCAGAGTTCCGTGCCTTCCACCAGTGGGCAAAGGCGTATGCACCTTCTGAGATGTACAGCAGCCGCCAGCCGCTGGTCAGCTTCTACGTGAACAGCATCAGCTATTGCCTGAAGCTCCTGCCCATGATTGTGACGATGTGGGCGGCCTGGCACTATGGGCTGTCGCTCTCCGACTATATCGCCTATTGCGCCGTGCTGGGCATCGTCTGCGAAGCCGTACTTCAGTTGCAGAGTATCATTAAGGTAATCTCGCGCCTGCTGCCGGAACTCCAGCTCTGCCGACCCATCATCGAGGCCGAGCCGGAAATCAGGCAAGGCACCAATGTGGTAAAGACCATCACCGGCCAGATGAGCATAAGGGGGCTGAAGTTCCGCTATGCCGACGACATGCCCATGCTCTTCGACGGCCTCAACCTGACCATCAACAGCGGCGACTACGTGGCACTGGTCGGAGCGTCGGGCTGCGGTAAGAGCACACTGATGCGACTGATGATGGGACTGGAGAAACCGCTCTCGGGCTCCGTCTTCTACGACCAGTACGACATCAGCGACATCAACCTGCGCAGCCTGCGGCACTACTGCATCGGCACCTGCATGCAGGACGGACAGCTCGTGAAGGGCACCGTCCGCGACAACATCATCTTCCACAATCCGCTGCTCACCGACGATGATGCCTGGGAGGCAGCCCGCATGGCAGCCCTCGACGGCGACATACGCCAAATGCCCTTAGGCATGGACACCCCCATCACCACCGACGGCAAAGGCGTTTCCGGCGGACAGCGCCAGCGCATCCTCATCGCCCGGGCACTCGTCCGTAAACCCAAGGTGCTCTTCCTCGACGAGGCCACCTCGGCGCTCGACAACATCAGTCAGCACACCGTCGTGGAGAACCTGGCCCGACTGAAGTGTACACGCATCGTCATAGCCCACCGACTAAGCACCATACAGCACTGCAACCGCATCATCGTACTAAAGGATGGGCGCGTGGCTGCCGACGGCACCTACGAGGAACTAAAGGCACACGGATATTTCTCCAGCAATGAAGTCTGACTTAACTCTCCAAAAAGTGACAACCTGTTTTCCGAATCGCGGTGCAAAGATAGACAATGTTCATCAAACAAATGGTCGGTTGAAATACTCCTTAATTCAACCGACCATTATTTAAGCTCTGTTAGCCGTCGAGCCTTATGCCTCCATCGCTGTAGCTTGGAAGTGTTTGAGCATCAAAACACCAAAAATTGTGCGTAAATCAGCGGAATCTCAAAAAAAATGATAGATTCCGCTGGCTTAAGCACATTTTTTATTATCTTTGCACCAAAATACTAAGATTATGCTGATAGGAAGAGACAACGAAAGAAAAATACTGCAAGACGCGCTTACTGATGAGTATTCTCAGTTTATAGCGGTCTATGGCCGTCGCCGTGTTGGCAAGACTTTCCTGATAAGGGAGTCATACGACTATCATTTTACGTTCCAGTTCACTGGAGCGGCTAAGATCCCAGCCAGGAAGCAGCTGGCTCGTTTCCGCATGGCACTGAAGGAGCATGGGCTGACGGATATGCCGCCAGTATTCTCCAATTGGATAATCGCATTCTCTGAACTGAAGCGATTTATCACCATTCAGCCAGAAGGTAAAAAAATCATCTTCCTTGACGAACTGCCCTGGATGGATGCCCCTCGCTCTGGTTTTCTTTCTGAACTGGAATCGTTCTGGAACGGATGGGCATCGGCCAGAAAGGACATTGTATTCGTAGTGTGCGGCAGTGCTACATCTTGGATGGTCAAGAAGATTATCAAGAATAAGGGTGGACTGCATAACAGGCTCACTCATAGAATAGCCCTGAAGCCTTTCTCCCTCCGTCTGTGCGAAGAGTTGATGGCATCTCGTGGTATCGAGATGACACGCAAGCAGATACTGAACGGATATATGATATTCGGTGGAGTACCCTACTATTGGAGTCTGCTGCAAAAGGGAGCCAGTCTCTCGCAAGAGGTTGACCGTCTGATTTTCTCTAAGGAGGGAGATATGTATGATGAGTTTAGTATGCTCTATGCAGCACTCTTTAAGAAACCAGAGCCATACATCAAGGTAATCAGTCTTTTGGCAGGAAAGAAAGAGGGTATGACTAGACTGGAGCTTATTGAGGAAGGAGGATTGGAAGATAATGGAAAACTGACAGACTTGTTGAACGATCTGGAATGGTGTGGTTTCATCCGTGGTTACTCCGTCATTGGCAAACAAACAAAGGATGAGATATTTCAACTCATCGACCATTACACACTCTTCTACTATGAGTATATCAATGGAAAACGGCACGGCATAAATTTCTGGCAGTCGACGGAGGGAACGCCCCGATATTACAACTGGTGTGGCCGTGCCTTCGAGCGCGTCTGCCTCTGTCATACTGACCAGATAAAACAGAAACTTGGTATTAGCGGAATTCTGACAGAGGAATACGCATGGCGATACATTCCCAAGAAGAAAAAGGAGGATGAAGAACCTGCAGTGGCAAAAGGTAAGAGGAAAAAGGAAGGTTGCCAGGTAGATTTATTGATAGACCGAAGTGACGGTATTATCGACCTCTGTGAAATGAAGTACCATGAGGGTAAGTTTACTATTTCGGAATCTTACCAAGAGGACTTGAACAACAGGAAGAATATCTTTAAAGAGGCATCCAAGACCCCAAAAGCCGTGCATAATATCATGGTCACAACCGATGGTCTTGCACACAATGCCTATTCCAAGGAAATACAGAATGAAGTGTGCTTAGGAGACTTGTTCCTTTAGCATAAGAACAAGAAATGTACTCAAACCAGCGGAATCTACCGAAATTTTATAGATTCCGCTGATTTACGCGCAATTTTAATAGAGTCTTATGCCTCCATCGCTGCTGCTTGGAATAGCTCTATGCCAAGACCCTCTTCAATCTCTGAGATTGTCTTGAACGAGAAGTTCACCTTGCCGGAAAGGATCTTGCTCACATACTGAGGACTGACTCCCAGCTTCTCGGCAACATCGTTACGGGAAAGCCCGCCCGCCTGCATATAGTCCATGATGGCATAGGCTACACGACGGGATCTTCTCAGCCATGAGGCATTCTCTTGCCTCCACTTGGCATCGTCAACGAACGTGGAACGCTCACCTGACTGGTTCGCCTCCAAAAACTGTACTGCTTTTGATGTTGCCATTTCTTTCCCTTTGAGCCTAAGAGTTTGGAATCTGCCAGAAGCTCATGATAGCGTCTTTGGGGAACATCCGGGCCACCAAGCGGTTTGTTGGTAATGGCTTGTAATGCCCGATGGAAGGTGATATAGTTGCAAGACACAATATGACCTGACTGGCGAAGGGCATAGAGCAGGTAGGCCAGACGGGATGTGCCAGGATTCTCGGATAGGTAATCTTTGATATGGTCTTTCAATCTGGCCGTGTCGCCAATGAGCAATTCATCAAGTGTCCGGCTGTCCTTCTGCTGACCACCATGGGACTGGCAGGAACGCAAGGTGAACATGATTTCTTTCCAACAGTCATCGCTTGATGCCTCGTTGGCCAACTGTTGCCAGCCTTCCTTCGTGTCAGTCCTACTGGTTAGGCTATGCGCTATGAATGTCCGCAGACACATCCTGAACATTTCGGCTGTAAAACTGGTACTTTGACCGTCTACCATCTGCTTGCTGAATACGTCTGCCATCTGTCGAAGACCGTGGTCGAATGTGACGAAGAAGTAGATGCAGTAGGCGAGAGGTTCACCTTCAACGGCAATACGCTTGTAAAGTTGTTCAAGGTATTCGGGCACAAACAGGAGCGAATAGACATAGACCGTCTTTGTGACAAGCAGCGCCAGGTTCTGCAGGGCTATTCTGTCTTGATCTGCTAATGGGGTGTCGGTGCCAGAGGCTACTTTATATATTTAAGTATGTACGCGAAGAAGTTCCTTGCATTCTGCGGCATACAATCATCAAGAAGCCCTATCGTTCTCTCCATTAGCGACAGGTCGCCACTACCGATGGCTGCAACCTGCCGTTTGAAGTCACTATACGTCTGCTGATGGTGGCTCTTCCATTCCCTTACGGCCTTATTTGCCGTTTCTCTATTATCATTCAGGAAAGGAAAAGGTTAAATTCCGCTAATGCTAATTTAGTCTCATTTTAATGTTGTACCTTTGCATCGCAAATACCAAAATTCCATGTTTTAGGCTGCAAGGTGTTCTCTGAAATTCTGACAAAAGCGTTTAC
This sequence comes from uncultured Prevotellaceae bacterium, assembly GCA_900318815.1. Classification (GTDB taxonomy): domain Bacteria; phylum Bacteroidota; class Bacteroidia; order Bacteroidales; family Bacteroidaceae; genus Prevotella. Next base: position 5,652 of record ONMA01000035.1, read on the forward strand.
ACCACGTGTACACACGGCCACCTATTTAAGGACTTTCATGGATTATCACGCAAGTTGCAAGGACGTTGTAAGTTATTGGAAATGAGGAAGAAACAAAATATTTAATAGCCACCCACGTTCTTGCGTCCCGTTGGTAGCAAGCGACCAAAGGTCGAGCGGATGACAAAAATTTCGTCGGCCATGTCGATCTTCCGTTTGTGCATATCGTCGAGCATTTCCTTTGTGCCGGGTTTCCACACCTCTTCATCGCCAGAATGTCCGAATAGGCTAACACTAATTTTACTGTATCACTCAATGACAATCATTCTCATTTCTATGTCATCTACTGGTCTGTCAGCGCGTCCAGTAGCAGTACCTTGTATCATTTCAACCACATCAAGACCTTCTTCAACCTCTCCAAACACAGTATATTGACCGTCAAGATGGGGAGTTCCGCCAACAGTAGAGTATATCTTCAACTGTTCATCGGTCAAACCAGACATCCCGACCTTGCTCTCAGCTTCCGCAGCCAGTTTGTCTTGCAGTTCTTGTAGTCCCTCACGATTCCTGTCACGGCGCATCTGCATGATTTCCGCACGATGTTCTGCTGCAAGTTCATTGAAAGCAGCCTGCACTTTCTGCATCCTCAGTTGTTTGGAGAACTGGCGAAGCTGTCCCTCATTATAAACCTGTCCCCAGACGATGTAGAACTGAGATCCACTACTGCGACGTTCTGGATTCACCTCGTCACCTCGTCGTGCAGCGGCCAAAGCTCCACGTTTATGGAAAAGGCCGTCCTTAATCTCGGCTTCAAGGGTATAGCCAGGATCTCCCACGCCAAGCATCTTCCCAGAAGGTGCGCCCTTTGAATCTGGATCTCCACCCTGAATCATAAAGTCCTTTATGACACGATGGAAGAGAGTACCGTCATAATAGCCCTCCTTGGCCAGTTTCAGGAAGTTGTCACGGTGGATGGGAGTCTCGTCGTATAGGCGAACTACGATGTCGCCAAGCATTGTTTGAATCTTTACTTGCATACTTCTTTATCGTCATTTTGCCTACAAAATTACACAAAAATAGGGAAAAACAATCAATTCGAGAGTGAAGATGTGTTATTTTGGCATTTTTCTAATGAAAATTGAGTAGTTTTGCAGCCGATTTGATATAAAGTAAAGAAATAATGATAAGGTCACTTTTTTCATGTATGGTATCGACAAGTGGAAAGCAAAGTTGTCACCAAGGAGGAAAGGTAGCCATTGGACTGAGCTTAACAAAGAAAGATGAGTGGGGAGAAGACTATCCCTCTGAGGCTATCATTATCAGAAACAACTTAAAGATAATCATTTATGAGTGAGAAGAAGAATAGCAAAACAATGGTATCGGTGCTGTTCATGGAGTTCAGCATCATTTTCACGGTATGTCTGATTGCTTCTAACATACTTGAAACGAAGCAGATGGTATTTGGCCCGCTTCATCTGACAGGCGGGTTGCTTATATAACGATCCGGGTAGTAAGGTGGGTGAAGCAATATGAGGGCGAGGATGTATATGACCACGACGTAAGTTACAATATATTCGCCGTGTTCAGGAAATAGCGACGCAAATATTCTATATGGCTCCCGGATTATTTTCTCACTTCAACCAATAGATTATTTAAATTCAATCATCAATTATATACTAGGATTTTTTCAATAAAGGGTGACAGGGTGACAGAATGCCGATATACAGGGCGTTTGCACCCTTTTTCGAGGGTGACAAGGGTGACAGAAGGGTGACAGGAATCGCACTTTCGCCAGTACCTTTGTCGTCTCTTGCGACATTCACGGTGCTTCCAGTAAAAATCAAGCCTATTTGTGCCTAAATTCTCGAGAGAATTGGGGCGTAAAGTACATCTTTGCCTTTGCCAAATGGCATTCTTACTGCTCAATTCTCGAGAGAATTGAGCGACGTCTGGCTTACTTCCTTCATAACTATATTGTTTTTACTTGCTAAGTATCATGTTTACGGGTGCTTAATGGCATACTTACGAGCCGTAAGTATCATATTCTTGTGGGACAGTAGACAATAAAGACAGTAGAAAACAGAAAACTTACTGACAATACCTAATATATACAAAATAGTGGCTCACACGACTAAGGTGAAAGCCACATTTAGTACTTTTATAGTGTGAGTGGAGCGACAAAGGCATCCACTGGCACTTTTGCCGTGCAAAGGTAGTTATAATATTGCAAACTTCCAAATTTTCAGCACCCTATTCGTTGAGACCATCCCCAACATGTATGAAATGACCCTGATTGCACCGCCGAAACTCTCATTGTCAGATTGTGTTAGTCTGCCAGCCGGACCTCGCATAATTCGATAGTATAGTTTGGCGTCATAACTTTTCTCGTTTTTTAGCCATTTACATACCCAAAAGCTGGTTTAACACTTCTTCTTTCGTCATGGTATCCTTGGCCATCTTGACCAATTTCTCTTTAGTCAGAAAGAAAAGCCGCCCAGGTGGTATTCCTCTGGGCGGCTTCTGCTTTATCGAAACCTTATTGGGTCTTGTCTCATGGGGATCTCGCCTGGCTGCGTCAACTTGTGAACTTCGTTGTTGATGTAGTCAGAGAGGTCTGACACGTTACCCTTGTTAGCCCCGAAGTTCAGGAGGTTCAGGATGGAACGTGATGACGACTCGACCACCACCTTACACGTCTGGCTGCTCGTCGCCACCACTTTCATCTTTACAGTCTCGCTGAATGGTGAGATCCAAAGTCCACGCCTTGCCTCAACGATGAACAGTTCATCGTCACACTTCACACTTCCGAACTTTGTGCTCTTATCGAACAACCGCTTAACGGCTGTGTAGGTAGTTCGGGCGTTATGTGGAAACTCAAGGGTCGTTGTTTGCATAATTCATTCAAATTCTCAACAGAGCTCGATATTTTTCCATTTGAGTATCTACAGCTTTATCGATAGCATACAGGTATGTTTCCTTGTATTTGTCCAAAACCTTACTTATTTCAGGAAGAGTGTTGACGTTTTTCATAGATGCAGAAATCTCTGACATTTTCACGTCAATGACTTCATAGAGGAAAATTTTGGAACGCATTGTCGATTTTTCTGATTCTGTATAAGAAGAATTGTCGATAGCCTGTGCTATTTCTCTTTGTTTCTGTTCCATAAACTCCTCCCATTCATTTACTGATTTTTTAACCACATCCACGACTTTCTCTATTAGATCATTTTTATCCAAATTAATGTTTATGCCACCTCTGATAGCAACTTTCTTCTGGGGCTTTCGTGAAAAAACATATCCTCCGAAAGCACTTGCTGCTGCTATGGCTAAACATAGAGCTTTTGAATCTGAGACAATAGCTCCTATCACGGACAAACTTGATAGTCCATACAATATATAAGAGATAGGGGGAGTTTTCACACTATCCGAGTTTTTCTGCATGTTTACAGTGTTCGATGCAGGAACTTTCGGGAAGCCCTTAAGTACCTTCTCTTTTATTCGACCACGCTTCTCGTCAATCGAATTATTGATTTTTGCAATTATTTCTTTCATAATATTTTTATTTATACAATATACTTAGTTCTTTCACTTTACTTACAATAACCTCTAATTTATTAAGCACCTCTGTTTTTTCCTCCATATCCTCTTCCATTTTTTTGAGGTATATGTCGCCTTCCTTTTTCAGATTATCACTGAAAGATAACTTCATTTTGTTTATGACGCTAATGGAGTCTTGCAGGCTCTTGTTTATCTCTTTCTTGACATCGTTTTTTATTTGGTCTGCCAATATTCGAAACTGTTTAATCAGCCGAGACTTATGAGATTCTAATTGCTTTCTAAGATAAGGTAGTACCTCTACCTCTTTCAACTCAGATGTTCCGGAAGGCTCGTATTGCTGACATGCGATATCGTCTCCCTGGCGTTTGTACTCCGTAATAATGTCTCCAATGGGAAGTTCTTTGTAATCACGCAATACGTCCAAAGCTTTGTCGATAAGTCCTCTATAATAGGCATCATTGAAGGCGGAACTCATCAATTCCGTTTCAAATTTACTAATGGCTTCGTTCAGCTTTTCTGCCATTTCCTTTCGCGTCTTGTCAAACAGCTTTTTCCATTCCGCATTCCATGAATTACCGTATTCCTCAACTGATGCCCTTATTAGATTCCCCAATTGATAGGTGCTAACCTGTTCAAACGAAATTTCATTAGTGTTATGTCCCCACAACATTCCTTTATATGTAATGGCATCTGATGTGGATTCTGTCGGTATGTTCCTGATTTCATTAAAAAGGATACGGTTGGACAATTCCTTTATTTCCCGTTGGATGTTGCCTTCAAACCTTTCAAATATCTGAATGAAAGTACTTTCCAGTTCTCCAAACAGCTTTTCTTGAAGATTTCTCTGCCGTTTTATCTCCTCCAAAGTTGTTGACTCAAGTTGCTCGCGCCTGTTGTTGTATTCTCCGAGAATTCTCGTAATATTATCCGAAATTTCTTTTCTGTTATTCGAGAAGAATGCATTAACTTTTTCAGCAATAATGCGTTCCTTGTTATCCATGAAGAGATGACCCAGATATTTTTCGCGTATCTCTGTCATGTTTGCCAATCCCTCAAAGGTTTCTTTTAGTTCGGCTTCAGTAGTGAAATATTCAGGATAGAATCTTTTCATTTGCTCAACAACCCGTTGCTCAACATCGTCCCACTTTTTGGACGGTTTGCGTGAAATAGAGTATCCTATGCCAGCTGTCGTGTCAAGTTTCAGTCTGGTTCTGAGATTCTCATCTATTGTGTTGCTGATTTCTCGAAGTCTTTTCTTAAACTTTTTCGTTTGCATCTCAATGGTATCAACAAGGTCTCCTCGCCCTTCTTCTTTCATCTCCCTTTCTGCACCTATGTCCTGTAACACAGAATCAAATTTACTGGCCAAAATCACAACAGAACCGATACCAGACCCACCTATGCGTGCGTTGAGGAAACTGACATCCGCACTGCCAAGAAAATCGGTGGATGCACTGAGCAGAAAGACTCCATGACAAGAATTCAAGAAGGTGCGCGTGCGATTCTCTCGGGAAACGACGGGGTCATTCACGCCAGGAGTATCTACTATGCGTAAGCCTTTCAGTCGCTCGTCGTTCATCTTTATATAAAGACTCTTCACGACAGAGGTATATTCGCCATTTTTCCCTACGTAGTTTTCCAGCACATCCTGCAGGTCGTCGATGTCATGGAATTCATTTACATCATTTTGCTTTCCGATCTTCTCCTTAGCCCGATTGCCACATGTGGAAACCATTTCATGAGCAGAGCGCACTTTATCAGAAGTTCTGTTCTCCAGCTCATTCCTGATGATATTATCTGGAGCCCCTTGGTTATTGGCCAGAATCTCTTGTTTCCGCTTTTGATATTCTTCGTCTTGACGAACGAACACATCCCAGTCCTTTTCACTGAAATACTCCACTTCAAAAGTATTTCGCTCAGAATACTCCAATATGGTTAGGCCTGCCGTCATTGGCGTGGATGCTTTTGGCAATACGTCTTCTCCATCAAAAAAGAGGGAGTTCAGGAAAGACGACTTTCCTGCTTTCACTTGCCCTACGATACCTATCTGAAGAGTATCGCTTGATGATAGCAATTCCTCTCCACTTTCCTTAAACTCTCCGAACAGGCTTTCAAACTCTGTAATGTTCTCGGAAAGTCCCTCATAGGAAATCGCTTTCAGTTCATGCAGTTTACATTCTGACTCAGTAATCAGCCTTATAAGTTCTTCCTTTTTCATTCTGTTGGGTTTTAATTTTAAAATGCATTGTCTATTTCTTGCTGAAGCCACTTGTCGAAAGTCTGTTTGCTGGCCAGCTGTTCCACAGTCTCTCCTTTACTGGTGGTTATGCCCAAAAGGTCTGGGTCATCGTCAAGTAGCATCATGCAAATATTACGATATTGATTTTCCACGGCAGTATGGAAAGCATTGTAGCCCCTTTTGTCATTTTGCGATGAAGAGGCTCCTTTGTCGAGCAAGAATCTCACCATTGCGGCGTTGCCCATCGATACGGAGAGCGTTAATGGAGAATACCCGTCTGCATTGAAAGAGTTCAAGTCAACACCATTTTCGAAACATCTGAGGAAAGTCTTGTAGTCGTCTATTTTTATGCTATCAAAAACATTCAGATTGTTATGCTCTCCTGAGGCAACTTCTGTAGCAGTGTTTCGCCTTTGGTATTCCTTGATACCCATAGTCAAAGCTGCCATAAAGAGGTCCTTGTAGTCAGACATTCGCTTTTGCAGTTCTTTTTCTTTATCAATACAATCCTTGAGTCTTTGAGTCTCTTTACAAGCGTCATCATACAACTCCTGATAATGTGAATTCAACTTTTCCAATTCTGACTTAATAACATTAAATCTATCCTTTCTGAGTTCCTCATCATAGAAATTCCAATTAAACCCGTAAAACTGTTTGTTCTTTGAATTATATGCGTTGGCACTTTTGGAAATTGCCCGATCTAAGATAGATGAACTTCCCCAGTGATCGTTTTCTTCAAAATAGATGACAGAATCATGAAATTCTTTCCATTTCTCAAAAGCATAATCCGCATAATCATAATTCTTCTTGGCAGCGTTGGCGACTTCGCTGTAGTTATTAACCATGATGTTTCTTATCAATTCTAAAAAATCGTCATTATCATTCTTGTCATTCTGCCAAAACTTGTAGTATTCATCCTTTCGTGTTATACATTCTTTTAACTCCGCTTCATATCCTGCCTCATCCTTAGTTCCCTTGATAGTGTTCACTGATACTTGAATTTCAGTGTCAAAGAGTCCTTCGATGTCGCCTTTGATATTTTCAATTGCTGTTTTGCCGTTACCACACTGACGAGACAATTTTACTAATTTATCGATTGTATAATTATTCTTTGAATAATAGATACGGTTGTCAAGCGTAGAGAATGCGATAATGTCTATGATGTTCTCTTTCCTGAATTCCTTGTACAAAACGTTTGCGGCTTCCTCGACGATTTTCTTTGATTCGCTGACTCCCTTTTTGTCTGCCTTGTTGAAGATGATTACTTTCTTTCCGTCAAACTGCTTAATCATCTGAATATCATCAGCTACAGTTGTTCCTTTCTCGCAGTCAATAAGCCAGAAAAGTACATTGCCCTCGCCGAGTGCCTCCAAGGCTGTTTCTCTGTCAGTTTTATTATTTGATTCATTAGCAGTATCAGAGTTGTTGTATCCTGGTGTGTCAATGAAAACCAAACCGTTAAGTTCTTTGGAAGGAATCTCCACAAAGAGCTTTTCCAGCACAGAAGTCAAATAAATATTCGATTTCGATGCGTGTTGTATGGCTTGCAGCACGCCTACATCGAGCGTGACGAGCACATTTTTCAAGTTAACTCCTTTTACGGTAATACTATTATTTCTACTGGAACAATAGAGATATGTCTTCACCACAGATACAGGCTCTACTCCAGTGGGCAAGAGATTGGTACAATGTGTCAATTTATTCAAGAATGATGATTTCCCGGACGAAAAGCCCCCCGCAACGACTATTTGGGTATGTTCCGTATTCTCTCTTGTTGATATAGCCCATGCCATCTGTCTGCATAAGTCACTCAGCTCATGTCCAAAATCCTGATTCCATAAATCTTTGCGATTCTCACGAAGAAAATCCGCCAGTTTTTTCCCGCGTATTTCCTTGTTATATGCATCATTGATTATGGACCAGTAAACATCGGTTTCTGCAGTGGGTTTTGCAGAACAAATCCTACTCATTAAGTCCAAGACACTGTCTGGGGTTTCATAGGCATTTACCTTGATGACTTGCTTTGTACTCGTCGTGTCCTTGACAGTGTTTGTGTTCTTTTTATTAATTGCCATGAAGTTTCAATGCTCCATTAATTAATGTTTAGGTATGCACGTTAAACGTGCATACCTGTGGTATTGTTGAAACATACGTTAAATACTCTCTGAACATGCCTGTAATTCAGAAATTGCAGCTGAAAGATGATCAATCTCCGCGCTGACCTCTTCTTTCGTCTTGTTGGCATCCTCAAGCTTTTCACGGAGCCCATCTTTCACGTTCTCCATTCTGGCTACCAGTTCTTCCTGAATCTTCTCCTGGATACGCTTCTGATTTTCAACGGTGATTTTAAACACAGTAGGCTGCAAAGCCGTAACAATCTTATAGACACATTTGTTTAGCACCTTGCTACGTACTTCTTCAAGCACTTCTGATTCACTCTTTCCAAAAAGCCAATTGAGGACATCGGGTAGGAATGGAAGCAGTATCTTCGCCATTTGTCCCCAAATGCTTCCAGCATTAAGGAGTACTTCTATCGCCCCTAACACTTGATTGTAGATTTCTCCGAAATCTTTCAGAAAATCTTCGTTAATCTCAATAGTGGCCAAATCTTTTATTACTTCCTGCACGGCACTATTTAGTGCTGAAGAATATTGCTCGCTTTCCTCTCTCAAAGACGCTATCAGCTCTGCTCTCACTATGCTGATGATAGCAGCTTTAATGGTCTCGCTGTCCTCATTGTCGATAATCATCTGGGCAATATCGGAAGACTTTGCTTCCAGAGTCTCCTTAATATTGTCCAATACGTCTTGGGTAGATTTCTCAGGGGTGTCTGCATTGCTGTTCCCTGTCGGCAGTTCAACCTTTACCTTGGCTATCTCGTCCTCTATTTGACGTAGTTTTTCATCCACATTAGAAACATCCTTCGACCTTAGTTCTACACGGAGCTTCAGCTGGTCGATGACTATTTTCAGAATGGCAGCCATCTTCTTTCCCAGCTTCTGTGCCATCAGTGCGTCTGGGTCGAGCGTAGCCAAATAGCAATTAAGACCTTCAAGATTGTTGTTTACAGCACATACCGTGGATATGAAGGGATGGGTATCGCCAAACTTGGTCATTTGATACTCGATGTACTCAACGATGTCCTTTACGTCATTCTCAGGCTTCTTGTCTACCTTGGAGACCAATACGGCAGGATGCATGTTGTATTGGCTTAATTCCTGCATAAAGTGCATGGTGGTACTCCTCAGTGAGCCTTGTTCTACATCGACAATCAGAATAAAAGCTGTGCCACTATGAATGTAGTTGAAGATTGCCGCATCATGGCGTTCAATACCAGAGCCAATACCAGGCATATCTACCAAGATAATGCCACGCTTTTGCAGTTCCTTGATAGACTCACTTTTGCAGTAAACCTTGGCAATATCTCCAGGCTCGCAATTAAGCTGTTTTATTTCAGCCAAAGGTTTCTCTTCGACCAGTTTCCCTTTTCGGTATAGTTCTACGGCCTCTTGTGGACCATAATAAAGTTCATAGGCCACAGCTGTTTCCGGAGCTGTGTCAACTGGAAGCATCCCCGGCTTTTGAGTAAAAATGTTTAGAAGCGAGCTTTTGCCTGCACTGAACACGCCAACAAGGGGAACCTTGATGTAACTTGACTCTTCCAAGCCTATCTCAAAATCGTCAAGCCGTTTTGCTAAATCCTTTTGAGAGTCTTCAGTAAGTAGTAAAGAATGTCTCTTGATTGTTTCAAGGATTTGATTAAATTTTTCTTGATTCTTCATGATTTACAGATTAGTTAATGAAAAGAATTATTTGACAATTTATTTTTTACTATGATATCTTTTGCACGTCCAACTCAACCATGTTGAGGCAGCCGGCCTTCTTGATGTCGATACCGTAAATGCGCATGAATGCATCAGCGACGTTCTGGCCGCCATTAGTGGAGACTGGGTTGCTCATGGTCTGGGTGATTACTTCAACGCACATGCCGGGCTCGATACGGATGCCGTTACAATTTTTTGTGTGCTTGGTGGTGATGATGAATCTTGCCATTGCGTTTCTTATTTTTTGTGCCGAAGCCGTGGGATGACGACTGGGCTGGTTAGCATATTAGTTATTGATAGTTTCTTACTTACCAAAAAGAGGACTCGTCCAACTTTCTCTACATCTGCCTAGCAAGGTTCTGGAACACCCGGTGTCACAAATATAGTAAGCAGTCCGTGCCCTCCGTAGAAGGTACAAGACCAGCTTGACTAAACTCGTTTTGACACCTGATGTAAATTTTCCAGATTTAGCCAGGTCAAAGCTTGTCAGCCTGTCGTGCAATATGGATCGTAGGGTGCATAATCCCCCGTCACCATAATTTGCATTAGCAAAATTAGTGAATTCCAGGGAAAGTACCAAACGTGCAACTACTTTTCTCATATCACGGACTGCAATTTAACGTTTCAACGACTGTATTTTAACATATCGTGTCTGTTTTTGATGCAAAATTGGCAAAAAACTTGTGAATAGTACATATTTCAAGGAACGATTGTTGGCATGGCCTGTGATTATGTGTTGTATTTCGTAGAATTGTACGAAACCAAATGAAAAGTGAGTTGTCAGATACTTTGTTCCTTAACCTTTTTGGATGATTCGGGATAAATTGCTATTTTTGCAAATAAATCAACTGACATGGACAAGGAACACAAAAGAATACAGGTTGAGGGATGGCTCAAACTCATAGACAGGACACGCCTGTTCTGTAATACCACTGACGAGCTGGAAAAGCTTGTCGGATTCTCTGTTTCCAACCGTAACTCACTCGCAAGGAAGGGTGGAAACTCGCTCTTTATGAAAGAAGCGATATTTCATCAACTTGGGTATATCTGCCAGGAACTGACGGGCCTGGATCTCCAGACAATCGTGGATTCTTACGAGGATGTTGACAACTTTATCGAACGATACAGCATCAGACTTCGCGGCGAAACGCTGTTGCACCAAGTCATTGACTTTTTCTTTGGGAGCGGCCAGTTATCGGATGAACTGGACTTTATCGGGAAGAGACTGGAAGATAAGCATATTGCTATCTTGCTCCTGATGTTGACAGACGGCCTTCCCCGATTGTCGGCCAAGAATGGTGATGTAACCCATATCGATGCTGACTATCGACGGACTTTTGCCTTATTGAGGGTTCTCTGTAAAGACCTTCCTCTTCAGGAACTGCCAGCGATAGCAATGATGGAAGAAGAGGTAAGACGTAATCCCAAGAAGAAGTCACGCTTGCATCTTATCTACGTTACCAACCAGATTTTGTCTGCATATAGTGCCATATCTACCCAGAACAGGTTGAGCTTTACCAACCGCGAACTACTTAACAAGCGGGTGATGCCTGAAATAAGTGGTATCTGGACTGAAAACGACTCATTCACGTCGTTTTGGTATTTTGAGGAAGTCTGCAATGGCTATAGTATGTATCGGTATGAACTGAAAGATGACCACCGCGAACTCAGATATACAAAGTTTTTCATTTCATTCTATCAGCAGTCCGATGACACGGTGGCAGTCATCGTTCACCCCAAAGCTATCAGGGCCATGCTGTCTGGCCAGCCAATGCCGACGGCACTGTTCTCCTATCAAAAGTTCGGAATAGACAACAATGTCCTGACATTTGTGGCAGAGGGCGAAAGGAAGGAATGGTTCAGTGTCAGCCGCATGATACGCAGCGCTCACGAGAGTTTCTTCAAGTCCATCCTCGATAGTAGCGAAAAGATGAGGGTTAACCAGTATGCCGCTGACGACTATGATTTCAGTATGCTTCTGGCAGCGATAACCAACGAGCACATCTACATTAAGCATGACGAAGGATCATACTACAAGATTCCCAAGTCGCTCAATGACGTGCTCTATGATGTACAGTTCGGGGATAATGTCGGCCTAATTACATTCGCTGCTGAAACCTATGTGGCATTTGACGATAAGAACCTGTACTATGATGTCAGTTCCGATGAACAAATGGCCAAAAGTGGTATTCAGATTGTTACGTCGATAACGGAATGAAAAGTCAGAACTCGAAGCCAATATTGATATAGGAGTAAAGCTCGCGGGTCTTATTGGAATAGCCTAACGTGAGGCCCAGAGGACCCAGCATGGTCTGGTAATAGTAGGCCAGCTGACCGCCAATCAGCGTCTTGTTGTGGGGCAGGTCCTTCAGGTCGTGGGCATGCTGGGCGGCAGCCAGGCGCAGCAGGATGTAGTTGTTGCTCGTGATGCGCTCCTGTGCCTGCAGCTGCAAGGCTGTGAAGTGATGCTCGGCATACTCCACATTGCCCATACCCACAAACGGCATCTGCTGTTCCACATAATGGCCGAACCACTCGCCACCGATGACATTACCCAGCACATGGGGCACGACAGAGCCAAAGAGCAGTCGCCCATAGACCATGGGCTGGAGGCTGAACCTGCTGTTCACGGCAAACGACTTGCGCCACGAGGCGCTGACCTCGCTCATGCCCATCTCCCCGTCGAGCTTCGAGAAGTTGTCGGTGACGTAGGCATAGACCGCGTTGAAACGCGCCCCCCGCGTGGGGAAGTACCAGTCGTTCTCCGAGTTATAGCCTGCCTGTGCCCTGTAGCTGAAGTAATGGTCGCTCTTCAGCTTTATCTCTCTGGCATGCGCCGAAAGCACACTGCCACTGTAGTGATAATAGTCCCAGCGCAAGCCTGCACGGAAGTTGAAGTTGCGAATGTCGAAGTTCACGGGCAGCAACTCTGCCTCGTGGTGGTTGTAGAGGATGCTGTAGTCGCGGTCGCCCCCGTCGTAGATGTCCATGTCGTTGCGACGAAACACGTAGGACAGCACCGGACGCGTGAAGCTCAGGGGATGGAAGGTCAGGTCGGCCCGTCCCATCATCCGCTTTCCTAACCTCACGGCCAGGTCAATGTCGGTAGGCATGTTCGTCTTCAACGGGAAGTCGGCATTCAGCTGCATGGCCACCATCTCCTCCGTGTCGAACCTGAAGCCCACGCCCAGCTGGCTGTTCTTGCGGTTGCCGGCCGTGAAGACGATGCGATAGCCGTCGCCGTCGGGCACGGTGCGCGTGTCGACCGACTGATAGAACAGGTCGGTGCGCATACATGTCGCGATGCGCTCTTCCAACCGTGTATTGGCGCTGTCGATGTCTGCCAGGCCAAACTTCTTGCGGATGAAGTACTCGTCGTGCTCCGTCGTGTTTTCAAATACGAAGGCCGTCACGCGCAGTTTCTCCCGCATGGCATCGGGATGGAAGGGCTTAGGACGCACAGGCTGGAACGAATCGTCAATGCCGATAACTGGCTTCAGGGCCTGCAAATCGTCCCAATGGGCCATCGCCGCCTCCTCGCCACGACGAATCAGGGTTTTAATAGCTGGGGCATTGAAGCTGGCCGAGCCGTAGCCCTCGGTGTTCACGCGGATATGTACGTCGGTAATGTTCAGGTTGTCGTCGTACTTGTTCTTACAGTTCACGTCGATAATCTGGTTCAGGATGCTCATGGTGCCGCCCAGGTCCTTGGCCGTCTTGGCTTCGCCCTGTACGGTGACGCCGATAACGATGTCGGCCCCCATCTCGCGGGCAATGTCGGCAGGATAGTTGTTGCGCAGTCCACCGTCGACCAGCACCATGTCGCCAATACGCACAGGCGAGAACACGGCGGGGATGGCCATTGAGGCGCGCATGGCCTGCGGCAGGCTACCCGAATGGAAGTCATACTCCGTATTGTCGACGATGTTAGTAGCCACGCAGGCAAAGGGAATAGGCAGGTCGCGGTTGAAGTCGAGCGAATCGGTAAAGCCCATGCAGAGTTTGCGGAAGAGCACGGCCAGGTTCTTGCCCTTGATGATTCCCCCGTCGTCATCGTTGCGCAGGCCAAAGGTCATGCCACGCTGCAAGGCGTAGGTGTTCTGCTTCTTGCGGTCGGCCAGGCTCTGCTCACTCAGGTTCTCCCTGTCGGTGATGACGTAGCTCCAGTCCTGCGAGCGCACCACGGAGTCTATGGCATTGGCATCATAGCCTATGGAATAAAGGCCGCCGATGAGACTTCCCATCGACGTGCCCGTCACGATGTCTATAGGCAGTCCAGCCTGCTCAATCACCCGGAGGGCACCGATATGGGCCATGCCCTTGGCACCGCCCCCACACAGCACCACTGCCACCTTCTTGCGCTCCTGACCAGCTGCACTCACGATGGCCAACACGGCCAGCAACAAACAGACAATTTTCTTCATTTCATCGAGTTATTTGCTTCTTTCCCTTTACAACATAAAGTCCCTTCTGTGGCACCGAAGGCAGGCGGTAGCCCTGCAGGCTATAGGCAGTAGGCTGCCCCTCGGTCTCTTCTACCGACTGGAGTCCCGTGATGGTTTCGTCGGGAAACCCGGCAGCTTCCTCGACCAGAAGCTCGCCTCCCACGTATGAAACTTTCAACACCTTCTGTCCCAACACTACTTGCTCCCCATGACCTTGTGCCCACACGGTAATGGTGTTCTGTCCCTTCACCAGGTTCAGCAGGTAGATGACCGAGTCATCGTCCTTCTCCTGCACGGCCTCCACGCCGCTGCCTTCGATGAAGAAACGCAGCACGTTGGTCACCGAATGATTCTCTTCGGCAGCGAAAGAGGCCGAGGAGCCCGTCCCATTAATCTGTGTCCTAACGGCAAAAACAGGCGATCCCATCGACGTTTTCACGTCTGTGAGCCTGCAATTCTGGTCGCCGGCGAAGTTGGCGAGCAGCAAGTGGGCCGACTCATCTGGGTCAAAGGCAATGATGCCGTTCCATCCGTCGGGCATGTGCGGAAGACACACCTGCTGGTTCAGCGTCATCGTCTCCTCAGCCGATACCTTACTATAATAAACGGCATACCGCTTATCCACCACCTCGTCCTTCTTCACCTGTCGGCTCTGGTTGGAATAGAGCGTATAGAGCTTGGCCGTCATCACAGAGTTGTTGTTGGCCTTCTCGCCGAAGGCAACCTGCGAGGTCGATGACACGATGCCCAGTTCATTATCCACGTTGACCCAACTGCCCTCCATCTTGACTAAGGACGACCCGTCGAGTTGCTGCGAAGTGACGAAACCAGAGCCTTCCGTGTACAGCGAGCGCTTGGTCTTCGTCAGCTCGTCTACGCTGATGGCCATGAGTCCGCCCTTCTCGGCAGTAATGGTGGCGTTCTGCTTTGCGCGTACATAGTCAAGATAGACAACGGCGTTGCCGGGCGTGGAGTAGATGGCGAAACGGTTGTTCAGCGTAGCGTCGTTGGTATTCAGCTCGCCGTTCATCACGTAGCTGTTGCCTTTGAGTTCGTAGATGCCACTCACTACGGGCGTGGCATTGGTGCCCTTGCCCTGCACCTCATACCAGCCTAAGAAGTTGCCCGTGTTGTTAGCGCGGAAAGGCACGACGATTTTGTTCTTGTCCACGGAGTTGGCGGCAATGTAGCCCGTATAGCTCTTCAGGCCATTGCTCCAGGAGAAGCAGGTGAAGCGGTCGTCGGTGGCGGCACGGACGATGTTTTGCGATGGGAAAACAATCGCACGCGAGAACGCGCGGTTGAAATCGTCCCATGCGGTGGGTGTGAGGGCTTGCGTCGGGAGGATTTCGTGCATGAGCCATGTCATCATCACGCGGTGGGCCTCCACGCCCATGCGGCGGGCACCCACGTCGGCACGCAGCAGCCATGAACCGTCGGCAGTGGTGGTCTGACGAGCCTTGATCATCTTGTAGGCCAGGTTCTCCAACAGCAGGGCGTGCGGGTCGCGCAAGAAGCAGGCATTGGTGGAGTAGCTGGTAATCTGGTCGTAGAGGAACAGGCTCCAGTCGTTGCCGTTGGGCATGGCCAGCTCGCCGTCGGCCAGGGCTAACCAGTAGAGCACCTCGCTCATCACCTTGTCGTTATTGTGCATCAGGGCGTTGGTCTTCCATTTCTCCGAGCCATACAGTCCAGTCTGGAACAGTTTCAGGGCCAAGGCAGCCTCGCCCAGTTCCTGAATGACCACATTCTGATAAGAGGTATGGAAGTAATTGTGGTTCTGTAGTGTATAGTCGTCGTAGAGATTCTGCCCCTTGTAGAAGTCCTTCACCGTCTTCTGGTCGTAGTCTGGGTCAACGACGGTCAGGTCTTGTGCATCGTCCTTCTGCGAGTAACTGTTGATAGCAAACTCGCGCAGCCGGTTGAACCAGCGGGGAGCCAGCGCGTCGTTGGGATACAGTCCTAACGTGGCAGCCAAGATGTCGGCCTCCCAACCGTTCTCTTCGGCCTTGGTGTCGCCGGCATAGCCCGTTGGAATGGAGCGTTCCAGCTCATAGTTGCACTCGGCTTTCAACAGCTGGTAGATGTAGTTCTTCTGGGCATCGCTCAGTTTGTCCCACTGGAAGAAGGCGCTATAGGCCACCGACATGGCCCAGAGCGAGCTTTCCCATACGTGGTCGGCATTGCTCACCGAGCCCCAGTAGTTGTTGCCTGCACATACCTTCAGTTTGTTGGCTTTGTGGGTGCTATAGGCAAAAACTAGCGATTTCATCGCCATTTCTTCCAGATCGTTCCATGTCACGCCAGCAGGTAGCGTCACCTTGTTCTTACCATATTTCACCAAGAAAGCGCAAATCATCGAGAGGTCGGCATTGGGGCGCACGCCTTGCTCGTTGTTGCCCATGGTGTTCTCGCCCCTGAAGCATCCGCAGACCTCGCCCTTGCTGTTGGGAGCCACACAATCCTGAAAGTCGTTCTTCAGGTAGGTAGCAAAGTTGGCAAGCATCTGCAAGAGGTCACCCTTCATCTCGTTTTCACCGATGAAATCGGCAGAAATCGCGTCTTCCGTAGGACTGTCGACCGCAGGTTCTTCTGGCCCCACATAGTCATCTGGCAACTGATAAAGGCGTACATGATCGAACATGATGCATGAACCGCCCGATGCCCATGTTATGCCGAAGCCCACCTGGGCCTGTCCGTCGGCCTTCTGTTCGAAGTCAACCGTCATTTCAGTCCATTTCATCGAGGAAAAACAGCCCTGTGCGCCTTGTGTAAACACATCCGACACGCTACGTTCTCCTGCCATCAGGGCGTAGGTCGATGTAGCGTTGTTGGCGTAGGCCGAACGGATGCTGGCCCGCAGCTGGTATTTTCCCTTGGGCAGCGAAGTGATGGTTTGTTGCACGTAGGTGGCACCCGTGCTCCACCCCATGCGCAGGTAGTAGGCCTGCTGACCGTCGGCCAGCGTGCCGACCAGTCCGAAGTTATTGTCGGTGTAGCAGTTCTGCGTCACAATCAGGCTCACGGCTTGCGCGCTGTTGTTCACCGTCCAGCCTTGCGGAGCCGAGACGGAATAGCCGCGCAGTCCGTCAGCACTGTTATTAACGGGCGACAGGCTCAACACGTTATCAGCCTCGAACGAGGCATTCCGAATGTACTGTGCCGTTACATCGGTCACGTCGGCAGACCATGCGCCCATGCTGGCTAACAGGGCGGCGGTCAGGGTCAGAAGTAGTCTGTTCATATTAATAGTTTGTTTTAATGAGGTACGGGGGTACGAGGGTACGGGGGTACGAGGTACGCGATTGCAAATATACGACTATATTTCGAAAGAGCCAACTTTTTGCAAGACTTTTTCCGTTCGCAGTGCCCGCATGGCATTGAGCACGGCAAGAACGGTGACGCCTACGTCGGCAAAGACGGCCATCCACATCGTGGCCAAACCGAAGGCGGCGAGCAACAGGACGGCCACCTTAACCCCGATGGCAAAGCAGACGTTCTGGCGGGCAATGCCCAGCGTGTGGCGGCTGATGGCAATGGCCGTGGCTATCTTCTGCGGGTTGTCGTCCATGAGTACCACGTCGGCTGCCTCGATAGCGGCATCACTGCCCAGGCCACCCATGGCAATGCCTACGTCAGCACGGGCCAGGACGGGTGCATCGTTGATGCCGTCGCCCACAAAGGCCAGGATGGGTGATGGGTAAAGGGAATCGGGCGACGAGATCAGACGCTCCACGTGAGCCACCTTCTCCGTGGGCAGCAGTTCGGCATGGAACTCCGTGACTTGCAGTTTCTTAGCCACATCTTCGGCTACCTCACGGCGGTCGCCCGTCAGCATGACGGTCCTCCTGACACCTAACGCCTTCAACTGCTGGATGGCCTCGGCACTGGTGTCTTTGACCTGGTCGTTGATGACGATGTGCCCGGCATACTCGCCGTCGATAGCCACGTGGATAATGGTTCCTACGTGCTCGCACGCCTGCCACTTGGCACCAACAGCATCCATCATCTTCGTGTTGCCCACACATATCACCCGATCCTCCACGCGGGCCTTCACGCCCTGTCCGGCAATCTCCTCCACATCGCTCACGCGGCAACCGTCGGTGGCCTCGTCGGGGAAGGCATCGCGCAGGGCTACGCCGATGGGGTGCGTGGAGAAATGTTCCACATGAGCGGCCAAGTGCAGCAGTTGGTTGGGTGACGGGTAATGGGTGTCAGAGGATGGGTGATGGGCATCGCCCGAATGTACGGCGGTGACGGCAAACTGGCCGTGAGTAAGAGTGCCCGTCTTGTCGAAAACAACGGTGTTTACCTTCGACAGCACATCCATATAGTTGGCTCCCTTGATCAGTATGCCTCGGCGCGAGGCCCCGCCCACACCGCCAAAGAAGGTGAGGGGAACGCTGATAACCAGGGCGCAGGGGCATGAGACAACGAGGAACATGAGGGCGCGATAGAGCCAAGTAGAGAACTGGGTATAGACCATTGACCACTGGGAATGGGCCAGTGCCATGCCAAGCGGCGGGATAACGGCCAATGCAACGGCCAACAGCACCACGACGGGCGTATAGACGCGGGCGAAGCGGGCAATGAAGGTCTCGCTCTTCGACTTATGCTCGGCGGCATTCTCCACCAGATGGATAATCTTCGACACAGTACTCTCGCCGAAGCTCTTTGTGGTGCGCACACGGATGACACCGGAGAGGTTGACGCATCCAGACACCACCTCGTCGCACTCACCTGCCGAGCGCGGCATGCTCTCACCCGTCAGGGCGGCGGTGTTCAGCATGGTCTCACCATTAATAATAATACCGTCCAAGGGAATCTTCTCGCCGGGACGCACGATAATCTCCGAACCCACGGCCACCTGCTCGGGCGAAACGTCGTTTCCATCGGCCAAATGGGCCACGTCGGGACGGATGTCCATCAGATGGGCAATGCTCTTCCGGCTCTGCCCCTCGGCATAGCCCTCAAAGAGTTCGCCCACCTGGAAGAACAGCATGACGAAGACAGCCTCCGGGAACTGGGTCTCTGCCCCCGGCAGGAACCCGATGCAGAGGGCACCTATCGTGGCCACCGACATGAGGAAATGCTCGTTGAAGGCATCGCCGTGGAGTACGCCCTCGGCTGCCTCCTTCAGCGTCTCATGCCCCACCAACAGATAGGGAACCAGATAAATCAGCAGTAACTGCCACGTGGCCAACTGATAGTTCTTCTCGATAACCACTGCCACAGCCAGCAGGAGGGCCGTCAGCAGGATGACGCCCAAACTCTCTTTCAAGCCATGATGATGCTCGTGATGATGCTCATGCTCGTGGTGATGCTCATGCTCGTGGTGATGATGCTCATGCTTCGTCGAGCAGCATTCGTGATGATGATGATGTTCCATACACATTGTTTTTATCATGCTGCGATTGAAAGACGCTGAAAGCGTCACCTCTCAATAGCCGTAGGTCGGAACGACCTGCGGAAAGTAGAAAGAGGGGAAAGCACCCTGAAGGGGTGCCCCAACACCGCGTATTGGGCGACCCTTTCAGGGTCGATGTACCTTCTCACGTTCTATCCGCAGGTCGTTCCGACCTACGGCTATTGAGAGGTGACGCCTTCAGCGTCTTTCAACCGTACAGCATTGTTTTTTATTGCCGCTGCAAAGTTATCACAAATCTTCCGTTCCCCCATCATGAATGGGCCATGAACCTGCGTTTTTTGCAACCAAGTTGCAGGAAGATAGGTGAATACAACATATTGAAAAGTTTTAGCTACAAATCATCTAAACTTCTTCTGATAAATATTTGAACATCTTAAACAAAAGAAGTAACTTTGCACCATTAAAAACTAACACAACATTTAAAGATTATGACATCAGACAAAGGAAACAAAGGCTATCTCATCGGTATTGTCATGGTAGCCGTGCTTGGCGGTCTGCTTTTCGGCTACGACACCGCAGTGATTTCAGGCGCCGAAAAGGGCCTGCAGGCATTCTTCATGGAAGCCAGCGACTTCTCCTATACGGACAGCTGGCATGGTTTCACCTCGGCTTCAGCCCTGATAGGCTGTATCATCGGCTCGGCACTCTCGGGCATGCTGGCCACGAACCTTGGCCGCAAGAAGTCGCTCATCATCGCCGGTCTGCTCTTTTTCGTCTCGGCACTGGGTTCCATGAACCCTGAGTTCCTGTTCTTCACCTACGGCGAGCCCACCTATTCGCTGCTCATCATGTTCAACATCTACCGCGTCATCGGCGGCATCGGCGTGGGTCTGGCCTCAGCCATCTGCCCCATGTACATCGGTGAGGTGGCCCCATCCAACATCCGAGGCATGCTCGTCTCGTGGAACCAGTTTGCCATCATCTTCGGTCAGCTGGTAGTCTACTTCGTCAACTTCTTCATCCTGGGCGACCACATCCAGCCGCTCGTCGAGGAGATGGGCAAGGGCCTGGCCGCTATCAACCCCGCCGCACAGTGGACGGTGACTACGGGCTGGCGCTACATGTTTGGTAGCGAGGCCGTTCCCGCCGGACTCTTCGCCCTGCTCATCTGCTTCGTACCCGAGACACCGCGCTATCTGGTCAGCGTTGGTCAGGATCAGAAGGCACTGGGCATCCTGTCGAAGATCAACGGTTCGGTGCAGGCTGCCCGCATCCTGCAGGACATCAAGGACACGATGGTGGTGAAGACCGAACGGCTGATGACCTACGGTGCGCTGTGCATCTTCGTAGGTATCATGCTCAGCGTGTTCCAACAGGCCGTGGGCATCAATGCCGTGCTCTACTATGCACCGCGCATCTTCGGCGACATGGGCATGGACAACCCGATGATGATCACCGTCTTCATGGGCGTCATCAACATCCTCTTCACCCTCGTGGCCATCTTCACCGTCGAGAAGTGGGGCCGCAAGCCGCTGCTCATCTACGGCTCATTGGGCATGGCCATCGGTGCTTTCGGCGTTGCCGCCACCTTCGGCCACAGCGGCATGGAGCTCTTCACCGCCGCCAGCCTGTTGGTCTACTCGGCCTCGTTCATGTTCTCGTGGGGACCCATCACGTGGGTGCTTATTGCCGAGATCTTCCCCAACACCATCCGTGGTGCAGCCGTGGCCATCGCCGTGGCCTTCCAGTGGATTTCCAACTTCATCGTCTCCTCATCCTTCGTGCCCATGTTCAACATGCACCTCACCGAGGGCGACGACTTCGGCCACTGGTTCACCTACGGTCTCTACGGCACCATCTGCGTGCTGGCCGCCCTCTTCGTGTGGAAGCTCGTGCCTGAGACCAAGGGCAAGACGCTGGAGGATATGACTAAACTGTGGAAGAAATAACAATAAGGTTTATGAAAAATTCATCCGTTATTAGTGCTGCGCTCATTGCGCTTGGCATCGTAGTCCTGGGGTGGTTCATCAAGGCAGGTATCAACGACTTTGCCAACAAGGACCGCAAGGTAAACGTAAAGGGGCTGGCCGAACAGGAAGTGGAGGCCGACAAAGTGACATGGCCCATTGTGTCGAAGGAGTTAGGCAACGACCTGCCCGAACTCTATAATAAGATTGGCATTACGCAGGGGAAAATCAAGGCCTTCCTCCTGCGCAGTGGCGTCAAGGAAGAGGAGATGACGGTGAACGCCCCGCAGGTGGCCGACCTGAAGGCCCGCGAATACGGCGACAATAACCAACCCTACCGCTACATCGTGACGAGCGTCATTACCGTGACGAGCCAGAACGTGAAGCAGGTGCGGCAGATTATTGCCCATCAGGGCGACCTGCTGAAGGAGGGCGTGGCCATCGTCGACGGCGGCTACGAGAACCCCATCAAGTACGAGTATGTGTCGTTCATGGAGATGAAGCCCAAGATGATGCAGGAGGCCATCCAGAACGCCGAGAAGACTGCCCAGCAGTTTGCAGAGAACTCTCACTCGAAGCTCGACAAGATTGTCAGTGCCGACCAGGGGCAGTTCTCCATCGACGACCGCGACTCCAACACTCCTTATATTAAAAAGGTACGCGTAGTAACCACCGTTACCTATTCACTCAAAGACTGAATCATCATCGGCACCAGTGTGCCGCTATCCCCTATCCAGTTGCCTGTGGCGTGATCAACATAGCCACAGGCTTCGTTGCCTTTACCCTTTGAGTTGTTGTCCCAGAGCATCAGGGGCACGCCGGCCAGCCGGGCCGAACGGCAGAAGTACTCCAAGTAGTATTTGCGGAAGGCATTCGCGCTCTCCGTGGTCTGGTTCACGCAGCCATACTCGCCCATGTAGCAGGGTATGCCTTTCTCGATGTAGGCGGTGCGCAGCTTGTAGAGCTGGGCAATGATATACTCCTCGTTGGCACCGGCCACCGACATGGCGGGGTCGGCATCACGTCCCCAGCTGTTCACGGCCACGGTGCCATCGTCGTTGATGGGCTGCAGGCAGAAGGCATACGGGTCGTAGCAGTGGACGGCCACCATCAGGCGTTTGGCGGCATCGGTGGGTATCACCAAGTGGTTGATGGTCAGGTCGATGTTGGCGGCATAGCCTGCCACGCCTATCCAGCGGGTGGCGTTGTTGCCGCCCGTAGAGCGGATGACATCCACGGCCATCTGGTTCCATTGGTTCAACAAGGCATACTCCCCCTTGGTGGCGTTGTTCCATTTGTCACCGGCTCGCACCTCGTTGAAGGTCTCAAACAGCAGCTGGTCGCCGTAGTTGGCAAAGCGCGTAGCCACCTGCTTCCATACGCCCACAATCAGCACGGAGTCATTCCGGGCCTGCGCCGCATTAGTGGCTGCACGGCCCAAGTCGGTGGAAAACGACTCGTGATGGCAGTTCAGGACGACGTTCAGTCCGGCACCAATGGCCATGTCGACCACGCCAGCCACCTCGTCGAAGAAGGCCTCGCTAATCACGTTCTCATCGTTCGTATGGGCCGTCCAGGTGACGGGTATGCGCACGGTCTTCGCCCCCACAGCCGCCAACCGACGGAAGGGTTCCGCCGTCATTTGCGTCACGCCGTCCCAATAGCCCCAGCCGTTCTTGATGGTTTCAACGCCCGTGTCGAAATGGTTGCCCAGGTTCCATCCCCAGCCCAGCTTCTTCGTCATGGCCGTAGCCTCATTGTCGGGCAGGCCCTCAGCAGTCCAGGTCAGGGTGATGTCCTTGTCGTAGGTCTTGCCCTGCCCCACCCCGATGAGTCCCGCAGGGATGACGAGCGTCTGTTCCTGGTAGAAGTTCAGGCCAGCCGTGATTACCAGGTCGGTGCTCGCCTTGTCAGTCGTCAGGCCAGTGCTCACGTCGAGCATTGCCGCCCGTTTCACCGATTCGCCGTTGAGCGTAATCCTACTGGCGTTCTTGCTGGCGAAGCTGACGCTCTGGTCGAACTTCACCGTAATGACTTTCTCTCCGTAAAGCACCACGTCGCTACCCATCGAGGCCGACACGCTCACAGCAGGCGTAGGCGGCACCACCAGCGTTCCATCCGGCGTATCGCTGTCGCCACAGGCCGTAGCACACAGCATCCCCACCACGAACGTCAATGTACAAAAAATCCAATTCAGTTTCATCGTCTATATATGTTTAGTTTAACTTCTTGCCATGCAAGCGACCATAGGCCGAGCAGGTACAAAATTCCGCAAGCGGGCTGATAAAAAACAAAATAAAACCAACAAAACCAAATAAAACCATTATTGTTTTTTCTTGTTTTTCTTGTTTTATTTTGTTTTTCTTCAAGGCGCGAAGCGCAATATAAAGTTATTCCTTGTTAGGTGTGTCCCACTTCTTGTCGGCCGTGCAGGTGACAAGGAGGGTCTCCGTGCCCGTCTGTATGCGGAAGTCGCCCTGTTCCAGCACCCACTTGCCGTCGTAGCCCACAAAGGCCAGGTCGCTGCCCTTGAGTCGCAGCGTCATGGTGGCCGTCTCGCCGGGCTGCAGGAGCGGGGTCTTCTCGAAGGCCCGCAGGCGGCGGTTGTCGGGTGTCAGCGAGGCCACGAGGTCGCTGGCGAAGAGCAGCACCGGCTCGCGTCCAGCCACATGCCCCGTGTTCTTCACGTCGACGGTGAAGGTCAGCACGTCGTCGGCAGTGAACCGCTGGCGATCTACACGCAGGTTGCTATAGCCGAAGGTGGTATAGGACAGGCCGTAGCCAAAGGCCCACTGCACGCTGACCACGGCGTTGTAGTTGTAGGCACCGCTCATCGTCTCCACCTGTTCGCAGGGCTTATAGTCGTATTTCGTCAGGGCAGCCTGATGGCGCGGATAGGTAAAGGGCAGCTTCGCGCTGAAGTTCTCGTCGCCGGAAAGCAGGTCGGCCAGTGCGTCGCCCCCGTAGTTGCCGGGCAACATGATATGCACCACTGCGGCACAGAGCGGTTCGATGTCGCTCACCAGTCGCGGGCGACCCTCGCTGAGCACAAGGACGATGGGCTTGCCCGTGGCAGCTAACGCCTTGACCAACTCTCGCTGGTTGACCGAGAGGGCCAGGTCGTCGAGGTTGCCGGGGGTCTCGCAGTAGGAGTTCTCACCCACGCAGGCCACGATGACGTCCACCCCGGCGGCTGCTTGTACGGCTTTCTCTATCTGCGGCTCATTCTCCTGCCACCAGTCGCCCTCGTCGTTATAGGTCACGCCCGGCTCATAGGCCACGTTCTCCTGACCGTACCGCTGCTGCATGGCCTCCAAGATGGTGTTCCGCTCGGGGTAGTGCTTGTCGATGTTCTTGCCCTGCCATGTGACCGACCAGCCACCGTTGAGGCAGCGCAGCGAGTTGGCGTTGGGGCCGGTAACGAGAATCTTGCGCGACGACATAAGGGGCAGCGTACCGTCGTTCTTCAGCAGCACAATGCTCTGGCGGGCGGCTTCAAGGGCCTTGTCGGCATGCTCCTTACTGGCAAAGAGGGGGAAGTCCTTCCAATTATAATAAGGTGTATCGAAGAGGCCCGTACGATACTTCAGGCGCAGCACGCGGCGCGCGGCATCGTCGATGCGGCTCATAGGCACCTTGCCCTCCTGCACCAGCTCCTTCAGCAGGGTGCAGAAGTCCCAGCTGTAGGGGTCCATCGACATGTCGATGCCGGCGTTGATGGCGATACGGATGGCCTCCTTCTTCGAGACAGCTATGTGGTCTCGGCTCCAGAGGTTCACGATGTCGGCCCAGTCGGTCACAATCATGCCGTCCCACTGCAGGTCGTCCTTCAGCCACTGCGTCAGGTACTCATAGTTGGCATGCAGAGGCATGCCGTTGTTGCTCTGCGAGTTCACCATCACCGTGAGCGCACCGTTGCGCACGGCCTCCAGGAACGGGGCGAAGTGCTTCTCGCGCATCTCCTGCGGCGAGATGTTCGACGGCGTGCGGTCCTTGCCGCTCGTGGGCACGCCGTAGCCCATGTAGTGCTTCATGCAAGCGGCCACATGCCAACGGTCTATGTGGTTGGGGTCGTCGCCCTGAAAGCCTAACACCGACTCGCGCCCCATCTCGGCATTCAGGTAGGCATCCTCGCCGAAGTTCTCCCAGATGCGCGACCAGCGGGGCTCGCGTCCGAGGTCTACCACAGGGGCATAGACCCAGGGAATACTGGCGGCCTTGGTCTCGTAGGCCGAGATGCGGCTGCCCTCGCGAACCAGTTCACGGTTGAACGTGGCCCCCATGTTGTTGCCCTGCGGAAACAGCGTGCCGCCGTCGGTGTAGGTGGTGCCGTGCATCTGGTCCACGCCATAGACGCAGGGAATACCAATCTCCTTCATCGACTTCTTCTGGATGGCGGTGATGATTTCCTGCCAAGCCTCGCGACCGATGGCCTCGCCCGTGGGCACGTTGAGGATAGAGCCTACCTTGTACTTGCCTATCACGCTGTCTAACAGGGCCTCGCTCAGCTGGAAGCGGTCTTTCACGCTCTTGTCCTGCAGCACGTCGATGTTCAGCTCGCACATCTGGCCTATCTTCTCCTCGAGCGTCATCTTGCCGAGCATCTTCTCTATCTTCTGCTCAATGGCCGCGTCTTTCTTAATCACCTGGGCCTGCGTCGCCAACACGAATGCGCACCCCAACATTAACATGAATCTCTTTTTCATACTTCTACTCCTATTTTTTACGCAATAGTGTTTTTTTTGAAACGAATTGTCCTAATTTTGATTTAATTTTATCCACAAATTTTCTTAATTTTTCTGTTCCCAAAATTTTTCTTAATACTTCTATTTCCAGCTATGAAACTTGAATTAAGAAAAATTCTTCGCAAGCGAAGCGTCGCAAGCGCCGAGCGCGTGGATAAAATTAAATCAAAATTAGGATAATTCGTTTCTAAAAAACATCAATATCATTCGTTTCTAAAAATTCCTTCAATATCATTCGTTTCTTTTCAGACAACGTAGCGGATTATTTATTTCTTGATGGGATAAATCTTGATGAGCACGATCATCAGCACGGCGATGGCGGCAGGGAAGAGCGAGAAGAGCATCCAGATCATCGTGAGCACGGAGTCGGTGATGGAGGCCGGGTCGACGATGGCGTTGCCCAACTCGTCGGTGGTCATGCTGGCACCCGCAATGCCGAGGAACAGGGCCACGAGCGAACCGCTGATGGCCGTGCCGAACTTCTGCGCCATGGTGCCCGACGAGAAGATGAGTCCCGTCGATGACGTGCCGTTCTTCTCGGTGGCATAGTCGGCCACGTCGGCATACATCGACCACAGCAGCGGCGAGTACAGGCCCACGCCCACCGACGTAAGCACCACTAAAGCCACCATCTCCCAGACATAGCCCGGATCCATGGGCACGAAGAAGAAGCACACGGAGAACACCGCGCAGATGATGGCGGCAATGACGAAGGCCCTGCGCTTGGAACCTACAAACTCGGTGAACTTGGGCGACAAGCCACCGAAGACCATGCACGTCAGCTCGCCGAAGGTCATAAACACGGTGTAGTTGATGATGAGTCCACTCACGGTAATCTCACCGCCTAAGCAGTAGGTGAGCATATAGCCGGCCACGGCGTAGCGGAAGCCGTTGAAGAAGTTGGTGCAGATGCCGATGAGCGTCAAGAAAATCCAGGGCTTGTTCCTGAAGAGGTCGCCAAACTGCTTGAACGAGAACTTCTCGGCCCGCACGGGCTTCAGCCGCTCGCGCGTCATCAGGCCGCAGGCCAGCGTGCCCGCAGCAGCCAGCACACCGAAGCCCGCTCCCAGCACGGCATACTGATGGGCCTCAGTGCCGCCCACCATCTTCTGCAGGTAGGGAAAGGAGAGCAGGGTGACGAAGCCCATGGCGTAGGCACCCACCATGCGGTACGACGAGAACTGGTTCTTCTCGTTGTCGTCGGAGGTCATCACGCCGAGCAGCGAACCGTAGGGCACGTTCACCGCCGTATAGACCACCATCATCAGCAGGTAGAGGGTGTAGGCATAGACGCGCTTGGCCGACGGGCCGAAGTCGGGCGTATAGAGCAGCAGTGCAAAGATAAGACCCAGGGGCACGGCACCGAAGATGAGCCAAGGGCGGTAGGTGCCCCAGCGCGACTGGGTGCGGTCGGCCAACGACCCCATCAGTGGGTCGGTCACCACGTCGAACATGCGGGCAATGAGCATGAGCGTGGCGGTGTCGGCAAACGACAGGCCAAACACGTTAGTGAAGAACAGCGGGAAGGCAATCGACATAATCTTCCACGTAATACCGCCTGCGGCGGCGTCGCCAAGGGCGTAACCAATTTTTTCTTTGACTGTAGCCATGTTATTTGTGTTTATCTTTGTTTCGTGTGCAAATTTAAGAAAAAATACACGAAACAGCAAACATATCCGCAATTTTTATCGCCTTGTAAGCTAAACGGCTGAACGAAAGGCCGAACGAAGTGATTATTCGACTTTATTACGCTCCGCGTCTTGGGAAAAAACAAAACAAAACCTGCAAAAACAGAATAAAACATTTTTTCATAAAATCCGCTTACCTTTGCAACGCATTTCTACCGAGGAGAATTTTGAAGGCTTTTATTTTGCCATCTCGTGGACAGGGTTGACAAAGGTTGACAAGAGTGGACAACGGACAGTGTTCGTGCCCCCGTCCGTGAGCGTTGCCGTTGCCTGTGCCGTCATCAGGTCGCCGTGGCTGTGACCCTCGCGAAGCGCAATAGCCGACGTCGCCGCAGCATCGTCCGTCGTCGGCAGCACATAGTCCGATGAAGAAGCCCCGCCCACAGCATACACCGAGTACGTCCCTTCCGTCAGCCCGATGTTCAGCGTCTGCCCCTCGTCGCCGATGGTCTGCACGGCCTTACATTCCTCACCGGCAAAGACATACACCGCAATGGGGTACGCCACCGTCGCCTCTTCTCCCGCCGAACCGCCGGAGCGTGTCCGCACTTGTAGCACGGAGTTCATTACTTGACCCGCCGGAGCGACATCCGCGATGCCCTCGTCGAGTCCTTTCTCACACGCCGTCAGCAGCATCGCCGCCAAAGGCCAGAACAAAACTTTTCTGTTCATCATTTTAATAGAATTAAATTGTTTTCTGGGACCATTCCCATCCTCAATATAACGCTTCTCTTGACAAATTGAATATTATTTGTGTCCGAAATCGTGTTAATATCCTCCCCAAATGCGGTTTTTTGAATTATTTCTTGTAACTTTGCCCCCGAAATTTCACATAAATACGTATTTATTATGGCAAGACCGATTAAAGAAACACCCATCCTCTACGGTGAGGACGCACGACGCTTCGAGGCACGCATGAAGGAGCGCCGCCGCATTTCGACTGAAGAAAGAGCACGCATCAATGCCGACTATGAGTTGGTGTTAGGTATGCTGAAACGTGGTGAAGAACTCAAACAGCAGCGACATGCAGCAACAGTCTGGACAGCGTAAAGTCGTTCGATTGTGGGGATGATGACCTAAATGACTTTATCCTCCACGAAAGCCCGCTTTACCGCAAGGAGAAACTGGCCGTGACTTATGTGCTGAAAGAGGCTGACGACTTGGCCAATGAACATATCAAAGCGTTCTTCAGCCTCTCCAACGACCGCATATCCATTTCTGACTTCGACAGCAAGACAAAGTACAACCGCTTCAGCCGTCGCTTCAACAACCACAAGCGGCTGAAGAGTTATCCCGCAGCCAAGATTGGTCGTTTGGCCGTACATGCCTCAGCAAAAGGTATGAATATCGGAAGTACGTTGCTCAATTTCATCAAGCGCTACTTCACCACCGACAACAAGACCGGCTGCCGCTTCATCACCGTCGATGCCTACGCCGCAGCCATACCCTTCTACCTCCGCAATGGGTTCGTGCCACTCAACGAAGAGGATGCCGACGAACCCACGCGGTTGCTCTACTTCGACCTCAACGACTTGGACGAAGATTGACCTCTCAAAGCAAACAATCAAAATCTCTCATAACAAATAACAACACAAACCCCATACTCATGCCCCGCTACCTCCACATACCCCACACTCCCGACACCGCCCGGACCCTGACGCTGAGCGGCCGTGACTGCTTGGTAGTGAGCGGCATGGTTATCCCCCTAAAACCGGCTACAGGCGCGGAAAAGGGCGCCGAGGCGAAATGTGTCCACGAGGCACGCAGAAGTCCCACAGCGGGGCTGCTGCGTGCCTTGTGGCGTATCTGTGCGTCCATGCGTCCCACATCACGCTCCCTGCGTATGGGAAAGCCCCGCGATGTACCCCACAGAGAACGATATTCTAACTCAATTGTTTAATAATGATAAAATAATAAGATGGTAAACTTTTCTAATGGTCGCTACGCTCAAAATTATAAAAAAATTGAATCAAAAAATTTTAAGAACTATGCAGAGAACAACATCGGCGGA
>ONMA01000013.1 GCA_900318815.1 uncultured Prevotellaceae bacterium
GACATAGAAGTTCTTGCTCTGGACTCGGCTTTCTTGCCTTCTTGCTTTGGCAAGCGTCTCCTTTCGTCGCCGAGCGGCAAGCGACCAAAGGTCGAGCGGCCGCTTGCCAGAGCAAGAACTTTTTCTTTAGTGTACAACAAATTGGACATCCTATTGCGGAAACAAAAATTTTTTTTATTTTTTTTGATATTTATATACACTACCTACATTTTTGTGATAACTGCTTCTAAGTCAATGGGATAAGAGGTGTATGTAGTGGTGTATGTAGGGTGTATATAAAATTTATCCTACACCAATAGATAAGCGTACACCTGTCTTGGTGTAGGTAGAGACGTCACATTGTGGCGTCTCAATGCCAAATATAGCTCGCGACCAAAACGATTATTGTCCCACCCGTTGGGACTGATTGTCCCATGCGTTGGGACAACCAGTCCCAACGCATGGGACGTTTCGTCTTCCGTATTTTTGTATATGATTATCTGCATACTGCCGTATGTGACAATCCGCATATTTGGTTACATACACCACCTACACCACATACACCGCTACCTACACCACTTTTCTCCTTCATTATCAGATTGTTACACGCTGGTGTATGTAGTGTATGTTATTTCTAAAATAAAAATTTTTAAAAATAGAATGCGTAGTGATATGCGTTGTCATTTGATTTTCAATATATTTTAGCTCGGACAGGGAAAGTACCAGATGCGCAATTTCTCCTCGCAGATTGCTATGTCTGCTATCACGGCCATGCAGTACAACATCCTCAATACCGAGGATGAACAAATCCTTGACATGCTTGTGAATCGGTCGGACAAATTCTCTCATTTCGTTCAAATCTATCAATCAAAACTGGCAAGTTAGGAACTTGCGTGCGGAACTGAAATCATTTTATTGAAATCTATCAATTTAAACTGGTGAGTTAGGAACTTGCGGAACTTAAATAGTATAAATAAAGTAAACGCCATAAATATTTTCGTCAGTTGAGCGGCCTTTTAGGCCGCCACCGCCACTTGAAAAGGAAAACATCAATGTCGCTTACTATAACTTGGGAAGATTTTTACTTTGAATCGTCTATAAACCAAAGGAATACAAATTGAATCGTCCCAACTTTTTTCTTTGTCATCACATAATTATGAAAAATTAGTGGATAAAATTAAGATATAATTAAGATAATTCGTTTCTAAAAAAAGATCCAATTAAGAAAATTCGTTTCTAAATATACCGCAGTCGTATCCCTCTTACACCCCGACGGAGCATTCGTCAGACCCCGACGGAGCATTCATCACACCGTGACGGAGCATTCATCACACCGTGAAGTCCTATTAATCACGGTGTGATTTGCCGTTCGTCAAGGTGTAAAGTCCATTTCGTTGAGGTGTAATCTCGCATTAGCCAAGGTGTAACTGGGTATTAGGCTGGGTGTGAGGAAGCATCCGTCGCTATTCAGGTAGCAACTTCTTCACTTCTCACTCTTCGTTCTTCACTCGCTCCGCTCTATTTCGCAAATTTATTTTGTCCTAAAAAGCGAAAAGACAGCTGCATAATTATGCAGTAAGTAACATTTTTTTTCTGTAGAACCTATATTTAACGCAATATACTTGCGGGGTCTAAATGCCGTACTTGCGATGCCTAAGTGCCATACTTGTGGTGGCAAAGTGCCGAAGTCATCGGTGCTTCCAGTAAAAGATAGACGAAGCAAAAATAGCACAGTATAATCGGCGAAAACTACGATTTCTATTCTAATCTCACACCGAGCATTTTCCTGTGGGTACTCGCGGAGTAGATACTGTTGTAATTCGTGTTCGGTCATATATTTGGTCTCGCGAAATCAATCAATTATTCTCATTCGTATTATCGTCCTCCATATTAATTTTCTCTTCTATTTCTTCAATAGTAGGAATGACACCTTCAACCTTTTCTGGATAGAATTTCTCCAGTTCATATTCCGATATGGCAATAGGCTGACTGCTTGACTCCAAGGCATATTTTGCTTGAATACGATCTTTCTCTTTGCATATCAATAGGCCAATAGTTGGGTTGTCACGTCCTTCTTTGCGTAATAAATGGTTGCATGTGACAATATATCCGCCCAGCTGCCCTACGTCCGCAAATTCCAGCTTTCCTATTTTCACTTCATGACGACATAGCACGAGAGGTTTAGGTGATGAAACAACAAGTCAACAAATTGTTCCCTTTCACCAACTTGCAACCTGTATTCCTTTCCAACGTATGCAAACCCTGTACCTAACTCTACTAAGAACTGAGTGATGCTCCCAAGCAGCTTGTCTTTCAGCAATCGTTCATTATACCGCCCTGTTATGCCGGTAAACGCAAAGTCGTATGGGTCTTTGGTGAGTTCTTGTGCCAAGTCGCTTGACTCTTCAGGTAGTGTTTTGCTGAAGTTGGTCAATGCTTTGCCCTGACGCTCATAAAGGTCTGTGTCGAGGAAATTGAGCAACATGTTACGGCTCCAACCGTTCTCTACTATCTGATGAACATAAAACAAGGCTTTGTCAGGGTTATCTGCGCATTTGTCTATAATATAGCGGTGGTGCCCCCATGGCACAATGAACAATTCTGCCACAACCTGTGGCAATGTTGCGTCGTTAGAATTTGCCACAAGTTGTGGCAAATTACCGATTTGTCCGTTGTAAAGCAGATAGAAGCTCTTCATATAGTGCAGGTTTCGTTCCGAGAAGCCATCTGTCTGGGCATGCACGATTTTCTGTAGGGTGTCGAGGTTTCTTGCGGCCTTCGGGTACTTCCTCTTTGTGGCATCCTGTCCCTGCAGGGTGTCCAGCTCCCAGTGCTGGTTGTTCTCTATGCCCCAGTGCTTCCGGCTGATATAGTCCATCAGCTGTGCGCCTTCTCTCAGGCATGTGATGTAGTAGCGTGTCTGCGAGGTTTCCTCCCCCGTGGCCTTGTAGGTGGTGTGGGTGGTGATTTCGACGATGGCACACACGCTGCGGAACTTGTCGATACCGCTTATGCGTTCCACGCCGTAGAACACGCGGCAGCGACGCTCGTGTATCCTGCCGTGACCGATTTCCACCGAGTGATACTCGTCATCCGGGGTCATGCCTGGCAGGGTGTCCTCCACGCTGTAGCAGCGTGCCCTCTGGTTGGCCTTCAGGGCGATGAAACAGTGCGCCTTCTTCTTGAGAATCAGGTCGATAATCTCCGTCTGGCAGTTCATTGCGTCGGCGGTCACGACGGTTCCCGGCTCGAAAGAGGCTCTCTCTATCAGCCTGGGCGCGGCCTTTATCTCGTTGCTCTTCTCCTGGCAGGCCTCGGTGTCCGTGGCTATTCCCCTGCCCACGTCGTAGATGCTCACGATGTCAGGCCATCGGCCGTTTGCCAGCTTCGTGCCGCGCATGAACTTGCCGTCAATGGCCTTGATGACGGGCCGTCCGCCGGAGGGAGGGTCGATGTCGGCTGTAAGGAGGCGGGCGAACTCTGAGTACAGCCTTGCGAAGGCATCCTCGTCAATGCACTTCTCCATGCGGCATAGCGTGGGCTCCGATGGGACTCCCTTGGGCAGAATACCGTAAGCAGACTGGAGGAGCTGTAGGTTTTGCTCCCCGAAATGGATGATTGCTTTCCGCGTACTGCATCCACACAAACGAGCCAACACGGTCAGTATCAGCATGTCGGGCAGCGGATGCCTGAAATTCTTCTTGTGCGTCTTGCGGTAGTCGCAGACTGAGCAGACCAGGCGTCTGAGCCTCTCGCTCAACCGAGGTGGCCTTTCAGCCACCAAACGAATGGGGCCCGTTGTCTATGGCGGAATGTGATGTATGAGTGTGAGAGAGGCGAAAAACCGTGAAAAAGCAGCGTGGAAATTTTGCCAATTCAATAATTTTTCGTACCTTTGCATTGCATTTGGGGGAGTGCTGCACCCCGCGAATTGAGCCTCCCCCCTCTAAAAAAATAAAATATGACAACAGAAGCTGGATGTGGGGGCGGCTCAAAGCCGCCCACGCGGGGTGGAAGCGTAACGTAGTTTATTTATAACAGCCTCAATTACTGATACTTATAACTGGTACATTGCTAAAATGGCAGTAAGAGGCAGGTAAATGAAAGAGCCCTACTGTAGCGAGGGCACTGACGTGTACCTCATCGCATTCTTCTTTCAAGCCATCATCACCCGCACAACGGACAAACTGGCTCAGAAGCGCAAGAACACTTGGTCGATGATGTTTTTCTAAACACGGCAGAATATTATCTTAATGTGTAAAAATGTGCTGAGTTATGGAAAATCTCACAGAAAATGTGTAAATTTGTAACCTAATAATAAGGATTGTTACTACAGACCAAAGCGGCATCTAAGAGAAAGAGAAGCGAAGTTTGTCCGCTCGAATAGTTTATTGTTTCGGCATAGATACCAGATACTAATAAAACGTATAGTTCGAATTCTTTTTGGGCGAAGTGATGCAGCAGATGCTGGAGAAAATGGCTGTTTGAATCAGCCCTCTCTTTGAGTAAGTGTGTTACTATAAAGTTGTTAGTTGGCAACTATGATTTGGCCTATAAGAAACAAGATGAAAAAATCTCAAAATGTACAGATAAACAGATGACCCCGTTCTTTCCTGAAAAATACATAAATAATTGTAGATTATAGTTCCAAAACGCATCAGTTTGCAATTATTTCATTACCTTTGTAGTCAAAATCTGAGTATCCTCTAAAAGAAAAGCCCGTATTCAAGACTTATATGATTAGAATGGCAAAGAACATATTATCACTGACATCAGATGAAGAGTTTGACTCTTTAATGATGCCTGAGCAGTTTCACGGATTTAAATTGTCCAATCTTTTTAAAAAATAACATTATAATACACATAAAATTATGAAATATAAATACTATCTAACAAATGAAGTCCAAAAGTGGTGGAACAAACAATCTTTTGGTCCTATCTTCATTGAAAAGCTTAATAATTTTCTCACTTCTGATAAAGTTCTTCGCATATCCAAGAATGTTAGTAAGGTGTACGGAAAATATCTCGTAGCTAAATCTCAAGGAATCAGCAGTCGTCCTACTTTCATTTGGGATCCATGGGTAAAAGGTGATGCAACTCTCTATGTCCTAAGAGTTGCATACGTTCATCCTGATTATGAAAAAGAGGTAAATGAGAAAAACGAGGACGCATGGATTGAGAAGTATCAGGTAAAAGATGCTGAAAAGAAAGAAATTGAGGAAATTCTCTCAAGTATGGTTTCAGAAGAAGAAAACTCTGTAAAAAGAGAGTTGGTATCTTTGTCAGATAGCGAATATGGTTTTATTTCAAATCCTCTTACAATCAACCATAAACTGTTCGAGGAGACCATCTATGAAACAGAAGAGTGGGTTGAATTCGTAAAGAACGAAAAAGACTTTTCTGATTTTTACAATTCAGCTGAGGTAATAGAAAACCATATTGTAGACCATCTTAATGATCCAGATGGATGGCAGTCCATCACATTTAAAGACAAGATTATCTTTGTATATCATAATGGTAAAGATTGGGTACTTGCTGACATTAAGAAGTATGACAAAAATGAGGACTATAGCGAATATTTGAATAAAGATAAACCAACAGTGTATCGTAGGGGCTATCCATGGACTTTCCTTGGTGACAAGGATGAATGGCGCGATATGGAGTTAGAAAAGAAGAGCAATATGGTGTTAAGTGAAGAACAAGTTAAGATTGTTTCAAACGACATCCATTATCCTCTCTTCATAACTGGTCGTGCTGGTAGTGGCAAGTCAACTGTTCTACAGTACTTGTTTGCTGAGATCATTCTTCGGTATGTGCTTCACAAAACCGAGGAGGATGGAAATATCCTGCCTCCAGTATATCTGTCATATAGTGAAAACCTTATTGCTGATGCCAAAGGATTATCACTCATTTTACTTCAGAAGAATAGCGAGTACAAGGATCTGATAAACAAAATGGGTATCAATCTTGAAGAAGATGTGCTTTCAGAATTTGATAGTATGTTCTATGTTTTTCAAACATTGGTAAAACGATGCATTAAAGTTCATGACAAAGAATATTTGACAACACATTTCCTTGCCCCAAAACATATCTCGTTTGCAAAATTCAATAAGCTTTGGAACCAACGCTTCTCAAAAACCAAGGATGCTGCAAAGAAGTATGGCCCAAGTGAAAGTTGGCATGTTATCAGAACTTACATAAAAGGTTGGGACGGAGAGAAACTCCTTACACCGAATGCTTATAAGCTTATACCGCGTGATGACAAAACAGTTAGCGAAGAAACATTTACGACAATCTATGAGAAAGTGTGGGATGCTTGGTACTCAAAGATGAATTTGGATGGCTATTGGGATGACCAAGATCTTGTTCGCTATTGTCTTGATAATGAATATGTAAGTGAACAATTTAGTGCTGTTTTCTGTGATGAGTCCCAGGACTTTACCCGTATTGAACTCGATTTCATAATGAAGGTGTCTTCATTTGCAAATCGGAGGATTACGAATGTATCTGACATAAAAAAATTACCATTTGTTTTTGCGGGAGATGAGTTTCAGACCTTGAACCCAACTGGTTTTAGTTGGCGTTCATTGCGTGGTTACTTCTCAACGCATCTTTGTGAATTGGTAGGGCTTCAAGATCAGATAAATAATGTGCGTTTGGAAGATCCTGTTGAACTTTCGGAAAATTTTCGCTCGACGAGACAGGTGGTAAAGTTAGCAAATAGAATTCAATTGTTGCGTGCAACACGCTTTGGAGAAGACTCAAAGCCTCAGTCTACTCATTTCCCTAAAGAAGGCCACCGTATCGTATGTCTCTCGCCAGATGACAAAATGGTCTTTGATGAATTGAGAAAGAAAGGCGTGATCCTTATCGTACCTGCTGCTGATGGTGAATCTGTTGAGGAATTCATCACCAATTCACCTCTCAATGGTATGATAAAATTTGAGAGTGGTTCTCCTGTAGGAATTACCATTCTTAACCCAACACAAGCAAAGGGATTGGAGTATCCAAACGTCGCTATTTATGGTTTTGAATGTAAAAACGAATATTCTAATTTGAGCATAAACAATCTTTTGCTATGGTACGAAAAGAAGAAAGATTCTGCACCAACTCCAGAAAAGGATATTGATTTGAAGTATCAAATCAGTAATGCATACGTGGCCGTTACTCGTGCTGGTACAAAGTTGTTCATCGTTGACAAATTTGATAGATCTTCATTCTGGAGCTTTGCTTTCAACCATTCCAATCCTGAGGAAGAGAAATATGTTCAGAGTCTTGAACAAAAGATGCTTAGTACCCTTTCACCAAACAAACGTAAACTATGGCCAGAAGAAGGATTAGGGTGGATCAATCCAGGTACTGCTTCTGATATTACCGATGAGAATATTGATTATTTGAATAAGGAAGAGAACATGAATGCTCTTGAGAAGCGTGCAGAATCCCTGATGGATGTTGGTCTCATGCGTCAGGCTGCAAGTCGTCATAAGGAAGCAAACAGAAAGATAGACGAATACAGATGCCGTGCGAAAGCCTTTATGTATGAAGAGAACTTTGCTGAAGCAGCGGAATATTTCTCTAAGGCTATTATGTTTAAAGAGAGTCTTGATAACTATTGGCTGAGCATCAATGCGGCATTAGAAGGTAAGGCATCAAAGGAGAACATACCTAATACTATTACTAAGATTGCGCGCCTTTACGATAAAATTAGGGAGAATACGAAGGTTGAGTTGTGTAAGATGGTAAAAACAAAGCCCACTCTTACAGAATTCAATCGTATTTTGGATAAAATATGTTCAGATTTGGCGGCCAACGATTCTGAATTAATGTACCGAGTTACATGGCAGTACATTATCAACCTTGTTGTTCTAAATTTGAATTTCTCGGACGCGAAAGAAAACACCATGAATACAACGATAAAAAAACGCGACGAGTTAAAAACATTCAAGATTTTCCTCGATTCTGGAAAGCTCGCATCTATGGCTTACACTCGGGATCTAACAGAATCAGCAATTCAGATTTGGGAGGAAATGGATAAGCCTCAACGTCCTGTTGAATACTACAAGGCAAAGGCAGATACGCTTCCATATCCAGGAAACATCGAATTTATGGAAGCTTCACAAAGAGAGACTTGGCGTACTGACATACTTTCCGAGTATCATAGGAACAAGGAAACAACTCTCAATGAATACCAGAAGAGTATTCTTTGTAACGTCATACGTTATGAGAAATCTGAAGACGATTTCAAAGAATGGTTACCCTACATGCTTCGCTCGGCTGCGACTATCGAAGCTGCAAACAATCTCTTGAATGAGGCAGTTACTGTATATAGAATGGACGCTCTGAATCTGGATGTTATTAAGGCCGTATTGGCTGCAAAACTTACAGATCTTAACACTTGGACATCACCAAAGACAAAGTATGCCGATGCGAAGGCAAAAGAATTGCTTGAAGCAATTGTTTTCTTGCGTAGAATCCGTAACACAGATTTCATTAGCAAATCTCTCGGATCTCAGGCACCAAGTAAGGAACTGAATAGTTTCTGTTCTAATGTAATGAGACACTATGCTCAAAGGCCATTCTCTCCATTGCTTTATATCGAGGCTGGCAAGGCGATAGAATCTCGTAATAACTACATCGAATGTAGAAATTACTATCAGAATATCCGTTCAATGTTTGATGACTCATTTTTTAAGAGGGAAATTGATTTGAGAATCGCTCTCTTCCTTGATCGCATCGCAGAATTGAAAAAGGACGATGAACGCTCTGTATTTGAAGCTGTTGATTTCCGTAGGAGTCTGAAACTGAATTCTGATTATGTGATTCAAGCAACCTCGGTTAGTCCATACGACTGGGATTTGGTTTTCAACTATGCTATGACTATTGGAAATGAAATCGTACCAGAAAGGGAAAGGCGTAAGCGAATTGGCGAAAAGCAAAGTGAAGAGAATGAAATTAATCATATTGAAGAAAACACAGAAGAACCTATTGTTGAAATAGTCGAAAAAGTTGAACACGTTGACACCGAAAAGACTACTGCTCCTGTAACTCGTAGTGTTGCTAAGCAGTCATTCAACTATGGTGATTATGAATTGTCATATACTCCACGAAAGAATGAAATTATTATACACTATGAGAAGGATGATGATGACTATACTGCTAAGGTGAAAAAGGGTGTACTTGCTGATAGTGATGAGTACCATCTCATTGACAATCGCCTATATTTTACCGAGATTGACCTCAAGACTCCTTTTGTTTTGAAACTTTCTGGTAACCATCAGGTAATAGAAATCTATGATGGGGAGAACTCTACGGGTATTACAATTACAATAGTGTCTAATTGATATTACTATTACGAATGGCTTTGTAATATTCGTTAGAATTGAAAAGTCACTTAAAAAAGAAATGTCAGAGAGTCTAACCCCTCTTTTTGGGTTACTGGGTAACTACATTATACTTAGAGGGTAACTCCGAAGAGTTTGTGGTAAAGTCAAGCAATAGACAAGAAGCATAAAATGAGATATTTAGGAAGTAAAGATACATTGACAGATTCTATTAAGGCACTCCTTCAGAGTCACAATCTGCTTCAAGGAAAATTGGTTTTCTTTGATGCCTTTTGTGGTATGGGGTCTGTTGCAGATAGTACGAAGTCGATATATAGACATATCATCATTAATGACTCTTTGAAATGCTCAACGATTTTCACAAGAGGAAGATTATATGCGAACAGTTGTACGTTTGAAAGACTTGGTTTCAATCCTTTCGTTTTTTTTAATGAGAATAACAATACGTTAAAAGGATTCATTTATCAGAATTACTCTTTAGGCGGTTCAGAACGTATGTACTTTTCAGAAGAGAATGCCGCTCGTATAGACTATTTCCGAATGCAGATTGAAGAATGGAAAGAGCAAGATCAAATTACAGAAGAAGAATACGTATATCTTCTGGCTTGTTTGTTGGAATCGGTATCTGATGTCTCTAATACGGCTGGAGTTTACGGTGCATTCCTTAAACATTGGGATAAACGTGCTTTAAGACCTATTGTATTCAGCAGGATTGATTCCAATGAAGGACGATGTGATATCGTTGAGAGCCAGAATGATAAAATTGAAAATATCATTTCAGATATTGAATGTGATATTTTATATCTTGACCCGCCATATACTCAGAATCAATATGGGACTCAGTATCATCTTTTTGAAACTTTGATACTAAACGACAACCCTCCAATTAGTAGAGTAACGGGGTCTCGTCCAACAACACCGATGCGCTCAAATTGGTCGAAGATGTATCATGCCCACATCCTTTTCGAGAAGGTCGTAGCAGAAACAAAAGCATCACATATTGTCCTTAGTTATAACAACGACGGTTTTATGTCAAAGGACTACATTGAGAAGACCCTTAAACGGTTAGGTATTGAAGAAACGTATGACTGTGTTACCATCGATTACAAGAAATATAACAATACGAAATGTCAGGGTGCTGACGGCCACCAGGAATACTTATTCTACATACAGAAGAAACCTGCTAATGAGGTGATTGTTCAATCTCCCCTTAACTATACAGGCAGTAAGACAAAGATGGTTCCTATCATCAAGGAATATTTGCCGCAAGAGCCGTTACACACATTTATCGATGCATTTGGAGGCGGATTCAATGTTGGTATCAATATTTCAGCTGAACGTATTGTCTACAACGACATCAATCCTTTTGTTGAGGGACTTATACAGTCATTCCGTTTAGATACGTATGGGTATTTGACTTATGTCTATAAGTTAATTAAAAAATATGGATTAGCTCCAAACAGCACAGAAGGTTATGTGGCATTAAGGAATAAATATAATAGTACGCCGATGCCAAAGAGAGATCCACGTATGCTGTATACTCTTATATTATATGGGTTCCAACAGCAAATACGCTTCAATACTAATCATGGTTTCAATAACCCCATAGGTTCTCGTTGGTTCAACGAATGTTTGCTTTCCAAGTTCATTACCTTTGCAAGGTGTTCCAAATCCAAGAATGTTGAATACTTAAATGTGTCTTTTGAAAGATTGATAGACCAGATAACTCCAGACACATTCGTATATGCCGACCCACCTTATCGCTCAACTTTGGGCGTTTACAATGATGGGAAACGAGGTTTTGAAGGTTGGACGATAGAACATGAGCAGCGTCTATGCTTGTTCTTGGACCAAATTCATCAACGTGAAGCCAAATTCATGTTGTCATACGTTATACAGGTTGAGGACTTTTACAATGCAGATGTCGCAAATTGGGTCGAAAGAAACGGTTATCACGTTATAGACATCAAGGTTCCTCAAGGAAGATATAATAATCGTCGTGAAGTCCTAATTATAAATTATTGATATGGTAGCAACAATAACATATAGGCCAGATGCTCAAAAGACGCCTGGTTTATTCGACAGAATACTGACAAGAGAAGTATTGATGGATATTTGCCTACTGGTTACGGGACAAAGCCGATATCGTGTTGCCAAAGATCGTTCAACATATAATAGGGGAAGGCTATTGTTTGTTGAGTATGACGGCATTGTAAACTATGTTTCTTTGTCAGAAGCAAGTATTGAAGGACGTAATTCAAGCTTACAAAGCGTTCCGACTGCCATCAATTTGTTCTATGCAGACCAGCGTCTTAACAAACGACTGTGCTACTATTTTATCCCCCATATTGGCAACGCTTTTACAGATTACCATCTATTCGCATATCGTCTATTAATGACTGCTGGTATTGATTTCCTAAATATTGGTCAATATTATCATGGGGAAGTCTTGCCATACAGAAACGTCGATGATTTGATTATTGACAGAAGGGATAATCAGACCTCTAATTCTTCCAATAATTCATCATACGTATCGAAGAGCAGTGAGAAGATTCAGATTTACGCCAAAACATTTGGAGCCAGCAAATACGAATCGACACTTCTTGCTGTCGCCATATCGCATATAGCTGACAGGCCCATTGACCTATTCAATATTTGTGAGCAAGACCTGAAGAGTTTACCGCAATCTTCTTTAAGCACTATTGAGGCACTAGGCAACATTTCCGTTCATGATACATCTTTATTCTTAGACAAGCGTGCTTATCTTGAATCTGACAAGACCGTTCTCAGGTCGGCTTCTTATCTTTATAATTTGTTCAACAGACTTGGCGCAAAAAAATGTGCTCTGTGCGGTTGTGAGATACAGGAGGTTATTCAAGGCGCACATGTTTGGGGTGTATCACAGATTGGTAAGTCAACTGAATTTGATGATGAGGCAAAATTTGGTCATGCGGTAAGTGGACATAATGGTCTGTGGCTATGCTCAAATCATCACAAGTTATTCGATTCTAATATTATCCTTTTCGACAATGATGGTCATGTAAGGATAAAAGACGACTTGGTAACAGACGATGTTGCATTCATTAGAAGTACAACAT
Source organism: uncultured Prevotellaceae bacterium (assembly GCA_900318815.1). Classification (GTDB taxonomy): domain Bacteria; phylum Bacteroidota; class Bacteroidia; order Bacteroidales; family Bacteroidaceae; genus Prevotella. Next base: position 12,419 of record ONMA01000013.1, read on the forward strand.
TTAGGACTTCTCTTGACGCACGTTTCTTAAGTGATGAATTTAAAGGATATTTGGCAAGGAGAAACAAGAATCTTGATTTGGAGCATTCTCTAAGATTGGCAATATAGGAATGAAATCACCATATTATTATACAGAGAATAACGACTTCACACTCTACCAAGGTGATACGTTTGAACTGCTACGCCAAATAGACGGGCCTTTCGACATGATATTTGCTGACCCTCCTTATTTCCTTTCAACGGGAAATGGAAAAGTAAATGTGAATGGGCAATATATCAAATTTGACAAAGGACAATGGGATCGTGTTCGATCAAGAGACGATAAGGATGCATTCAATATAAAATGGATTGAGCCTTGCACCAAACTGCTAAAACAGAATGGAACGATTTGGGTTTGTGGTACATATCATAACATATTCTCCGTAGAAAAATGTCTTGATGAACTTGGCTTTAAAATCATCAATATTATAGTATGGCAAAAGCCAGATCCTCCTGTAACTTTATCAGATAAGCGATTTAATTTCTGTGCTGAGTATTTAATATGGGCTACACGTAGAAGTTGTAAGGACTATACGTTTAATATGGACGCGCTAAAGAAAATAAATGGTGGCGTTCAGATGCAAGATGTTTGGAAACTATCAGCAGCAAGCGGATGGGAAAAGCAAAATGGCAAGCATCCAACACAAAAGCCACTTCGTCTATTATACAGAGCAATTCTGGCTTCAACAAATATGGGAGAAAGAATCTTAGACCCTTTTGCAGGAAGTTCGACAACAGGTATTGCCGCAAACCTGATGAGGCGGCAATTTGTTGGAATAGACGAGAGTGTGGATTTCCTAAATTTAAGCATAAAAAGAAAAGAACAGATAAATGACCCTATACATTTCCTCGAGATGAAACAAAGGATGGAAGAGGATCCTGAACAAGTTATGGTCCTTGTCAATCATGCTCGTCCTGAATTAAAGTCAAAGATGATGGAAACAGGTATCTGCTATGTAAGAATTGGCGATTCGAAAGGTTCTGTATTGGTTACTTATGGCTTTGAAAGAATGCAATATGTTTTACTCCACACAAATGGAGAAGACACTCACTTGTTCAGATTGAGGTCGAAAGGGACATTTAAAATCTGGTCAAAAGAAACGCTGGAAGGGTATGGGTTCCACCCAGAACATTCCCCCTATTATGCTGTTTTCCATTTTGATAATTCTCATGAGTTAAGTTTTCCCAAGACACCAAATTTAAAAAACAAGATTAATACGTATCGTGCAAGAATACGTCCATTGGAGGATTTCTTGGACAGGTAATGATTGTGAATACCTTTCTTTTGCAGTTAAGAGTGCTATATTCCTAATACTATGGCCGAGGCTCTATTCTGTTTGCGTCTGATTGGCCAAGAAGATGTTTAACGTGATACGTGGCGAAATCAGGTGCCAATTTCAAAAAGAACAAACAATAGTCAACCGTTGCACGGTGGTGTTTCTGCATAATTGTCAATCATAAGTCCTCGCTGTTTCAGAGTGTCAACCTGTTGTGCGAGGGTAAGAAGTGGCTTGGTATAAATCATATTGAAAAAGCGAAGTCCCGGCCTGTTGCACTCCCCGAAAGAGGACGTGTGCCGGGATCTGTTGGGTGCAAAGATACGACTTTTATTCCAATCAACCAAATGTTTTTGAGAAAATGTGCATATAAAATGGTACATCTACCTGTTGAATAATTTGACGAACGTCAAAGAAACTGGAGGGAAGTATGCAAGACATTTACGAGAGAAATTAAAAAGAAATCGTATAATTCTTGACGAGTTTCGGAAAAACTTATTACCTTTGCACTACGATAATTAAAAATGTAATGCAATGACATACAGCATAGAGAAAGTGACGACGCTCATCGGTGCCCGACGGTATGGTGATGCCGATGCCACCGTGGGATGGTTGCTCACCGACAGCCGCTCACTTTGTTTTCCTGAACAGACACTATTCTTTGCCCTGCGCACCAAACGGGGCGACGGACACCGATATATCGACGAGCTGTACCGCCGGGGCGTGCGCTCGTTTGTCGTGGAGCAGTTGCCCGAACGCCAGCAGGCCGATGCCAACTACCTGAAAGTGTCCTCGACGCTGGCCGCCCTGCAGCGACTGGCCGAACGGCACCGCGACGAGTTCGAGATTCCCATCGTGGGCATAACAGGCTCCAACGGCAAGACGTGGGTCAAGGAGTGGCTCTATCAGCTGCTTTCAGGTGTCGGGTGCTGGGCGTTGGGTGAAAAGGAGAAACCGACATCCGACAGTCATCACCTGAAGGTCACCCGCTCGCCCCGTTCCTACAACTCGCAGATTGGCGTGCCCCTCTCCGTGTGGCTGCTGAACGAGCAGACCGAGATAGGCATCTTTGAGGCAGGCATCAGTCAGCCGGGCGAGATGATGGCCCTGCACGACATCATCCAGCCCACCATCGGCGTGCTGACCTGCCTTGGCAACGCCCATCAGGAGAACTTCCGCTCGATGGAAGAGAAATGCTTAGAGAAGCTGGAGCTGATGCGCGACACCAAGGCTATCATCTATCCCTCAGACGACAACATCGTGAGCCGCTGCATACGCCGTTCGGGCTATCAGGGTGAGCGCATCAGGTGGTCGAGAACCGACGAGAGGGCGGAGATGTATGTGAAAGAGTGGAGAGAGGAGAGAGGAGAGAGGAGAGAGGGTAGAGGAGAGTGGAGAGAGGGTAGAGGAGAGTGGAGAGAGGAGAGAGGAGAGAGGGTAGATGTGAGTGGAGAGTGGACGGAGATTTCTTATATATATAAAGGTTCGCGCGGAGCTTACACCATCCCCTTCATCGACGAGGCTTCGATTGAGAACAGCATCACCTGCGCCACGATTGCCCTGTACCTCGGTCTCACCCCCGAAGAACTGGCCGAGCGCATGCCTCAGTTAGAGCCCATCGCCATGCGATTGGAAGTGAAACAGGGTCAGCACGGTTGCACCCTGATCAACGACTCCTACAACAACGACATCCATTCGCTCGACATCGCCCTCGACTTCGTGAGCCGCAGACAGCAACCGACACCCAAAAACACCCTCATCCTGAGCGACATCTATCAGAGCGGCGAGAACCCTGCCGAGCTGTACCGACAGGTGAACATGCTCTGCGAACAGCGCGGCATCAGCAAACTTATCGGCATTGGTGCTGAGATTTCGGCATCGGCCAATGCCTTCACCATGAGCGAGAAACACTTCTTTGCCTCGACCGACACGTTCCTCGCAAGCCCCGTAGTCCATTCCCTGCACAACGAGACCATCCTGCTGAAAGGCTCCCGCAGCTTCGGCTTCGAGCGCATCACGGAGCTGCTGGAGCAGAAGGTACACGAGACCATCCTTGAGGTGAACCTCAACGCCGTGGTGGACAACCTGAACTACTACCGCTCGCTGCTGAAGCCAGAGACCAAGCTTGTGTGCATGATCAAGGCCGACGCCTACGGAGCCGGGGCCATCGAGATAGCCAAGACCCTGCAGGAACACCGCGTGGACTACTTAGCTGTGGCCGTGGCCGACGAGGGAGTGACGCTGCGCAATGCGGGCATCACGGCCAACATCATGGTGATGAACCCGGAGATGACATCGTTCAAGACACTCTTCGACTACGACCTGGAGCCCGAGGTCTACTCCTTCCGACTGCTCGATGCCCTCATCAGGGAGGCCCGCAAGGAGGGCATCACCCGCTGGCCCGTACACATCAAGCTCGACACGGGTATGCACCGGCTGGGGTTCAACATCAACGAAACCGACGAACTCATCGACCGTCTGCGCCATCAGCAGGCCGTCATTCCCCGTTCGGTGTTCTCCCACTTCGTGGGTTCCGACAGCGATGCCTTCGACGAGTTCTCGGCACGACAGTTCGCGCTCTTCGAAGAGGGGAGCCGCAAGCTGCAGGAAGCCTTCGACCATAAGATTCTGCGCCATATAGACAACTCGGCCGGCATCGAGCACTTCCCCGAGCGACAGATGGATATGTGCCGCTTAGGCATAGGACTGTATGGAGTCGAACCGTATAAGAGTGAAGAGTTAAGAGTGAAGAGTGAAGAATCAAGAGTGAAGAGTGAAGAGTTAAGAGTGAAGAGTGAAGAATCAAGAGTGGCTTCACTTAAAACCGTGAGTACCCTGAAGACGACCATCCTGCAGCTGCGCCACGTGAAGGCGGGCGACTCGATAGGCTACAGCCGGCGCACCATCCTGGAGCGCGACAGCATCATCGGTGCCATTCCCATTGGCTATGCCGACGGACTGAACCGTCATTTAGGCAACCGCCACGGCTACTGCCTCGTACACGGGCAGCGGGCCGACTACGTGGGCAACATCTGTATGGACGTGGCCATGATCGACGTCACCGACATTCCCTGTCAGGAGGGCGACATGGTCGAGATCTTCGGCTCCAACCTGCCCGTCACCGTACTGAGCGAACTCACCGACACCATCCCCTACGAAGTGCTCACGGGCGTGTCTAACCGCGTGAAGCGCATCTACTTCCAAGACTAAAAATAAGAACAAATATCATGCAACAAGACACTATGAAGAAACTGTTATTCCTGGCAGCGATGCTTATGCTTACCGTTGCCGCCACTCATGCACAGACGGGCAAGAAGCTCAGCGGTACCGTCATAGGAACAGCCACGTCGGTTGACTACGGCACCAACCTTGCGTCGACCACCATGAATACCCGCGAAATGGCTTTCGACGACAACCTGAACACCTATTTTGCCTCCTACGACCGCAGTTATACTTGGGTGGGACTCGACCTTGGCAAGCCCCACGTCATCACCCGCTTAGGCTGGTCGCCCGCCCGCCGCCACAGGGGCGACGAAAGAATCCTGCTGGGCGTATTCGAGGGAGCCAACACGCCCGACTTCATGGACGCGATACCCCTGTATATCATCAAGGAGAAAGGCATCTCCGGAAAACTATCGTATACCGACGTGAAATGCTCGAAAGGATTCCGCTACGTGCGCTACGTAGGACCCGACGACGAGCGGTGCAACATTGCCGAGCTGGAGTTCTATGGCTATCCCGGCGTGGGCGACGAGACGAGCCTGCCCCGGCTCACCAACCTGCCCACGGTGAGCATTCAGACAGAGAACGGCGTCATCCCCTACGACAAGAAGCATCAGATCAACGCCATCATCACCATCGTCAGCGAAGACGGCAAGCAGTTGCTCTGCGACTCGGGCACCGTGCGCTTGCGCGGCAATGGCTCGCTCACCTTCCCCAAGAAGCCCTACCGCATCAAGTTCAACAAGAAGACGCGCGTGCTCAACTCGCCGGGAAAGGCCAAGAAGTGGGTCCTCATCAACAACTACGGCGACAAGACGCTGCTGCGCAACCAGCTGGCCTTCGAGCTGAGCCGCTGCATGAACATGCCCTTCACGCCCTACATCCAGCCCGTCGACGTGGTGCTGAACGGCGAGTACAAGGGCAGCTACCAGCTGTGCGACCACGTGGACGTGCGCAAGCATCGCGTAAATATTGAGGAGATGACGCCCGAGGACAACAGCGGCGTGCCCCTCACCGGCGGCTACCTGGTGGAGATTGATGCCCGCGCCCCGTCGGAACCCAGCTGGTTCTATTCGGCCAAGGGCATTCCCGTGACCATTCACTCTCCCGACAACGACGAAATCACCACGGAGCAGCACGACTACATTGAGAGCTACTTCAACAAGATGGAAGCCGACTGGGAGAAATACTTGGACGAGAACACCTTCCTGCGCCACTTCCTCGTGGGCGAGATGTCGGGCAACACCGACACCTACTACAGCGTGTTCATGTACAAGCATCGCGACAACGACACGCTCTTCACCGGCCCGGTATGGGACTTCGACCTGGCCTTCGACAACGACCGCCGCACCTATCCCGTCAACAAGAAGACCGACTTTGTCTACCGCAGCGGCGGCAGCGTGGTGAACAGCCAGATGAGGCTGTTCGTGGACAACATTGCCGTACACAACAAAAAGGCACGCGAAAAGATGGTCGAGATATGGGACGAGGCACGGCACAACGGCATCACCAAGGAGCATTTGCTTGAGGTCATCAATGAAGAGGCAGCGTATCTGCAGGAGTCGCAGAAGCTGAACTTCATGCGCTGGCCCGTCATGGACACGCTGGTACACCAGAACCCCGTGGTCTGGGGCAGCTACGATGCTGAGGTGCAGAATGTGCGCCGCTTCATAGAGGAACGCCTGAACTGGATGGACAGGAAATTAGGCTATACCTACGTGCCCGAAGGCATCGCCGACACACCCGCCGACTATGCCCAGGACACCCGGATTTACAACCTTTCGGGTCAGCCCTGCGGAGACGACCTACGCCAGTTGCCGAAGGGAATCTACATCGTCAGACAGAGAGGAAACACGAGGAAAATACATATTCACTAAGTTTTTTGATATTTCTGACGGATAATTGAAAGAAATTGTGTAATTTTGCAAGCAGAACTACGCTAAAAACAAACAACTAATCGACAACATGGAACAAATCTTTAGTTACATCATCAGTCTGGGGGCCTCGGTCATGATGCCCATTCTCTTCACCATCATCGGTCTCTGCATCGGCCTCACCTTCGGACGCTCGCTCAAGTCGGGCCTCTATGTGGGCGTGGGCTTCGTAGGCTTAGGTATCGTCACGGCCCTGCTGACTAACAACTTCGGCTCGCCGCTGTCGGCCATCAGCGAGTTGTACGGCTTGCAGCTCAAGGTGTTCGACATGGGCTGGCCTGCCGCCGCCGCCGTGGCCTACAACACCGCCGTGGGCGCACTCATCATCCCCATCTGCCTGGGCGTGAACTTCCTGCTGCTCATCACGGGCTGCACCCGCACGGTGAACATCGACCTGTGGAACTACTGGCACTTCGCCTTCATCGGGGCCGTGGCCTACTTCGTCATGGACCAGTCGTTAGCTTGGGGCTATTTCGCAGCCATTGTGTGCTACATCGTCACGCTGGTCATGGCCGACCTCACCGCCGACAAGTTCCAGGGCTACTATCCCGAGTGGCAGGGCATCAGCATCCCGCAGCCCTTCTGCCAGAGCTTCGTGCCCTTCGCCCTGGTCATCGGCAAGGCACTCGACATGATTCCCGGATTCGACCGCCTGAACATTGACGCCGAGGGCATGAAGAAGAAGTTCGGCGTCATGGGCGAGCCGCTGGTGCTGGGTGTCATCGTGGGTGCGCTGATTGGTGCGCTGGCCCAGCTCGACATCAAGAAGATCCTCTTCCTTGGCGTGACGATGGGTGCCGTGATGGAGCTGATTCCGCGCATCACCTCGCTCTTCATCGAGGGTCTGAAGCCCATCGCCGAGAAGACGCAGGAGGTGGTGAAGAAGAAGTTCAATGGCAAGAAAGTCTATATCGGCATGTCGCCCGCCGTGGTCATTGGCCATCCCACGACGCTCGTCGTGTCGCTGCTGCTCATCCCCGTGGCCCTGGGCCTGGCCGTCGTCCTGCCCGGCAACCAGTTCCTGCCGCTTGCCTCTCTCGCCGGCATGTTCTACCTCTTCCCCATGGTGCTGCCGTTCACTAAGGGCAACGTGGTGAAGACCTTCATCATCGGTCTCGTGGCCCTGGCCATCGGCCTCTACTTCGTCACCGACATGGCTCCTGCCTTCACCCAGGCCGCTCACACCGTATTCGAACAGACGGGCGACAAGGCCGCCGACATCCCGCAGGGCTTCGAGGGCGGTGCCCTCGACTTCGCCTCCTCGCTCTTCGGATGGGTCATCTACAAGTGCGTGAACAGCCTCGAATACATCGGTGCCGGTGTCCTCACAGTAATCACCGTAGGCATGGTGGTGTGGAACCGCATGCGTATCGCCGCCGAGGAACGCCAATCGAAGTAAATTTTTTTTAGAAACGAATTTTTCTTGTTTTTTTAGAAACGAATTTGGCTAATTATACTTTAATTTTGACCACGAATTTTTCTTAATGTAATATGACTAAGCAAGAGTATCTGGATATATATAATGTGGTAGGGGCTGCTATGGAAGTTCATACCATATTGGGGCATGGCATGGCCGAGCCTATCTACCAGGAAGCCCTTGCTATAGAAATGAAAAAACGCGGCATGATGGCTGAACGCGAAAAAGAATTACGGATACACTATAAAGATGTCATGCTGGAAAAGACCTACTTCGCAGATTTCTATTATAACGGAATACTTATTGAATTGAAATCCGTAGAGGAAATCACGTCAGTACATCGCGCCCAGCTATTCAACTACATGCGTATTACTAAGCAGTCCAGAGGGATTTTGTTTAATTTTGGCGAAGACAGTCTTTACACCGAACGCTATCTCTATTTGCCGCAATACGATGATTTCGTTATGCTCAACCACGACAATTACAAAGACTATATCACTGACAAATAAAAGAAAAGTACAGAAAAAAAGAATTAAGAAAAATTCGTGGACAAAATTAAAGCCAATTAGAATAATTCGTTTCTCGAAAAAAAAGAATAAGAATAATTTGTTTCTCGAAAAAAAAGAATAATTCGTTTCCCCCCAAAAAAGTATATTAATTTATAAAACAAACGATATGATGAAAAAAGTATTTCTTTCAGTAGTACTGCTGGCAGTAGGATTCGTTTCTCAGGCACAGCAGAACGTGAATTTCCAGACCGCCTGCCACCCGGAGGACGTGAAGCACTACGACACGAAGACCCTGCGCGAGCGCTTCGTGATGGAGAAGGTGATGGTGGCCGACGAGATCAACTTGACCTACTCGCACTACGACCGCTTCATCTTCGGTGGTGCCATGCCCGTGAACAAGACCCTGAAGTTGGAGAACTTCCGCGACCTGGGCCTCGACGTGGATCCCGGCATCAAGGACAAGTACTTCCTCTACAACCGTGAGCTTGGCGTGGTGAACTGCGGACAGGGCGACGGCGTGGTCATCGTCGACGGCAAGGAGTATGCCCTCTCGCCGAAGGAGGCCCTCTACATCGGCCGCGGCCACATCGGCAAGGACAAGGACGTGAACAAGGAGGTACTCTTCCGCTCGAAGGATCCGAAGAATCCAGCTAAGTTCTACCTGAACTCGGCCACCGCCCACCAGCACTACAAGACGCAATGGATCACGCTCGACGGTCGCAAGGGCTCGCTGAAAGCTGCCGTATGGGGACCCGTAGGCTCATTGGAGGAGTGCAACAACCGCACCGTCTATAAGCTCATCGTGAATGATGTCTTAGAGGAAGGCCCCTGCCAGCTGCAGCTTGGACTGACACAGCTGAATCCCGGTGCCGCCTGGAACACCATGCCGCCACACACCCACGGCCGCCGCATCGAGGCTTACTACTACTTCAACCTGCCACAAGAGCAGACCATTGCCCACATCATGGGCGAGCCGCAGGAGAGCCGCGTGGTCTGGCTGCACAACGAGCAGGCCATCATGTCGCCCGAGTGGAGCATGCACGCCGCCGCAGGCACCTACTACTACACCTTCATCTGGGGCATGGCCGGCGAGAACCTCTACTACAACGATAAGGACAACATTCCCGTCATCGACATTAAATAGAAAGAAAAAACAGAAATTACAAATAATATATTTATATGACACCGATACAAAAAACCAAAATGTCCAACTTCCGTTGGGTCATCTGTGCGCTGCTGTTCCTGGCAACCACCGTCAACTACATGGACCGTCAGGTTCTGTCATTAACCTGGAAAGACTTCATAGCTCCCGAGTTCCACTGGACCGATGCCGACTACGGCACTATCACGGGTTTCTTCTCCCTCTTCTATGCCATTGCCAACCTCTTCGCGGGCAAGTTCATCGACTTCATGGGCACGAAGAAAGGCTATCTCATTGCCATCTTTGTCTGGTCGACGGGTGCCGTGCTGCATGCCGGCTGTGGCTGGGCAGCCATGAACATCGAGGGCTATGACTCTATTGAAGCCCTGCGCATGGTGCAGGCTGGCAGCGATGCCGCCGTGGCCATTGCCACCGTCTCTGTGTGGCTCTTCCTCTCCTGCCGTCTCATCCTGGCCGTCGGTGAGGCAGGCAACTTCCCTGCTGCCATCAAGGCCACAGCCGAGTACTTCCCCGCCAAGGACCGTGCCTTCTCCACGTCTATCTTCAACAGCGGCGCTTCGGTAGGTGCCCTGGCCGCTCCCGCCACCATTCCCCTCCTGGCACGCGCCTGGGGCTGGGAGATGGCCTTCATCATCATCGGTGTGCTGGGCTACGTGTGGATGGGCCTGTGGATGTGGGCCTACGACAAGCCTCGCAAGAACAAGCACGTGAACCAGGCCGAGCTGAACTACATCGAGCAGGACAACGACCTGGCCGACGTGCAGGATCGCAATGCCGACAAGGAGGAGAAGACCATCCCCTTCTTCAAGTGCTTCACTTTCAAGCAGACCTGGGCTTTCCTCGTGGGCAAGTTCATGACCGACGGCGTGTGGTGGTTCTTCCTGTTCTGGGCTCCCGCCTACTTCAGCGACCAGTATGGCTACACCTCCGACTCTACCATGGGCATCCTGCTCATCTTCACCCTCTACTTCATCGTCACGGTGCTTTCCATCGGTGGCGGCTATCTGCCCAAGTACTTCGTCGAGAAGCGCGGCATGAACCCCTATCTGGGCCGCATGCGTGCCATGCTCATCTTTGCCTGCTTCCCCGTACTCGGCTTGCTGGCACAGCCTCTGGGTGCCTATAGCCCCTGGTGGCCTGCTATCCTCATCGGTCTGCTCGGTGCCGGACACCAGGCATGGTCGGCCAACCTGTTCTCCACCATTGGCGACATGTTCCCCAAGTCAACGATTGGCACGATTGTGGGTCTCGGCACGATGACTGGCGGTTTCGGCTCCATGGCCATCAACATGGGCTCGGGCCAGTTCTTCACATGGGCAGCCGCCCAGGGTGCCGACTTCTCGTTCTTCGGTTTCGACGGCAAGCCTGCTGCCTACATGGTGGTCTTCAGCATCTGCGCCGTTGCCTACCTCATCGGCTGGTGCATCATGAAGTCCCTCGTTCCGAAGTACAAGCCCGTCATGATCGACTAATCAATACCACTGCGATGGCAAATAGTGCTGACTGAGTAAAGGGCGAGGCTATTTGTCTGACTACCACATTCATCCAAGGTGTTGTCCTGGATGAATGTGGTAGCGTTACAGACCATATTTGGACTGAGATTCTTCTTTTACTTGGATGAACCAGAAATCCGTATCGTGTATAGTGAATGGCACAAGAGGTTGATTAATAAAAACGAAGAGAGTTATGGAGGCGATTAAGAATTTATGGTTTGAAGGAAATCGAATTTATGTGTAGACAACTGAGGCTCATCTGCAGAGCAGGCCATTGGAGGCTTATCCAGAATTACAGGAGGCTACTGCTGAACAGCGAAGCGACTATTGCCTTGAGGATGACGGTATGGCTATCAGATGGGAAACAATTGATGTGGACATGCATATCTCGAGTTTCTATGAGACTTCCGAACCCAACACAGATAACGAAGTGGCCGCTATGTTTCATCGTTTCCCGTGGTTGAATGTTTCGGAGGTGGCTCGCTATCTGAATATCAATAAAAGCCTGTTGGCAAGATATATCTATGGCATTTCGAAACCGAGTGCCAGCAGACTGCAGGAGATTCGCGAGGCTTTCCACTATTTTGGTCGCGAGTTGCAGAGTGCATGACTCTCAAAAGTAGAATTCTTACCCCTCTGGATGTTCGGGATGATGTCCTAAATGCGGAACCGTGCTTGATAGCCGCCTTCAAAACAAAACAAGTTGTTTTGCTATCGCAAAGATAGCATTTGCAAATGCAAAAGACGGCATTCTGGACAGCAAAACAAGTTGTTTTGTAGTGAGTGACAGTAGTGACAGGTAAAAAAGAAGTGTCACTCCAGATAACTATCTGACAATAAATGTGTTAGGGCTAAAAGTGACAGATAATCAAAAAAATGGTCAACAAATTCTCAGTAGATTGTCGACAGCATTGCGAACAGTATGTGTTTTCAACCACACAGTACGGAATTTTACTTTCAAATGTAAAAAACTGTGTGGATTTTTGTTTCTCTAAAGTAAAATCTGACGTTGAAAGCATGCTTCAAGAGTATGATGGGCGACCCCTTTAGGGTCGATGCCCCCGCTCTCTGACTTTCCGGGGGTGCTATGCACCACCCGGCTATTGAGCGGTGACGCTTTCAGCGTCAGTTACGGTCACATGCGGATAATCATTTATTGTATTGTATAGTTGTGTATGTCCTATACATGCTGGAAACGCCTTTAAATAAAGGCGTTTCCAGAGGAAATGTATAGGTGTATGTTTAGGAGATTAGGAGATTAGTCGTTTGGTTGTTTGGGAATTTAGATAAAACGAAAATCTTTCTTGGAGAAATAAGATACTACAGGTTTGCCAGCCCGATGACCTTGTCGATGGCGGCACTGAGGCCATCGGCATTCTTGCCACCAGCGGAGGCGTAGTGGGGCTGACCGCCGCCACCGCCCTGGATGAGCTTGGCAGCCTCGCGCACCATCTGTCCGGCGTTCAGGCCGTGTTCCTTTACCATGTCCTCGCTCATCATCACCGAGAGCAGGGGCTTGTCCTGATGCACGGTGCCTATGACACAGAGCAGCGAGCCTTCGACGTTGGCCTTTACTTTGAACACGAGGTCCTTGGCAGCGGCGGGTTCCATAGGCAGCATGCTGCTGACCACCGTAACGCCGTTCACAATGCGGGCATTCTCCACTAATTGCTTGGCGGCACGCTCCACGGCCTGGGCCTGGAAAGCCTCGATTTCCTTCTTCATGGTGTCGTGTTCCTCGATATACTTGCGGATGACACCCTCCAAATCCTTGGCGTTGTTGAAGAAGTTCTTGATAGCCTTCACGGTGTCCTCCACGTGATAGAACAGCTCCTCGCATTCCTTGCCCGTCTTGGCCTCGATGCGTCGGATGCCGGCCGCTACCGAGCTCTCGCTGACAATCTTGAACATGCCGATGCGGCCCGTGCTCTTGGCGTGGATACCGCCGCAGAACTCGCACGACGGGCCGAAGCGCACCACGCGCACTTTATCGCCGTATTTCTCGCCGAACAGGGCGATGGCCCCCATCTTCTTTGCTTCCTCGAAGGGCGTGTCGCGATGCTCGTCGAGGGGCAAGTCCTGTCGCACCATATCGTTGACGATGCGCTCCACCTGGCGCAGCTCCTCGTCGCTGACCTTCTGGAAGTGAGAGAAGTCGAAGCGCAGGGTGTCGGGGCTGACGAATGAGCCTTTCTGCTCTACATGGTCGCCCAAGACCTGCTTCAGGGCATAGTCGAGCAGGTGGGTAGCCGTATGGTTGGCGGCACTTGCGTCGCGCTTGTCGGTATCGACACAGGCCATGAACTGGGCCGTCGGGTCCTGCGGGAGTTTCTTCACGATGTGTACCGTCTGGTTGTTCTCGCGCTTCGAGTCGATGATCTCGACGGTCTCGTTCTCGCTTACGAGTACGCCCTGGTCGCCCACCTGGCCGCCCATCTCGCCATAGAACGGGGTGTTGTCGAGTACCAGCTCGTAGAACTCGTTCTTCTTCTGGGTGACCTTGCGGTATCTTAGTATGCGGCAGGTGTATTCGGTGTAGTCGTAGCCGACGAACTGCTGCTGAATTCCGGCGGGAGAACCGCCGGACGCGCCCGCCTGGTCGCTGCTCTCGGCGGCGGGAGAACCGCCGGACACGATAACCCAGTCGCTGTTCTCGACGGCGGCGGCATTGCGGGCACGCTCCTTCTGCTTCTGCATCTCCACGTTGAACTGCTCCTCGTTGACGGTGAAGCCATTCTCGCGGCAAATCAGCTCCGTCAGGTCGAGCGGGAAGCCGTAGGTGTCGAACAGGCGGAAGGCCTGCACGCCGTCAAGGACATAGCCTGACGGAGAACCTTCTGGAACGGAGACTTTGACTTCGGCCATGGCCTTTTCGAGCAAGGAGATACCCTTGTCCAAGGTGCGCAGGAAAGCGTCCTCTTCTTCCTTCATCACCTTGCCGATGAGGGTCTGCTGGGCTTTCAGTTCGGGGAATGCGTCGCCCATTTCCTCGACGAGCGTGGGCAGCAGTTTGTAGAGGAACGCCTCTTTCTGACCTAAGAACGTATAGGCGTAGCGCACGGCACGGCGCAAGATGCGGCGGATGACGTAGCCGGCCTTGGCGTTCGACGGCAGCTGGCCGTCGGCAATGGAGAAGGCCACGGCGCGCAGGTGGTCGGCGCAGACGCGCATGGCGACATTGATTTGTTCTTGTCTAGAATCTCTAGAATCTCTAGATGCACTAGATGCACTAGATTCACTAGATTCTATAGAAAGGCTGACTTCTTCCTCGAAGGTGGTGTATTTGAGTCCGGTGATGGCTTGCTCGGCCTTGATGATGGGCTGGAACACGTCGGTGTCATAGTTGGAGTGCTTGCCCTGCATCATGCGCACGAGGCGCTCGAAGCCCATGCCCGTGTCGATGACGTTCATGCTGAGCTTTTCCAACGAGCCGTCGGCCTTGCGGTTGAACTGCATGAACACGAGGTTCCATATCTCAATGACCTGCGGGTCGTCCTGGTTTACCAGCTCGCGGCCCGTCTTGCCGGAAGCTGCCCGCTGTTCGGGCGTGCGGCTGTCCACGTGAATCTCCGAGCAAGGACCGCAGGGACCCGTGTCGCCCATCTCCCAGAAGTTGTCGTGCTTGTTGCCGTTGATGATGTGGTCGGCCGGCACGTGCTTGGCCCAGTAGCGGGCAGCCTCGTCGTCGCGGGGGATGTTTTCTTCGGGTGAACCCTCGAACACGGTGACATAGAGGTCATCGGGGTTCAGCTTCAGCACGTCGACCAGATACTCCCAGGCCATGTCGATGGCACCCTCCTTGAAGTAGTCGCCGAACGACCAGTTGCCCAGCATCTCGAACATGGTGTGATGGTAGGTGTCGTGGCCCACCTCTTCCAGGTCGTTGTGCTTGCCGCTGACGCGCAGGCACTTCTGCGTGTCGGCGCGACGGCGCGGCTCAGGGTCTCGCGTACCTAAGATAATATCTTTCCACTGGTTCATGCCGGCGTTGGTGAACATCAGCGTCGGGTCGTCCTTGATTACCATGGGTGCCGAGGGCACAATGGCATGACCTTTCGACTCGAAGAACTTCTTGAACGAGTCGCGGATTTCTTTTGCAGTCATCATTCTGGTTTCTTATTTTTATGTGAAATTTGGCTGCAAAGGTACGCATATTTTCTCAATTATAATCATCCGATAGCGATTTTAAATGCAAAATCTTGAATCAAAGTTAAAAAAAACAAGGTAAAAAGCATTAATTTGCCGTTCAATCCACGTTTTTCATAATTATTTCCTACCTTTGCAGCCACTAATGTAACGTTATAAATAAACTATAAGATGAAACGATTCCGTCTTGTGGACAATATCCTGGGGTGGCTTACATTTTTCATAGCCGCTTTCGTATATTGTTCCACTATTGAGCCGACAGCCTCGTTCTGGGACTGTCCAGAGTTTATTACTACGGGCTACAGGCTTGAAGTAGGCCATCCGCCTGGTGCGCCCTTCTTTATGCTCACGGCCAACCTCTTCTCCCAGTTTGCCAGCGATGCCACGCAGGTGGCCTATTGGGTGAACACCATGAGTGCCCTGCTCTCGGCCACGTGTATTTTGTTCCTGTTCTGGAGCATTACCCATTTGGTGCGACGTCTGCTGATAGATAAATGGGAGGAGCTTTCGGTGGACAAACTGATTACCATTGAGGCCTCGGGCTTAGTGGGTGCGCTGATCTACACGTTCAGCGACACGTTCTGGTTCTCGGCCGTCGAGGGCGAGGTCTATGCCTATTCGTCGGCCTTCACGGCGGTGGTGTTCTGGCTGATACTGAAGTGGGAAGACCATGCCGACGAGCCGCATGCCGATCGCTGGCTGGTACTGATTATGTACATGACGGGTCTTTCGATTGGCGTTCACCTGCTGAACCTGCTGTGCCTGCCAGCCATCGTGCTGGTATGGTATTACAAGCGCTATCCCAATGCCAACGCCAAGGGCTCGCTGGTGGCATTAGCCGTCTCGTTTGCCCTCGTGGCCGCCGTGCTCTATGGCGTGGTGCCGGGCATCATCACCGTGGGCGGATGGTTTGAGCTGTTCTTTGTGAACACGCTGGGCATGCCCTTCAACACAGGCGAGTACATCTACATCGTGCTGTTGGTGGCCACGGTGATCTGGGCCGTCTACGAAACGCAGAATGCCTCGGAAGAGAACTGGAAGCGCCAGAACATTGCCTTCCTGCTCTCGGTGGGCATGCTGGGCATCCCCTTCTACGGCTACGGCTGGAGTGCCGCCCTCATTGGCGTGGTGGTGCTGGCCCTGCTGTGGTATGTGCTCAACCGCAAGTACCAGAAGCTGCCCCTCGTCTCGGCCCGCCTGAAGAACACCATGCTGCTGTGCATGCTGATGCTGATGATAGGCTACTCGACATACGCCGTGATCGTGATTCGCTCCAGTGCCAACCCGCCCATGGACCAGAACTCGCCCGAGGACATCTTCACCCTGGGCGACTACCTGAGCCGCGACCAGTACGGCTCGCGCCCGCTTTTCTACGGACAGGCCTACACCTCGCAGGTGAAGCTGGAGGCAGACGGTCGCTACTGCAAGCCCGTGCAGACTACGGGCAAGCCCGTGTGGCAGCGCAAGGAGAAGGCCACGCCCGACGAGAAGGACTCCTACTTCGTGGTGCGCACCAAGGACGAGTACGTCTATGCACAGAACATGCTGTTCCCCCGTATGTACAGCTCCAGCCACGCTGCGGCCTACGAGAGCTGGATGGGCGGACATGTGGAGGGTACTGAGGTGCCCTACGACCGCTGCGGCGAGTCGATCATGGTGAAGGTGCCCTCGCAGTTGGAGAACCTGAAGTTCTTCTTCTCCTATCAGTGCAACTGGATGTACTGGCGCTACTTCATGTGGAACTTCGCCGGACGCCAGAACGACATCCAGAGCCACGGCGAGCTGGAGCATGGCAACTGGCTCACGGGCTTCTCCTTCATCGACAACGCCCGCTTAGGCGACCAGTCGAAACTACCCGATGAGCTGAAGGAGAACAAAGGCCACAACGTGTTCTATTGCCTGCCGCTGCTGTTGGGCCTGTTGGGACTCTTCTGGCAGTCGCTGGCCCGTGGGCAGAAAGGCATCCAGCAGTTCTGGGTGGTGTTCTTCCTCTTCTTCATGACCGGTCTGGCCATCGTCATCTACCTGAACCAGACACCGCTGCAGCCCCGTGAACGCGACTATGCCTACGCCGGCTCGTTCTATGCCTTCGCCATCTGGTGTGGCATGGGTGTGGCCGCCATCATTGAGACAATCAGGGAAAAGGCTAAATTGAAGAGCGGACAGCTGGCTACCGCACTGGCAGCCATCGTCTCAGTGGTCTGCCTGTTAGTGCCCATCCAGATGGCCTCGCAGACCTGGGACGACCACGACCGCAGCGGACGCTACACCTGCCGCGACTTCGGGCAGAACTACCTGATGTCGCTACAGCAGACGGGCAACCCCATTATCTTCACCAACGGCGACAACGACACCTTCCCCCTGTGGTACAACCAGGACACCGAGGGCGTGCGTACCGATGCCCGCGTGTGCAACCTGAGCTACCTGCAGACCGACTGGTACATCGACCAGATGATACGCCCGGCCTACGACTCGCCCTCGCTGCCCATTACCTGGAACCGTATCGAGTACTGTGCCGGCACCAACGAGTATGTGCAGATAGACCCGCACCTGGAGCAGGAGGTCAAGGCTTTCTATGCCGAATCGCCTAATGAAGCCCGCAAGCAGTTTGGCGATGACCCCTTCGAGCTGAAGAACATCCTGAAGTACTGGATTCGCTCCACCGTGCCCGACCTCCATATCATCCCGACCGATACGGTCTATGTCACCATCGACAAGGAGGCCGTCAGGAAGAGCGGCATGATGCTGCAGGGCGACTCCATCCCCGACCGCATGGTGATCTCGCTGAAGGGCAAGGCGGCACTCTATAAGAACGACCTGATGATGCTCGAGATGATTGCCAATGCCAACTGGACACGCCCGCTCTACGTGGCCACTACTGTGGGCTCGGAGAACTTTATGAACCTGGGCGACAATTTCGTGCAGGAAGGACTGGCCAACCGCATCACGCCTTTCACCACCAACATCAACGGCAAGGTGGTTGACGGCATGAAGAACTTCGACACGGAGAAGACCTACGACAACGTGATGAACCGCTTCAAGTTCGGCAACGTGAAGCAGCAGGGCATCTATCTTGACGAGACCGTCATGCGCATGTGTTTCACCCACCGTCGTCTGCTGGCTCAGTTAGCCCTGAACCTGGCACAGGAGGGCAAATCCGAGAAGGCTGCCAAGGTGCTGGCACTCTGCGAGCAGGAACTGCCCTGCACCAATGTGCCTCACAGCTATGAGAGCGGTTCGCTCGATATGGCACGTACCTACGTTGCCATCGGCAACAAGGCCAAGGCGCAGGAGATTCTCGATCAGATGTGGAAGAAGTCAATCCAGTATCTGGGGTTCTACATGTCGCTCAGTCCTTCGCGTTTTAGCATCAGCAACCGCGACTGCATGCTCCACCTCTACATTATGGAGCACCTGATTCATCTTGCTGGGCAAATTGACCAGAAGAAGGTTGAGGCTTATACCAACAAGTTTGAAGAAGTGCTGACCACCTATCAGTCCAAGGGTGGTGACCTGGGATTTTAAGCATGATTATCGAGCAGCCGGCAGTCTATCTGCGATGGATCTATCCGAAGGCCCTATGGCGAATGGACCGTCAAGAACGCTCAGTCTACCTGACGTTCGACGACGGTCCCATCCCTGAGTCTACGCCTTTCATCCTCGATACGCTGCGGCAGTTTGATGTGAAGGCCACCTTCTTCATGGTGGGCGACAATGTGAGGAAATATCCCGACCTGTTCCAGCAAATCAAGGAGGCAGGCCATCAGGTGGGCAACCACACCCACAACCACATCAGCGGGTTCCGACATTCGCTGCATGAGTACTGCTACAACGTGGAGAAGGCCAATGCCTATATACGCAGTCGCTTGTTCCGTCCGCCGCATGGATGGATGCGCACCGTGCAGTATGCGTGGCTCAGCCGCAAATATAAAGTGGTGATGTGGGACCTCGTGACGCGCGACTACTCGAAGTGGATGACTGCCGATGACATCCTGGACAATGTGAAACGCTATGCCCGCAACGGCTCTATCATCACTTTCCACGATTCGCTCAAGGCCATCGACAAGTTGCAATACGCGCTGCCCGAGAGCATCAAGTGGCTCAGAGAGCAAGGCTATGAATTTAGGATTTTCGAGTGAACAGTTAAAAGCCGAGGCGCAGCGTCTCGGCTTTTCTGCATGCGGCGTGGCCCGTGCCTGTCCTGTTGACGAGGTGACGGCTCGCTCTTATCGTGACTGGATAGCTGCGGGGGGGCATGCCGACATGAAGTATCTTGAAAACAACATGGACAAGCGTCTGGATCCCACCTTGCTGCTTCCCGGCGCACGCAGCATCATCGTGGTGGCCATGAGTTATGCGCCTGCCCGCCGTATTCCTTCTAATGAGTATCAGATTGCGGCTTACGCCTACGGCATGGACTACCACGACGTGATGAAGGAGCGACTGCGGATTCTAAGTGAAGAGTTTAGAGTGAAGAGTGAAGAATTTGCTACCGCATCAAGCAATGAGGAAGCAGGTGCGGAAGCAAATTCTTCACTCTTCACTCTTCACTCTTCACTCAAGCTATGCGTTGATACTGTTCCTGTCCTGGAGCGTTACTGGGCGCAGCAGGCGGGAATAGGTTTCCTGGGACGCAACCATCAGCTCGTCATTCCGCAGGCTGGTTCGATGTTCTTCCTCGGGGAAATCGTGACTACCGCCCTTTCCGACCACTACGACGCGCCCATGGAGAACCGTTGCGGCACCTGCCGCCGTTGCATCGATGCCTGCCCAACGGGGGCATTGGCCCTTGACGCTTGTTCTATGTTCGACAGCAAGCGGTGTCTTTCCTATCAGACCATCGAAAATAGGGAGGCCATTGACGAAGCGGTGAAGCCGAAGCTCGGTCTCAGCATCTATGGTTGTGACCGTTGTCAGCAAGTGTGTCCTTGGAATCGTTTTGCACAGCCTACCGCCATCGCGGAGTTCCAGCCCAGCGAGGCATTGCTACAGATGAAGCGTGCCGACTGGCAACAACTGAGCGTTGACCGTTACCGTCAGCTCTTTAAGGGGTCTGCCGTAAAACGAGCCAAGTATGAGGGGTTGATGCGCAACATCCGTGCGGTGTCGGAGCACGAACAGTCTTCTGAATTACGCGAGTCTGACTAATTGCCAGAGCGGGTCGTCGGGTAGGGGAGCCTCTACGCAGATATTCTCTTTCGATACGGGATGGACAAACTCCATGCGGCGCGACAACAGGGAGATGCTGCCGTCGGGATTACTGCGCGGGGCACCGTACTTGAGGTCGCCCTTGATGGGGCAGCCCATCGCGGCCAATTGGCAGCGTATCTGGTGATGACGCCCCGTCAGGAGGCGCACCTCTATCAGCGAGTAGTTGTCCGAGTGGCCTATCACGCGGTAGTGCAGGATGGCTTTCTTCGCGTGCGGCTTCTCCTTGTCGTAGGCATAGCTCTTGTTCTGCTGCTCGTTGCGCACAATCCAATGGGTCAGCGTACCCTCTGGCTCCTTGGGCGTGTTCTTGGTGATGGCCCAGTAGGTCTTGTGTACGTCGCCTTCAGCAAACATCTTGTTCAGTCGTGTGAGTGCCTTCGACGTGCGGGCAAAGACCACCAGTCCGCTCACGGGACGGTCCAGCCTGTGAACAACACCGAGAAACACCTCGCCGGGCTTCCCGTATTTCTCTTTGATGTATTGCTTCACCGTCTCGCTCAGCGGTTCGTCGCCGGTCTTGTCGCCTTGCACGATTTCACCGCTCCGCTTACTCACGATGATGATGTGGTTGTCCTCGTAGACTACTTGCATATTGACTGATATTTTTTCTTCGTACTGCTATAGCAGATAGCCATGCTTCTTGAGTCTTTCTTCAAACTTGTTCAGGTCGCTGTTCTTTACCAGGATGCGGTAGTCCTCGGCACGGATAATCAGCTGGCGCAGCTTCTCGTCGGTGGTGAGGAGACGTATGAGGTCAGCGTTGTCGGGCGACAGGCGGAAGTGCTGATAAGCGGTGGCATCTTTCTCCAAGGGATTGCAATGCTGAAGGAGCTGGTCGAAGAACTGCTTCCATAGTGGTGGCAGGTCGCTGCTGATGAACTGTCGGAAGATGGAAATGTTCTTCTCCACGTCTTCGCGGTTTTTACAATGGGTCAGGAACGAGCTGGCCGACGTCTCATAGCGGTTCTTCGAAATGGCTACAGAACTGTCCTTAAGCAGTTGTTCGTAAGGATTGGGATTGACCAAGGAGCGGATGATGAGCCGGTCTGAATCCAGTTCGAAGAAAGCCTTCTGCTCAATATGGGGTGGCTCGTATGTCTTCGAAATGTTGAGGACATAACGTCCGAGATTGGTCAGGCGGATGAATTCTGCGCGTGCAAAGGGCGACTCTGGGTGGTTCAGGGGCGACAGGGCTACCTCGGCCATGCCCAGGCTACAGAGCATGAGGCTGTAGGCCTGCGTCGCGGTGAGTCCAAACTCGGTGATGAACGTGTCGACGGCGATGTCCTTTTGGCTGAACAAGTTGGTGAGGTCGTGGCTGTCGCTGATGTAAGAAGGATTAAACACCAGCTGATCGTAGGATGCCAAGTTTTTAGAGTCTGGCTCACAGAGCGTCTCTTGTAGCGCATCGGGGATGGAAATCCAACTATCGGGGTGCAGCTTTAGCAGCTGGTTGAAGTCCTTGAGCATTTCGCAGAGCTTGTTGTCCTCCAAGAAGTTGCGTCTCAGTCCTTTGATATGGGGGAACAGCAAGGATGGCAGATAGTAGCACAGACGGTTGAAGCTTGCGGAGAAGATGCGCTGCAGAATGTAATTGTAAGGCTCGTGCGTCTTGGCTCTCAGGCGGAAGATGTAATAGTCCAGCGACAGAGGCTCTATGTAGTAGCGAGTGCGGAGCAGTTCCTGATTGCTGCCCTTTATGGCATCGTTTCCGAAGATTTCGGACATGCCCATCGACTTGCCCACCCGTTTTACGTCGGTCAGACTCAGACCCTTGAGCTTCATGTTCAGCTTACCAGCCTCTAACAATCCTTGCAGCAGGGGATGCTTGATGATGCTGTCGGCCTCGAAATTAAAGACCGCATGGTCCTTCGGCAGTTCATTGCGGGTGTACCAGCCCTCTTCCTGTGTCTCGGGTCTGAACACATGTAGGAAGAAGGAATAGATGGGGGCGGGCAGCGAGATAAAAGTCACGTATTCCCGAAAGCCGTAGCGTCGCACTTCGGCCGACGGCGAGCGCACCATGTCGAAGAACATCAGTTCGGGCGGGTCTATCTTTTCAGTAGCGTAGTAATAGTAGCCGCGTTGTTTCTCCTTGACGGTAAGATGGTCGGTGCCCAGGATGCGCTTGGCTTCCCGTTCCGTGAGGTAAAGGCAGTCCAACAGTCGTAGCCACAGCTCGCGTTGCTTCGCCGTGAGCCGGTCGACGTAGTGTTGCAGGTTGGTCGGCGTGCAGAGTATCAGGGCCAGGCCGCGCGTCATATCCATCTTGTTGGTGTTCTGGGAGAAGAGGCCTTGCAGTTCGGTGGCCGGTCGTTTCTTGCCGTTGGCCCGCATGCGCACCATGACTGCGCCGCCCGCGCGCAGCATGGGCTGTAGTGCCTGGCACATAGTCCATGCCTGGTTCTTGCTGAGTCCGTCGTTGAGTTGTGAGGCGGCCTTTTGCCACTCGGTCTTTTCTGGTTCTTCGAATATCAGCGCATCGGTGATGATCTTGTCCGGACTCATGCCGAAGAGTTTCTGCAGTAATTCTTTCGTTGCCATTCTGTTTCTCTATGAGTAATGGTAAAAAGACGGGGTGTTATCCTAAGATGAACTTGATGTCGTCCTCCGACAGCATTTTTGTCATCGACTGGTCACCGGCGATAAGGCTGTCGGCCAAGTCTTTCTTCTGCTGTTGCAGCTGTCGTATCTTCTCCTCGATGGTGTCGCGGGTGATGAGGGCATAGCTCATCACCTTGGCCTTCTGTCCGATGCGATGCAGTCGGTTGATGGCCTGTTCCTCGGCAGCCTTGTTCCACCACGGTTCAAAGATGTAGACGGTGTCGGCCACGGTGAGGTTCAGTCCCACGCCGCCCGTCTTCAGCGTCATGAGCAGAGCGCGGCAGTTGGGGTCTTGCTGGAACCGCTCTATCACGGCGCGTCGGTCGTGGGTGGAGCCGGTCATCGTGGCATAGTCGATGCCGGTCTCGGTGAGCCGTTCGCCCACTAACTCGATGCCGGCGATGAAATTGAAGAACACCACCACCTTGTGGCCTCCTGCCACAGCTTCCTCTATCGACTCGCAGAGCAGGGGAATCTTGGGCGACTTCACGGTACCGTCGCTGAGGCTCTCAGGTACCGACGAGATGCGGCGCAGCTCAGACAACGCCTGGAACATGACCATCTGCGAGCGTTCAATGCCCTGCTCGTTGATGCTCTTCCCCACCAATGCCTGATAGTACTGCCTGCGTTGCTCGTAGAAACTGCGGTGGTCGTCGTCCATCTCTACGTAGAGTGTCTGTTCCATGCGGTCGGGCAGTTCCTTGAGCACGTCTTTTTTCAGCCGTCGCAGCATGAAGGGGAATATCTTGCGACGCAGGCTTTCGGTCACTTCCTTGTTGCCGTCGCGCTGGATGGGGTAGGCGTACTCGCGGTTGAACTCATCGGCCGAGCCCAGCATGGCCGGGTTCAGGAAGCGGAACAGGGAGTAGAGTTCTGAAAGGTTGTTCTCAATAGGCGTGCCGCTTAGGGCCAGGCGGTGCTTGCCGTTGAGCAGCAGCACGGCCTGGGTGGCCTGTGAGGCCAGGTTCTTGATGTTCTGGCTCTCGTCGAGGATGATATAGTGGAACTGCTGTTCGCGCAGTTGCTCGATGTCGTTGCGCACCAGGGCGTAGGTGGTGAGTACCAGCTGGTGGCTCATGGCCTCCTTCAGGTCGCGCTGCGCCCCATAATATATATAATAGGTGAGCTTGGGTGAGAACTTCTTCAGCTCGTCCTGCCAGTTGAAGAGCAGCGAGCGGGGCATGACGATAAGTGAAGCCCCCCTTACGGCCCCCGAGGGGGCTTCATTAGTTTTGCTGGCAGTAGTCGGGTCTATAGTAGCCCCCTCGGGGGCAGAAGGGGGGGATTTGTACACCTTTGTCAGCATGGTGATGGTCTGTAGCGTCTTGCCCAGTCCCATGTCGTCGGCCAGACAGCCCCCCATGTTGTTCTCGTAGAGGTAGTTAATCCATTTCACGCCTTCCTTCTGGTAGTTGCGGAGCGTGGCATTAACGCCTTTGGTCTGCAGTCGCTTTGAGGCCAGTTCGTTGAAGCCCTCATAGAACTTGCGGTGATGCTCGAAGGCTTTGCCCTGCAGTTTCTCCTGCAGCAGGTTCTCGATTTCGGGCAGGTCGAAGAAGGACACCTTGATTTTGTCCGTGTTGCCCTTTTCGGCTTTCTTGAAGATGCGCTCTAACCGACGCACGTAGTTCTCGTCGA
Organism: uncultured Prevotellaceae bacterium; assembly: GCA_900318815.1. Classification (GTDB taxonomy): domain Bacteria; phylum Bacteroidota; class Bacteroidia; order Bacteroidales; family Bacteroidaceae; genus Prevotella. The sequence goes on from ONMA01000013.1 coordinate 37,070, forward strand.
TGAGTGCGCGGTTGCCGTCGCTCAGCGTGATGTATCGTTGCTTGTTGTACTGCTGCAGGAACTTGCGTAGCGACAGCTCCTCGCCGTCTAAGCTGATGGTGGCGGTGCCTTCGAGGAAGTCTATGCCGCTCGACAGGCCCAGCTTCATCTTTGGGCGCACGGCCTTCACCTTGTATTCGCGCAGCTTCTCGGCCCCTAAGAGCTGGTAGCGTCCTGCCAGCATGGGCAGAGCCTGTAGCAGGAACGGGCCGGCCGTCTCCTCGGGAATGATGAACTCGCCGTCCTGCATCCACACCTCCTTGGCCGCCGTCCTGTTGGGGGCGTAGCTCTGGATGAGCTTTCGCAGTTCGTCGGCCTCGCTGGCAAAGTCGCTCTGCACGATGCGGCGCAGCACCACGCGCTCCTCCATCTCCTGTAGCTGGGCCACGCAGGTCAGGTCGAAACGCTCGCCGAAGTCGGCTGGCATGCCTTGGAGCGAGTGGCTCAGGCGCAGGTAGAGCGCCATGTCGGCATCCACCTTCTCGATGACCACCGTGGGTATGGTGGCGATGGTCTGCCCAGAGTGTACCAGCTGGTAGTTGCCGTAGCTCAGGTCGACGTTGTCCACGTAGGAATAGAACACGGAGAGGTATTGCTCCAGCATGGTCTGCGGGAACTGCTCGATAAAGAAGGACAACCGCTGGTAGTTCTCGCCCACGGAGGCGATGGGGTAAATGGTATCGTCGACGAGCGCGAAGACGTCGCTCAGCAGTTGGAATGGTTCGGGAGCATTGTCGCCTACGCGGGCCGTGAGTACAGGCTGCATGTCTGTTTTCGTCGGGGTAATCGACAATGTGATGTTGACTTCTTCCTCGCTCACCTTCAAGGGGCGCAGGGTCGCGTCGACCAGGTTGTCGCAGCGCAGCAGGGCAAACAGCAGATAGGGGTAGTCGGTCAGCCGTACACTCTCATCGGCTACTCCCCAGCTGATGCGCATGGCCTGTTCTTGCCGCACACCTTCGAGTATGCGCAGCACGTTGAAAGTCTCGCCTTGGTATAAGCGGTAGTCGGGCGCGATGGGGGCTCCTTTCTCGCTGACTGTGGTCACGGTGGCCACACCCTGGGAAAATGTCAACTGAAACAGAACCTTCTCCTTTCCCGTGTGCGTAGAGTAGTTTTGGGTTGTGAATGCCGATTTCTGGAATCGGTTCAGGAAATCATTCATAGTCTCTTTCGGAAAGATATGTACACATTGACTGCAAAGTTACAACTTTCTTCCCAATTATCAGCATTAAAATGATTTTTCTACGTCATTTTAAGGAAAATTACTTAACTTTGCAAGCTCAATCAAACTCAAATCTTACCGACAACGTATTTCTCGAATGAAAAATGACAGCAAATAGCGAAAAGGAAGAAACCAAACGGCAATTGCTCAGCAAGGTGTTTGACGGTATTCGTGAACAGGAAAACTCCTCAGGCGGGTATCATCACGATAGCGACAGGAATATCTATTATCTGAAGCAGGTACTCGACATAGACCCGCTTTGCGAGATTGCCTGGTATCAATTATATTGCGAATATCTGTATGGTAAGTATGACCATCAGAATGCTGTGGAAGTACTCGAAAACGTTTATTCGCTTGACCCTCATGGCAAACGTATCCTATCGAAGTTGGTATGCCATTATACATACGCTGACAGACAAAGCGACAAGGCTAAGAAATACATCGACCAACTTCTCACTTATCACGCCAACGATCCGGAGGTTCAAAGTCTTATAGCTACCATCTCAAGATATAAACCGTAAATTACTGCCCGATGGCTTGTCTGTATTCCAGCAGCTTGTTCTGATAGTCGGCGACGGCATCGGTGTGCTTGTCGCAGGATTGCTGGTAGAGCAACTGGGCTTCGAGGAGGTCGGACATCTTTGAGGTGCCGGCACGATAGTAGTTGCGATAAAGCCGCAGGTTCTCCTCTGCCTGCTCGATGCTTTGCTGTGCGAGCTGGAGTTGCTGATAGGCCTCTTCGACCCCGTTCCTGGCGTTCTGCATACGTATCTTCAGCAGTTCGGCGTTGTCGGCCAGCTGTTCCTGGGCTTGCAGGTGTTCTATCTTTCGGCGCTTGATGGCGTGAGAGCCGCCCCACCAGTCGGAGATGGGAACGCTGACGGTTGCGAAAAACATGCCGAACGAGTGGTCGTGATCCAGCAGGTTGTGATAGTTGTAGCCTGCACCCACGGCAACGGATGGTAGATTCTGACCGATGGCCAGTTTCTTCTGAAGGTTGGTGGCCTCGACCTGTTTCTGTAGGAGTTGGTATTCGGGGAGAGAAAAAAGCGCAGAAGCCCCCCCTACTGCCCCCGAGGGGGCTTCTATAGTTTTGCTGTCAGAAGACAAGTCTATTGTAGCCCCCTCGGGGGCCGAAGGGGGGGCCTCTAAGGCGATGGAAAAGTTGGTATCGCGCAAGCCGCAATACTGGGCGAGAAGCAGGCGGACGATGGAGATACCGTTCTGCAGCTTCAGCCGCTGGCTCTGGATGTCGTTGCAGCGCAGTTGTACCTGCAGCAGGTCGTTGCGCATAGCCACACCAGCACGCACGGCTATATCAACATCTTTATGAATAGCGGCCAGCAGGGTGTCTGCGGCCTGGATGGTCTTCATCTTCTCCTGTAGCGAGGCCAACTGCCAGAAATACTGTTCGGCAGTCTTCTCCACTTCGTTTTCCGACAATTGCAACTGCAAGCGGCCCACATCCTCGCCCACCTTGGCCAGTTTGTTGCCGTTGATAATCTGGCCACCCGCAAAGATGGGCTGCACCGCCATCAACGAACCAATAGTGCCGTTTTTCATCATCGAGATGCTGATGGGGTTGGCCAAGGCTGCAAGTGCCTCGGCAGGCAGCATCTGCGCTATGGTGCCCCCTAATTCAGGCGACATCATTTCAGTCGGGTTGATGGTTGTCTGTGCCATGCCTTTGTTGGCATTAAACCACAGGCCGGTGCCGCTCACGTTAGGGAAATACTTGGTAAATGCTTCCTTGCGCTGCTGCTGGGCGGCCTCGATGTTGTATCTGGCACTGCGGATGGCGATGTTGTTGTGGAGAGCAGAATCCTTGAGCTGCTCCAGGGTTAGAAGAATCTCCCCCGAAAGACCCTCCCCCGGCCCCTCCCTATGAGGGAGGGGAGTAGTTTCCTGTGCAGACAGGGGCAGACTGATTATTGTTATGATAGTCAAAAATATCTTTTTCATAATTACTTATATTGTTTGTTGTCTATATACTCCCCTCCATACAGGGAGGGGTTGGGGGTGGGTCTGTTCTGAGTGGGTCTTGTCACCTTCCAATAAACGACTGGCAGCATGGTGACTACCATGATGAGCGAGCCTATGCCCCCCGCGAAGATGGTTACACCCACGGGCATCCAGAATGAACTCTGGGCAATAATCATCGGCACCACACCGACGGCTGTCGTTGCCGTGGTGAGGAAGATGGGCACCATGCGACGCTTACCGGCCTCATAGGCTGCCTGCTTCACGGGCACACCTTTCTTTATCAAGTCGTTGGCATGCTCGAAGATGAGTATCTCGTTGCGCATAATCATTCCCATGAGCGTGATAAGACCGAAGATGGAGGTAAGGCCGAGGGCGCGATTCATTAAGCCTAAGCCTATCAGCGCACCAGGAGTCATCAGCGCTAATGCTGCCATACAAACGGTGGTGACACCATATTTCTTGAAGTTGAACAGCAGGAAGAAGAACACGATGACCATAGCGATGGCGATGCCGCCGAAGATCTGGGGCAGGGCCTCGTCGCCGTATTCTATCTCGCCGCCCACCTCGGTACGAACACCTTGGGGCAGTTGTATGTCCTCCTGCATGATGCGGGCAATCTCCTTCTCGATAGGAGCGGTATAGACACCCTGTGCAAACTGGGCTGTAACGGTGATGCAACGCTCGCCCCCACGATGCATAATCCTGCTCTCGCTCCACATAGGAGCCACCTTGGCAATCTGACGCAGAGGCACGGTGGTATTGGGACTTGACGGGAAAACCGTCAAGTGCGAGACGCTCGCTGACACCATTGATGTCGGGGTGGCGATGCCTAAGTTGGCTACATCCGAGAAGGTCATGTCGGTCTCGTCCTTCACCACGATGGGCAGTTCGTAGTCTTTCTCCCATACCTGCCCTACGCGCAGGTCGCACGACGTGGCACTTAGTGCCAGCTGGGCGGTGGTACGGGTGATACCCAACTGTGCCGAGGTAACGGGATCGAGCTGCACATTAATAATGGGATAGGGCTGGAAGTAGTCGGTATGTACCCATTCCAGTTCGGGCATCTGGCGCATGCGCTCCATCAGTCGCTCGGCTGCTGTATGCAGCGAGTCGATATTGTCGCCATAGAAACGATACTCCAGTTCGCTCACCTCCAAATAGTCCAGGCGTTTGAACTTCACGTAGGCATTAGGGAAAGCCTCACTCAGTTGGGGCTGATACTGCGCCAAGAGGTCGATAGTGGCCTTGTCGCTCTTGGTGTTGACGATGAACTGTGCATAGTTGTTGCCTGCCATTTGCGGGGCGTAGGCATCCATGAAGCGTGGCGATGAACAGCCAATAAAACCAGTCATGCTGGTAATGCGCTCATCCTGCTGCAACACATGCTGCACAGAATCGGCAATCACCTCCGTTTCGGCCAATCCCTTGCCATCAGGCAGGAATATTTCTACGGCAAACTGGTCGCGGTCGGCGTAGGGGAACAGGCGAATCTTCAGCGTGGGAGCTATCAATCCCGACAGCAGAATGACACCTATGCCGCCACCTATTGTCAACCACGGATGGGCAAAGGTCCAGTCGAGCACCTTGTCGTAGGTGCGCTGCACCCATTTGGTGATGACAGACCCACCGCCAGTAGACCCACTACCAGTAGACCCACCAGCAGACCCACCCCCAGCCCCTCCCTGTGAGGGAGGGGAGTAGATAGTTTTGTCATCAGTATTGTCAGCAGAAGTAACCACTCCCCTCCCTATAGGGAGGGGTTGGGGGTGGGTCTGCTGCTGGTGGGTCTTTATGAGCTTTGTCTCCAAGAACGGAATCACCGTAACTGCCAGTACCAGCGACACCATGAGGTTGATGGTGATTGTGACGGGGAAATCCTCCAGACAGTCGTGAAAGGTGCCCTTCATCGTGATGAGGAAGGGATAGAAGATGGCGCAAATGCAGATGGTGGCCAGCAGCATCGGCATGAAGTACTGGCGTGCCGACTCGATGGCGGCATCGTGAGGCTTAAAACCCTTGCCTAAGTATTCCAGATAGCCGTCGATGACCACAATCGAGTTGTCGACAATCATGCCTAACACCACGATTAGCGCCGCTAATGTCACGATGTTCAGTTCGATACCCATCATATACATCACCGCCACGCTGACGAACGTGCTGAGCGGGATGGTAATAGCAGCCACGATGGCCGAACGGATGGGGAACAGCACCATCATCACTAAGATAATAATCAGCATGGAGATGAGTAGGTCGCGCAAGAAATCGCTCACGCTCTTCGCCACCACTTTGGGCTTATCGGCAATACGGGTGACGTTGACATCGGAGGGTAACTCCGATTCGCGGAAGTCGTTCAGCACCTTGTCCACCTGCTGACCGTACTGCACCACGTTATTGCCAGGCGTCATCTCCATCGAGAGGAGCATGCACGGATGACCGTCCTGCTCGATGCGACTCGACATCGGTTCATATTCGCGCACCACACGGGCCACGTCGCGAACGCGGGCCACCTTGCCCGTCACAGGGTCGGAGAAGATAATCTGGTTGGCAATCTCCTCCTCGCTGTTCTCCTGAGCCTCTACGTGGATGGGAATCTGCTGGTCGTCGTCGCTGATGGAGCCACTCATGGTGGTGATGCCCTGAGCCTGTAGGCGCGAGAAGAGCATCTGCTGACCAATACCGTAGGCCTGCAGCCGCTGGCGGTCGATATAGAGGCTGATCTGCTCTTTCTGCTCTCCGAAGATTTTTACGTTGGCAACCGACGGGATGCGGCGCAAGCGGTCGCTCAGGTCGTCGCTATACTGTTTCAGTTCGCGGTAGCTGCGCTGGTCGCTCTCGATGGCGATGAGCAGGGCTGAGGTGTTGCCGAAGTCATCGTTCACCACGATGGCCAGCACGCCGCCGGGCAATTGTGCCTTAAATCCATTCAGGCCGTGCTTGATTTTCGACCACACCTCGTCCTTGTTGTTCACGTCGTCGTTCAGTTTCACCATCACGATACATACGCCGTTCTGACTCTGAGTGGTAGTCTTCACGCGGTTCACCTCGCCGTAAGTAAAGAGGTAACGCTCCAACGGACGAGCCACCTGCTGTTCCACCTCCTCGCTGGTGGCACCGGGATACACCGCTACGACCACCCCCTGACGGATGGTGGCATGGGGGAATTCGTCCTTTGGCATGATGTACATGCCGTAGATGCCCATAGCAAACAATATACCTACTATGAGCAAAGCTATCGAATAATGCTCCAAGGGCCATCGGAGCCAGTTTATCTTATTTCCCATAACGATTCTTCACTCTTCACTCTTCATTCTTCACTCTTCACTCTTCATTCTTCACTCTTCACTCAAAAACCACCTTCGTTCCTTCACTCAGTTTCTGATACCCCTCAATCACCACACAATCCCCTTCTTTGAGGCCAGTTGCTATTACGATGCGGTTGCCGGTGGTCTCGCCAGTAGTGACTACAGTTCGATGAGCCGTGCTGTCATTGCCTACCGTCCAAACGAAGAGCGAGCCGTCGGCTTTCTTCTGTACTGCCGTTACTGGCAGGGACAACTGTTGTGTCTGTTGCTGTGACACAGCAACAAACTGAACGCTCGCCACCATTCCTGGTAGCAGCTTCCGCTCGCCATTCGCCACATTGATGCGTATATCATAGGTATGTGTCAAGGCATCGGCCTGCACGCCCTTTTCTATCCGACCACCAGCAAAACTGCCATTGACGGCCTCTACCTTAATCGTAGAAGAGGTATTGGCGTCGATGCTACTGATCTCGGCCTCGGGTATGGCTACCTTTACCTTCACGCTCGATATGTCGAGTATGCTCACGACGGCCTGCGAGGGCATGGCCGTCTCGCCTGCCTTTACAAAGATCTTGCCGATGACACCATCGACAGGAGCTAACAGCTTGCAGTCTGCCAAGTTTTTCTGCGCTATCTCTAACTGCGCTTTCGCCTGCTCCACTTTGCTTTGTATCTCCACCCATTTCACGTCGGGCAGCGAGCCTGCTTCGTGCAGCATCTTGTAGCGTTCCAAGGCATCGTTGGCCTGCATCATCTGCGCAGTAGCACCGATGAGCACATTCCTGGCCTGCTCGCTGTCCATCTTGGCCAGAGGCTGCCCTTTGCTCACGGTCTGCCCCTCGTGTACCAGCATCCATCTTATTACGCCCATGCTCGTGAAGCTCACCGCCGTAGCTTCGCGTTCCTCTACCATACCCACGTATGTCTGGCTGCCTTTGCTCATGGCCGTCGAAACCTTTTCGATTCTCACTCTCGTAGGAGCCTTCGCGTTTTTGCCGTTCGGCCCTGCTGCTTGCCTCTGGCAGGAACTACTCACCAGGACGACCGCCACCAGCATCAATAATAACTTTTTCATCGTTCAAATGTTTGATTTTGCGTGCAAAGGTAGGGCAAAATTAGCTGTCTTGCGTGTTCGATTTTTCTTCATTCTTTATCAATTCTACATGAAGACTCCAAAATAAACATAAATAACGCCAAATAAAACATGGAATAAGCAAATTTGTGATTACTTTTGCAGTATGAAACAAAAGGAAGAGATTACAATACAGACATTGGCCGATAATGAGGACATCCAGATTGGCTATTCTGATAACGATATTGTTGTGGTGGATAGCATACAGCAGTTCACGGAGGTCAATACCGCTCGTGTAGCCATGAACGCCATCGTCATCTGCACCAACGGCAAGGTGCAGGCTCAGATGAACAGCCAGACGATGGAATTGCACAAGAACCAGATAGCCATCGTTCCCCAGAATGTGACGGTAACCGATGTGATGGTGAGTCCTGATTTCAACCTGAAGGCCATGTTCCTTACCAACCGCATCCTGCAGAGTTTCCTTCGCGAGAAAATGAACATCTGGAACGACATGATGTACATCCACCGGCATTATGTGGTGACGATGGACGAGGATGAGATACTCTTCTACACCCATTTCTATGACATGCTGACATTGGCCATTGTGAAGGGGAAGGACAATCCGTTGCACACCGATGTGATTCAGTCGCTGCTCCGTTCGGCCATCCTTGCTCTTTGTGGTGCCATGAAACAGAAGTTGTCCTTGGCCGCAGTTCATCAAGTAAAAACGTCGGACAACCATTTCCAGCGGTTCCTCGACTTGCTGCATTCCAGCGAAGTAAAGCGTCACACGGTAGAGACCTACGCCAGCGAATTATGCATCTCGCCGAAATACCTCTCGGCCCTCTGCAAGAAGAATTCTGGCAAGACCGCCAACGAATGGATTACGGAGCGGGTGCTGGAGGACATACGCTACTATCTGAAGCAGAGCGACTTCAGCATCAAGGAGATTTGCGACCGCCTCGGCTTCCCCAACCCTTCTTTCTTCGGCAAGTACGTGAAGGACCATTTCGGCATGACACCCCTTCAGTTCAGAGATCAGTAGAATTCTTCTCGTACCCCCGTACCCTCGTACCCCCGTACCTTCATAATCCGTATTGCGCTAACAGGGCTGCCTCCTTGCGTTTCGTCTCGGCCAGGAAGTGCTGGTACTCCTCGCTCTTGGGGTGGAAGGGACGATGGGCAAGGGCGGCACGGATGGGTTCCCACCGACGCAGGAACTCCTTGAGGCGGGGGCTGAAGAAGTGCTGGCTGAGACGCTCAAAGATGTAGTCGACGGCCTGCTCCGAGGGGTGCAGCATATCGGGCTGGTAGAAACGGTAGTCGCGCAGTTCGTCGAGGACGATTTCGTAGGCGGGGAAGTAGAGGGGAGAGGAGAGGGGAGAGTGGAGAGAGATAACCTTGTCAACAGCCAGGAGGAGGGTGGCTTTGGAGAGCTGGCTTTCATGGTAGCCATACTTGCGGTAGCGGATGGGGCTGACGGTGAAGACGACATGAACGTCTTGCCGCCGCTCACGGAGAACTGTGACACATTGGCTCAGGTACTCGGCACAGGCGTCTACGCTCAGCTCCTCTTCCTGAAACAGGCGGGCGGGCCGCTTTTCGCAGTTGTCGACAATCTCGCCCGTCTCGCGCAGGCGGTACACGTGGTTGGTGCCCAGGGTGAGGAATGCTATTCGCGGGCGAAGGTTGGGGCAGAGCTGCAGGGTGTGGAGTATGCTGGCGGGGTTGTACATAGTGCCGCGAGGATTGACCACGGCGTGCAGCCTCGATGCCGCGAAGTGCTGTCCGATGCTGTCGGCAAAGCAGGAGCCAAGGAAAAGCAGCTCGTCGTCGGGTTCTATCTGGAACGGCGGCTGGGGAATGTCTATAGGAGTGCTGAATGTCATAACGAGGGGCAAAGGTCGCGAAAAAAAGTGAGATATGCAAGAAAATGGTGGGAAAAGAGTTTTGCTATGTCGTGGAAAGTAGCTAACTTTGCAGGCTGAATCTGAATTTAGTTATGGAAACGATAGGAACATACAGTTATGAAGAAGCTTTGCAGGCTTCGCTCGCGTATTTTGACGGCGACGAGCTGGCGGCCCGTGTCTGGGTACATAAATATGCGATGAAGGACTCGCAGGGCAACATCTACGAAAAGTCGCCCGCCGACATGCATTGGCGGCTGGCCCGCGAGATAGGACGGATAGAGCGGAAGTATGAGAACCCGATGAGTGACGAGGAAGTCTTCGGGTTGCTGGATCATTTCCGCTATATCGTGCCGGCAGGCAGTCCGATGACGGGCATAGGCAACAATCATCAGGTGGCCTCGCTGAGCAACTGCTTTGTGATAGGTCTGGACGGCAACGCAGACTCCTACGGCGCCATTATGCGTATTGACGAGGAGCAGGTGCAGCTGATGAAGCGGCGCGGTGGCGTGGGGCACGACCTGAGCCACATCCGTCCGAAAGGTTCGCCCGTACACAATTCGGCCCTGACATCGACGGGTCTGGTGCCTTTCATGGAGCGTTATAGTAATAGTACGCGCGAGGTGGCACAGGATGGGCGTCGTGGTGCGCTGATGCTCTCGGTGAGCATCAAGCATCCCGACAGCGAGGCCTTCATCGATGCCAAGATGACCGAGGGCAAGGTGACGGGGGCCAACGTCTCGGTGAAGATCGACGATGAGTTCATGCAGGCTGCCATCGACGACAAGAAGTATGTGCAGCGGTGGCCGATAGATGCCTCTGAGGAGACCGAAGGGGAGGTCAGCTTTCATAAGGAAATCTCGGCCCGCGAACTTTGGCAGAAGATAGTACATAATGCCTGGAAGAGCGCAGAGCCGGGTGTGCTGTTCTGGGACACCATCCTGCGCGAGAGCATTCCCGACTGCTATGCCGACCTGGGCTTCCGCACGGTGTCGACCAATCCCTGCGGCGAGATTCCCCTTTGCCCCTACGACTCGTGCCGTCTGCTCTGCATCAACCTGTACAGCTACGTGAAGAATCCTTTCACCGCCGAAGCCTGCTTCGACTTCGACCTGTTCAGGCAGCACGTGCGGGCCGCTCAGCGCATCATGGACGACATCGTAGACCTGGAGCTGGAAAAGATAGACCTGATCCTGCAGAAGATAGACCAAGACCCGCAGAGCGAAGAGGTGAAGGGATCTGAACGCCACCTGTGGGAGAAAATCAAGAGGAAAAGTTCGATGGGGCGTCGCACGGGCGTGGGCATTACCGCCGAGGGCGATATGATTGCCGCGATGGGGTTGCGCTACGGCACCCAGGAGGCCACCGACTTCTCCGTATCTGTACACAGGACGCTCGCTCTGTCGGCCTATCATGCCAGCGTGGAGATGGCCCGCGAGCGCGGAGCCTTCGAGATTTACGATGCTGACCGTGAGAAGGAGAACCCCTTTGTCTTGCGGCTAAAAGAGGCCGACGGGCAGCTGTACGAGAAGATGGTGAAGTATGGCCGGCGCAATATCGCCTGCCTGACGATAGCCCCGACGGGCACCACCAGTCTGCTGACGCAGACCACGAGCGGCATTGAGCCGGTCTTCATGCCTTTCTACAAGCGTCGGCGCAAGGTGAATCCCAACGATGCCGACGTGCATGTGGACTTTGTCGACGAGGTGGGCGACTCTTACGAGGAGTATGTGGTCTATCACCCCAAGTTCCTGGAGTGGATGAAGGTGCGGGGTATTGACACCAAGAAACACTACTCGCAGGAGGAGATTGACGAGCTGGTGGCCTGCTCACCTTATTATAAAGCTACGGCCAACGATGTGGACTGGCTGATGAAAGTGCGCATGCAGGGGGCCATCCAGAAGTGGGTTGACCACTCTATCAGCGTCACCGTCAACCTGCCTAATGAGGTCGACGAGGAACTGGTAGGCCGTCTCTACGTCGAGGCGTGGCGAAGTGGCTGCAAGGGCTGCACCATCTATCGCGACGGCTCGCGTGCGGGGGTGATGGTCTCCGTTACGAAGAAAGAGAAGAAGCAGGACGGCGAGCTGGTGAAGGACAACAACATGGAGGAGGCTCCGAAGATGGAACTGCCCTGCAAGCACCCCACGGTAACCGAGGTGAGGCCTCAGGTGCTGGAGTGCGACGTGGTGCGCTTCCAGAACAACAAGGAGAAGTGGGTGGCCTTCGTGGGATTGCTCGATGGCTATCCCTACGAGATCTTTACTGGTCTGCAGGACGAGGACGAGGGCATCATGTTGCCCAAGTCGGTGACCAAGGGCAAGATTATCAAGCAGTCGTTGCCCGACGGCGGCAAGCGCTACGACTTCCAGTTTGAGAACAAGCGGGGCTACAAGACAACGGTCGAGGGCCTGTCGGAGAAGTTCAATCCCGAATACTGGAACTATGCCAAGCTCATCTCGGGCGTACTGCGCTATCGTATGCCCATCGACCACGTCATCAAGCTCGTGGGCTCGCTGCAGCTGAAGAGCGAGAGCATCAACACGTGGAAGAACGGCGTGGAGCGCGCGCTGAAGAAATATGTGATCGACGGCACCGAGGCCAAGGGGCAGAAGTGTCCCGTCTGCGGCCATGAGTCGCTCATTTATCAGGAAGGTTGTCTCATTTGCAAGAACTGCGGAGCATCGCGGTGTGGATAAAAAACTATGAATACTTACATTTACATCAACGACCTGCGCATCCGTGCCCATCACGGCGTGCTGCCGCAGGAGCGCCAGGTGGGGGCCGACTTCCTCATCACCTTGCGCATCAAGTGCGACATGTCGCGCTCCATGCTGAGCGACCATGTGGTAGATACCATTAACTATGCCGCCCTGTGCCAGCTGGTACGGCGCGAGATGGCCGTTTCGTCGCGACTGCTGGAGCATGTGGCCGGTCGCATCGCCCGTGCGGTGTTCCATGAGTTCCCTCAGACCGAGGCTCTTGACCTCTGGCTGACGAAAGTCAATCCGCCCATGGGAGCCGACTGTAGCGGGGCTGGCGTGGAGCTACACTTAATAAATGATAAAACTAATTAACAGATTTCTTTTTTTTCATAGAGAATCTGTATATTTGCAAACGAATGTTGTATAAGAGAATAGTTGCATTACTGATGCTGTTCTTCTGCCTGGCGGTTGTGGCCGATGCCAAGGGCAAGAAGTTCACGCTGGTCGTTGACGCCGGACACGGCGGCAGGGATGCTGGCGCATGTGGTGCCGTGTCGAAGGAGAAGACCCTCACGCTGAAGTACGCGCTGGCCTTCGGACGGATGGTTGAGCGCAACTGCCCCGATGTGAATGTGGTCTATACGCGCAAGAACGACCACTTTGTGGAGCTCTGGCAGCGTGCCGATATTGCCAACAAGAACAAGGCCGACCTCTTTATCTCCATCCATATCAATGCGCTGGCCAGGGGAAAGACTGCCCGCGGATTCCAGACCTATACGCTGGGGCGCGGTCGCAACTCGGGGAAGGCGGGCATGCTCGAGAACTTAGAGGTGGCTAAGCGCGAGAACTCGGTCATCCTGCAGGAAAAAGACTATAGGCAGCGTTACCAGGGCTACGACCCGAACTCGCCCGAGAGCAACATCTTCTTTGAGTTTGTGCAGGAGGATAATCTGGTGAACAGCATCGAACTGGCCAAGCTGATGCAGAAGCATGTCTGTGCGGCAACGGGACGGCAGGATCAGGGAGCGCATCAGGACAACCTGGCCGTGCTGCGCCTGACGTCGATGCCGGGGTGCCTGGTTGAACTGGGATTCATCTCGACACGCGACGAGGAACGCTTCATGAATGCCGACAGCTCCTTGGACAAATATGCGCGAGGCATGTTTAATGCCTTCCAGGCCTATCGCAAGAAGGTGAGTGGCGGCAACGCCGGCAGCAAGCCAAGGGCCGCCGAGCCGGTGCCGGAGCCTGCACCAGAAAGGGAGCAGCCCGAAGTGCAGACACCTGTTGCCGAGCCTGCTCCTCCCGTGGTCCAGCCTGTTGAGGAGAAGGTGCCGGAACAGAAGGATGAAGGTGCCGCCGACGGCGAAATCGTGTTCAAGGTGCAGTTCCTTACCAGCGGCATCCTGCTGAAGAGCGGCTCCACGTATTTCAAGGGACTCACGGGCGTGAGTAGTTACAAGGAGGGTGCGCTCTGGAAGTACACTGTAGGTTCGTCGACCGATTATAATGAGATTTATAGGTTGCGCAAGCAAATCTTGCCCAAGTTTCCGCAGGCCTTTATCATCGCCTATAAGAACGGGAAGAAGATGGCGCCGGGCGTGGCCTATCAGGAGTATAAAGCTAAAAAACGAAAGTAGGGAAGTATGAAAAACGAGGTGAAGATTGCCCTTGTGGCCATCGTAGGTATTGTGCTGTTGTTTTTCGGCATGCAGTTTCTGAAGGGGCTTACTATGTCGGGTAGCGGAAACACTTACTATGCCGTGTTCAATGATGTGAGTGGCGTGTCGGCTGCCTGTCCTGTCTATGCCAACGGCTACAAGGTGGGCGTTGTCGAGGACGTGGACTACGACTATGCCCAGCCCGACCGTATCGTGGCCGTCTTGGGGCTTGACGATCGTTTGCAGCTGCACAAGGGAACGCGGGCCGAGATTGTCAGCGACATGCTGGGCAACGTGAAGCTGGAGCTGAGGCTTGGCAACGCCGGCGAGGCTGTTGTGAACGCCGGCGACACCCTTGTAGGCGTCAAGGAGGAGGGCCTTACGAGCAAGGCCGGAGCGATGATTCCCCAGATAGAGCAGGTATTGCCCAAGCTGGACTCTATCCTGGCCAGCATTAATGCGCTGTTGGCCGACCCCGCCTTGGCCAACTCCGTACACAACGTGGAGGGTATTACGGCCAGCCTGACCTCGACAACACGACAGCTGAGCGAGCTGACGTCAACGCTGAACAGACAGATGCCGCAGATGATGACGAAGGTGGACGGCGTGCTGACTAATACCGAGGGGCTGACCCACCAACTCAACGAGCTTGACGTGGCCGCCACCATGCATAAGGTCGATGCTACGCTGGCCAACGTGCAGCAGATGACCGCCGCGCTGAATAGCAAGGAGGGCTCCCTCGGACTGCTGATGCACGACCCGTCGTTCTATATGAACCTGTCGAACACCATGCGCGATGCCGACTCCTTGATGATCGACCTGAAGAGGCATCCCAAGCGATATGTACACTTCTCGGTGTTCGGTAAAAAAGATAAGTAAGTTTTATTTTGTCTAAATAAGAAACGGGCTGAAAGGCTCGTTTCTTTTTGTCTAAAGTGCTGTTTTTCAAGAGGTTCGATATATGCAATAGTGTTTGGAACTATATTTTTCGTGAAACATCATAAACACCCCTTTCATAGTTAGTTACGATAATTGTAAACACAAATCACGAATGAGCCCGATTTGTTTATATCAGATTTTTTTCCGAACTTTGCATCCGTAAAACTGGAAGCAAGGCTATATCTTGTAACATAAACTTACTAAATCAACAATTATCAACGCCTACATGCAGCAGAGACATCAAGCTCTGTGGGAGAATTGCCTGCATCTCATCAGGCAGAACGTCACAGAGCAGATATACAAAACGTGGTTCGAACCCATCGTCTTCGAGTCCTACAACGAGCAGGAGAAGAAGATGCTGGTGCAGGTGCCAAGTATGTTCTTCTATGAATACTTGGAGCAGAACTACGTCAGGCTCATGGGGTGGGCACTTGCTAACAGTTTTCAGGCTAACGTCACACTTACTTATCGCATCGTAACCGACAAGGCGAATGGGCTTACGCAGGATGCGGAGGGCGAACGCCCTGCTGACATCGAAGGTCCGCAGCCCACGACCCGTGGCAACAAGGCACCTACGGTGCTGGATGCAGCCGTGCCGCAGGAGCTGGATGCGCAGTTAGACGCGAAGAAGACCTTCGACAGCTTCATCGAAGGCGACTCGAACAAGCTACCGCGCACCGTGGCTCTCTCCATTGCCGAGCATCCCGGGCGTTCGGCTTTCAACCCGTTCTTCATCTTCGGCCCTTCGGGGTGCGGCAAGACGCATCTTGTTAACGCCATCGGCGTGCAATGTAAGCGGCTCTATCCGCAGCAACGGGTGCTCTACGTCTCGGCACGCCTGTTCCAGGTGCAGTTCACCGATGCCGTAAGACAGAACACGACCAACGACTTCATCAACTTCTACCAGAGCATCGACGTGCTGATTGTCGACGATATTCAGGAGTGGGCTACTTCGCCGAAGACGCTCGACACCTTCTTCCATATCTTCGACCACCTGTTCCGTTTGGGCAAGCAGATTGTCTTGGCCAGCGACCGGCCTCCCGTCGACCTGGCTGGCGTGAAGGACAGGCTGCTCACGCGCTTCTCCTGTGGCCTGATTGCCGAACTTGAGCGGCCCAACGTGCAGCTCTGCATCGACATCCTGAACTCGAAGTGCAGGCGCGACGGCCTGAAGATTCCTGCCAACGTCATCCAGTTCATCGCCCAGACGGCCAACGGCTCTGTGCGCGACCTCGAAGGCGTGGTCAACGGGCTGATGGCTTATTCCATCGTCTACAACTCACATATCGACATGCACTTGGCCGAGCGTGTCATCAAGCGTGCCGTCAAGGTCGACAATCATCCGCTTACCGTCGACGATATTCTTGATGCCGTGTGCCAGCACTTTGGCGTTACCCAGCAGAACGTGTTCGGCAAGAGCCGTAAGCGCGAGTTTGTTCAGGCCCGTCAGGTATCCATGTATCTGGCGCAGAAGTACACCAAGATGCCCAGTGCCCGCATAGGGAAGCTCATCGGCGGGCGCGACCACAGCACCGTCATCCACAGCTGCACGGCGATAGAGCAGCGGCTGAAGGTCGACAAGGCATTTGCCGGGGAAATGAACAGCATCGAGGGTTCTTTCCGTCTGAAGCAATAGGGTGGGTATTGTGCCTTTCTATTGAGCAAAATAAATACAGCACGTGTGATTAAGGTTTGCCCCCTGTAAGCACTTGGGTTGTCATCTTGCATATCTCGGCAACTGGAAGCGCA
This sequence comes from uncultured Prevotellaceae bacterium, assembly GCA_900318815.1. Lineage (GTDB taxonomy): Bacteria > Bacteroidota > Bacteroidia > Bacteroidales > Bacteroidaceae > Prevotella. Next base: position 53,655 of record ONMA01000013.1, read on the forward strand.
GCAGAAGCCCGAAGGGCTGAAAATATTACAGGCAGGGGTGTAAACCCCTGCAAATAGGCGATGTGTAACCCCAACCCCGAGGGGTGGTAGAACTATCTGTCGCCCCTTCGGGGCTAATATTGCCATCCGCTCTTGCAGGGGTTTACACCCCTGCCTGTAATCTCAACGCCCCTTCGGGGCTATCCCTGGGAGATGTGTATAAAGTAGCCCTTTGGGAGGGCTTGGGTCGGTTTCTTGGCTTGAGCATTAATAATTAATAAAATTCGTGAATAAAATTACGGGTAATTAAGGTAATTCGTTTCAGACCTCATTTGGGACTTTTTTAAGTTTCGTGTCCTTTCACACGGAAAAGTTCCAATTTATTTTGCTGTTCCCTCGGTTTTTCGTATATTTGCAACCCATATTGTTGAAAAGAACGATTACCAACATAAGACCAAAAACTATGATGATGAAAAGACTATCGACAATGATGGCAAACCTGGCTGTCGCGGCCAGCCTTTGCGCCCAGACATTACCCTATCAGGATGCCAGCCTTAGCGCGCAGCAGCGGGCTGACGATTTGTTGACAAGACTGACACTCGAAGAGAAAGTCAGTCTGATGATGGACACGTCGCCTGCCATTCCGCGTCTCGGCATTCCGCAGTTCCAATGGTGGAACGAAGCCTTGCATGGCATAGGCCGCAACGGCTATGCCACCGTATTCCCTATTACGATGGCTATGGCAGCATCGTGGGACGACGCTTTGCTCCATCAAGTCTTTACTGCCGTCAGCGACGAGGCCCGCGTAAAGGCGCAGCAGGCAAAGCGTTCCGGCGACATCAAACGCTATCAGAGCCTGTCGTTCTGGACTCCCAACATCAACATCTTTCGTGACCCCCGCTGGGGACGCGGTCAGGAGACCTACGGCGAAGACCCGTACCTGACCACCAGGATGGGCCTTGCCGTGGTGCGTGGCCTGCAGGGTGTGGGCTATCAGGGCGAAGACCTCGGGGTGAGTAAGTACCGCAAGCTGTTGGCCTGCGCCAAGCACTTCGCCGTACACAGCGGGCCGGAGTGGAACCGTCATGAGTTCAATATAGAAGACCTGCCAGAGCGCGACCTCTGGGAAACCTATCTCCCGGCTTTCAAGGCACTGGTGCAGGAGGGCAAGGTGGCCGAGGTGATGTGTGCCTACCAGCGCATTGACGGACAGCCCTGCTGTGCCCAGACCCGTTATGAACAGCAGATCCTGCGCGACGAGTGGGGTTTCGACGGACTGATTACCAGCGACTGTGGCGCCATTCGCGACTTCCTTCCCCGCTGGCACAACGTTGCCCGGAACAGCGCGGAGGCCAGTGCCAAGGCCGTCCTGGCAGGCACCGACGTGGAGTGTGGCTCGGAGTATAAGCATCTGCCCGAAGCCGTCAGGCGTGGCGAAGTGAAAGAGGCCGACCTTGACAGGAGTCTCCGTCGTCTGCTCATTGCCCGCTTCGAGCTGGGCGACTTCGACCCCGACGACCAGAATGCCTGGACGAAGATTCCCGAAAGCGTCGTGGCCTCCAAGGAACATAAGGCTCTTGCTGCGCAGATGGCGCTGAAGAGCATCGTGCTGTTGCAGAACAGGAATAGCGTGCTGCCCCTGGGCAACCCTTCTAATGCCTGGTCGGGCTCAGCCACCGACATCGTTGTCATGGGGCCTAACGCCAACGACTCCGTGATGATGTGGGGAAACTATGCGGGCTATCCCACCCGCACCATCACGGCCCTTGAAGGCATTATGAAGAAAGCCCGGACAGTGGATGCAAAGAGCAGGGTGAGGTATATCCAGGGGTGCGGCCTGACGCGCAACGAGGCATTCGAGAGCCGGTTTGGGGAGATTCGCACTCCCAAGGGCGGCAAGGGCCTGCAGGCAACCTACTGGAACAACACCACCATGAGCGGAACGCCTGCCGCCGAGGTGAGCATGCAGCAGAGCGTGCAGCTGAGCAATGGCGGCAATACCGTGTTTGCCCCAGGCGTGAACCTCGAGTATTTCTCCGCCCGACTGGAAGGCACCTTGATTCCCACCCGCAACGAGACGCTTCTTTTCGACATCAACGGCGACGACCGGCTGCGGCTCCTCGTCAATGGCGACACCCTTGCCAACTTCTGGAAGGTGCGTCAGCGCATCCAGGGAGCCAAGACGGAGTTAGAGGTAAAGGCTGGTCAGCCCTATCGCATCCAGATTGACTATGTGCAGGAGGCGGGCTATGGAGCCCTGAACTTCGACGTGAAGAAGAAAATCAATCCTACCCCCGAGGAACTGCTCGCACAGATAGGAACGACTGAGACCATCATCTTTGTGGGCGGCATCTCTCCCAGCTTGGAAGGCGAGGAGATGAAGGTGAGCGAACCCGGTTTCAGGGGTGGCGACCGCACCAGCATCGAACTGCCCCAAGCACAGCGCGACCTGCTGGCTGCCCTTCATCGGGCGGGCAAGAAGGTGATTTTCATCAACTGTTCGGGTTCGGCGATGGGGCTCCTGCCCGAGCTGGAGTCGTGCGACGCCATCCTTCAATGGTGGTATGGCGGCGAGCTGGGTGGCACGGCCTTGGCCGAAGTCCTCTTTGGCAACCAGGCACCCAGCGGCAAACTGCCCATCACTTTCTACAAGAGTACCGACGAACTGCCCGACTTCCTCGACTACAAGATGAAGAACCGCACCTATCGCTACTTCACGGGCGAACCGTTGTTCCCCTTTGGCTTCGGACTCTCCTATACCACGTTCGAGATAGGCAAGCCCGTCTATCAGGACGGGAAGGTGACGGTACGGGTGAGGAATGCAGGTGCTGCTGGCCCGTCCTGTACGGAAACCGTGCAGGTATATATCCGCAACACAGCCGACCAAGAAGGCCCGCAGAAGACGCTCCGTGGCTATGCTCAGGTGACGCTGGCACCCGGACAGGCCGAGACCGTCGGCATCGACTTGCCCCGCAGCAGTTTCGAGGGCTGGGATGCACGGACGAACACCATGCGCGTCGTACCCGGTACTTACGAACTGATGGTGGGTAACAGCAGCGCCGACAAGGATTTGCAGAAAATCTTGGTGACTATCAAATAACGCAACAGTCGCATGTATGAATAAAAAACAACGGATTACACGGATTCAACGGATTTTCTGACCCATAAATCCGTATAATCCGTAAAATCCGTTGTTTAATAGAACTATAAAAAAGAAATGTTTATGAATCGATGTCTTTTGGTGCTATTCGCGCTCCTCGGCCCTTCTCTGTCTCACTTGCAGGCGGGTACGATTGACGATGTTCGTCAGGCTCTTGAGCAGTCATCCCTGTCGCAGGTGCAGGAGAAGGTGTATCTCCACACCGACAACCAATGTTATTTCGTGGGCGACACGTTGTGGTATAAAGCCTATGTGGTGCGGGCCGACAACCACCAGCCCACCGACATGAGCCGTCTGCTCTACGTGGAACTCCTCTCGCCCGACGGTCTGGTGGTGGAGCGTCAGCAGATCATCGTCAGCCCCAAAGGCTTCACCTGTGGGCAGTTTGCCTTGCGCGACTCGCTCTACAGCGGCTACTACGAGCTGCGTGCCTATACTCGCTGGATGCTCAACTTCAACGTGCGCCACCATCGTTACAGCACCCACGACACGTGGCTGTTCTATAGCAAGCAGATGGCCGCCGACTACTTCCGCATCTGGGACGGACTCTACTCGCGCGTCCTGCCCGTGTATAGCAAGCCCGAGGAGCCGGGCGACTACGATGCCCGCCGCATGTACCAGCGTCCGAAGACGCGCATTCCCAAGCAGAAGAAGGACGACCTCCTCGTCAGTTTCTACCCCGAGGGAGGCCATCTGATTGAAGGCGTAGTGAACAGCGTGGCCTTCGAAGTGACCGACCAGCACGGTCAGGCCGTCGATATTCGTGGCTCCGTGTCATCGGCAGACGTGCCCGCCTTCGACGTGAAGACCGAATACATGGGGCGTGGCTCGTTCGTGGTGAAGCCTACCGGGCGTCGCCTGAAGGCTGCCTTCACCTGGAAGGGCAAGCAATATACCGCCGACCTGCCCAAGGCCGAGTCTGCCGGGGCCGCGTTGCGTCTTGATGGCTCGCGTCTTTCCATCGCCGCTGCCCAGCTGCCAGCGTTGAAGGGGAATGTTCATCCCCGCTACGGCGTGTCCGTATTGTGTCGTGGCGTGCTGAAGCATTTCCAGGAGGTCAGGTTTACGAATGGTGCCGCCACCGTCGACCTTCCCCTCGACAGTCTGCCTACAGGCGTTTGCGACGTCACCCTCTTCGACGATGAGGCCCACGTCCTTGCCGACCGCCTCTTCTTCGTCAATCATGGCGACCAGTCGCACCACCTCATCACGGCTCCCGTCAACTCAGCCCATACCTACGAGCCTTACCAGAAGATAGAACTCCCCATTCAATGTCAGGGTGTCAGCGAGCCGACGCTCATATCCCTCTCCATCCGCGACACGAATACCGACGAACCCACCTACGACGACGGCAACCTCATGACTTCCATGCTCCTCTCGAGCGAGCTGCGCGGATTCATTGCCCGTCCCGCCTACTACTTCGAGAGCGACGATGCTAAGCACCGCCGCCACTTGGACCTGCTCATGATGGTGCAGGGATGGCGCAAGTACAAATGGCAGGAGCATGCCGACACCGCCTTCCGCCTGCGCTATGTGCCGGAGACCACCCTCACCGTCGAGGGTAACGTCTACCGCATGTTGAGCCTGAACGAGGTGGAACCCGACGAAATCAGCAACTGGCAGGACGGCGTGGGCATGCTCGCCCGCAAGACCAACAGCGAGGAGGACTATACAGACCCCTGGGCCGAGGAGGAGGAAGCGGCCTTTATCTCGACCGAGGACGAGACGGGCTACGACGAGAATGCGGGCTCCGACATCATAGAGTTCGGCGATATTGGTACGGCCAACGATAATGTGGGCGTCAATCATGGCAATCTGCGGCGCGAGGTACTGGTCGAGGCCGAACTGATTGTCGACAACCAGGTGGCTGGCCTGGTGCAGAAGACGCAGGATCGCGGCCATTTCATGTTTGAGGTGCCTCCCTTCTATGGCGATGCCTATCTGAACATCAAGGCCTACAAGGAGACCGATTCCATCAAGAAGAACATGGCTTCGCGCAAGGACGCGAAGATTCTCGACGAGCGCGCCTTCCCCGACTTCTACGTGAAGCGCGATGTGTTCTTCCCGATGTTTACCCACGACTACACCTATTATGAGAAGCACCAGCCCGACATCGACACGGAGATGCTCATCGACACTCTTTCCGACCTGTCGATGGAGAACGACGTGTATCAGCTGGCCAACGTCAATGTGAAGGGTCGTCGGCGCGGTCGTCGCGGTATTGACTGGAAGAAGCCCGCCTTTGTCATGGATGCCTACGAGCTTTACAACGACATCACCGACCGTGGCCTCTCCTTCGGCAAGGTCGACATGCGCCAGTTTCCCGTCCAGGTGTGCCGCTACCTCTATGGCAACATGAACCGCTACAACTCGTTCCATGTCGACGGGCGCATCGACGGGGCCGTCTACTATCGCAACTACTCGCCCCTCTCCGAGAATGCCAGTCTGGCTGAGCAAGCGGGACAGTTCCGTGCCAACCGCACGTCGCAATCGCTTTATGAGAAGCTACAGCTGAAGCACTTGCAGGACATTCGCGTGTTCAGCGACTTCGAGCCGCGTACCGAGGACTCCACGATGGTAGAGGAGCGCTATTCAGCCGACGCTACGGTCGACCTCGTGCTGATACCCGACGACGGGGTGCAGCCCACCTTCCGCGACCGCCACATCCTCTTCCATGGCATCAGCTTTGCCGAGGACTTCTATCAGCCCGACTATGGGTCGCAGCAGCCTGCCGCGCCCACCGATTATCGGCGCACGCTCTACTGGAACCCCAACGCCGTGACCGACGAGCAGGGCCGCTTCACCGCCACTTTCTATAACAACAGCAAGCAGACGCGCATAAAAATGTCCGCCGCCGGCATCACCAGCGACGGACGGTTGCTCTACAGCAAGTGAAAAATGTTCGACCTGCGATTGAAAGACGCTGAAAGCGTCACCTCTCAATAGCCGTAGGTCGGTACGACCTGCGGATAGTAGATAAGGGAGGGGAAAGCACCCCAAAGGGGTGCCCCAACACCGCGTATTGGGCGACCCCTTTGGGGTCGATGTACCTTCTCACGTTCTATCCGCAGGTCGTACCGACCTACGGCTATTGAGAGGTGACTCTTGTTTTCCTTGTTTTATCTTGTTTTTCTTAAAGACGCGAAGCGTATAATCATACACGACCTTCGGTCGCTTGCTCTATAGTAAATTGAACCTCTTCACACTTATTATCTATCTAAACATCCCTCCCTTTGGGAGGGCTTGGGTAGGCTCAGTCCTTCTCCTCTCTTCACTCGCAGTCCGCGAGGGGCGTTTGTGTATTTGCGGCCCAGCAGGTCGTAGTAGTATTCTGCCTGTTGGCCTGTCGGTTGTGGCTCCGTTTCAACCTTCTCGCTGATACCGTCGGGCAGTTTGCCCTCGATGTAGTCGGGCAGGTAGTAGCCCAGATGGGGCGGCTGGTTATAGGCCGTGTTCTGCCAGGCTACGCCCATGCGGTAGGTGTGGTCGTGCATCAGCGTGGGTACGGCATGATTGGTGGGAGTCCAGGTCGAGTAGACGTTCACCTCGGCAGGGTTGTTCAGGTTCCACAGGATGAGTTCTTCGCGCCAGTCGCCTATGAGGTCGGCCTGCAGGCAGGGCGTAGCCTTGGTGGTGTTGCAGGTCTGTCCGTAGTGGTAGGCTGCGCTGTTAAACTCTATGACCGTGGCGAAGCTCTCGCCATTCCACTTCTGTATGTAGGGCTTGGCCTCGGTAGAGCCGGAGGGTGCATTCCCGTCGAAGAGCTGGTCGGCATAGCTGCCGTCCCAGTAGATTCGGAAGTTCACCGAGCACGACTTGGAGATGACCTCCTTGCCCGTCACAGCCGACCGAGGCTGCCTGTTGTCCTGCGACCAGAACTGATAGCCTCGCAGGCTCGTGGAGAGTGCTGCGGCCATGCCTCGTCCGTTGTCCTTGTCGGGGGTGTTGCCGTGCCACACCACCTCGCCCGTTCGGGCATTGTGCAGGTCCCATGAGCCGTGGTTGGCGTTCAGCTTGTCCTCATGCACGTCGAACACGTAGAGGTCTTCGCTGTCGGGTATCATCTTGCCCACGTGTATGGCGTCGCCGTGGCCGTAGCCCGTGGCGTAGAGGATGGTGCCGTCGTTGTCGAGTGCGGCTGCGCCCCAAAGAATCTCGTCCTTCCCGTCGCCGTCCACGTCGGCTATCGAAAGGTTGTGGTTGCCGTTGCTATAGAGCGTGTTGCTGCCGGCGTGCCCGCTGCTGCTGTCGGTACTCTTCACGCCGCCCGTATTGGCCTTGGCCGTCTTTGTACCGCCGCGCACCAAGGTCTGCCCGTCCACCTCTACCTTGATGGCCGTGGTGCCGTTGGGCGTGAACACCAGCGACTGCGTAGCATTAGGCGAGGCGTGCAGCCATTCGGTGTAGAGCCGATTGCCGTCGAAGCTCACGGCCCAGACGTAGGCCTGAGTGTAGTAGCCTCGGCAGAAGATGGCGCAAGGCCGCTGGTCGGCACCGTTGATGTAGGCCACGGCGGCCAGGTAGCGTTCCGAGCGGTTGCCGTAGTTGTCGCCCCAGAAGCCGTTAGGGTAGCTGCTCACCTTGCCCAGCTCCGAGCCGCTTTCCATCAGCGTGTTGCCGTTGTTGGGGTTCTTCTGTCCTGTTCCGGCACGTCCGGGCAAGTACCACGTGGTGTGCAGGGCGCGTCCAGTTTGTCCGTCGAACACGGTCAGATACTCCGGCCCTTCCAGCACGTGACCGTTGCTGTTGCGATAGTCCTTCGTGTTGTCGTGGCCTTGGATGGTGGGGTCGGTGGCCGTGAGGTTCACGTAGTTGCCCTGTCCGTCCTTCGAGCCTGTGGCCGTCTTGCACATCATCTCGGCTCGTCCGTCGCCGTCGAAGTCATAGACCATGAACTGCGTGTAGTGGGCGCCAGCCCGTATGTTCCTGCCTAAGTCTATGCGCCAGAGCCTTTCGCAGTTGCCCGCATGCCAGTCCACTTTGTAGCAGTCTATGAGCACCCGGTCGGTCTTTCCGTTCTGCGAGTTGTCGTGGCTCGTCGAGGGATCCCACTTCACTATCAGCTCGTAGGAGCCATCGCCGTCTACGTCGCCCACGCTCATGTCGTTGGGCGTATAGTCGCCGCCCTCGTCGCCCTTAGCGGGGCGGTCGAGTGTCAGCGTGAGGTACTTCTTGCCCCAGGGCGTGACCGGGGCCGATGTCTCGATGGCCTCGCCGTGTACCTTGGTCACCACGGTGTACTGTGCCGTAGATCCTCCCTGCGAGTCCTGGAAGTTGGTCTTCTGCAGGTCAGTGGCAATCACCTCTCCGTTGCGCAGCAGGTCGAAGGTGGTTGCGGCCTTGTTGTCGGTGCCTAAGAGTCGCCATGAAACGAGGTTGGCCGTCGGGTTCTGTGGTACGGCCACTACGCCTCGGTCTAAGTGCTCCATCTGGCTTGTGGGGGTCACTTGTGCGCCAGTGTTCAGCACGGCCATGCAGGCCGTACACATCAGGTAAAGTCTCATTTTTTTCATTGTGCTTTTGATTTGATTAGTAGTTTCTCCGTAATTCTCGGGCTGCAGCGAGTATAAGCATTTATGCGGCAATGCCTGTGCGCATCACGTCGCGGTAGAGCATGGTGTCCTCCTCCTCAGACATCAATACTGGTTCGATGAGCAGGCTCACCTTGTCAACGTCATGCCAGAGGTCGGCCGACAGTTCCAGCCAGTCCTTGTCTTTCAGGCTCGGCAGGATGACGGCCACGTCGATGTCGCTCCAGGGATTAGCATTGCCCTTTGAGTAGGAACCGAAGAGATAGACCCGTGGCTCGCAGTCGAACCGCGTCGAAATCACTTCCTTGTATTGTCTGACGAGGCTGAGGGCTTCGTCTCTGGTGAGCACTTTTGGAGTATCCATTGCTTGAACTTTTTGGTTTCGTCGATAAGGTAGGCACTGCCCTTCTCGTTGAGCATCCGCGCCACCTGACTCTTGTATTCAGGATAGCGCCCGGCGATGTACATGGGCGACATGATCTCTATGAAGCGCCGCTGTGTCTCGCTCAGCTGGTCTTTCAATCCGCATCCTTCCAGCAGTCTGAAGTGATTATGCAGATATATCGGCTCGTCGTTGCGGCAGGCCAGCCAGTAGCCCTTGATGAGCTTCTCTACGGCCTGATGGCAGAGGAATCCGATGTAAAGCCAGCGTCTCGTCTTGAAGAGGGCCTCGGCGGTATCGATGTCCTCGTCCACCTGCTCGAACCATTTCCTTGCGATGTCTTCGCGTGCCATAATCGTCGTTGTTTTTTACGTTACGCCTGCAAAGTTACAACAAATTTCCGACATTATCGCCAAGGATGGTGTTTTATTCTGTTTTTAGTGGTTTTTCTTTGTTTTTTCTTAGCCCGCGAAGCGGATTTCTGGAAACAAATTGCCGTAATACCCGTAATTGTTCCGTAATTCTTCTTCCTTTTTTCTTGTTCAGGAGGTCTTGTTGCTGCATGATTATGCAGTAGCCTTTTCGTCTTTTAGGACAAATGGTTTTTGCGAAATAGAGCGCAGAGAGTGGAGAGTGAAGAATGAAGAGTGACGAATTTGCTACCGCACAAGTATCTTAGTAGCATGCTGCGGTAGCAAATTCTTCACTCTTCACTCTTCATTCTTCACTCCATACATCATGATGTATGCGAGATTACACCTTCATGCATCGGACTTTACACTTTGATTCACGTGTAATCACACCGTGATTAATATGACATCACGGTGTGATGAATGCCCCGTCAGGGTGTAACGAATGCTCCGTCAGGGTGTAACGAATGCTTCGCCGAGGTGTAAGAGGTTATGTAATGGCGTTGCAGACAGGTGTCTTCCGAAGGTGCAAAAAGATAACAATCTGAATATTAGTTGTTTATGTAAACGCTCCAAAACTCGCGTATTTCCATCCAAATCCCTTCTTGCTGATTTTCACGCGATTCTCGCGCTTTTTCGGCGGATAATTATTCGGAATTTTCATGCAAAACAGAATTCAAGAAACTGTATGAAAGATAAAAGTCACCCGCAGGCGACTTTTAAATGGAGCAGGGTCGATGAAGGCTTACTCCTCTCGGCATTCTCAGCCCCTAAGGCCTCACATGTTTACCGGATAGTCAGAACTTACATTCTGACTCTGCAAAGATAGACATAATTTCTGAAAGTTCCAAATTTTGGAGCGGCGAAATAATATATTTTCTCTGAATCCGCTCTTTTTTCAGTCCTTATTATAAGAAAAATAGGAGAAATCGACTCATTTTTATCTCAACTGGCTTATAATCTCGAAAATTTTATCTAAATTTGCACCCAAGTATCGGCTAATCGTCGTAAACGACGCTTGAAGCAAGACAAGTTTCCCTGAGTGCAGGGTGCCGATTCGATTTTTGCGGAAAACCAAATACAGCATTAATGTTGTTGGTAATATCTGGGAACCTAGGAAACTCTCGATGATATTATATAGCTTACGACAAGTTAATGCCTATGCGATAGCGTAGGCACAACTTATCAAGCTATATAGGCTATTCCTAGGGCCTCCAGATATGGATAAGTAGCGTTCTACGCTTTTTCCATGTCTGGAGGTCTGTTGATGGAGAGCCTATAAGTATGCCGATAACGTGTGCTGCCTAAAACTATATCGTATAGGATGAGCAACATGGGATACATGGGTGGCTTTGCGACTTTCGACAACATCAACGACCGTTTGATAGATGATTTGAAAGTGCAATTGACCTCGTCGAGCAAGGTACAGATTGCTGCGGCGAGTTTCTCCATTTATGCCTACGAAGCGCTGAAAGCGGAACTGGAACAGATTGACGAACTACAGTTTATCTTCACCTCGCCTACGTTCAGCAAGATTGAGAACAAGAAGGAGAAACGCGAGTTTTTTATTCCCAAGCTGAATCGCGAGCGCAGCCTCTATGGTTCCGACTACGAGATACGACTGCGCAACCAGCTGTCACAGAAAGCCATTGCCCGTGAATGTGCTGACTGGATTCGAAGGAAGGTACGCTTCAAGACCAACGTCTCAGAAGGCAGCATGTATGACTTTGCACTTATCCGCAATGGAAACGGGCATGAGAACGCCTATACGCCTTTCAAAGACTTTACCACCACTACGTTGGGATTAGAACGCGGTGGCGAGCTTTGCACCAACATCATGCGGCTTGGTTATCCGATGACTCAGAAGTTTGTTTCAGACTTCAACGAGATGTGGCAGAACAAGCAGCACTTCAAGGATGTTACAGATACCATACTTGAGAACATAGAGACCGTCTATAAAGAGAACTCCCCCGACTTCATCTACTTTGTCACCCTCTACAACATCTTCAGCGAGTTTCTTGAAGACCTGAATGAAGATGACCTCCCCAAGGAAGGTACAGGTTTCCGCACCTCACAGATTTGGCAGAAACTGTACAGTTTTCAGCGTGATGCCGCATTGGCCATTATCAACAAGTTAGAGAAGTACAATGGTTGCATTCTCGCCGACAGCGTTGGCCTTGGAAAGACCTTCACAGCCTTAGCTGTCATCAAGTATTACGAGGTGCGTAATAAGGACGTACTGGTACTTTGTCCTAAGAAACTGCATGACAACTGGGACACCTTCACCAAGAACTACGTCAACAATCCCATAGCAAAAGACCGTCTGAACTATACTGTCCTTTTCCATTCTGACCTCAGTCGTGAGACAGGCTATTCGAGTGGCACAGACCTCAGTCGTATCAACTGGGCCGCTTACGATTTGGTGGTCATCGACGAAAGCCACAACTTCCGCAATGGCGGGAAAGTGACCAACGACGACGAGGACGACAATCCGAAGGAGAACCGCTATCTGAAACTGATGAACAAGGTCATCAAGGCTGGCGTCAAGACGAAAGTCCTGATGCTGTCAGCCACTCCTGTCAACAATCGCTTCAACGACCTGAAAAACCAGTTGCAGCTTGCCTACGAAGGAGACCCGGAGCAAATCAATGAACGGTTGGAGATAGGTACAGACATTGACGACATCTTCCGTCAGGCTCAGACAGCCTATAACAAATGGAGCAAGATGGAGCCGGAGAAGCGTACTACGGAGCGACTGCAAGACATGCTTAACTTCGATTTCTTCCAGTTGCTCGATGCTGTCACCATTGCGCGTAGCCGTAAACACATAGAGAAATACTATGACATCAGCGAAATAGGAAAGTTCCCCAAGAGGGCTGTGCCATTGGAACGCCGTCCACCATTGACGGATTTGGAGGATTCCCCAAAGTTCAGCGAGATTGCCAACAGGCTGAACTGGCTCAACTATAGTGTCTATACTCCTTCAAACTATATCCAGGCCAGCAGACTATATAAATATGATGTTGATATTTACGAAGGTACAGGCCTGTCGATTTCTGGTCGTGAGAAGGGTATCCGAAAACTCATGGCCATTAACTTGCTGAAACGTTTGGAGTCATCTGTCAACTCTTTCCGGCTGACGCTGAAGCGCATCAAGGAGCAGATAGACGAGACGATTGACAAGATAGAGTACCATCAAGGAGCTTACAACATCGTAGATGTTTATGACTTGGATATGACAGACGAAGAAGACGACCTGTTCGTAGGTGGCAAGAAGACCAAGATTGACTTGGGCGATATGGACACGCTGCGCTGGCGTCGTGATTTGGCTGAAGACCAAAAGACGTTGAGCGAGCTGCTGGAACTGATAGCGCCTATCACGCCTGAGTACGACTCCAAACTGAAGATGCTGGAGAAGGACTTGATGGACAAGTTTGCCCATCCTATTAATGGTCAGAATCAGAAGGTGCTCATCTTCACAGCATTCTCTGATACGGCAGATTATTTGTATGAGAATCTGGCCATGCGTATCAAGAACCATACAGGCCTGAATGTAGCCCTGATAACTGGGGATAATGAAGACAAATGGACGATTAACAATCGGAAGTTGCGCTCCGACTACAATACCATCCTGACACTCTTCTCGCCCATATCCAAGGAGCGGGACAAAATCTATCCTGATGTCAAGGAAGAAATAGACGTGCTGATAGCGACTGACTGTATCTCGGAAGGCCAGAACCTGCAGGACTGCGACTATCTGATCAACTTCGATATCCATTGGAACCCAGTCCGCATCATCCAGCGCTTTGGTCGTATAGACCGTATCGGTTCCAAGAACGATGTCATTCAGTTGGTGAACTACTGGCCAGACATGGAACTCGACGACTACATCAACTTGAAGGGTAGGGTAGAGAGTCGCATGAAGGCCACCATCCTGACAGCGACAGGCGATGACAACCCGTTGACACAGGAAGAAACCAACGACTTGGAGTACCGTCGCCAACAGTTGGAACGCCTGAAACGAGAGGTGGTAGATTTGGAAGAGATGAACACAGGTGTCAACATCATGGATTTGGGCCTGAACGATTTCCGCATGGATTTGCTGCCTCACAAAGATGACCAAGATTTGATGAAGGCCGCTCCTGGTATGAGTGCCGTGGTAGCAGCAAATGATATTGTGCGGCCTGGGGTGATGTTTGTCCTGAAGAATCGCAACAATGGCGTGAATATCAACAAGCTCAACCTGCTGCATCCCTTCTATATGGTCTATCTCGACAACGAGGGCAATACCATTTGCACCCACCTACAGCCCAAACAACTCTTAGACCGTATGCGTGCTGTCTGCAAGGGCAAGAGCACCTACGACAAAGAACTTTGCAAGGCCTTTAATGCTGAGACCAAGGACGGCAAGCAGATGGAACGCTACAGCAATCTGTTGCAGGATGCCATCTGCAGCATCATTGATGTAAAAGAAGAGCGCGATGTGATGAGCCTGTTCTCTGCGGGTGAAACCACCGCTTTGATGAATGACATTCAAGGTTTAGACGATTTTGAACTAATTTGCTTTTTGGTGATACGATGAGAGACAATTTGTTGCGCTACCCAGATACGACGCTCTTTGGCAAGACGGTGCCAAAGAAATACTTCTACGACCAATTGGAAGTAAGTGCCAAAATGAAGCAACGGTTTGTCAACGACATTGAGGAAATCGTGTGGCTCTATAAGCTGGCTCCCAACACGCTGAATGTACAAAAGGGCGAACAGGTTGGTGAGATAGAAATCATGCTCTGTCCGTTGAAAGATGTGGATTGTCCTGTAGATGTATTCAAGTTTATCAGTCAGAAGATACCCCATCACATTGTGTTTATCCTCCAGTATGGCAGCAGTTATCGCCTGCTGATACAATATGGTCAGGACAGTTTTGTGTCGCCGTGGTGCCCCAAGGAGGAACTATCGCTGAAGATCGAGGGCCAGACACTCGACCGCATCTACGATGGTTTTGTGGGGCAGTTGACAGGCATCGGCAATAGAGATTCAGAGAGCCTGCAAGAGATTATCCGCCTGAAAAAAGAAATCAAGAAACTGTCAGATAAGATAGAAACCCTTCAACGGCAGATACGCCGTGAGCCACAGCTGAACCGTCAGATTGAGATGAACAGCGAGGCGCGAGCAATGAAACAGCAATTAGGAGAATTAAAAAAGGAATTAAATAAATGGAACACTTAAAGCAAGAAACAGTAAGTGGCGCTCAGCTGAACATGGATGCGCTCTATCAGATTTGCCCGCAATGCTTTACAGAGAGTAAAGACCCCAAGACGGGGGAAGTTCGACGCTCTGTTGATTTCGAGAAGCTGCGCCTATTGTTAGGTGATAACGTCGCCGAAGGTGATGAACGTTACGACTTCACCTGGGTTGGCAAACGTGCGGCTTTGCAAGAGGCTGCCAAGCCTATTCGCAAGACTTTGCGCGCTTGCCCAGAGGAGAGCGTAGATTGGGAGAATACCAAGAATCTCTATATTGAGGGCGATAACCTCGAAGTACTCAAACTGCTCCAGAACTCCTATATGGGCAAGGTGAAGATGATATATATTGACCCGCCTTATAATACAGGTAATGATTTTGTATATCATGACGACTTTTACGATGATTCTTATGAAGAGCACAATTATAACGAAGATGGAGAACGACTATTATCGCGCAATCAAGTAACTCATGATGGAAAGTTAATTAGGAACACAGATAGCAACGGTCGTTTCCATTCTGACTGGTGTTCTATGATTTATTCTCGTCTGATGGTGGCGAGAAGTTTGCTGACTGAGGATGGCGTGATATTCATTTCAATTGATGATAATGAACAGAGAAATCTGAAGAATATTTGCGATGAGGTGTTTGGTGAGTCGAATTGGCTTATTACAATGTCTGTTAACAGAGCAAGCGAAATTGCTACAGACAAAACTATCCAGAAACATGAGTATTGTCTCGTCTATTCAAAATCTATATATAGCATAGGTATGTGTGGTAAAAAGCAATACTCAATATCAAGAGGAACGGTGGGGAATGTTGACCAAACTATGCCAGAAATTACTTTCCCAAAAGGTCTAAAATGTGTAAATATTCAAGATGGAGTTTACAATTTATCCCGTCAAATTGAGAATAGCCGAGAAAACATTGAAGTGTTATCCCCATTTGTTGTTAAGAATGGAATACTTGCTGAAGACGTTATATTAAAGGCAAGATGGAGAAGTTCTAATGATATGAGAAACTTCTTTGCCAACAAATGTAAACCTACACAAGCAAAGATAAACGGGCTCATTGAAGAAATATACTTTGATGGAGATAGATTTATGCCATATATAAAGAAATTGGTAACTGAAAAGATACCATCGTTATACCTAGATAACAAGAGAGGAAGTACAGATTTGGTTTCAATCAATATGAACTTTTTTGATTTTCCAAAATCAGTTCAGACAATTGGCCAATTTGTCTCTTACGTCACAACAAATGATGATCTAATCCTTGACTTTTTTTCTGGCTCTGCAACAACAGCCCACGCTGTGATGCAACTCAATGCAGAGGATGGTGGCAATAGAAAGTTCATCATGATACAGTTGACGGAAGAAACGACAGAGGACAGCGAGGCATATAAAGCTGGTTACAAAAACATCTGTGAAATAGGCAAGGAACGTATTCGTCGAGCAGGAAAGAAAATATTGGAGGAGCGAAAAGCAAAGCAAGCCGACCTGTTCTCTGGTGAGCAAAAGAAATTGGATGTAGGCTTCCGCGTGTTCAAATGCGCAGATAGCAACATGAAGGATGTTTATTACGCTCCAGCAGAATACTCTCAGGAGTTGCTATTAGGCTTAGAAGACAACATCAAGGAAGACCGTAACGACCTTGACCTGCTCTTTGGCTGTATGCTCGACTGGGGTGTAACCCTCGACTTGCCACTCCGCTCAGAAAAGGTAGATGGCATAAACATCTACATTGTCAACGAAGGTGACTTGGTGGCTTGCTTCGAAAAGCATATCCCAGAGTCAGTTATCGACCATATTGCCTCCTTGCTCCCCATGCGAGTAGTGTTGCGCGACAGTTGCTTCGATGAAGCCAAGGAGAAAATGAATTTCTTCGAGATCTTCAAGCAGCGCACAGGCTGGAGCGAAGAGGAAGTACGGAAGAACGTCAGAGTGATTTAAATTTTGACGTTTCGTCAATAAAAATGTGTAAAAACAACGATTATTCGTCAAGAAAAGTGTGATAAAGTTTGTTTATTCGTCAAGAAAAGTGTATCTTTGCAGCGATTATTCATCAATAAAAATGTATAAGCAATGAAAAGAACGCTTTATAACCAGTTGGTTGAGTGGAAAAATAGCCCTGCAAGAAAACCGCTCATTTTGGAGGGTGCACGTCAGGTTGGCAAGACTTGGCTCATGAAAGAGTTTGGTAAAAACAAGTATGAGAACATGGTTTATGTCAATTGTGCAGACGAAGACTTTGCTAAATCATTATTCTTGCGAGATCTCAAGCCCGACCGTATCCTGCGTGATATTGTTGCCAATACAAGACAACGAATTGAACCAGGGAACACGCTTCTTATCTTTGATGAGATACAAGAAGCACCCAATGGTATTACGTCACTCAAATACTTCTGTGAGGATGCTCCAGAGCAGCATGTCATTGCTGCAGGCTCGCTGCTGGGGGTTATACATCACCCAGGTGAGTCATATCCTGTTGGCAAGGTTAATATCCTGAGGCTTTATCCCATGTCTTTTGAAGAATTTCTTTGGGCACGAGGTT
The DNA here is from genome assembly GCA_900318815.1 of uncultured Prevotellaceae bacterium. Classification (GTDB taxonomy): domain Bacteria; phylum Bacteroidota; class Bacteroidia; order Bacteroidales; family Bacteroidaceae; genus Prevotella. The sequence goes on from ONMA01000013.1 coordinate 70,911, forward strand.
ACGAAAAGCTTGCGGAAATCTTAAAGGCTTGTGAGTGGGAATCTATAGAGGTATTACAAAGTACGCTTGAGGATTTACTCCGCCAGTATTTTTATGTCGGAGGTATGCCTGAAGCAGTATTGGACTGGACGACTCATGAGGATGTCCTCAATATCCGGGAAATACAGAATAGAATCATCAATTCGTATGCCAACGACATTTCAAAACATGCTGGTGCTGAGGCTGAAAGAATTAGAATGGTTTGGAACAGCATACCAGCTCAATTAGCCAAGGATAATAAGAAGTTCATTTATGGTGCTGTGAAGAAAGGCGGACGTGCAAAGGATTTCGAAGTGGCCATTCAATGGTTGGTTGACGCAGGGCTTGTACATAAGATATATCGAAGCAAGTCACCTGAGATGCCTTTGAAGTTCTATGAAGATTTCAACGCATTCAAACTGTTCCTTCTTGACGTTGGGCTGCTTGGGGCGTTGACAAATGCCAGTCCGGCTCAGATGATTGTCAACAATGATGTGTTCAAAGAGTTTAAAGGCGCTTTTACGGAGAATTATGTCTTACAGCAAATTGTCCCTGACAGGTCCTTGTCTATTTGTTATTTCAGCAAGGACAATTCAAAAATAGAAATAGATTTTCTTGTTCAGACATATAGCCGATTGATACCTATTGAAGTGAAGGCTGAAGAGAATGTCAAGAGCAAGTCGCTGAGGCAGTTCATTACCATTGATCATCCTGACAAAAACTTGAAAGGCCTCCGTTGTTCAATGAAACCCTATATTGACCAAGGCTGGATGGAGAACATACCACTCTATAGTATTCTTGGCTATATCAACAAACAATTAGAAAAGGAGAAAAATGCGTTTAAAGTTTAAGCATCAGCAATTCCAGAAGGACGCGGCGCAGGCGGTTACTGACGTGTTCTTTGGCCAGCCATATTCTGACAGAAACACCTACCAGATAGACCAAGGTGCGGGCGGCGGCAACTTCTTCGAGATGATAGGAACCAGCAACATGCCGCTGAAGATAGAGCGCGAGACGCTGGTGGATAATATCCGCAGTATCCAGATGCGACAGGGTATGAAACCTATCGAGCGTTTGGAAGGAGGAAAGGATTTGAAGCTGACCATCGAGATGGAAACAGGTACGGGTAAGACCTATACCTATATCAAGACCATGTATGAGCTGAATGCTAAATATGGCTGGAGTAAGTTCATCATCGTGGTGCCCAGCGTGGCTATCCGCGAGGGTGTGAAGAAGAGCTTCGATATGCTGCAAGACCACTTTGCCCAGGACTATGGCAAGCGTATTCAGTACTTTATCTACGACTCGTCGCAGCCCACGAAGATAGACATCTTTGCCTCAGACACCAATATGCATGTGATGATTATCAACACGCAGGCCTTCAATGCCCGTGGTGAGGACGCAAGACGTATTGACATGAAGCTTGACTCGTTCCGTAGTCGTAAGCCTATTGATGTGATAGCTGCTACCAATCCTATCGTGATCATCGACGAGCCCCAGAGTGTATTAGGTTCAAACAAGGCTAATGCCACTCGCGAGAAACTGGAGAAGTTCAGGCCACTCTTCACCTTATTATATAGTGCCACCCACAGGCGCGACGATGTCTATAATATGATTTATCGTCTGGATGCGATGGATGCCTATAACAAGAAACTGGTGAAGAAGATTGCCGTGAAAGGTATTGAGCAGAAAGGTTCTACCGCTACCAATGGCTACTTCAACTTGCAGCAGATAATTATTTCAACGGGTAATCCGCAGGCGCGAATTTCGTTTGATGTCAAGACACCGACAGGCGTAAAGCAGACCACCAAGACGGTGGATGAAGGTTTTAATCTGTATGACCATAGCGGAGAACTGGCAGAGTATAAGGATGGCTTTATCATTCAGAGCATCGACGGACGCGAAGGTTCTGTGACGCTGCTGAACGGACAGAAGTTCTATGAAGGTGATGTAGTGGGGGCTGTAAACGAGGATGCCTTGCGCAGAATCCAAATTAGCGAGACTATCTACACCCATCTGGAACGAGAGCGTGAACTGTATCGTAAGGGAATCAAGGTGCTGTCGCTGTTTTTTATCGACCATGTGGATAGCTACAGGCTCTATTTAGAAGGTGGAGCCACCGCCAATGGTAAGTTTGCAGAGATGTTTGAGGAGGAATATAAGAAGGCTGTTGAGTCGCTGAACCTGACCTTTGACGAGCAGGACTATATCGACTATCTGAAGAAATGGCAACCAGGCCAAGTGCATCAGGGCTATTTCTCGAAGGATAAAAAGGGTAACTTTGTTAATTCGAAGTTGGAGCGTGGCACCACAGACTCCAACGACCGCGATGCCTACGACCTGATTATGAAGGATAAGGAGCGACTGTTGAGCTTCGAGGAGCCTGTGCGTTTCATTTTCTCTCACTCTGCGTTGAAGGAGGGTTGGGACAATCCCAATGTATTCCAGATATGTACGCTAAAGAACTCGGACAACGAGACGAAGAAGCGTCAGGAGGTGGGGCGTGGTATGCGCCTCTGTGTGAATAAATTGGGTGAGCGTCAGGACGAAGACGTATTAGGCATGGATGTTCACGAAACCAATGTGCTGACCATCATTGCCAGCGAGAGCTACGATGACTTTGCCAAAAAGCTTCAGACCGAGATGGCAGAGGTGGTGGCAGACCGTCCTGTATTGGTGACCGCTACGCTGTTCAACGACCAAGTGGTCTATGACCAGAATGGCAACACCCACCGCTTTACCCATGAGGAATCTTTCGGTATCATGGATATGCTGGTCTTTCAGGGCTACGTCAGGAAAGGTCGTCTGACAGACAAATACCATCAGGACAAGAAGAGTAAGGCACTCGACTTCGACGAGTATAACGCTGTGAAGGATGCTATCGTGCTGATGCTCGACAAGATTTACGATCCTGACAAACTGATGCCGGATAATAGCCGTAAGGTGCGCGAGGCTCACTTTGACAAGAACAAGTTTGACAAGAAGGAGTTCCAGAATCTTTGGAAGAAGATTAACACGAAGACCTACTATACGGTGGACTTCGAAACTGACGAGCTGATTAGGAACGCCATCAAGGAGATTGACAACCATCTGGCGGTTTCGGAAATCAGAATCATGGTAGGCTCTGGAGAACTGGAGAAGATAGAGGACAAGCAATCGCTGCAGAACCAGACCGCGATGACCTCAGCAAAGGTGAAAACCATCCATGTAAAGGAGGCCATTGGAGGGAGTGTAACCTACGACCTGATTGGTAAACTGGTAGAAGCCACTCAATTGACACGTCATGCTATCGTACAGATACTGACAGGTATCAGGGATGCCACCTTCAAACAGTTCAAGATTAACCCTGAGGAGTTTATCATCAAGGTAGGCAATATGATTAATCAGGTCAAGGCGCTGGCTGTGATTCAGCACATAGAGTACCACAAGATGGAGGAACGTTTTGAGACGGATATCTTCGCTGAATCTACGTTGAAAGGTAAACTGGGTATCAATGCCATCGAATCATCCAAGTCGCTCTATGACCTTGTAGTAGTGGATAGTCAGGGCATTGAGAAGAAGTTTGCTGAAGACCTGGAGGCTCACGACGATGTGGTGGTGTATACCAAGTTGCCACGAGGTTTCTATATCAATACCCCTATGGGCAAGTATAATCCAGACTGGGCCATCGCCTTGAAGGAAGGTGATGTGAAGCACATCTACTTCGTGGCAGAGACAAAGGGCAGCTTAGAGTCTGGCCAATTGCGAGGTACAGAGGCAGCCAAGATAGAGTGTGCTCGCCAGCACTTCCAGACCATCAGCAGTGGCGACATCAAGTATGATGTGGTGACCTGCTATTCAGAGTTAATGAATGCAGTAATGAATTAAAAACCAAATCGGTCGATATTGCACAACGGTACCGCCCCCGTTGTGCAATATCGACCGCCTCGTCTATCACCTCTACGGCCTGACCTATGATGAGGTGCTCATCATCGACTCAACCCCGCCATTCTTGCGTTCCGTTGGTAGCAAGCAGCAGAGCCGAGCGTACGCAAGAAGAGTACGAAAAAGAAGAAAAATGAAGGCGTAAGAAAAGAAAAATGCCAAAACATTTGGTGGTTACTGAAAAAGGTCTTATCTTTGCATTGTCAAAGCAACCGTTTTGGCTATCCGGGCAGAATCCCGCGAAAGCAGGACTTTATTGATACCGCTTCGGAGTAAGACATCACCGCCCCTGCTCCACTTAAAACCATCCCTAACAGGGTGGTTTTATCTTTCATATAACCTTCTGAAAGTAAGAAAGAAATTAGGTTTTGTGGCCATACTTCGGTTAACAGCCACTTGCTTATGCCCCTTGAAAACAAGAACTTCAATAGCTTTTGGGTTTACCTCAAAGTATTTGTTTATAGCGAAAGCAAGTGAACGTGTGTTGTATTCTAACGTTAAGTTAAGCAAAATCCATTGGACCCGTATCTTCGAACTCTACGGCCTGCCTCAGGAAGAGCGGGACAAAATCGGATACATCGATTTTCATGGTGACAAAGATGAAGACGACGAAGACGATGATGAGTAAGGTTTTAGTGACTGCGGAAGTAGTGCAACAGGAAGTCACGGGATGTCATAAAGGGCAGGGTGCAGAACTCAAGAAAAACCTTCATCGTCTGTCGAGTCCTAAGATATACCTTGTGCGTTCATCATTCGCCTCCTTTGCTGTAAGCCTGGTGTCTTCTATCAACTTTGCTATGCGTGGCGAAATCTCTATCTCCGCCATCTTCTTGGCTAAATAAGCGTCATCTGCTCTGCGCTTGGCCTCCTCAGCTTCACGGATTGTCTCATTCATGAACTCCACAACCAGATGCATGTCGTTGACATCCAAGGAACGCATGACATCCATGTATGGCGCCATGGGGGTGGCCTGTAGTCTTCTTGCTGTTGCTGTCATAACTTAAATCCGTGGCAAATTTACGATAAATAAATGAAACATACAAATAAATGCACTAAAAAAGAACAAATAGGAGCAAACTGCCCCGAAACCGCCTTGTCTGTCTCTGACTTACGATGAGGTACTCATTATCGACCCCACACCTCCATTTACGCAAGAAGAGTACGAAAAAGAAGAAAAATGAAGGTGCGTGAAAAGAAAAACGCTAAAACATGTGGTGGTTACAGAAAAAGGCCTTAAGGATGGCAAGGGTGACAGACTAACAGAGGAAGTAAGCTGGATGTGGCTCAATTCTCGAGAGAATTGAGCTTCAAGTATGCTGTTTGGTAAAGGAAAAGAGGCTATTTACGCCTCAATTCTCTCGAGAATTTAAGTGCAGACAGGCATGATTCTTACTGGAAGCAACGTGGATGTTGCAAGAGATGACAAAGGTGCTGACGGATTAGCCCACGCCGCTGCTATGCAATAGCAAGGAAAGCGTGATTCCTGTCACCCTTCTGTCACCCTTGTCACCCTCGAAAAAGGGTGCAAACGCCCTGTATATCGGCATTCTGTCACCCTGTCACCCTTAAATAAGAAAAATATAGTATATAATGATTCTTGCGTCCTTCCAGTAGCAAGTGCCCGCTTGGCGACGATAGTAGACGCTTGCCAGAGCAAGAAAGCCGAGTGCATGCAAGAAGAACACAATATTACGTACAGAATTAAAAAAAGAAAAAATTTCTGAACTATTTTCTTGTTATTTTTAAGAAATATTTCATACCTTTGCAAATTATTGTGAAGAATTATCAATTATAAACAAATAATTAATAATATGAGGTACAAACAACTATTACTGACGTTGCTCGTGCTGTTGGGACTTGGCAGTGCCTTAGAGGTGCGTGCCGATGACTACATGCAGAAGACGAGCAACTACACGTGCTATCAGATGGGCATCAACAAGGTGCGATTCACGCTGCCCACGCAGTACGACGGCACTATCAATGAGGGCATGGACGACGGCCACATCTACCTGTCGGTGAATGGCGGTAATCAGGAGACCCTGCTTGAATGGAAGTGCAAGAAATACAGCGATTTGGACGCGGGCTATGAGATTCGTGCTTACAAGGGCGGCACCTTCCAGCTGGTGGGAAAGGCCAAGTCGTGGAAGACGTTTACCAAGGACGACGGCTGGGTGTCGTACGACCTGAACAATGACGACAACAACAAGAACCACCGTACCACCACCGTCGACTGGACCATCCCCTACGAGCTTCGCGGGAAGAACCTGAAGATTTATCTGTGGGCCCATGTCAACTGGAGTGGAGCGGGCGACTGGCACGTTCCCAACGCCCACTCACACGCCCTGATGCTCGACTGGGATGCCCCGTCGGCCCCTGAGACCAGCGTTCAGCTCTCGGATTTCGTACTGGCCTACGACCAGGAGCATGTGGGACAGTTGATGTCGGTCTATAGTTTCAACGCCAAGAGCGTGACCAAGGCAACGCTCCACTATACCGACAGAGGCACGAAGGTGAAGAAGACCAAGGCTTTGGAGCCGAAGACCTTGGGTTTCGTCTATCTGCCTATGGACCGACCCTACGAGGAAATCTACGTGGAGGCCTCGGCCCTGGACTCGGAAGGCAATCCCGTGACCATCAGCTCGGAGACGGAGAAGTTAACCGCGCCGATGGTTCATGTTCCTAAGAACTTCAAGGCTGAGTTGACGGCGAAAGGCACCGCCCTGCTCACATGGGACGTTGACGACCCAGAGCAGGAGGAGCTGAACGATGCCGATGACTTCGAGGTGCAGCGCAACCTGACGGGCACCACATCCATGAGTGACGCGAACTGGCAGTCGTGCGGCACAGTGCCGTTCGAGGGTGGCAAGAAGACCTATACCTTCGATGACACCGACCTGCTGCAGATGTACAAGGGCAACAAGGTGACCTATCGCATCCGCCGCCTCAGTACCGGTATATGGCAGTGGGCTCCCGGCTCTGGTTACCAGACCTACCAGACCTCAACCATCTTCATACTGCCGGGCATAGACTGGGCTCACGTTGTGCGCACCAACGAGTGGAACGACAATTCGCACGTGGTGAAGTTCAGCTATGACAAGGATACCAGGTACGACTCGCAAGGCCGTTTCATCGTTCGCAATCAGAACGACTGGGACGAGCTGCAGACGATGATTGCCAAGAAAGAGGGCAGCATCGAGAAGAGCGTGCTGCTGCTGTCCACCGTCAACGACTGGCAGTTCTTTGCCAATTTGGTGAAGAATGGAAACCGCACGCTGAATGTATATATGCTCGACGACATCAACATGGAAAGCGACCAGACAAGGATTGACGACTTCAGGGGTGTGTTCGACGGTGGCGGTCACAGGTTGACTGTGAATTATCCAGGCGTCACATCCACGTATGCCGCACCGTTCACGTCAGCCGACGGTGCTACGTTCCGCAACCTCATTGTCGATGGCAACATCACCACTAACAGCCAGTTTGCCGGCGGACTCTTAGGACGCATACCCAACGATAAAATTGTGACTATCGAGAACTGCGACATCCGCGTGAATCTCACCCTCAACAAGGACGGCGACGGCAGCAGCGGCGGTATCGTAGGTATCATGGCAAGCGGTTCTACCGTCAATATCCGCAACTCCGCGTTCACCGGACAGATTCAGGGCGCGAAGACCAACAGCAACGGCGGCTTCATCGGTGTGGCATTGGCAGACACGAAGATTAACATCTCCAACTGCCTCTTCGCCCCCACGGCCCTGCCTGCAGACACGTATGGTTGTGCCACTTTCGCTCGTGCCGACAAATCTGCCACGCTCAACCTGAACAACAACTACTTCACCAAGCCCTACGGCCACTATATCGACGATAACAAAGATGAGTATTTCATCATGTCGAATTCGGACGACTGGTATGTCTTCAACAATATGGTGAACAGCGCCAATGGCAAAAAAGTGAACGCCCTCCTGATGAACGACATCGAAGTGGGTGTGGCCATAGGCATCGCTCAGCCATACGTCGGCACCTTCAACGGCAACGGCCACACGCTGACCGTTAACCTCATCAGTACCGGCAACAACTGCATTGCTCCGTTCACGAATGTGGGCGCGGGTACTACGATTAAGAACCTGCATGTGAAGGGATCCGTCACGGGCGGCATCCATTCGTCGGGTCTCATCGGCTATTCCAAGCCGGCTGGATCGGTTACGTCAGGCGACGTCCATATTGATAATGTATGGGTGTCGGCAACTATTCGCTGCTACAGCACCCATGCCGCCGGATTCGTGGGCCACTGCAATGCTAATGGCACCACGCTCAATTACAAGATCAACAACTGCCTGTTCGACGGCGCAATTTCCTCAGATACCTCCGGCCAGTATGTCGGTGCCTTTATTGGTTGGGGCGGCTCGCCGAACAATGCCATTACGAACTGTTATGAGAACGGTACTTACACCAAGTTCGCACATGCGGGCATGAACTATAATTATAGTAATAATACTGCAACTGCATACGGCAACAATGGTGCAAACCAAAACAACTACAGCAGCCACGACTGGGGCGAGATGGGTGGAGACTACAAAAATGCCTCCAGATACGGTGCCGCTGATCTGGCCAATCGGCTGGGTAGCGGTTGGGAGGTGGAAAACAATTCTCCCCGACCCAAATTCACAGTCCTTACCACTATGAATGCAGACGGCCAGGGTACGAACGCTTCGGAGATGGACGTTGCCACGTTATTGTCGAAACTGGGTGAGGAGAACTGGCAGGCTTCGGCCAGCTTAGTGGCACCCATTATGACTTCGACGGCCGATGATGCCTACAACGTCGTCATCTGGGATCCGCGTGCCAAGCTGCAGTTGCGCGTCAACATGCACGGCGAGAGTGGCGTGAACCAGAACATCGTCGACCTCACGGGCAACGACGATGCCGTGTACAAGCACCAGTTTACCTACGAGTTGTCGCGCAAGTGCGTGGAATACTCGTTCGACATGATTGTGCGCCGTGCCAGCTCGCCCTTAGGCATATCAGGTACGGATGCCGACACGCTGGTGGTGCCGGTACAGAAGAAGGACGCGGGCGAACTGGCCAACTACCGCTTCGTGAACAGCGACCAGATTGACTCTATCAGCGCCGTGACCAAGCAGAGCAGCGTGGAGCTGACATGGCACTCCACCGGCGGCGAGCACGACTTCTACCGGATACTGCGCAAGGACAAGCTTAACCAGGAGGCCAGGTGGGACACTATAGCCACCAACCTCGTGGAGCAGTACTACGAGGACAAGACGGTGCTGGCACAGTATACTTATCTCTATCGTGTGGAGAGCGTATTCCAGTGCGAAGGCACCAACGTGAGCATGATAGAGGCGGAGGGCTTCTGCTCGCCCAAGGGCATGATCAACGGCTATGTCCGCATGGCCGACGGTACGGCTCTCTCGGGCATCAAGGTGATAGTGGAGCCTGTCGACAACGTCAGCAAGTCGTTGGCCGACCGCCCCAGCTGGGAGGTGTACACCGACAACACCGGCTACTACGAGGTGAAGGACCTGCCCTATAGAACTAAGGGCATCTACTCCATCTATGCCGTGAACACGGGCGACATGCTGCCGTTCACCGGTGGCGGTGAGATCGAGTTCACCACCAGCACCAACTGGATACAGAACTACAACATGTACCAGGACAACTACTTCATCTACTCAGGCAATGTCTACTACCGCGACACCAGCATCCCCGTGCCGGGAGTGTCGTTCAAGGTCGACGGCGCACTGATGTACAACGCCAGCCGCCAGCTCATCACCACCGACAACCAGGGAGCCTTCGAACTGAGCATACCCGGTGGTCAGCATCGCGTGCAGGCCGTGAAGGAGGGACACTTCTTTGCCAACGACGGTTTCCTCATCAACCGCGATGCCCCCAACGACTCTACGCTCTACAACTTCAAGAAGAACGTGGCAGGTGTCTACCTCTGGGACTCTACCACCGTGGTGCTGCGCGGTCGCGTGGTGGGTGGCGACATCCAGGGCAACAAGGCGCTGGGCTACTCACAGTCGGTGAACAACCTTGGCGACTCGCTGAAGATTGTGATGCAGCTCGAGGGCGACAACACCTCGTGGCTCATCCGCAAGCAGGGCGACGAGACGGTGAAGACGGCCAGCTACAAGGTGCCATTCGGACGTGAGAACAAAGACACGACGAACGTGAACATCACACGTCACACCATGACCATCAGGCCCGACGAGAAGACCGGCGAGTACCAGCTGATGGTGCCCCCGGTGAAGTACAAGGTCATCGAGGTGTCGGCACAAGGCTATGCCACCCTGTTCCAGCAGGGCAAGGTGGGCGAGACCGTCGACCTGACCTTCAACGTGAAGGGCGACACCTGCACCTACAACCGCATCTACCATGCCGTGCCCGACGTGGACGTGAAACAGCTGAACAGCGGCCAGCGTCGCTACTTCGGAATAGACAAGTACCTGGCACAGGACATCCTTGGCAACAAGGACACGGTGAGAGTCTGGTACCAGGATGCACAAGGCATAGGTCACTACTCCTTCGGCTATCCCGTGTTCATGGCCCAGTCGCCTTGTGCATGGCTGCTGCAGGCCTGTGAGAAATACTACAAGAACAACGACTACAACACCATTCCCGACATCGTGAACCTCAACGGCGGCAAGGTGAAGATACAGAACGACCTTACCACCGACTCGAAGACATCGACCTACACGGTGGAACTCGACAGCGCAGGCATGGGCCAGTATGTGTTCACGCCCGACAATCCCACGTTCGTCATGGAGGACGAGAATGCCCTGAAGCATGTCAGCATCACGCTGGAGTATGACAAGTCGTTCTACGATGTCAAGCCGCTTAATGGCAAGATACTGAAGGGATTTGTGATGGCCGTGAATCCGAAGCAGGAGGGACAGTACACCGTGGCCGCGGGCCGTCCGCTGCTCATCGACATCCTGCGCGACCCCCCCGGCGGCGGCAGCTCATCCTATATTGAGACCGGTTCGAAGTTCTCTTCTTCCTTCAACATAAGCTTCGACGGTGCCGTCGGCTTCAAGCTGACAAGCTCGGAGACGAAGAGTACCACCGTTTATCAGGGAGCCGTCGTTGCCCCCGAGGGTAGCGGCACGTTCTCTGGCACCCTGACTGAAGGCTCCTCGTCGAAGATTTTCACCTATACCGTGGCCGTCAGCTACAGCGGCAACTGGAACTACCAGTACAACTACGACGTTACGGAGCGCATACAGACCAAGAGCGGCGCGAAGTGGATTGGCGGCAAGGCCGACCTCTTCATCGGGCAGAACCAGAACGTCATCGTCTATGATGCCTACGCCGTGCGTGCCATCCCCGAGAGCCAGTACCTCATTATGAAGAACAATGAAGGCGGCACCTTCCAGGTGGAAAACAAGGAAGGCGGCTTCGACAAGGTGAAAGTGCCGGTGGGCACGATGAAGGTGCTGGCCCAAGGCACCGACGACAAGGGCAAGCCCGTCTACTTGGTTCGCGACGAGGTACTCAGCATGGGACCGCAGGTAACTTCGACCTTCGTCCACTCGCAGAACTACATCGAGAACGAGTTGCTGCCAGAACTGGTGAAACTGCGCAACTCGCTCATCTATCCCAACGATGCTCCATACAACTTCCAGGAACTGGCCAACCAGCACGGCAAGCCCTACTACAAGAGCAAGCTGCCGGCCGGCGACCCGAAGTACGGCGACGCGGACACCTACGAGGTGTTCTGGCCTCAAAGCTATACGAACAAGGTGGACAGTGTCGACGCCATCAACAACGAGATTGTCATCTGGCTGAACTATCTCGCCCTGAACGAGAAGGAGAAACTGTCGGTGTCGCCCAGCTATCTGGTAAAGAACTACGACTTCGACGGCGCGGCCAACATCCAGTACAGCGAGAACTTCTCGGCTGGCAGAACCGACGCTGGACAGATTAAGTACCCGATCATTCAGAGCTACGACATGATGAGCATCTTCCCGTCAGTAGCGAGCAAGATTGACAAGTTCACGCAAGACCCGGAACCCGAACAGGCCGAGGTGATAAAAGACAACAACGGTAAAGCTACTGATCTGAAAGTGGCCACTCCCGGCGAGGGATTCAGTCTCAAGTGGAACCCCGTGCTCAATTACAACCTCAACACCAAAAACACACTGGGCGAAACTTTCACCAAGAAGATTGGCTTCACGCTGGCCGCATCGTCTAAGGCAAGCCTGAACGTGGACGTCTATCGCACCAGGAGGAACTACTGGGACATTGATATTCCCCAATATCCATCAAATCCTGCCACAGAAGGGATTGACCTAGAGAACAACACCAAGATGGACACCATCCTCTTCGTCACCAGCAATACTCTCTTAAATCAACACGATGGAACTTTGTACCAACCCTCGTATTCCGAGACGCCGGTCTACTCCAGCTTCGTCTTCCGCACACGTGCCGGCGTGACCTGCCAGCCTTACGAGGATGCCCGCGTCACCAAGTGGTACCAGCCTGGCACCGTCATCGACGTGGCTACTATCCCCGCCGACAAGCCCCGTATCTGGATTGAAGAGCCTGTGAAGAGCAACGTGCCTATCGACAAGCCCGCACGCTTCAAACTCTACATGGCCAACGAGACTGACTATCCCGATCGTGCTACGCTGATATTCAACTACTTCCTCCCCGGTGACTGCAACCCGAAGGGCGCAACAATCTGCGTCGACGGTGCTCCGCTCACCGGTACGGGTGAGAACATCGTGCTCTATCCAGTCATCAATCCTACCACAGGCAAGCCCAATGTGTTCACCAAGGAGATTACCGTCTATCCCGGCGATGACTTCGACTATGAGGATTTGGCCATCAGCCTGATGGATCCCGAGGACAGCAAGCGCGTGTTCACAACGAAATTCTCGGCTCACTTCATCCCGTCGGCAGGCGACATCAAGGTGACTGTGCCGGGCGACAACTGGGTGGTCAACACCGAGAGCCCATACGACAGCAAGCGCAAGGCGTGGTATATGCCGGTACGCATCGAGGGCTTCAACGTGAACGGACGCGGCTTCGACCACATCGAGCTGCAATACAAGCTCTCGACACAAGGCGATAAGGACTGGGTGAACGTCTGCTCGTACTATGCCGACCGTAGCCTCATGGCTAAGGCCAGCGGAGTAACCGACACCATCCCCAATAACGGCATCATCGTGGCTCCCTTCTATGGCGAGACCGACCCCGTAGAGCAGTACTACGACCTGCGTGCCGTGGTCTATGCTCGTCATGCCGGAGGCTTCCTCACCGCCTCGTCGCCCATTCTGAGCGGTATCAAGGATACCCGTCTGCCGCGTCTGTTCGGAACACCCGAACCCATTGACGGCATCCTGAACATCGGCGATGACATCAAGATTGCCTTCTCCGAGCCCATTGCCGGCAACTACCTGAGTAAGATTAACAACTTCGAGGTGCTGGGCACGCCTGTCAGTACCGACATCGCCACCTCTACGTCGCTCAACTTCAGCGGCGAGACGATCGCCTGGACAATGGGTGAATGCAACCTTTCGGGACGTGACTTCACCTTGGACGTGATGCTGAATCCCGCTAACGAAGAGAGAGATATGACCGTGTTCGTGCATGGTGGCAAAGAGAAGGGACTCACCTTCGGCCTCAGTGCCGACCGCCACTTGACGGCCACCGTGAACGGCAAGCAACTCGTGTCGGACAGCATTGTTCCCTTCAATAATATGTTGCGCCAGGTGGCCTACGCCGTGAAGCAGCACGCCGACACCATCACCGTCTCCTTCTTCGACGGCTCTAAGCCCATTGGCAAGAAGTTCGTCAAGGATATCTACAAGGCCAGTTCGCGTCTCTACGTGGGTGCAGACTTCGATTCTCTTAAGAACTACACGGGCCAGATGCTTGAATTCCGTCTGTGGAACTATGGCATGAATGGCGAGGAGCTCAAGGCCTACAGCAAGAAGTCGCTCACGGGCTATGAGAACGGACTGATGGACTATTACAAACTGAACGAGGGCGAGGGCGACTTCAGCTGGGACAAGGCTTCCGGCAGCATGGACCTCATGCTCGACGGTCACTCCTGGAAACGTCCGGCAGGCCTCTCCTTGAAGCTGGACGGCACAAAGGGCCTGCAGATCGATGCTTCGAAGTTCAGCCGTACCACTTTGCACGATTACACCCTGATGTTCTGGTTCCGCTCCGACAAGCTTGATGGCACCCTGTTCTCGAACGGCGAGGCACAAAGGGGGCAGGAGAACCAGATTAATATTGGCCTGAAGGACGGTTGCCTGTATGTGCGTTCTGCCGGCTTTGAGAGCCGCCCGGGAATGTTCTACGCCGACGGCAATTGGCACCAGTTCACCATGACGGTGTCGCGCAACCGCGACGTGGCCAATGTCTATGTGGACAAGCAGATGATTGACGCCTTAGTCGCCGACAGCCTGAGCGGCATCATGGGCGACAAGATTACGCTCGGCGCCACCTACGTTGACAAGAACACGGAGAAAGACGTGTTCGACGGCAACATAGACGAGGTGGGAATGTTCGAAAGTGTGCTGCCCATGAACCTCATCAACGACTACATGGCCCATACGCCGATAGGCACCATGAAATCATTGATGTTCTACCTGAACTTCGAACGCTCGCTGCATCAGGACGACAACACGATGTATCTTGAGCCTACGGGCATTAGCATCAAGCGATACATCGACTCGCAGGGCAAGGTACTGGAGCGTCGCGACACGCTTATCAAGTCCATCGTCAATGCCTTCGTCGACCGCACTTACTATGCACCGATGACGAACAGTTCCCAGTTGGAGAACCTGAAGTACAGCTACGTGGCAAAAGACAACGAACTGCTCATCGACTTGGACCAGCCTGCCTTCACGATTGAGAAGACCAATGTCTATATCACCGTCAAGGAGGTTCCCGACCTGCAGGGCAACCTGATGGCCAACCCCGTGACACTCGATCTCTATATCTACCGCAACCCCTTGCAGTGGAACAGGAAGAAGATAGACATTACAACGACCTACGGCTTTGGTGGTGATTTCTATATGACGGTGAAGAACCTGAGTGGAAAGAAGCAGTACTTCGAGCTGGGCGACCTGCCCATCTGGATTACCGCTTCGCAGACCAGCGGCACCATCGACGCTCTCGACGATCTGGAAATCTGTTTCACTGTCTCGCCGTTTATTAACGTAGGTACGTATAAGGAGCTTATTTCGCTGAACACCGACAATGGCATGTCGGAACCGCTGTCCGTCACCATCAATGTGCATGGCGAAATACCCGAGTGGGAGGTGAGCGATGACATCCTGAAAAAGGGACAGAGCATGATGATGGTGGCCCGTGTGAGGATTGATGGTGTGATAGCCAGCTCGACCGAGGACATCCTCGCCGTGTTCGACGAGAACGACCAGGTTCTGGGCGTTACCAAAATTGAGGTGGACAACACCGCCAACGCTAACGAGCCGTTGGCCTATCTGACCATCCACGGCTATACCAACAGCGATGGTACGATGCCCAAGCTGAACTTCAAGTTCTTCCAGTACTCAACGGGTAAGGTCTTCAACCTCATTGATGTAGACAACACCGCCTTCGTATTCGAGAACGATGCCATTCTCGGTTCCGCCTCCAAGCCTGTCATCATGGTGAATAAAGGAATCGATGTACAGCGCGTACACCTGCTGCCTGACTGGAACTGGATATCGTTCACGGTGAAGCCGGAAAGCAAAACCACAACGGTGAAGGAATTCTTCGGGAACAAGTCAAAGTGGGAGGCAAACGACATCATACAGCAGATCGATGGCACAAAGGTGAAGCAGTGGACCTACCGTGAGAAACGCAACCCCGACCCAACAAGTCGTGAGCGCTACTTCGAATGGGACAATGAGAACGAACCCTTCGACCTCGATACTACCAAGATGTATCGCATCTACTCCCACAGTGAAAAGACGGTTGAATTCAACGGAGAGACGACTTATTGCTACATTCCGGTACACCGGGGATGGAACCGCATTGCCTACCTCTCGGGTATCAACCTGCCGCTGGCCCAGGCCCTGAGCGGCTACCTTGAGTACGCTTCCCAAGGCGACGTCATCAAGTCGCAGGACGGCTTTGCCATTGCTACAAACAGCAGCAGTGGACTGATATGGAAGGGGTCGCTGAAGTACTTTGAGAACGGCAAGGGCTATATGCTGAAGCGCACGGCCAACAGCGACGCAGGATTCCTCTACCCGCTCTATTACTCCACCAACCGCTACAGTGGTAACGTCGCCGGGGCACGCGCCGTGTCCACGACCCGCACGGCCACGACCATGAACATCGTGGCAACCGTCAGCGGTATGGACATGGAGGAAGGCGACCGCCTGGTGGTCTACAGCGGCGTAGACCGTGTGACGGAGGCCGAGGCCGACAGCGAGCAGAACTACTACCTGAACATCGGTCTTGACAAGGAGACAGCCGCACCCCTCACCTTCTGCATAGAGCGCGACGGAGTGTTGGTGGCCACTTCGGTGACGGGCAACATCAGCTATCAGGCCGACAAGGTTCTCGGCACGCCCAACGAGCCTACCGACATCTCGTTCCTATCGGCCACTCAGCTGCCTGACGACGGCAAGTGGTACACTACGGCCGGCATGCAGTTGAGCAAGCGTCCCACCAAGGCCGGACTCTACATCCACAACGGTAAAGTAATGATGATTAAGAATTAAGCATTTATGCTTGAGCAAAAGCGAAAAATTATGAATTACAGAAAGTCAATCGTAGCAATTGCAGCCCTCGCCTTCATGGCGTGGGGCTGCACTGGCTCGGGTAGCGACAACGACCCGGAGCAGGAAGAACCCACTCCCGTGGAGACCAACAACAATAGCATTGAGCCTGGCACAGATGAACGCCCCAACTGGCAGAATCCGGACTACAACAACTTCGAGCAGGTGATGACGGTGGAAGTGCAGCTGCAGAGCAAACTGGCTCAGTATGCCTCGGAGAACGATATGATGTGCGCCATCATCAACAACGAGGTGCGTGGCGTGGCAACCCCCATACAGGTGAATGATAAGTGGGTGTTCCCGCTGGTGGTGGCCTCTAACGATGCCGGAGTGGGAGTAGACCTGTCGTACTATTGCGACAAGCTGCATCGCATCTTCACGATGCACTGGACTAATTTCGACGCCAAAGTCCAGCCCACGTTCACTGGCCTGGCAGCCGACGGCAATAGCCTCTACAAACCCTCGTTCTTGAACTAATAACAAACAATTAGAAACAAACAAGATGATGAAAAAGATTCTATTAGCATCCGTCGTCGCATTGATGGCTACGTCGAGTGCATGGGCACAGTTCCCAGACCCGTTCCTCCCCGATGAGCAGCGCCCTAATGGCATCATGTGGCTTCCAGAACCGCCATCCCTCACCGGAGGCGATTTCTACAACGACTTCTACTACTACCAGTGGGGCAAGGAGCAGCGCGATGAAGAGTGGATAGCCGATTTGGCACTATGGGACGAGGGTGTTGACCTCTCCAGGGTGTTCAGCCCGTGCTTAGACGTACCTCTGAGCCACGAGACTACCCCCGAGATTCTGCGCCTGGTCGAGGCTGCCACCAGCGATGCAGCCAGGGCCAACTCCTCAGCAAAGAACTACTTCAAGCGCAAACGCCCCTTCGCCACCTTCAACGAACCCTCGTTGAAACCCGAAGAGGACGAGGTGGAGGCTCTGACCTATAGCTACCCCTCGGGCCACAGCTCGCGCGGATGGATGTATGCCCTCACTCTGGCCACCGTTGCTCCTGAGTGTACTGAAATACTGATGCTACGCGCCCGCTACTATGCCATCCACCGCGTAGTCTGCGGCCATCACTGGAAGAGCGACATCGACGCCTCCCTGATGCTCACCGCCGGCATCTTTGCCAACGTGGTGGTGTCCGATGCCTACCAGGCACAGCTCAAGAAGGCCCGCGAGGAGTACCAGCGCTTAAAGGATACCACCACACAGGTGGAGGCCGCACCACGTGCCGACCGCTCTGCCGCCATCTTCGACATGCAGGGCCGTCGCCTTGACTCTAAGCCCGCCCCCCCAGGTGTCTACGTGCAGGAAGGAAATAAATTTGTAGTAGGAAAATAGCGACAACAAGGAGGTCGGGCCTCCGAGCCCGACGTAAAAAACAATGACTATGAAGAAGAATGTTTATCAGAAACCAACCATGAAGACCGTGCGCCTGCATCAGCGGGCTAAGCTGCTTGCTGGCAGCGGCGAGGTCAGCGGTGTGAATGCCAGCCGCTCAAGCTATGGCACAGCAAAAACAGAAGAATGGGGGGAGGAATAAGGAGGACCTGACAATGAAGAATACACGATTACTATCTTTGGGTGTTCTCCTCTCCGTAGGAACCCTGTTGACTGCCTGCTCCAGCGATGACGGTGCTTCCGACGGCTCTCCCGCCGGAAGTGCCTGGACGCTGACGGTGAAAGCCACCAAGGGCGGCAACGAAGCCACTACCCGTGCGCTTTTGCTTGATGAAAAAGACAACACATTGTATGCCACCTGGAAAACAACAGAAAATGTCCACGTTTATTCTAAAGATGAATATCTTGGTAAGCTTAATCCCGATGTTAATGCAGCTACTGCGAACCTGAAAGGTAGCTTGGATACTAAAGATGAAAACTACTATCGCGGATTGGCAAAGAGTAACTTGGACCTCCAGTTCCCAAAAGCAGGACAAATTTCTTATTCGGGACAGAACGGAACATTAGAATACATCTCCAGCAATTACGACTGGGCAAAAGCCACTGTGGAAATTGAAGGAATTGACCTTAGCACCAGGACAATCAAACCTTATTATGGAACAGTAACTTTTGAAAACCAACAGGCCATTGTAAAGTTCACGCTGAAAGACGGTGCTGGTAATTCCCTTAACGCCAGTAGCTTGAAAATTTCTGCTCTGGGGCTAATAGATTTTGGAGAAACTCCAGGAGATGTTATCATTACTCCTACAGTGCCTACCAACGTTATCTGGGCTGCACTCAGAGGCATCAGCGAAAACTATGTCACTCTCACTGCCACCGTAGACAAAGTCACTTATACCTACACGACGAAGGAGCCTAAATCCTTCGAGAATGGCAAGTACTATGACATTACAGTGAAGATGACTCAAAAGCCATAAGCGGTTCAGTAAAAAAATACGTGCTGTGCGGTTGCACTCTGCTGTATGACCGCAACGCGGTCACCGCTTAGTAGCCGTGGGTCGGCACGACCTACGGATAAAGTGCGGATGGAGGCATCGACTCTGAAAGAGTCGCCCGCACTCACTGACATCCCTCCCGTCAGAACAGAGAGGCGACCCCTTCAGGGTCACATACGGCAGTATGCAGATAATCATTTATTTTTTCATGCTACTTATTTGATGGCTACCACCTTAGCCTTCTTCGACTTCTTGGATTTCTGAGCCTTCTGATAAGCCTTCATCTCAATGATAGTAGCGAGACCCATCTTTACACGGAACTCCTGACGGGCCAAGCGCATCTGTTCGAGGAAACGCTCGCTGGTGTGCAGACGGGCGTAGGCAGCCGAAGCAGCCAGTCGGGCAGCATCGACATCGCTCTGCCAGTGGGCACCCACGATGAGACGGCTGTCGCCATACATCAGGCCACGGGCCAGGATGGTATCGGCACGGTCGGGATTAATCTCAGAGAGCAGCAGGGCAGCACTCCACCCTAAGAGGGTGTGGCCGGAGGGATAGCTGCCGTTCTTGCGCAGCGAGGGTTCATCGGCGGGATAGAGCGTTGGCTCGTTGAAGCGCATGAAGGGACGCTTGCGCATGTAGTGACGCTTGGGGATGGTGCAGATGCTGTCGCAGGTGGCAGTACCCTCGCGCAATACCTTATAAATCTCAGGGGTCTCTTCCTTAGAGATCTGGAGTCCGAAAGGCTCGCTGAACTCGCGGATAATGCAGTCGATACCGTAGACGGCATCGCGGACGGCAATGTCGGCCCGCTCCTTGCAGTTGCGCATCTGCTTGCCCCACATGTAGCGCATAATATCGTAGGCAAAAGCCGGACCAATCGTGTCGGGAGGAGCCGGACACCACTTCAACATGTCGGGCATCTCACTGGTAGTGAAATACGCATCGACTGGGGTTTTGTCACTCTGTGCCTGTGTACATACTGTTGCCATCATCATGACGGCCATCATCATTAATTTTTTCATAATTTTATGGTTTTAGAATTTCATTTGTAATCGGGTTTCGAGAATGCTCACCTCGTTGTCTTCGAAGCCACTACGGTTGGTGAACTTGGTGTAGGAAGCGCGCACACGCCAAATCATATACTTATTAGGGTAATAGTTGAAACACAACGCCCAGTCGTTGAGTTAGCCACCACGAATGCCTGCCTTGGCATCGGAGAGGGCGGTGTAGTTATACTGTAGACAGAGTTCCATATTGCCCGGGTCGGGGGTGGTGATACCCCCATCGCCCAAGTTGGGCGCATAGCTGCTACCCTTGATGAGTCCTCGCAGCGTGACGTAGGCACCACTACCGGTGAAGCTGTGCTGGTCGTTATCGCGCGAAATCTGATTCCAGAAGTACTGGCCTATCACGGCAATGCGCCCCTGTGATTACATCGCTTCGGGCGAGAACTTATACATGGCCTTCGCATCGCTAACGACCGCCTTCTGGGCGTTGACCTTTGCCACACGGGTAGGCCAGCGGGTGGCAAGCGTGAACTGCTTGTGGTTCAGCGCTTCATCGCTGCTGTAGCGGGCCTCCTCGATACCACCGCTGATACCCACTTGGAGCATCTTTCCTCGCTGGGCAAAAGAACGATAGAGCAAGCGTGTCATAGCCCCTGCGGCCTGATCGCCCGTCTGGTCGGTGGTGTTCTTCATGGCATCGGTCTCTACCACCGCACTGGCAGTTCCGAGGAACTTGTCGCCATTGTACTCGTACATCACACCAATCATACGGTCGTTGTTGAACACGGCGTTGCTCTGAGGCTCCTCCATCGTCTCCTTGAACGACGAGCTGGTGCAGCTCTGGAATCCATACTGGTGGATGAAGTAACCACCACGCACGAAGTTCTTCTTGTCGAAGTCGTACTGCAGCCACACATCCTTCAGGTTCACCTTGCTGTAGGCGTAGCCCATATCGACCTTACCTTTCCACTGGCCGTAGGAGAAGCCGACGCCCACACGCATATCGGGGATGCCGACCCCACTATTCAATTCATCGTCCCCGTGCTGCGGATTGATGTAGGTAGCATCCATGAGGATACGTCCCGACGGCTTAGCCGTAAACTTCGGCTCCTCCTGTGCTGTGGCTGATACACAGGCGAGTGTTAAGGCGATAATAGATAGTGTTTTTTTCATTATGCTAAATCTTGTTCATTAAATCTTTCATTGTTATATAGTGTTTTATATATGAGACAGCAAAGATACTCATTTTTTCAATTTATCATAAATTAACTGGGTTAATAATTGTAAAAATAAGCCACGCCTTGACGAAATATTCGTCACACCTCGACGGAGCATTCGTCACACCCTGACGGAGCATTCATTACACCCTGACGAAACATTAATCACGGTGTGATTCGCCATACATCAAAGTGTAAAGTCCGTTTCGTTGGGGTGTAAACTCGCATTCGCCAGGGTGTAAGGAAGCATTTACTCATACCCCCTGATTGCTTGTTGACTGTTGCTTGTATCTGGTAAGAATGCGGTATCTACTGTAGATACCGATAGTTACTACTGATTATACCTCCAGTTTCCACCGTGGAAACGTGTTCCTGGAGCCGTTGCCGGAGAATACACAACTGAGGATATGGCAGCTGGCGATACCGTTTTTGGCGACCATGAGACGCTGATAGCCCGAGTGCCCAATTTGATGTCAGCGACCCAGCGGGCTCTCGACGACGGACATCATCCGATGGTAGTCGCTGCCAAGTGGCACGGTTACTACGAGTATCTGCATCCCTTCCGCGACGGCAACGGCAGGACTGGCCGCCTGTTGTCGAACTTCATCCTGCTGCGTGCCGGTCACCCCTTGCTTATCACCAAGTTGGAAGACCGTGCTGCCTACATCTCTGCCCTGAAGCAGATCCGCACCGAGGGTACTGACGAGCATCTCGTCACCTTCTTCTTCCATACCGCCATCACCCGCATGACGGACGAACTGGCCCAGAAGCGCAAGAACACTTTGCCGATGATGTTCTTCTAAGTCCGGCAAGCCCTCTCTGCCCGTGTTCGGGGTGTGTCGATGCAATGTGAAGTCATTTTTTTATGATATTCTTCTAAATTTGTGTGTATAGGAACCGTGAATGACATTTTTTGCAAAAACATGAAAAAAAGAATTCGGTTTTTTGCGAATCTGGATGTTTATTATTATCTTTGCACCCAAATAAAAATAGTCATGATAGTAACGTTCGATGAGGATTATCTTGACTTTCAAGTCTTTGCATTATTGATAATATGAAAGAAAAAGTTGCTAACAATATGATGTCGTCTATGCTGATTCATCCAGGCGAGATGATAAAGGATGAAATTGTAGCACGTGGCCTTACCCAGAAGGATTTGGCCCAAAAGATGGGGGTGTCGTATTTTGCCTACTACAGTCGTCAATTAGGTGCAAAAGCCTATCTCTGTGTGCGAAAGATAAAGAACACGGGACTTTTCAAGCCATACGCCATCATCGACCAGAACACTTTCGATGCCGAAATTCAGAATATGAGGAAATAAAAAAAACCGCTGAACTGATTTGCTAACCCGATTACGGTGCTACTCTCTCATTTCAGCGGGAGGAATCTGTTTCCTTTCAGGTGCAAATTTACAACCTTTTCTTTATTCCTGCAAACATTTCTCCTCTTTTTTGCCCCTGAAACCGCAAAAATTATTAAAAGAACATCCCGGCTTACAATTATGGAGCAAAGAGATGGCTTTTTTATAGATGGTTTTTTATATCTTTTTTCTCGTAAATCGTTTTGTGGTTACAAAAGGTATCTTTGTACTCGAAATAAACGAGATGTTTTACGAGGTAAATATGAACAAATAAAACAGATAAAAATACGAGACATAGAATGAAAAATAGTAATGTTGGCTCGTTTGCACTTGAGAAACTTAAGTAAAAGTTGGACATTCGGAGAACTGGGAAATCGATGAGGACTTGAAAGATATATTAAAGAGGATTCAAACATCAACAATGATGATGACGCTCTTACAATAATGGAGTTTATTACTATATACGCAATAAAGGAAACAATTATGAAAGCAACGGAAGCGCAAGAACACTTTACCAATGATGTTCTTCTAAGTCCAACAAGCCTTCTCTGTCCGTGTTCAGGGTGTGTCGATGCAATGTGGAAACACTTTTTTGACCTAATTCCTTTTTCTTTTTGAAAAATAGTTGTACCTTTGTGGTCAGAATATGATAAACCGTTTGAAATGGAAACCTAAAACTGGTTACATAGATATGGCTCAGTGGCAAAAAACTAAAATACAACGCGAGAACGGAGAAATTGTTGATGCACAAATTCCCGTTATTGTATCAGCAAGTAGGAGTACGGACATTCCTGCCTTTTATGCTGACTGGTTCTTCCATCGGTTGAAGGTCGGCTACTCGGCATGGACGAATCCTTTCAATGGGGTCAGAGGCTATGTGTCCTACAAGAACACACACTTCATCGTTTTCTGGTCAAAGAATCCACGGCCATTGCTTCATCATCTGGACTATCTGAAGGAAAGGAATATCGGCTGTTACATTCAGTACACACTCAATGACTACGAGGAAGAGAGACTGGAACAGGGGGTGCCTCCCATTCAGCAGCGTATAGACACATTCAAAGAGCTTGTTGACAGACTGGGCAAAGGACGGGTCATCTGGCGTTTCGACCCTTTGATGCTTACCGATACCATCGATATTGACAAACTCCTTGCTAAGATAGAGAACATTGGCCATCAGCTGAAGGGCTATACAGAGAAACTTGTCTTCAGTTACGCAGACATCGCCTTGTACAGGAAGGTGAAATCGAATCTCGAAAAGAATGGCATCAACAGCAGGGAATGGACTGAGGACGAGATGCGCAAATTGGCTAAAGGGCTGGCCAAGCTCAACCAGTCTTGGGGATACACCTTGGCCACCTGTGGTGAGAAAATCGACCTTACGCCATACGGTATCGAGCACAACCGTTGCATTGACGATGCCCTCATCATCCGTCTCGCATATCACGACAAAGCCCTCATGGACTTCCTGAAAGTCAAGTTTCACCCCATGCCAACTCCTTCTATTTTCGGAGATACAGAGCCACTGCCTCCTGATGCGATTATCCTTCCCAACAATACGTATGCCACTCGTGGCGACAACAGGGACAAAGGCCAGCGCGAGTTTTGCGGATGCATGAAGAGCAAGGACATCGGGGAGTACAATACCTGTGTTCACCTCTGCGAGTATTGCTACGCGAATACGAGCAAAGAAGTGGCTATTGCAAATTGGAAGCAACATCTTGATAATAAAGGATTTGAAACGATTACGGGTAAGTGATGAAAGAAGTAGCAAGTTTTATTAATACGATTGACGGAACCTGGAACATTATATATTGTGATGGAACCCAGGAGGAAATTGACGATTTTCCATTACAGTATGAAGAAATAGGTGAATCAAGTGAGGCAACACCGATAGGCATAGAATTCCATTGGGATTTTAAAAATGGTTTATGCCCTGTAAAGATTAAAGGAAAATGGGGATTTGTTGACTCACGTTTTTCTATTGTTATACACCCCCAATTTGATATGGTAGGGGAGACACATGTATGGAAAGGTGCTTGTTGGCGACCAGAAGAATATTCGCATATAATAAATTGGAATAACGGAATATGTAAGGTTCAAATAAACGGTAAGGATGCCCTGATTAATGAAAAAGGGGAAATCCTGTCAGAATATGGAATGCGCAAAAAGATAGAAAGTTTTACTATTTCAGGGAGTACGTGGAAAATAAAATATGACGATGGTTCAGAGGTAGAGACCCATACTCCACCAATAAAAGAATATGAATGCATAGGTGAGTCTATAGGTGTTTTTCCATTTAGAAATGATTTCGTCAAATACGAAGTTTTTGATATTCGTACTCAGTATTTCCCTTTTTCATTAACTGTCTGTAGCGATAATTTAGAACAGGATACTGTTGATTATAATATTGAATTTCCTAATAACAATTTTGATAAAGCTTGGTGGAGTTTTCGCAATGGATTATGCCCAATTAAAATATATAGCAAA
The DNA here is from genome assembly GCA_900318815.1 of uncultured Prevotellaceae bacterium. GTDB lineage: Bacteria > Bacteroidota > Bacteroidia > Bacteroidales > Bacteroidaceae > Prevotella. The sequence continues at coordinate 96,106 of ONMA01000013.1, forward strand.
TGGGGGTTTGTTAATTCAGGTTTTGATATTGTCATTTATCCACAATATGATTTTGTAGGTGAAGTACATACTCAAAAAAGAGGTTGTTGGAGACCAGAAGAATTTGTTCATTGCGTTTTATGGGATAATGGAGCGTGCAGAGTACTTATAAATGGCAATGACGCTATGATTAATGAAAGGGGAGAATTCTTATCCAAGTATGAAATGACAATTAGACTCACGGAGAATCTTACAATTAATGACATTATAAGAATATCAAGAGACAACATTCCATCGCAATACTCCAATCGCCCTTGGGAATATCCAGGTTTGAATCATGGTAAGGCTGTTCTTGAAACAGAAGAACAGTGCTGTGCATATATGGCAGCATATGGGCCGATGCATCGACATAAGCTAATTCGAGCGTTAGATGAAAATGAATTCCCCTACGAATCCTTGAACAATGGCGTAGAAATATATGACTGGGGGTGTGGTCAGGGTATTGGCACTGTTGCCATCATTGAAAAACTACGGCAGTTTGGGTGGTTGTCAAAGCTGAAGATGGTCACATTAGAGGAACCTTCTAATGTGGCAAGGCAACGAGCTGTATTGCATGTTAGGCAGGCATTAGGAGAGCACAATGCCGAGATAGTGAATATTCCTGATTATCTACCGTCTGATGAAAGGGACAAATATAAGCATATCACGGAAATAGATGTTCATGAACCATGTGCCATACATATATTCTCGAATATTCTGGATATTGAAAAAGTCAGTTTGAAGGGTGTTTCAAAGATGATTACCTCTTCTGGTACCCAGCATATAGCCCTGTGTATTGGTCCGGCAAATCTAAATGAAAGCCGAATCAATACCTTCAGCTATTATTTCAAAAAGGAAGGTATGCGGGTGTTTACAGAATTCCGCGAAACGAATTTTGGCCATCACCCGAATGGAAAAGCGTATGGTTGTCTAATTAAGAGTTTCACCTATAGCCTAACACGTAACAGTGACATTCTTCACAAATACAAATACTTTGCTCCCGTTCAACTATTTGCTTCTTATTCTGATACCATTTCCAATGAGCAATTTGCATCATATTATGATAGAAATACAAGGGGACACTATCTGCTAGAAGGTGCTTTTGAGATTCTGGCTCCATTTGATATGACAGCACACAAGAATCTTTGCCCAGTCTATGCCCTTATTAGCAATCTTATATCACGTGGTTGTCCGACATTGGCCAGCCAAAAGGTCTTGGATGCCATCAGCTCGATAGATAAAGCAAAGAGCCTTAATGCAGTTGCTCGTATTCAGAAGACTTTCATAGAGGCAATGATTTCTGATCGCATGGATTTGAAGAAGGACACATTGAATATTCTTGTGATTGAAGATGACACGTCAGTGGCAAAGATAGCTATCGACGATTTTTTAGAGTTATACCATCATATCGTTGCTATGACTCAGGATTATTCTAACTTGACCCTTCCCCAAATTAACATATATGGTAAGAGGGAGGCTAAGACACAAACGACATACGATGCTATCATTGATGTGTCTATCGACCAAATATGTAATCCTGAAGAGTCGGTGCTCTCCAAATATAAGGCCAACAACGACTGCTTCTTTATTGTGCGCTCTTCAAAGTCAGTATATGCAGAGAGATTCCTCTATACAACTGAGAGAATCAAGTATAAGCCTCTCGTTGAAAAGGACACACAAGGAAATTACCACAATATTGAGGATGTTTGTGGCCACCTGCGCTATTTCCTGAACCTGATTTTCAGAAAAGAAGATTTCAGACCAGGCCAGCTTCCCATCCTTAGCCGGGCATTACAGCTAAAGAGTGTTATCGGATTGTTGCCAACAGGAGGTGGTAAATCTCTTACCTATCAGCTGGCTGCCATGCTGCAACCAGGTGTTACTTTGGTTGTTGATCCGTTAAGAGGTCTTATGAAAGACCAATATGAAGGTTTGCTAAAGACGGGCATCGATTGTATCTCGTACATTAATAGTGATATAACCAAGGATAGAGAAGAAAGAGAACGAAGGGAAAGTGCACTTACTAGTTCTCAAATACAGATTATGTTCTTATCGCCTGAGCGACTAAGCATACACCGATTCAGGGAGGTCTTGCGTTCAATGCGCGAATCTGACGTTTTCTTTGCTTATGGTGTTATCGATGAAGTTCACTGCGTTTCTGAGTGGGGCCATGACTTCAGACTTGCCTACCTGCATCTTGGACGAAACCTGTTCAACTACGTTCTACCTAAAGAAGTCGAAGGCGAAGATAATCACATCTCACTGTTTGGACTGACGGCAACTGCATCATTTGACGTCCTCGCTGATGTGGAAAGAGAACTATCGGGAAGTAATTCCTATTCATTGGAAGATGACGCTACGGTCAGATATGAAAACACCAATCGACTGGAGTTGCAGTATTATGTCTATCATATAGATGCTTCGACTGCTTCAACAACTTGGGATGTGGGAGAAATAAAAGAAGAAACTCTCCTTCATGTGATTAATGATTCTACCGAAAAATTAAGAGAGATTCAAGAAGAGAGTATTGTTGAAGGAATTAAGAAGCGGTTTCTCGAAAGGGAAAACATTTCTAACAATCAAAAGATAGTTGAAGTTGAATCTACTGATTTGTCGATTGAAGTTAAAAACGAATGGTATTCTAATAGAAAATCAGAGACGGCGGGTATTGTATTCTGTCCTAGGGCAGGTAAAGATGAAATAAAAGAAAATAGAAATGAAGAGAAAAAGGAGAAGCCTGTCACATTAAGTGTTCCTTCTGTAGCAAATGAACTAGCGAAGAAAGGAATTGGTCTTATTTCAACATATAAAGGAGGTGATGACACAAGATGTCAGGAAGATTTTCTTCAAGGAAATACAAGTCTGATGATCGCCACGAAAGCGTTTGGTATGGGTATTGATAAATCCAATGTTCGACTTACGATTCATTTAAACCATCCTAGTTCATTAGAGTCATTTGTTCAGGAAGCTGGACGTGCAGGACGAGACAGGAAAATGGCCTTGGCAACTATAATGTATGCCGACAAACAATTCCAAAAACAAAATATCAGAACTCGACTGATGGGATGGCATTCTGCAGATTATGAGGTAAACAAATTCTTCTATGATGCAAATTTCTTAGGAGAAAACTTCGAATTGTTTGTAATGCAAATGTTGCTTTCATGTTTGCCTATGAAAATTACTAATGAAGAATTTATTGGCGTCGAAGAAGCAACCATTGGCAATTCCCAAGGAATCTTGCAATACATTCAAAGTTATCCACAGAAATCACGTTTAACCTATTATATATCATACCATGAAGATGAGCTTTTGTTAGAACATTATAATCAACAATTAAAATCTGTTTTGTTACCAATATTTGAGACTCCTTCAATGCGAAGAAACAGATACAATAACAAGAAATATGGATATGGTTATGCTCAATATAAGGAGGCCATTCAAAAAGCAATATATAGAATGTGTGTGATTGGCCTAATTGATGACTTTACAGAAGATTATTGGAAAGAGGAATTCCGTATAGTGACAATATGCCAAGAAGAATCAAAATATTACGATTACCTTCGTCTATATTATCGGAAATACTACTCCGAGGATAGGGTTGACATCATGATTAATGAAGTCAAGCAGATGGCGGTCAATGATGGGGTTATCATGGCATGCTTAAAGCACCTTACCTCTTTTATATATAGGAGTATCGCGGACAAGAGGGCCAGGGGTATCTTGGATATGGAGCAATTCTGTAATATGGCTATCAGCTCAGGCAAGGATTGGAAAGAAACGAATGAAGAACTGAAGGACTTTATTTATTACTATTTCAATTCTAAATATGCAAGAGAAGGCTTCATTACATACGATTTAAGTGTGCGTCAGGAAATACCGTTCTCACTCAAAGATGACACCAATTATGATATTCACAGTGAAAGTGAAATATCAGATTTCAATCTTGTAAGAAAATATATGAGAGTGGTTGATCCTGATATTGTCAACAATGATTCTCAGAAAGACAATATCAAACACTTGCAAGGTGCTGTGCGTCTCATTAGACGTGCTATCGCAGAAATGAACCCTGTGCTGAACCTCTTGAATATCTTCTGCATCCTGTTCCTTGGGCAACAAGAGAATGAGATGCTAGAGCAAGAACTATATGATGACTACAAAGCAGTTATGAGATTGTATGCGTCCCAAGGGAAACTTGGGCTTCTCAATGAATATACTGATTTGTTATTGCAGCATACAGCCATACTTCCAGAAGACAAGGTGTTTATAGAGAAGATGCAGCTTGCCATTCAGCTGGAAGATCATGTTGCAGAACTCAATAGAATTAATCAAATATACAAAGAAATATGATCGACGAGAAAATCAACAACTCACTCAGAGAGTTAGAGCAAGGACTTAAAAGCATAGAGTCCGCACGCAAACAAGTGGAAAAGACTGTCAATTCCTACGATGGTCTTAATTCAACTACCGCTGAGTATGTCAGTAAACTCGGCACTATTACGACCAAGATTCAGGAACTTGTTGATACCATCGGCAAGGATTATTCTCAGAAAGTAAAGGCGTTTGAGAAAGACCGTGAAACCGTCATTAACGCTGCAACTGCTGTAACTGAGAAACTTTCCAATGCATCAGAAGAGTTTAAAGACTCATTGGTTGATATCCAAACAAAACTGAAGTACAGCATCGTTAATGCTGTATCGCTCGTTGCTATTGCTGCAATTATATTTCTTCTTATGAGATAGTGCGTGATGCTATTTGTTTATTGCTATGCAAATACCAGTAAGGAGGCCGTGCTTAAGAATAAAGACAAACATAGTGATGAAAGCGAGAGTATAGTTGGATAGTCTGCTTTCAAAGATTATATGTTAGCTATGACAGATTTCGAATATATCTTAGAACAATGCCAGAAATTCAATAATGGCCTATTTGTCGATGAAGAGTTCATTGATCATGGTATATATGGATACGACAATGTGATTAACATAAAAGGTTGTCGCAAATTTTGGGATGAAGACGGGAAAAGAATAAGTGCCATTGTCTTTATACTGAATGCGTGTGGTGTCGTGCCCCAGTTAATTGGCCTGGGTGATGAGGTCGTTTTTGCTGTGGCATCTGACGATTACGAATTGGAGTCAGCTTTTGAATATAAACCAGAATATATGAACTCGCGTCTACGCGATAAGATAGACAAGATCTTTGAAAGAGAATATAATAAAAATCTTGTTCTTGGCTGTATGCTTATTGAGCAGTTTATCCATATAGTTGATTCCAAAGTTAATGCAAAAGTGCAATGTCATGACAAAGACTATTTGTTAGGTCGATTTGTCATTGTGTGTCCTGACGAGTTGTTTACAACAATTGATACGATTGCAACAATTAAAGACTTGGTACCAAAGGGTAAGAAAATGGATGCATTCATGGATTTGCTTGATAATCTATTGGCCCCACCTTGGAAAGTGCCTTTTTAATGACGATAAACAACAAATAATAGAAAACAATTCGTAACTTTGCAACCGCATTAAATGATTTGATATATGACGAAAGAAGAACTGCTACAGAAACTGTCGGAGATAGAATGGGACGACTTTGAATGTAAAGCTGCCCAGGACAAACTGCCTGAGGATGTGTGGGAATGTTAGGACGGGTAGCGGGGATAGACGAGCTACCGAGACAGAGGTGATGGCGATGATGCGCGATCAGGCTTTTGGCAGCAAGAGTGAACAGGTGGTGGAGGGAACAAGCATCGATGACCTCAACAAGAGTTCGCTGGAAACGTACAGGAATCAAATTCGTAACGATAATCCGTCGTTCCCCTACAAGAACTTGCCTGATGACCAGTTCTGTGACAAGGTGGGCATCTCGAAAGACGGGAAACTGACCATTGGCGGTATACTGATGCTTGGGCAGCGTGATGTGGTGCAGAGGCATGTCAGCAATTTCTGGATAGACTATCTGGAGATTCCTGGCAAGAGTCTTGCGGATGCAAGAGTGCGATATACCTATCGTATGCCGGAACAGGACAACATTTGGGAGTCGTATCAGATTATACTCCAGCGGTTGCGCAACTATGTGGATGCACCATACGAGGCTCATGCTGACGGTGTGGGGGCAGAGGACGAGTCACAATTGTATGCGCTGAGAGAAGGGCTTACCAACTGTTGTGCCCATGCCGATTATTTCAGCCCTATGCATCCGACCATTAGGGTGTTTGCAGACCGTATAGAATTGCAGAATCCTGGCAGGTTTATGTTCCCATTGTCGGAACTGCGGACTCAGATTCATTCCATTCCACGCAACCCAAAACTGATTAAGTTCTTCCGCTATGCCAAGTTGGGAGAGAATGCGGGGTATGGAATCGACAAGATGCTGGTTTGGGAACGACTGACGAATGGCAAGGTAGATTTTGCCAGTGATTTGGTAAGTTCGACCATCACTTATTGGTTTGGTGAACAAGATAGTGGTCAAGTTGGTGGTATAGTTAGTGGTCAAGCTGGTGGTATAGCTAGTGACCAAGTTAGTGACCAAGTTAGTGACCAAGTTCAGAGGGTTATAAATGTGATACGAGATCGAGTGTTCTCTATGGAAGAATTGATGAAAAAGCTGAAAATGACAAGTAGAAGATACGTTCGTATCAATATACTAAATCCTGCTATTGATGGCGGTTATGTCTTCCGTTCATATCCCGACAAGCCAAATCATCCCAAGCAGCGTTACTACCTCTCAGAGAAAGGATTGAAGTTGGTAAAATAGGAAATAATAGAAAAATAAAAAAATATGGATTGTAAAGAAAGATAAAGATGAGTGATTATAGAGAATAAATTTTGTTTTTCCCTCGTTTTTATATAACTTTGCAAATAATTTTAATATGTTTTGTGAATTATGAAGTACGTCAAGGCGTTTTTCTGTTTGTTCATAGAAAGTTGGATGCCGATAACGCTTGCCTTTGCACAGAGCCCGTTGCTCTCAACAGCGCAGCGTCAGGGCGACACTATTCAGGTAAGCATCAACCGCTCGGCTTCGCCGCTCGGCACGTCCGAGAACTATTATGGCGACAATCCTTCGAAGACTGACGCACCAAACACGGTGACCCGCGAGAGGATGAACAAAGGTATGATAACCAACACGCTTGACGCCCTGAGCGGTCAGGCGGCTGGTGTGCAGGTGCAGACGGGTGGCAACCACGAGGCCATGCTGTCGGCTGTGCGCGTGCGTGGTACCACCTCGCTCACGGGCGGCAACGACCCGTTGGTGGTGATCGACGGTGTACAGTCGGACATCATCACGCTGAGCACCATCTACCCTGCCGACATCGAGAGCTTCACCATCCTGAAGGATGCCTCGGAGACGTCGCAGTATGGTAGCCGCGGCGCTGCGGGCGTCATACAAGTGGTGACGAGAAAGGGTAAGGCCGAACAGTTCCATATAGCCTACGACGGCAGCGTGGGGTTCGAGAGTACTTACAAGAATCTCCACATGCTCAACGCCGACGAGTTCCGACAGGCGGCCAGCAACCTGGGTATGAGCATCATCGACAAAGGCGCTAATACCGACTTCACCGAAACGCCCCTCCGCACGGGCTATGTGCAGAATCACCATCTGGCATTCGGAGGCGGTTCGGAGACGGCCAACTATCGTGCCTCTGTCGGTATGACCGACCACAGGACAACCGTCGAGAACAACAACCTGCGCAACTACATCGCCAAGCTGGATTTGCACCAGGAGGCTTTCGACAACCGTCTGACGGTAGATCTTGGCGTACTGGGGTCGGCGCAGGACAACAACGTCATCCCCTTCAGGCAGAAGCTGTTCTATTCTGCTGCCACCTTCAATCCCACTTTCCCGGCAGGCACTAATGCCGCTGGCGGCTACGACGACGTGCCCGAGGCCTGGTGGATCAGCAATCCCTACGCCCTGCTCACCATGAAGGAGGATGAGGAAAACTCACACGCGAATGTCCATGCAAAGGCAAAGGTCGACTTGGGCTACGGACTCACACTGACCGTCTTCGGCAGCTATTCGTTTACTAACATCGGCAACGCCCACTATTACCCTACCTACGTATGGAGTCACGGCGAAGCCTATCAGAGTGACAGAAAGATAATGGAACTGCTGGGTAATATAGCCCTGAACTGGAGAGGACGGATGGCAGAGTGCCACCAGCTGGGACTGCTGGGACTAATAGAGGGCGGCAGGGACAAGGACAAAGGATTCTATGCTACCTCGTCGAACATCAACACCAACGCCTTCGGCTACGACAATCTCTCGGCAGGTGCTATCAGGCCTTGGGGAGGGACCAACTCCTTTAAATACACTTCGAGCATGAGGTCTTACCTGATGAAGGCGCAATACACCTTCGACGACCGCTACACGCTCAACATCAGCACCCGTCTTGACGGCTCTTCGAAGGTGGGAGAGAACCATCGATGGGAGTTCTTCCCCTCTGCCAGCGGCACCTGGAATGTGACTAATGAGAAATGGATGGCACCCCTGAAGCACTATGTCTCGAAGCTCAACCTGCGCGTGGGCTACGGTAAGAGTGGCAACCTCGGAGGTATCGAAGCCTTCCTGTCGCAACAGCTCATCCGTCCTAATGGTGTCGTGAGCGTGGGCGGTATGCCTACCACCACCATGGGCATCGTGCGCAATGCCAATCCCGACCTGGGATGGGAAATCAAGCGCACCTTCAACATCGGTCTGGACATGGCCTTCTGGGACAACAGGATTGTGCTGACAGCCGACTTCTACACCTCGCGCACGTCGGACATGCTGTATAATTACACCGTCCCCGTGCCAACCTTCACCTACGACCACCTGCTGGCCAACCTGGGCAAGATGCGTAACCACGGTCTGGAGATAGGCTTCGGCATCACACCGCTGCAGCAGAAGGACATGGAGCTGAACATCAACATGAACTGGACCTTCGAGCGCAACAAGCTCGTGACCCTCAACGGATACTATCAGGGGCAATACCTGACGGCACCCGACGTGCAGGGCATCAGCGGACTCTACGGAGCAGGCTATCACGGGGCAAGCGGCGTGTGTTTCCAAATAGTCGGTGAAACGCTGGGTGTGTTCTATCTGCCCCATTGCAAGGGCTTTACGACGGCAGCAGACGGGTCGAAGCGCTACGACCTGACAACGGAGAAATACATCTGCGGACAGGCAACTCCCAAGGCGATGATGGGTTCAAACATCGCTTTCCGCTACAAGCAGCTGGACATCACGATGCAGGTGAACGGTGCCTTCGGCCACAAGATATACAACGGTACGGCACTGGCATACATGAATATGGCATCGCTGCCCAACTACAACGTGATGCAGGGCGCACCCGAGATGAACATCCAGGATCAGGACATCAGCGACTACTGGCTGGAGCCTGGTGACTACGTGAACTTCGACTATGTCACACTGGGCTGGAACGTCCTTGTCCGCTCCCGATACATCAGCAAGCTGCGCGTGGCATGTTCTGTCAACAATCTCGCCACCATCACCTCTTATTCGGGCCTTACCCCTATGATCAACTCATCAGTAGTCGATTCGACTCTTGGCGTTGACGACAAGCGCACCATCCCCCCCTACCGCACCTATTCACTCGCCCTAAGCATACAGTTCTGAGAAAGTGAAGAATGAAGAGTGAAGAATGAAGAGTGAAGAATAATAAATGAGAAATGAAAAAATGAAAAGATATAACACCATAAGATTTTTTCTCGCCCTTGCGCTCACATCGTGCTCGCTTGACGAGACACCGCGCAGCGAGCTGCCCGAAAGTGCAGCCTATACATCCATGGAAATCCTGTATCTCAACACCGTCGCCACCTTATATAATTACATCGGCGGATATGAAGACGGCCAAGGTCTACAGGGCACCAACCGAGGCATCTATGACCTGCAGACCTTCGGCAGCGACGAAGCCATGATACCCCTGCGCGGCGGCGACTGGTATGACGGCGGCCTGTGGGAGGCCATGTATAAGCACTCATGGAATGCAGGTCACGACCTGATGAAGAACTCGTGGCTATACCTCTATAAGGTCATAGCGCTGTGCAACAGGTCGCTGGAGACTCTCAATACCTATCAAGATCTTGCTGGCGCAGAGTATTATCGTGCCTGGACATCAGAGGTGAGAGCACTCCGAGCCATGTATTATTGGTATCTCATCGACCTCTTTGGCGATGTGCCCCTGATAACCAATAGCAGCGTGTCGATGAACGAGGTAAAGCGCGAGAAGCGTGCCGTGGTGTTCAAATTCTGCGAAGATGAACTCCTTTCCGTTGTCAACTTCCTGTCAAGCGAAAATAGCACTCGCGAGGGCGACTACTACGGACGCATCACACAACCTGTCGCACTCTTCATTCTGGCTAAGCTGATGCTACAGTCGGAAGTGTACACAGATGTACCGCGATGGGGCGATTGCATCGGTTTTTGCGACGAGCTGCAAGATATGGGTTATAGCCTCGAACCAATCTATAGCTCTAACTTCCTCGTTTACAACCAGAACTCGAAGGAGAATATCTTCACCATTCCGATGAATAAGAACCTCTACTCCAACCAACAGCAGAACATCATCCGTTCCCTGCACTACCGTCATGCTGCAGCATACGGTTATAACGGCGAGAACGGTACTTGCGCCACGCTGAAGACGCTACAGGTGTTTGGCTATCCAGACGATATGGACCCCCGTTTCGTCGACTGCTACCACTACGACTATGTCCATGATTCAAACGGGAAAACCGTCACTGACCGAACGGGAAAACCCTTGAAATACGAGCCCGACAAGGTGCAACTCGACCTCAGCGGCTCACCATACTTAGAGACGGCAGGCGCCCGCATGTACAAATATGAGTACGACAAGAATGCCATCAAGGGCGGCAAACTCATTGACAACGACATCGTGCTATTCCGCTATGCCGACGTGCTGCTGATGCGCGCCGAATGTAAGGAACGTCTGGGCAAGGACGGCAGCGCCGACTTCAATGCCGTCAGGTCGCGCGCTGGGGCAACACCTCGTGAGTGTACCCTCGGCAACATCCTCAATGAGCGCCTGCTGGAACTCTGCTGGGAAGGCTGGCGCCGACCAGACCTCATCCGTTTCGGACAATATAAGTCGCTCTATGAGGAGCCAGATGCCGTCAATGAATCAGATGGTCACACCACCGTCTTCCCGATTCCTGCCGAAGTGCTTGCGCTTAACAACAACCTGACACAGAATCCAGGATATTAAAGTTGTTTTGCTACCTGAAGAGTGACACAGGTATTGACGCACTGCCATGACTCAATAGGCAATAATGCTTATAGAAATATCATAAATTGAAGTTTTGTTCTCAGATTTATTCGTACTTTTGCAGCCAACTACAACTAAAACTTATCAAATATGAAAAAACTATTCTTTCTTGCAATCGCAGGACTGTTGTCGGTGATGGGCGTACAGGCACAGCGCGTGGCCGACCACCTGAATCGTGGCCTGGTGGCCATTCCGCAGGGCGACAAGACCGGGCAGGACAGCCGCTACGGAACTTCGGGCACCGGCATCTTCGTCTCTTGGCGCAAGCTGGCCACTGAGTACTTCGACACCCAGTACAACCTCTATCGCAACGGCACCAAGGTGGCTTCCAACCTCACCGTGACCAACTATCAGGACAACAACGGCACGAAGGCCAGCCTGTACAAGGTGGTGCCCGTGGTGCGCGGACAGGAGCGGCAGGACCTGGCCTCAGCTGAGGTGAAGCCCTGGGAACACCAGTACTGGGACATCGCCGTGCAGCCCGTGGTGGGGCGCGACGGTGTCGTGACCAATGGCTACACGCTGAACGACTGTTCGGTAGCCGACGTTGACGGCGACGGACAGATGGAGTTCGTGGTGAAGCGGCGCAACGACTCAGGCAACCTGCTCTCGGCCTCCAATAAGAACAACTTCAACCTGCACGAGTGCTACAAGATGGACGGCACGCGGCTGTGGTGGATTGACATGGGCCCCAACCTCATGGCCGGTCCCGACGAGCAGTTTGACCTCATCCTCTACGACTGGGACCAGGACGGCAAGGCCGAGGCCCTGATGCGCGGTGCCGACAACATGATCATCCACACCGCCACGGGCAAGACCATCAAGATAGGCAACATGAACTACTATGCCCCGCGCGACGAGTACACCAAGCAGGGAGCCGAGTACCTGCTCTACATGAACGGAGCGACGGGCGAGCCTTACGGTTGGGACGGCAGCGACAGCTGGACGCCGGCCGCCTATCCGCTGCCCCGCTATGAGAACGGCGAGAGCGACTATGCCACCGTCTGGGGAGCCAACGACACGGGACATCGTGCCACGAAGCACTACTTTGGCGCTCCCTATCTCGACGGTCGCAATCCCTCCATCTTCTTAGGCCGTGGCTGCTACACGCGCCATAAGTTCTGTGTACTTGACGTGAATCCCACAACCCACGAGCTGACCCAGCGCTGGCGCTGGAACTGCTACGACGGCAAATCGCCCTGGTTTGGCAATGGCTTCCACAACTTCTGTATTGCCGATGTCGACATGGACGGGCGCGACGAGATTGTCTTCGGCTCGATGATTATCGACGATACGGGCTACGGCCTCTCCACTACGGGCTATGGTCACGGCGACTCGCAGCACTGCGGCGACCTCGACCCCTACCGCTGGGGCCTGGAGCTGTTCGTCTGCCTGGAGAGTGCCGCCTCGCCGGGCGTGGCCTATACCAACGCCATGCGGTCGGAGGTGTACTACCAGAACGGCGGTGGCGGCGACAATGGCCGCTGCATGGCTGGCAACTTCCAGAACACCTATCCCGGGGGTGTGGCCCGCTCGGCCCAGGGCGGACTCATCAGTTTAGTGGCCGACAAGGTCGTTGAAAACGACAACCACATGGCCAACGATGACTACTGGAACATGCGCGTGTTCTGGGACGGCGACCTGCTCGACGAGTTCATGGACTCGCCGGGTGTGGAGCGTTCGCCCTGCGTATATAAATATGGTGGACAGGCCGAGGTGGGTACGGGTCGCAGCGCCTATCCCAATGACCGTTGCTGGATGGGCGAGGGCAACTTGAACAACTCGTCGAAGAACAATCCGGGCTTCCTCGGCGACATCATCGGCGACTGGCGCGAGGAGATTGTAGTACGTGCGGGCGATGCCCTGCGCATCTACGTCAGTAGCTACGAGAGTCCCTGGGCCGTGACCACGCTCTGGGTCGACCATGAGTATCGCAACGCCATGACGTGGCAGCCGGTGGGCTACAACCAGGCTCCGCATCCCAGCTTCTTCTTGGGCGAACTGGAAGGTATCACCAAGGAGCCGCCTGCCGTAGTGCTCGAAGGCCGCACGGAAGTGAACGGTACCATACAGACCACCGACGAGCACCTGCTCATCTCGGGCTACGAGGACAAGACTTTCAGCGTGGCCGATGGCGCTTCGCCTTGGATTCTCACCGTGAACACACCCGCCTGGGTGCAAGGCTCCGGTGCTAAGCAAGCCACGGCCTCTACGCCCAAACAGCCCGCGCGTACCATTATTAATTATACGACCACGCTTACGGGAGGTGCCTTTGGCGGTGCTACCCACTTGGTGAAGCAGGGTGAGGGCACGCTCGTGCTGCCCAATGTGGTGCAGAAGCACACGGGGGCTACCGACGTGTGGAACGGTACACTCCAGTTCGACGGCACGATGGAGTCGTCGCCTGTCTGGCTCAACCGCCACACCACGCTGCTCTCCGACGGAGGTAAGTTCCTGGGGGGCTTGAAGGCCGAGTACAACGCCGCCATCTATCCCGGCGGCAAGGACAAGGTGGGTGCCATCACCGTGTCTCACTTGGAGTTAGGCTTTGGTTCGCGCATCGTGTTCGACGTGACAGATCAGACCACGCTCGACTACCTGCATGCCGACCAGCTCACGATTGAGACGAAGACGTGGCAGTATGGCCCGAAATACAAGGCTCCCGTATGGGAGTTCAAGACCACGGGTACGCTGGCCGAGGGAACCTACGAGATAGGCAGCATTGGCAGTGTGACGGGCAACGTGGAGAACATCATACTCGAAGGGCTGGGCAACGACGTGGTGGCAAGTCTCAGCCATGAGAACGGCAAGCTGCTGTTAGTGGTGAAGCCCATGCGCGAGTCGACGACCGTTGTATGGAACGGCACCCAGGGTGATAACCTCTGGGAACAGGCTTCGGGCGAGAACTTCCTGGCCGACGGCCAGCGTACCTACGCCGCCAATGGCGACGACGTGGTGTTCGACGACAATGCCGCCATTACCACCGTCAATATCAAGGGGGCTGTCAGTCCCCGTTCGGTGACCTTCAACAACGAGACCAAGGCTTACGTCATCAACGGCGACAGCATCGTGGGTGCTGCCCCCATTGTGAAGAACGGCAAGGGGCGTGTCACCTTCAACAACTGGAACAACACGGGGGCTACGACCATCAACGGCGGCACCGTCGTAGTGACGATGCTGGCCAACAACGCCGGTCAGACCATCGGTTCCCTCGGCAATGCCTCGCAGCCCATCAACCTGAACGACGGAGCTACGCTGCAGACCAATGGCACTATTATCACCGACCAGATTCTCAACCTGACGGGCGAGGCCACCGTTGACGTGCCGTCAGGCAAGTCAGTCATCTTCAACAAGGCCATCAAGGGCAATGGCTCCACGCTCGTCAAGACGGGGGCTGGCTCAATGGAGACGGGCACCAGTGGCAATACCTACTCGAAACTGATCGTCAAGGCCGGTACGGTGACATCGAACTACAGTTCAAACAACGTGGATCAGTTGCCTGCCACCGTCGAGTTCCAGGGCGGCACCCTCTGGGGGGCCAACCAGGAGGGTGGCAGCGGCGTGACCAACAATGCCAACTTCGTGGTGCCGCAGGGCAAGACAGGCTCGTTCTACGGTTCCTTCCGTGGCGTCTATAAGGGCAGCCTCTCGGGGGCAGGCACGTTTAATGTCTATTCCGGCGGTGTGCGTTGCTACTGGCAGGGCGACTGGAGTGCATTCACCGGCACGGTGAAGGTGGGCAAGCAGAATCGACAGAACAAGAAGAGCTACCAGCCCGGGTTCGACTTCCAGAATGCTTACGGTCTGCCCAACGCCACGCTCAGCGTCAACGAGGGCGTGTTGTGCAGTTGCAACAGCACCTTCGTGGTGGGCAAGGTGTCGGGCAGCGGCACGCTAACTGGCTCTGGCACTTGGGTCGTGGGAGCTAACGACGATGACTTCTACCTGAACACCGAGATTGGTGTCACCTCCGATCGCACCGATGACTACGGCGGCACCATCGCGAAGAGTGCTACCAAGCTCACCAAGCGCGGCACGGGTAAGATGTCCGTGATGACCGTGGGCAAGATTAATGCTACGCTCACCGTGGAAGGCGGCACCGTGGCCTTCAATCAGGCAGCTCTCTCTACGTTAGTGTGTGGCACCAACCCCGCTACGGTGAAGAATGGCGGGCGCATCGTGGGGCAGGGACTCCTCAATTCCGTTGCCTTGCAGAGTGGAGCCGTGCTCATACCCTGTGGCAGCATCAACAACGAGACAACGCCTGGCACCATTAAGACCAATGCGCTGCTCAACGTGCAGAAGGGTGCCACGGTCGACTTCCTGCTCAATGGTTCGAAGAACTCGCAGTTGCAGCCCGCCAACCTTAGCTTCAACGGTACGGTCAAGGTGACGCTGGTGGGTGGCTTTGTGCCCGCTGTCGGCCAGGAGTTCACCCTCTGGACCACTGCGGGCAACTTCTCGGGTACGCCCGAGTTCTCCTTGCCTCAGCTGCCTGAAGGTCTCTACTGGAACACCGACGGCTTGCACGACAAGACGGGTGTGCTGCGCGTGACCGACAATCCTGCCGATGGCATCGGACGTATTGGCATGGACGAGACGGCCTATTGCGAGGTATATAGCGTTGACGGCAAGAAGATGGCTTCGCTCACTGTCCGTCGGGCCGACCTGCGTTCGACTCTCCGACAGATGGGCGTGCAGCCCGGAGTCTATGTGGTGAAGTCGGTAGCAGGGCGCAACAGTCAGACGGAGACTCTCGTTCTCAAAAAATTCAGATGATTGGGCAAAAATTCTTGTGTGTTTTCTTTGTGCTATATCAAGAAAATCATTAACTTTGCACCCGTTAAATAATAACTAACTTACTAATTTACCAACATTATGATGAAAAAATTACTTTTTGCACTCTTTGCCGTGCTTTGCTCGACGGGTGTCTTCGCTCATGAGGCAGGTGACTATGTGTACACCAGCACGCAAAGATTCATGCTCACAGGAGCCAACCTGCTCACCAATGGCAACTTCGACGATGCCTCGTATGCCGGCTGGACTAATGTGGAAGGCGGTACTATCGACGCTGAGGCTTGGTCGCTCGAAGACGGGATGGGGCCCGACGGTGGCCGTGCCGTGATCAGCCAGGGTGCCGACAAGAACGGTTCGCTGTGCCAGACTCTGGCTGTTGAGCCGGGTCAGACCTACGTCGTGTCGTTCTGGGTGAAGGGCGAGACGCTGGCCAACACCACGACGATGCAGGCGTTCGTGAACTTAGGCGACGGACTGACCAAGGTCACGAACCCGGGTGTGTTTGCTCCCGTTGACGTGATTACCAGTTTGAACTATGGCAGTGAATGGCGCGAGGTGGCCGGCGTGGTTGTCGTGAGCGACACGCTTGTCAGCGAGGCCCACGAGGGCATTCCTACGCTCGTGATCAACCTGACTGCCCTGCCCACCAACGTTCAGGTGGCCAACTTCTCGGTGAATACCGCTACTCAGGTGTTCGACATCCGTGGCATTCAGAGCCAGGTGGCCTTTGCCAAGACGCTGATGGACGATGCCAACTTCAATGTGCCCGCAGCTGAGGCTGCACGCGCACAGCTCGCTGAGACCATTGAGACCATCGAAGGCATGATTTCAGCTGGCGAACTTGACGATATGGATGCCGGCGCTGGTGCTGTGACTGGCTTCGAGGAGCAGTTTGAGGAGTTCCTCAGTGGCTCTTCGACCAATATGTCGTCGCTCATTCCCGGACTTGACATCGCTTCGCTTTCGGGTTGGAGCCGTGGTGGTGCCTATAGTGCTAACTACATGCTCGACCTCTGGGGAGGCAACTGGGGCCACCTGACTGGTGACGACACGAAGTATGAGTTGCGCTCGGCCATTCAGAACGGCTATGCCCACACCGCTACCTATAATGCATATCACGCTGACTTCCCCGCAGGCAAGTACTTCTTCACTTGCGAGATTCGTAACGCCAATACTGGTCGTGCTTCTTGGCCTACTGAGCCTGTGTTCAACCTGGAGATGGACGGCTGCAAGATGTTCATTGCCACCGATACCATTGACCTGCCGACGATTGCTGGTGAGGAGTATCAGCGCTTCTATATGATTGGCGAGGTGAAGGAAGACGGTGCTTTCCGTGCCGGTGTCTACTGGCCTGGTGTAAGCAGTGGTGGTGCTTTCTTCATCAAGAGTACGATGGTGCGTGCCTTCGATTTTGACATTCCTGCCAAGGTGGATCACGTCCAGGCATGGAAGAAGTTCATTGCTCAGTGGAATGCTGCCGTCAATGCCAGGAATAATGCCGACGAGAAACTGCGCGACAGCAACTATCCGTGGGAGAATCAAGTACTGCGCGACGCTATGGAGAAGTATGATCCTTATTACTTTGCCCAGAAGGCAAAGGGCTGGGTTTCAGAAGACGGTAAGGACGCTGGCGTGGCTACTACCGACGAACTGAACGAATGGGCATTGTATCAGGGTATTGAGGAGTATTCGACCAACGAGGAGACTGGCGAGCAGACCCGTTTGGAGTACCAGCTGGTGCGTGGCTATCAGAACGCAACCAATG
The DNA here is from genome assembly GCA_900318815.1 of uncultured Prevotellaceae bacterium. GTDB lineage: Bacteria > Bacteroidota > Bacteroidia > Bacteroidales > Bacteroidaceae > Prevotella. Next base: position 113,964 of record ONMA01000013.1, read on the forward strand.
CCGTTGTCGCAGCCAACAAGCCTATTACCGATTTGGCCGAAGCCATCGACGCTGCCAAGAAGGAGCGCAATAAGGGTGCTAATGCAACGGGCGACCGTGATGGCTATAAGGCTGCCATCGAGAAGGCCCTCGCTACACTGACTCAGATTCGTACCACTACGACTGATGCTACCCGTGAGGCCGACGCTGCTACCCTGGCCGAGGCACTGGCTGAGCTGCTTGCTGCCAACGAGGCATTCCTTGCTTCTATCCAGAACACTCCTGTTGTGGATATTGACTTCACAGGTGCCGCCTTTGTCGAGACCGAAACTGGTTATGTGATCAATGGCAACGCCGGGCAGATGGAGTTCACCGCCGGTACGGTAGTGATAGATGTCGATGCTGAGGAGGATTCTCAAGCCTGCCTCTGGTCAATTGGCTATAAGGGTGAGTATCCTGACGTGCTCCGTGTGGGTTCTGCCGCTGCAACCATCAATATCGCTGATGTTACCGACAATGATGCCGTTCGCATCACCTTCGATATGTGGTTAGGCTATCTGAACAAGTGCCAGACAACGATTGACGTGCAGAATGCTGCTGGCGAGAGCCTTGGCAAAATTATCCGCTGGAACTCGCAGGGAACAAGTGAGTCGAGCTTTGGACTTACGGCAGACCAGATTAATACCTACATGACCACTCGCGGCAGCAGTTCGGTGAGCAATGGCGCTATTATCGACAACTCCAATAAGAGTTCTATCGAGCTGTACTTCGATTATCAGTCGGGCAAAAAGCAGGCTAACTTCGTGCATGGCAAGGCCGGTGCTTTCGAGGGTCCTGTTACTGAGATTGAGATGCCTGCAAGTGGCGACAACAAGGTGGCTAAGCTCGTTATTAGCAGTAACTATAACAGCCAGAAGGCATCCCAACGCCGTAGCTGGATGGATGACCTGAAGATTTGGAAGTCTACTGCACATGCTGACTTCGAGGAAGATATTACGCAGTCGGCCTGGGGCGAGATTGCAACTCCTGATGGTATTGAGAATGTGACTACCGCCAAGGTCAACAACAACGCCATCTACAACCTGATGGGTGTCCGCGTCAACAAGGCTCAGAAGGGTCTGTACATCATCAACGGTAAGAAGTATGTGGTGAAGTAATTACCACTGAACTATATCCGATTTCTAATGGGAACGCTGCAAGGCGTTCCCATTTTTATCTCTTTTTGTACCGTGAAATCGTGTTGGAACAAAGAAAAATGAAAGAAAAATGAAAAAAGTTGGCGTTTCTGTAAAAAAACGAGGGGTCTGAAGTGTCTTATATATAGAAGTGCCCTAAAACGGGGTGCAATGATTTGAAAGACTGATATGCTTGAAATTTGAAGCCCCTTGATAAGGGGCTGGCGGACTCCGAGCTTGCTCGCCTGAGCACCAACGGAGCGCAAGAAGCCAGGGATATGACTATGACGAAAAAAGAATTAGAAATAATCTTCCGCCAGAACTACAGCGAGATGATTCATCTGGCCAGAGTCTTGTTGGGCGAAAGGCTACGGGTAGGCGCATCAGCGGGAATTGACGGCGAGGCGGAGGACGTGGTACAGGACATCTTCCTGCGGATTGCCGACGGTGACATTCCGCCCAAAAACGATAGTTATCTTTTAACAGCCGTGCGCAATGCCTGTCTGAACAGAATACGGCAAATGCAACTGCACGAACAGGTAAAGAACCTATTTCCCATTGAAACCGAAAATGATCTACAACCCATTGACAAACAATTGGAGCAACTTGAAGATATTTCGGCTTTCGTGGACGAGCAACTGGAAGAACCACATCGCAGCATTTTCCATCTCCGTTTCGATGAAGATCTGACTATCGCAGAGATTGCCCGTCGGCTTGGTCTGAATCCGAATACCGCTTACAAGTATCTCGCCCAAAGCATTCAGAAAATCAGAAATCACTTCAAACTTTAAAAGATTATTGCAATGGAAACGAACAGTGAACGCTCGACCCCAAAGGTTGCTTGCCAAAGCAAGAACATCCGCCAACTGCTGGAAATGCTCGACAATCCCGAAGCATATACCGAGCAGGAAATCCACGACATCATCAATCGTGATGAAGATACACGCGAGATCTACCGCATGATGGTAGATGCCAAACGTAGCAGTCGCCAGCGTCTGGCAGAAAAGCCCGTCGATGTAGATGCTGCATGGCAAAAGATAAGTGAAAAGTTAATAGTGAAAAGTGAAAAATTTGCTACCGCATCACCAGTGGTAAAGCCCCATTCTTCATTTATGAAGATGGCGGCCTCTTTCATCGGAGTATTGCTCGTATCTGGTATTGCCTTTGCTGCCATCTGGAGCCTCACCCCCAGCCCCTCTCCAAAGGGCGAGGGGAGTGAAAACACTTTAGTTTTGGATACAGCGAAGAAGGTAACTATTCCCCTCTCCGCTGGGAGAGGGGTTGGGGGTGAGGCTTATATCTACGACAATATCCCGCTGGAAAAGATGCTGCCAGAGATAGCTGCCCATTACGATGCCAAGGTAACGTTTGTTAATGACGAAGCCCGACAACTCCGTTTCCGTTTCGCGTGGAATCCGCAAAAGGGCATCGATCAAGTGATTAACGACCTCAACCAGTTCGAGCGTCTGACAGTCACGCTGAAAGATAGCCTAATCACCGTAGAATAATCAGCCGCCATGAACAGATATATTACTCTCATTCTTGCCCTGCTGCTGACTATCAGTACACAAGCACAAAGGCTACGGGTAGGCGAGCATAGCTCGGGAATGAAACGAATTTCGCGCGAATATAATAACGTGTCCCTCTCTGATGCGTTGAGACAACTCAGTGAGCAACAGACAGGCTACACCATCTTCTTCCTCTATAACGAACTGGAGGACTTCCGTATCACCACTACCGTAAAGAACAAGTACTTGCCAGAAGCCATTCAGCAGATGATCGGTTTCTATCCCATCCGCGTCACTACGAGTACGGAAGAGGACGGACGTAAGGTCTTCGTGGAGTGCATACAGAAAACAGAAACCCGCTACAAGGGTAACATTATCGACGAGCAAGGCCAGCCCGTTGCCTACGCCAATATTTACCTGCTTCATCCATCTGATTCTGTTGAAGGGGAATTGCAATCCCCAATCGGTGGAGGCGTGAGTAATGGGGCTGGTCTCTTCGTCATCCCGGTCCCCACCGACTTCCTCCAGAAAGAAGAAACTCCTGTCCTCGCCCGAATTTCCTATGTAGGTTACAAAACCGTATATAAGCATTGTAATAGCACAGAACTTGGCACAATACGTATGCAACCCGAGACGATGACCATCAAAGGTGTAGTTGTGACAGGCGAACGCCCCAAGGTACAATTGCAGGGCAATTCTCTGGTGATGAATGTAGAGGGTACGGTAATGGAGCGGATGGGTACGGCTGAAGATGTGCTATCCCGAGTGCCGACCATCTCAAAGAAAGGAGATGTATTTGAAATCTTAGGAAAAGGTGTGCCACTGATTTACCTGAACAACCGCAAGCTGACCGACTTACAGGAATTGAAGAACATCCAGTCGGACAACATCAAGAGCATAGAGGTGATTCAGACCCCCGGTGCCCGCTATGACGCATCCGTCAATGCCGTTATCATCATTCACACCAAGCGCACGGCAGGCGAAGGTCTCGGCGTAGAGCTGACCTCATGGAGTCGCAAGGGACATGGTTTTGCGAATAATGAGCGTGTCAACCTAACCTATCGGACAGGAAAGTTGGAACTGTTTGCAAATCTCTTTGGAGCTTACAATAAGCGGTGGGAGAGGGGTGAGTTTGAGCAGACCGTCTTTGCCGACACACTATGGGTTGTTACCAACAAGCAGAAGGACAAGTATTACAATCCATTCCTTGAAGGACGCTTCGGCTTCAACTACCAGCTTAACGATAACAACTCTTTTGGCGGCTTCTATCAGAACACTTACGACTACGTGAAGAATTGGGGCGACTATGACGATGACCTGCAAGCCAACGGCTCCATGTATGACCGCTTGCAGAACAGCAGTGTCAACAGAGCCAAAGGTACCCCCAAGCATCAGGCGAACCTTTACTACACGGGAAAGATAGGACAGTTAGCTATCGACTTCAATGCCGAATATACCTATCGTGACCAGCGCAACCGCAACCAGCAGCAGGAACTGAGCGACGAGTATGATGACCGCGACGTGAACACCTATGCCTTGACGCGCAGCCGGCTGATGGCCGAGAAACTCTTCGTGACGCATCCGATAGGTAAGGGGCAGATTGAGGTTGGCGAGGAGTACACCAATACGCGCTGGAACAGCAGTTTCGAGAATGCCGAGGGTTACATCGCCAACAGCAACAACGAACAGCATGAGCAAGCCATCGCCCCCTTCATGGAACTGCGCCAACAGATTGGCCGCCTTCAGTTGTCGGCAGGTTTACGCTATGAGCATGTGACGTCGGAATACTTCGTTGGTGGCATCCGTCGCGACGACCAAAGCCGTACCTATAACGACTTCTTTCCATCGGTTTCCTTATCAACATCTCTCCCCCTTTCGAGGGGAGCTGGAGGGGGACTGCAATTATCCTTCAGCTATGCCAAGCGCACTAAACGCCCGTCCTATTGGCAGTTGAGCAGCGATGTCATTTATGAGAACCGTCTGAACATGCAGACGGGTAATCCCTACCTGAAGCCCGTCAAGTATCATAATGTGAGTGTTATGGCGATATGGAAGTGGCTTTATCTGAATACAAATTTCTCCCATTGTGTAGACCCCATCCTCTACACGGCAGAAAGCATGGAGAACGACAGTAAGGTCAACCTTGTCACCTACAAGAACTACAATCATGCCGACTGGCTCACTATTATGCTGGGCGCACAGAAGAACATCAAATTGGGACACGAGGTAACATGGACACCCCAGTACAATATCTCATTGATGAAACCGTGGTTCAAAGCGGACTTCTTGGGTAGACAGAAGAGTTTCAGCCAGCCCATGCTGTCATTTCAATTGGGCAACATCGTCACGTTTCCATACGACTGGCTGATGCAGGCCGACTTCAATATGCACACCCACGGCAACAGCGGTGCTAATGCCAATTTCGACTGCACCAACCCCATATTCTCACTTAGTGTCAGCAAGGATTTCTTCAAGCGTCGCTTAAACATCAAACTCTCAGGCAATGACCTTTTCAATGGTGCCATCAACCGCTTCACACTCTATAGCAACCGCATGATGTTCCGCAAGATGGAGGACAACGATTCCCGTTGTGTCACCCTCTCCCTGCGTTACCGCTTCAACGTCAGCCCGTCGAAGTACAAAGGTACTGGTGCTGGTAATGCAGAAAAGAACAGATTATAGAATCGGCGGCCACAAGTTCCATACCGAGCGAGCCATCCTAATCAAACGACAGACTGACACGGCTTTACTGACGAGGAGCTGGACTTCATCATCCGCTCGGCTATGCTGCTTGGATCGTCAAAGCACGACATTAAGTACCGAAAGGGTGATGAGTGAGCGCCAAGAATAAAAAGATGCTCCAAAATTTGGAAGTTTCGAGAAATCTTCTTATCTTTGCAGCGTCAGAACGAAAGTTTTGACTACGCCGCTGAGTGCGGGGAGCAAGACTTGATCGACACTACTCCATTTAAAAGTCACCAAAAGGTGGCTTTTATTTTTCATATCTCTTTCGAAATACGCGATTGAAATCGGGACTTTGCACTTGGATTCTGTTTACAGGCAACATCTTTTTGCCTTTGAATATCAATACTTCTAAAGCATCTAGATTTGTTTCAAAATAACTCTTTATATCTGATGCAAGCAATCGAGTATTATAATCAACGGTCATGTTAAGCAATACTCTGTTGCTCTGACCTATTGACTCAAACAGTCTGTTACTGACAGAGGTTTTGCCAGATATGGTTTTGAGATCATATACTTTGAAATTCCCTTTTTGCTCAAAGATAAAGTCTGGCGTACGTGTGCCTTTTGGATTTGGAAGGATAAATACCCGACAACCATGTTCTACTGCTTTACGAGCAGCATTCAACAGGTTTCTATAGTCAGGACTTTGTTCGCCTCCTGTGCTATAGATATCCGTCTCGCCCTCCACGGGATGGAATTCGCCATAGTAGACAATCTGCTTCAGTTGCTTCATGAAACTGGAACCTTTCAGATAGTGCAGTTCCTCTAACTCAACGTCGATGCCTCTCCATAAAGGCTCAGCCGACAACCATGCAGAATCAACATCATCCCCAAATAATAGCGACACTTTCTTTAAGTAGTTAAAGACTTTCACCCTCGGCACCCGATTTGCTTTTCCCTTCGGCCAGCGACCCTTGGTTCCTTTTTTTTTGCATAAGTATTATAAAAAGATGATGCAAAAAAGAACAATTATTGAAAACTTTTCGTACCTTTGCACACGAAAAGACAAGTACTAATAAGAAAGTGAGGTGATTATGCCAGAGTACGAGCACAACAGAGAAGAGCGGATAGATGCAGTAATCAGGAGCATTCTGTCATCTAAGGAGAACGCCATCAAATGGATGCATGAGGCAGGACTTGCCGATGCAGAGGGTCATCTAAATCCAATGTTCAGATGAAAAGGGGACTGTATGCCAATCGTCCCAATCTGACGATAGGTTTTCATGGCTGCGACCAATCGGTGGTAGATAAAGTAATTGCTGGCAAGGAGAATCTTCTTGCCAGCACTAATGATTATGACTGGCTTGGCAGTGGCATTTACTTCTGGGAAAACAACGAGGAAAGGGCTTTGGAGTGAGCCGAGGTGTTGTCCAAACGACCAGGCTCAAGCATCAAGACTCCTGCCGTGATTGGTGCAATGATTGATTTGGGCTATTGTTTTGACCTTACGGATACGGCTTATTTACGCGAACTGAAGAAATCTTATGAACTGGCTGTTGAATATTGTCGTATCTCTGGCGAGAAACTTCCTGAGAACAAGCCGATCGGCGGCTCCGAGGATTTGCTGCTCAGGAAACTCGATTGCTATGTGATAGAGATGATGCACAGAGTAAATCGCGAGGCTAATAGTCGTGCCTACGACTCCGTGCGTGGTGTGTTCTGGGAAGGTCGGCCTCTCTATCCTAACGCAGGCTTTGCTGAGAAGAACCACATTCAGATTTGCGTCTGTAATCCCAACTGCATCAAGGGCTATTTCCTGCCGCGTGGCATCGACGTGAAATACCCCAATCCGTAACTTATGGAACAGAATTTCAGCAATAACAGTATTCTTGGACGAGCCAAGCGGCCAAGCCGAGCGGAACTTCAGGTGCTGCGTGAGTTCTTTGCAAGCAAAGCGGCATAGCCGAGCGTTGCGAACGTGAGGGTGAGTCGGTGGGTTAACACAAGGATATCACGTTCGATGCAAAAAATAGCGCCACTCTACCTCTCCCTTCCTTTGATCCTTGAGCGGAGGGTGCGGAGGGAAGCTGGCTTCACATCGAGGATATGGGCGATGGTGTCATCATCGTAGTGGAAATCGTCCTGAAGGATGAGGAAGACATATTGCGAGGGCGTGAGAGAGTTGTAAGTGCGTTCCCACTCCTGCCAGCGCTTCGGGCGCAGTTGGGCGAAATAGTCTATCAGGCACTGCCGTTCCTCTGCCGTCATGTCGCCGACCCACTCCTTCTGCTGTAGTTTCACGAACTGTTGCGTACCAGTCAGCAGTTTGCTGGCGATGCGCTGACGGCTATCCTCTATTTGTTTCCTCAGTTCTGCGATGGTCTGTTCGCTGGCCTCGCCGCCCTGTTGCAGCCGCTCTATCTCCGCCTGGTTCTCCGTAATCCGTCTGGCATTCTCGTCCAGTTGGAACCCCAACTTATTCATTCTTCTGCGATGCCACCAGATGCCTATAGTCAATAATAGCACGATGATAATAACAACCACAGCGCCCATTTTCATCATCCGCTGCTGCGATCTCATTTCCCAACGCCTTTCATCAAACTTCTGTTGCCAATCGGCAATCTGCAAGCTGTGATTGGCAGTCATGACGGAGTCGTCATACGCCTTCAGTTGCTTCCTCATTTCCAGCGACTCACTCTTGTCACCCGTCAGTTCATATAGTTCTGCCAATAGCTCCATTGAGTTGATACGTACTATGGGGTCTTTCTCATTTGTGCATTTCCTCACTTCCTCTATGGCCTCCTCATAGCGCCCTTGTGCCTTTAGCAGACGTGCTTCCTCCAAGTGTCCCTTATAGACGTTTTTTGCTCCATTATTACTACATAAATCCAAATACTTCCTGGCATTATCATCATCACCCTTCTCCAGATACATCGCCGCTACATTATAGTAGATGTCAGTCCGCAGAATGCTGTCAGCCAAATCTATGTAATCGAGGCTTTTGAGAATACAGAGATAGGCACTGTCTCTCTGCTGCATGGTGGCGTATGCTGCTGCACACATGTGGAGACTCCTGAGGGTCATGAGACTGTCGTTAAGTTCCATACTGCTTTCATGGAATTTCTGTGAATATCTTAAGACGAGAAGAGGGTTGATGCAATAGTAGTTGGCAAAGGCCAGATTCTCATACACCATGTTCTTCAGCAGTTCGTCAT
>ONMA01000020.1 GCA_900318815.1 uncultured Prevotellaceae bacterium
GGCCGCAAGGTTGATAACGCTGCCACAAAGGGAGTTTACATCCAGAACGGACGCAAGGTCGTTGTAAAATAAATTCATGACAAATTCGTGGGCCATTCATGACAATTATATGTTCAAAAAAAAAGATATATTTTGTTTTAACACGAATTACCACGAATTGACCATTAATTATTCATTAATTAAAATTGTAAGAGTTATGACAAAGAAAGTATATATGAAGCCTGAAATGCAGGCAATGGGAATTCAAGAGGAGAGCGAGATGCTCGCTTACTCCGTACAGTCATTCGGTCTCGGTGACGGTGAAGAACTCTCTCAGGACGAGACCTCCGGCGACAGCTGGGGCGAGGCCCTGGGTCGCGGCAGCATCTGGGACGAAGAATAATAACACTCTGAACTGATTATCGGGGGCGATACGCAGCAGTGCGCATCGCTCCTGATGTTTTTTGATAAAAAGTGTTTTCTGGGGTGCCATCGCATCATTCATTACAGGTATTATTGTCTATTTGCTTACAGCAGCCTAAACATTCCAACTGCAGTGCAGTCTTTGCATAAACATTCCGCATAACTATCCGCTGAAAAAGCGCGAGAATCGAATGGAAATCAGCAAGACGGGATTTGGAGGGAAAGACGCGAGTTTTGAGAGTGTTCACGTAAGTGGCTGACTTTCGGAAACTTATCTTAATTTACCTTTGAAAGACACTTATTGGCACCTCTGCTGCATAACACCTTACACCTTGACGGAGCATTCATCACACCTTGACGGAGCATTCATCTCACCTTGACGGAGCATTCATCTCACCTTGACGGAGCATTCATCACACCGTCATGTCATAATAATCACAGTGTGATTACACGTAAATCAAAGTGTGAAGTCCGATACATGAGGGTGTAATCTCGCATACGCCAAGGTGTAAAAGTGAAGAGTGAAGAGTGAAGAGTGAAGAATTTGCTACCGCATCAGTTTTTTTGCAGCCCGATGCGGTAGCAAATTCTTCACTCTTCATTCTTCATTCTTCACTCTCCTGCTCTATTTCGCAAAAACAAATTGTCATAAAAAGGGAAAAGGCAAACGCATAATCATGCAGAAACAAGACCTTCAGAACGAAAAATAGTTTGCACGCCCAATTTCCCGCAAAGAGTCTATCCTCGTACCCTCGTACCCCCGTACCTTCGTACCTCCGAAATCGAATGAAATCGAATCTCCGTACCTCCGAAATCGTATGCTACTTACTTCCTGTCGTTGATGGCGAAGACGCAGAGGGCACCGATGACGAGGAAGGCACCGGAGACAAACATCATGTTGGCCTGATAATGACCCACCAACGAGAGGAACATACCGCCACAGAGGGCTGCAATAATCTGGGGCAAGCAGATGGTGCCGTTGAACAGACCTAAATAGGCACCCATGTGACCGTAACCCTGCAGGGCGTTAGTGACCAGCGTGAACGGACAAGCCAGCATGGCAGCCCAGGCACAGCCGATGAGCAGGAAGGGGATGATCTGCAGGTACTGGCCGGGGCAGAACGGGATGAGGGCGAAGCCCAGTCCACCCAGCACAAGACTCACGGAGTAAGCTATCTTCATGGTCTTGAAACGGGGGATGATGGTGGCCCACACCACAGAACCCATGGCCTGGATGGCATAAAGCACACCCGTCCAGTTGCCAGCCACCTGATAAGCCTCGTTGGCAGGGTCGGCAGTGTCCCAGACGGTCAGCGACACGGCATCGACCACGTAGGTCCACATGTAGAGGAACGCGGCCCAGCAGAAGAACTGCACCAGACCCACACGCCAGAAAGCCGACGGGGCAGACTTGAGCAGGACGAACCAGTTGCTGCCTTTGTCGCCCTCGTCAGACGACTGCGAGGCAACGCCGTTGTACTCGTTATACTCCTGCGGGTTCCATTCCTTCACCTTCAACGTGGTGTAGATGACACAGAGGATGAGGATGGCGGCACCCACATAGAACGACCAGATGACGGTGTCGGGCACGATGCCCTCGGGCGCCACGTTGCTCAGGCCCAGCCAGGCGAAGAAGAAGGGGAACACGAAGCCCACCACCGAGCCAGCATTGCAGAGGAACGACTGGATGCTGTAGGCCTTGCCCTTCTGCTGCTCGTTCACCATGTCGCCCACAAGCATCTTGAACGGCTGCATGGCCATGTTAATAGAGGTGTCGAGGAGCATGAGCATGAGCAGGCCGAAGAGCATGACCATAGATAGCTGCAGGCCTAACGAGCCGGCGTTGGGCAGCAGGCACATCACGGCCACGGCTATTGAGGCTCCAATGAACAGATAGGGGATGCGACGACCGAAACGGGTCCAGGTCTTGTCGGACAGGGTGCCAATGATGGGCTGCACGAGGATGCCCATGAGCGGTGGCAGAATCCAGAAGAACGAGAGACTGTGGGGGTCGGCACCAAGGGTGCGGAAGATACGAGAGATGTTAGCACTCTGCAAGGCGTAAGCAATCTGTACGCCGAAGAATCCGAAGCTCAGGTTCCAGAGCTTCCAAAACGATAAATCAGGTTTCTGTTTCATATTCGGTTATTTTACGGAATTATTTGCCACGGTTTTATTCGGTTTTTTCCTTTATTTAGCCACGGTTTTACTCGGTTTTGAACGGTTTTTTTCGCCACGGTTTTATTCGGTTTTAAACGGTTTTTAGAAAGCGTTTTTTCTTGCTGCAAGACCTAAAAGGCGTTGGAAACCACGACCTTCTTGTTGGCTGAAATTCAAGATATAACCCAATTGACTATGGGTCAGATTAATGTAGTTCAGCGTCTGAGCTATATGTTCGGGAGTGATAGCAGACACAGCTTTCAACTCAACGATAATCTTGTTTTCTACAAAGAAATCGGCAACATAATCACCTACAAGGTGGCCTTTGTATTCCACCTGCAAGCGCTTCTGTCGCTCAAAAGCAATACCCATCTCTTCAAACTCAATGCAAAGTGCTTTCTCATAGACTTTCTCTGCTAATCCTTTTCCGAGCACATTTTGCACATTGTTGTAAGCCTTCAGTATCTTATTCGACAATTCTTCGTATATCAACATACTATTATTATATTTGTTATTTTTATTTCAATATGGTATTATTTTCAAATCCAACCGTTTCAAACCGTGTAGAACCGTGGCCTCTCAAATTAAACCGTGTCCAACCGTGTAGAACCGTGGCCTTTCAAATTAAACCGTGTCCAACCGTGTAGAACCGTGGCCTTTCAAATTAAACCGTGTCCAACCGTGTAGAACCGTGGCAAAAAAGTCCAACCGTGGCTCACCGAGTAGTGCCTCGCAGGATGAGTCTTGTCCTGACGATGCGCTTCTCCACGCGGTCCATGGGTATGGTGCCCTCGACGTGGCCGATGAGGATGTTGGCGGCCTCCTCGCCCACGCGGATGCCATTCTGCTCGACGGTGGTGAGCATGGGGTCGCTCGACACGGCACGCACCCCATTGGTGAAGCCGCAGATGCTGATGTCCTCGGGCACCCTCAGTCCCATGCGCTTCACGGTGTAGAGGATGCCGATGGCCGTGTCGTCGTTCACGGCGAAGAAGGCATCGGGATACTCGTCGCCGTCGAAGAGATCGGGCGTGAGCATCTCCGCGTCGTGGCGATTGTCGCAGATGCGGGTCATCTCCGGGCGGAAGGCCAGCCCGTACTTCAGCAGCGCGTCCTTATATCCGTTGAAGCGGTTCTTCGCAATCTCTAAGTTCATCTGCGAACCGTAGAAGGCGATGCGGCGGCAGCCCGTCTCGATGAGGTGCTGCACGGCATTGAAGGCCCCCATGTAGTCATCGACCACCACGCGGCTGGCGTTGACCCCCGTGCAGATGCGGTCATAGAACACGAGGGGCACGCCCATGTCCATGAGCCGCTGGAAGTGGTCGTAGCGCTGTGTGTTCTTCGCCTGCGACACGATGATGCCGCACACCTTATTCTCGTAGAACGACTGGCACAGCTGCACCTCGCGCTCATACTGCTCGCCGCTCTGGGCCACCATCACGCGGTAGCCGTGGGCCGAAGCCTCCTGCTCGATGCCGCGCAGGATGGTGGAGAAGTAGTAGTGAACGAACTCGGGCATGATGACGCCGATGACCTTCATGGGCTGCACGCGGCTGTGGCGCAACGACTCTGCCAGCACGTTGGGCGTGAAGTTATGCTCGCGGGCATACTGCTGAATCAGCTCGCGCCGCTCCTTCGAGATGCGGGGCGAGTCCTTCAGTGCGCGCGACACGGTGGCCACGCTGATGCCCAGTTCGCGGGCAATGTCCTTCATCGTGAGGGGTGTCGATTCTTTCATTCTTTTCAAGATAAGGTAAAGGCGGCGGGGTGAAGCGAGAACACCCTTCTGCACGCTGTTCGTTGTGCAAATTTACGCAAAACTTTATATTTGCATCCCAGTACCTTACCAATATACGCGCACGAAAGGTGCAAACGTTTGCATTACCATACCATTTGTTTTTAGCCAAAATCACGTTGTGTTTGTTGGATAAAATCTAATTTTGTACCCGCAAAAGAAGCCACAGACTCAAACTGACACAATCTTTTATACTAACAACTAATAACACTAATTAAATGTAATGATGAAGCAGGTAAACATTAGAATCCCGTCGCGCATGCTCGCCCTATTCGTAGGGTTACTGCTGACGGTAGGGGCCTTTGCACAGCAGATTACTGTGAAAGGCCATGTGAAAGATGCTACAGGTGAAGCTATCATCGGTGCTACCATCAAGATTGCCGGTACCCAGCAGGGCACGGTGAGCGACTTCGACGGTAACTTCACCCTGAAGGCTGACCCGGGTGCCACACTCAACATCTCCTACATTGGCTACCAGCCCGCCAACGTGCGTGCTGCCGCCAACCTCGTGGTGACGCTGCAGGACGACGCCCAAGTGCTGCAGGACGTGGTGGTCATCGGCTATGGTACGGTGAAGAAGAGCGATGCCACCGGTTCGGTGATGTCGGTCGAGGCCGACCAGCTGAACAAGGGCTTGGCCACGTCGCCCGCCGATCTGCTGCAGGGTAAGACCCCCGGCGTGCAGATTACCACCAACAGCGGTGCGCCCGGTGCCGGTTCGAAGATCCGCATCCGTGGCGGTTCGTCGCTCTCGGCCAGCAACGACCCTCTGATTGTCATCGACGGTCTGCCCATCAGCTCGACCGACATCAGTGGCGGTGACGTGCTGAACACCATCAACCCCAACGACATTGAGAGCTTCTCCATCCTGAAGGATGCCTCGGCTACCGCCATCTATGGTAGCCGCGCCTCCAACGGTGTGATCCTCATCACCACCAAGAAGGGTAAGGCAGGTTCGAAGCCTCGTGTGAACGTCGACATGACAGCATCGCTGAAGACCGTTGCCAAGAAGGTGGACGTGCTGAGCGCAGATGCCTTCCGCGAGTTCTTCATGGCCAACTATGGCGACAATGCCGACGCCGTGGCAGCTCTGGGCAATGCCAACACCAAGTGGCAGGACGAAATCTATCAGACTGCTTTTTCCGAGGAAATCAATGCCAGCGTGACTGGCGGTTATGTGGCTAAAGAGGCCGACTTTAAGATGCCTTACCGCGTGAGTGCCGGTTTCCTGAACAACGATGGTAATCTGAAGACTACGAGCATGAACCGTGGAACCATGAGCGTGAATCTGACCCCGACGCTGCTCAACGACCGTCTGACCATCAACCTGAACGGCAAGGGCGTGTTTACGCATAACTCATTTGCCGACGAAGGTGCCATCGGTGCTGCTGTACAGTACAGCCCCCTGAAGCCCGCCTATAATGAAGACGGCACCTATCACTACTGGATGAGCAACGGTGCTCCCAACACCATGTCGACGCTGAACCCCATAGCCCTGCTGGAGCAGCAGAACAAGGACAGCTATGTGCGCCGCTTCGTGGGCAACGCCCAGTTCGACTATAAGTTCAAGTTCCTCGACGGCCTGCGTGCCAACCTGAACCTGGGTCTTGACTTCTCGACCACCAGCGGCTGGAACATCAGTGACTACCAGAGCGAGACCTCCTTCCACAACAAGGTAGAGAACGGTACCGGCCTGTGGGAGAAATACACACAGCTGCGTCGCGACCAGACCTTGGAGTTCTATCTGGCCTACGCCAAGGAACTGAAGGAAATCAATAGCCGCTTCGACATCCTGGGCGGTTACTCCTGGCAGCGCTTCTACAACTCGACGACCAACGACAAGGTGTCCAACGACGGTAATGAAACCCGTCTGTATGGCGACCCCACTCTCTACAAGACCGAGAGCTACCTGGTCTCGTTCTATGGCCGTCTGAACTACACGTTCATGGACCGCTACATGCTGACCGCTACCCTGCGTAACGACGGCACGTCGCGCTTCCAGAACAACAAGTGGGGCCTGTTCCCCTCGGTGGCTCTGGCATGGCGCATCTCGGAAGAGAACTTCCTGAAGGACGTCGACTGGCTGTCGAACCTGAAGCTCCGACTGGGCTATGGTATCACGGGCCAGCAGAACATTAACAGCGGCGACTATCCCTCCATCGCCACCTACCACATCAACCAGAATGGTTCCTACTATATGTTCGGCAACAACGTCATCATCCCCATCACTCCGAAGGGCTACGATGCCAACATCAAGTGGGAGGAGACCACGACCTATAACGTCGGCTTGGACTTCGGTTTCCTGAAGAACCGCATCAACGGTAGCATCGACGTGTATAAGCGCGTGACCAACGACCTGCTGAACAAAGTTCCCGTGGCTTCAGGCACGAACCTGACCAACTACCTGCTGATGAACGTGGGCGACATGAAGAACACGGGTCTCGAGGTGGCCGTGAACTTTGTCCCCATCGAGCAGAAGGAACTGCGCTGGGAGTTGGGCGTGAACGTGGCCTACAACAAAAACGAGATTACCCGCCTGACCGCCAGCGACGATCCCAGCTATCCCGGTGTGGAGACTGGTGGCATTTCTGGTGGCGTAGGTAACAATATCCAGATACAGAAGGTGGGCAACCCCCTCAACTCGTTCTATGTGTACCAGCAGGTCTACGACGAAGCAGGCAAGCCACTGGAAGGTGTCTATGTTGACCGCAACCACGACGGCCAGATTACCGACGACGACCGCTACGTGTACTACAAGCCCGATGCCGACGTGAACATCGGCTTCAACACTGAGCTGAGCTACAAGAAGTGGACCCTCTCGGCCTCGTTCCGTTCGGCTCTTGGTTGCTACGTATATAATAATGTGGCCTCGAACACGGAGATGAAGGCCGATATGTGGACCAACAACTTCATCTGCAACCGCGTGTCGACAGCTCCCTACAGCAACTTCTCGCAGGCACAGTACAAGAGCGACTACTACGTGCAGAACGCCTCGTGGCTGAAGCTCGACAAGGTGACGCTGGCCTACAACGTCTGCGACTGGTGTCGCGTGAACGTCACCGCCCAGAACGTCTTCACCATCACCAACTACGATGGCGTTGATCCTGAAGTTGGTAACGGCATCGACAATAACATGTATCCGCGCCCGCGTACATTCCTCGTAGGTGCAAGCTTTAACTTTTAATCATTAAGGAGGACAAGAAATATGAAACGAAACATCATAAAGAAAGGTTTGTTCGTGTTCGCCATGGGTGCTCTGACCGCATCATGCACAGGTGACTTGGACGTGACGCCTATTGACCCCAATCTGGATACCCCTGAAAACCTGCTGACGGGTACAGAGGCTTACAACCAGCAGCTGGCCAAGTGCTATTCGGGATTGGCAGTGAGCTCGCCCGACGGTGACAGCGGTAGTCCCGATATCGAGGGTATCGACGGTGGCTTCGGCCAGTATCTGCGCGCCCTGTACAACGTGCAGGAGCTGCCTACCGACGAGGCCGTCATCGGTTGGAACGACCAGACGTTGAAGGACCTGCATGGCCTGCAGTGGACCAGCAGCGACGTGTTTGTCTCGGCCTGCTACAGCCGCGTGTTCTATCAGATTTCCATCTGCAACGAGGTGATGCGCCGCATCGACCAGTCTGGTTCCAACGATGCCTTGATGCAGCAGTACCGTGCCGAGGCCCGTGCCCTGCGCGGCCTGAGCTATCTGCACGCCATCGACCTCTTTGGCAACGTGCCCTTCACCGATGAAACCACTGAGGTGGGCGGTAGCAATCCTCAGCAGATCAGCCGCGCCGATCTGTTCGCCTGGCTCGAGAAAGACATGAAGGAGTGTGCCGACCAGCTGCCTGCCAATCCGGAGAAATACCGTTGCGGCAAGGGCATGGCCTACATGATCCTGGCCAAGCTCTACCTGAACGCTAAGGTCTACACCGGTCAGGACAAATATAAGGAATGCGCCGACTACTGTCAGAAGATTATCGACCTGGGCTACAAACTGGAGTCGGCTACCAACTGGAGCAAGCTGTTCTGTGCCGACAACGACCAGTTCTTAGGCGTTGGCCATGAGCTGATCTTCAGCGTCTATCAAGACCATATCAACACGCAGGCCTACGGTGGCACCACCTACATCATCAACGCTATGGTGGGTGGTAAGATGTCATACGCCGACTATGGCCTTGGCGGCAACGGCTGGGGTGGTATTCGTGTCACGCCGCAGTTTGTCGACAAGTTCGACAGTGCCGACCAGCGCGCTACGTTCTTCACTACCGGTCAGGACAAGGAGATTAAGGACATCAGCGACTTTACCAGTGGCTATGCCTTCACGAAGTACACGAACCTAAAGGCCAATGGTACGACCATCGACGGTGCCAACTCGTTCCCCGACACCGACTTCCCCATGTTCCGTCTGGGTGATGTCTATCTGATGCTGGCAGAGTGCCAGGTGGTGGGTGGAATACAATGCGACGGCATTGCCCGTTTCAACGACATCCGCGAGCGTGCTGGTGTTGCCAAGATTGACAACCCCACAAGGGCCAACATCCTCGATGAACGTGCCCGTGAGCTGGCATGGGAGTGCCACCGCCGCACAGACCTCGTCCGCTTCGGTCTCCTGACTTCCGGCGATTACCTCTGGTCGCATAAGGGCATGAACAGCAATGTGGGTACACCTCATGGTGTTGATGCCAAATACAACCTCTATCCGTTGGCTTCGAGCGATGTGATTTCCAATCCGAACCTGAAGCAGAATACCGGCTATTGATTAATTGATAACTGAAAATTGATAACTGAAAATTATGAAAACAAAATATTTCAAGAGTAGTTTGTTGTTTGCGGTCTGCGCCTTGCTGTTCACAGCCTGCGACTCCGATCGTGATGACAACCCCACACTCGGTCCAAACCACACGGCATCGACATTCGTCTTGAATACATCGGCCGTGGCCGACCAGTACATTCAGTTGGCACCAGAAAACAGTGTGAACCTCACTTGGTCACAGCCCGACTATGGTGTGAACACCGTCGTGAACTACAAGATTCAGGTAGGTCTGGTTGAGAGCGGCAACGTCAGGTGGAGCGACGGCTATTTAGAGACCGGCTTCAACTCCTGCGACGTAAACGTCAGTGGTGATGAGATTGCCAAGGCTATCTGTAAGCTCGACGGCTTCAAGACCGAGGACGACTATGTCGATAAGGGCTTCCGCGAGGTGGCCATGCGCGTAGCTGCCGACATCAAGACCACCAGTTCGCAGGTGGTAGAAGGAACAGAGATTCTGTCAAACATGGTCACTTTCAAACACATGGCAGCCTACTGCAACGTTCCCACCAAGGGTACGCTCTACATCGTCGGTTCGTGCTGCGGATGGCCTGAGCCTTCTGGCAGCAACAAGCAGACCCTGCTCGACGGTGGCTGGTACGTCACGGAGACCGAGATTGGCAGTAACATCTTCAAGGGTGTTGTTGAAATGCCTGCAGGCGACCTGACCTTCCGCTTCTACAGCAAGCTCACCGGCTGGGGTAGCGACGACAATCCTGAAGGCTCTATTGGTCAGCAGGCTAAGGACGAGGCCAAGGAATTCACGCTGCCTCACACGGGCACCTGCATGCCAGGTAAGGGTTCTTGGTCATTCCCGGGCTTCCCTGGCGGCAAGCTTGACATCACTGTCGATATGAACAATAAGTCGGTTAGCTTCGTACTCCTCTAATCATTTCGTCAGTATTATATAATACAGTATAATCAAATGAATAAGAAGATGAAAAAAGTTAGTTTATATATCATGGCTCTGCTGAGCATGGGCCTCGCATCCTGCAACCAGGATTTCGAGACAATCTTCAGCCCGCAGACAAATACGCAAGAGAGCCTGCTGCAAAAGAGTGATGTCACTGTGGCCAACAATACACCAGCGACCATCAACCTTGTTGATTATTTTGACGTAGAGGCCGGCACGACAAAGGCTGTTCCCATCGGTACTGCCACCGTGAAAGAAGGAGCCATGCCTGCCAACACCATCCTGAAGGCTGTAGTGGAGTTCTCCAAGAATGCCGATTTCACCAATTCCATCGTGCTTGATGCCAACAGCTTGATCAACACCAATGAGATTGGCGTGAATGCGCAGTCCCTGCAGGATGCCTACTTCAACGACATCACGCGCAATCCGTCTACCACCGACCTGTATATCCGCACCGTACTCTATACCGTGACTGGTGGTACTGCAGAGGCTATTGTCGGCGAACCCGGCAAGAACTACTATGCTGAGAGCAAGGTGTCCTTCACCCCGCTGAACAAGGTACAGATCTCGCCTGCCTACTATGTCATCGGTGCTGCCGGTGGCTGGACTGCCGACGGGGCCCGCACGCAGAAGTTCCAGCACAGCGATGCTGATGTCTACGACGATCCTATCTTCACCATCACCATTGATGCAGGCAGCGATGACTGCTGGTTCGCTATCGGCGACGATGCAGCGCTCGACGCAGTGGCAGCCGACAACTGGAAGCTGTTGCTTGGCACCAAGGGCGCCAGCGAGGACCTGACGGGAACGATGGACTTCCGCTACAATCTCGATGGCGACCACTCGTTCCATGTGCAGGGTGCCAAGAAGATTCGCATCACGCTCGACATGATGAACTACAGCTACGTCATAGAGCCGGTGAACATTGCCGATGCCTACTACCTCATTGGCGGCCCCGGCGAGTGGAATGCAACATCGGCCCGGACGATGAAGTTCTCGCACAGTGCTAAGGATGTCTTCGAGGATCCCGTCTTCACCTATACCTTCGAAGGCAATGGTGCTGACATGTGGTTCGCAATCGGTGATGACGAATCGCTCAACGGTATGGAGAACAACGACTGGTCGAACGTCTTCGGTACGACTTCTGGCAATGGCAACAGTGGTGAGAGCGGTTCGCTGGCACGCCGTAGCACGCTGAGCGATGAAGGTTCGTTTAAGGTTGACGGTCAGGCTAAGTTCTACCGTGTCACCATTAACATGGCTGAGATGACCTACGAGGTCAAGGCACTGAACTTTGCCCAGTACATCTACGAGGCTGGTGTGAACAACAGCTGGGGCAACATTGAGCAGCCGCTCTATTGTGGCGACGGCAATGGCACCTACACAGGCTTCTTCTATGCCAAGGAGGACAGTTGGACCGACGGCAAGGGAGCCTTCAAGTTCCGTGGCGCTGCCGACAACTGGGACAATGGCAACTATGGCACTGGCACGATGAACGACGACGGTCTGACCGGCTCGCTCATTGACGATGGCAACTCTGGCAATGTCATGCCTGCTCCCGGCTTCTATCGTGCCGATGTCAACCTGGCCGACATGACCTACAAGCTCACGCCCATCAAGAGCGTATTCGTGGTGGGTAGTGCCGTCAATAACGACTGGGACAACGGTGTGGAGATGACCTATAACTTCGACAAGCTGTGCTGGGAGTGCGATGCTACATTCACTGAGGCTGGCGTCATCAAGTTCAAGGGCAACGGCACCTGGGATACCGAGGACGGCAACTGGGGCGGCACGGCCGACAACATCATCAACGGCTCTAACGACAACATTCCTGTCAGCGTGTCCGGCGATGTACACATCGAGTTCTATCCGCTCTGCGAGACCAAGGCTTACTGCACCATCACGAAGAAATAACGGCCGAAAGAATCAGGCAAACTACAAAAAGTAGGGTGATTCATAATTAACTACAACGGATTTCACGGATTATACGGATTTTCTAAGTTACTGACTATCAGTTGGGCTTAAATCCGAGTAATCCGTGAAATCCGTTGTTTTTAAATTATGCGTTTTGACATACTTTCTTTTTATATGATAATCACCATCATTCCCTGTTCAGGAGGTCTCAACGCTGCAAATCCCTCGCCTATCCGTTTAATAAAGTTAAAGCAGACAAAATTTCCACCATATCCCTTTGAAGCAACCCATTTTTTATGTAATTTTGGAGTTGAATTCCAAATTTGCATAAAAAATGGCTATCAACTTATATCTTCATCGCACCATCGAAGGCATCATCAAAGAAGCCTCTCAGTACTTTTCTGTCATCTCTGTCACAGGTCCACGTCAGTCAGGAAAGAGCACGCTTCTAAAGCATCTTTTCCCAGATGTTCCCAAATACAGTTTAAAAGATGTCAATGTCCGCGAGTTTGCCGAGCACGACCCCATAGCCTTTCTTCGTCAGCACCCGAATGGGATGTTTATCGACGAGGTTCAGAAAGTTCCACAGCTTCTGGAATACATCCAGGGCATTGTCGATGACAATCCCGATTGCCAGTTCCTGCTTACAGGCAGCTCAAACTTTGAGTTGCTCCACGATATGTGCGAGTCACTGCCTGGCAGAGCAGGTGTCTATGAGTTATTGCCCATGACCTACCATGAAGCCGAATCCACCATGAGGGAAATGCAGACTGACGAATTCCTATACAACGGGCTATATCCGGCTATCTGTGCCAAGAAAAACAAAGCCCATTTGTTTTATCCCTCTTATGTCAAGACCTACCTGGAGCGCGATGTCCGCGACCTGCTAAAAGTCAAAGACCAGATACAGTTCATGAAATTCATGAAACTCTGTGCTGCAAGAGTGGGAGCCATCTTCAATGCTTCCGAAATTGCCGCTCAGCTTGGTGTTGACAACAAGACCGTCACCAACTGGCTGTCAGTTCTTCAGGCCTCCTATCTCATCACCCTTCTACCACCCTACTACGAGAACATCTCCAAACGATTAGTCAAGAGTCCCAAACTTTACTTCAACGATCCAGGCTTAGCCTGTTTCTTATTGGATATTGAAAGTCCACGCCAGTTAGAACGCGACAAGATGCGTGGTGCCATTTTTGAGAACTATGTCGTCATGGAAGTAATCAAATATCGCTACAACCGAGGATTGTTAAACGGAGTTTATTTCTATCGTGACTCGAACCAGAACGAGGTAGACATTCTCTTAAAGGAGGAAGGTGAGATTACCGCTATTGAGGTCAAGTCATCCATGACCTATCATACCTCATTCGAGAATTCCCTCTCCAAACTCTCCGAGTGGATCAAAACACCAATAACCAATAAGATGGTGGTCTATACGGGTGATTTTGAGAATACCGCCAGCGACATAAAGATTCTTAACTACCGTCACCTACACCGTTCTGGATTGTCGTAGAAGGACGGTCAAAGTCCTTACGGTAGACTTTCTTGACATTAACATGGGGGAAAACACGCGGGATGCAAACGTTTGCATCCCGCGTGTTTTCCTATTCTTTCCATGTATGCCGCTGGTTTCGTGAAAATGTCGTAACTTCGCAGCACGAAACCAATATTAAAAACAAACACCGTATGAAGTATTTATTAACGATTGTATGCGCAGTATTGCTCCTTGGCAGCTGCAAGCACGACAAATCGGCAAATGAAGGCAGCGATTTCCAGTTGCCCGCCGTCGAAGACATCGCCATGTATCAGGTCAATCCCCGTGTCTTTGCCCCTCAGAACTCGCTCCGCGCCGTGGCTGCCCGCATCGACAGCATCCGCGACTTAGGCGTCAACATGATGTGGGTCATGCCCATCTATCCCATCGGCATAGAGAAAGGTAAGAACTCACCCTACTGCATCAGCAACTACACCGACGTGGCCCCGGAGTTCGGCACCGTCGACGATTTCAAGTACCTGGCCGGCGTGTGCCATGACCACGGCATGGGCATCATCCTCGACTGGGTGGCCAACCACACGGCATGGGATCATCCCTGGGTGAAGGAACATCCCGACTGGTACACCTACGACGAGGAGGCCGACACCATCATTTGCCCACAGCCCTGGAACTGGGAGGATGTGGCCGACCTGAACTATGACAACCGCGACATGCGCCGCGCCATGATCGACGCCATGAAGTTCTGGATTACCGAGGTAGGCATTGACGGTTTCCGCTGCGACGTGGCCGATGGCGTGCCTGCCGATTTCTGGAAGGAGGCCATTGACGAGCTGCGCCAGGCTGCCGCACCGCGCCAGATCGTCATGCTGGCTGAGGGCAAGCGTGTAGACAACTTTACCGTGGGGGGCTTCGACATGAACTACGGCTGGGATTTCAAGGACTCGATAGTCCATGTGTTCCGCGACGGGCATCCCGCCACCGACCTTATTGCTGCCGACAAGGCCGAATACGACAGTCTGCCTGACGGGAAGGTGAAGTTGCGCTTCACCACCAACCACGACCACTCCACCGAGGCCACACCCGTGGTCGAGTTTACCAACGAGCGCGGTTCCATGGCTGCCTACGTTGCCAGCATCTTCCTGCATGGCGGTGCCCTCATCTATGGTTCGCAGGAGGTGGGTTATCCCGACCCTATCAACTTCTTCCACTACGTACCCGTGGACTGGACGGCCAACTCCAAGCTCTACGAGGAGTATAAGGAATTGATTGAACTTTACAACGAAGAGCCCGCCCTGCGCAAAGGCCAGCTGACCACCTTCCCCGACAAGGACGTGCTTATGTTCGAGAAGTCACTGGGCGACGAGCGTTTCCTCGTCATGGTCAACGTGCGCAATCAGGAGGTGGAAGTGGCCGTGCCCGAACCGTGGGTGGGCAAGCAGGTGGACGACGTAGCCCCCGGCGGTGACCTGCACGGACTGGGCGAGAAGCTGTTCTTCCCCCCATACGCTTACCGTATCCTCGAATTTGATGAGTAATTCAACTTTCCCACCTTTTCTTTTTCTGTCAAGAATTTGAGAATTAGAGAATTATACACAATGATGACTCCAACTGAAGATATTTCGAATTTAGAGAATGATGAGTGCGAAGTCCGTTCTATGAATTCTAAGGTCGCCTGCGACCTCTTCAAGAGAAGCTTTCTACAATGATAATTCTCTAATTCTCAAATTCTTGATAAATAGAGAAAAAAGACGGGGAACTTCAGTGAGTAATAATCTAAATATTGTTTTACTATTACTTAATTACCAACTTATACTGTATGAAAAGATCATTCTTTTTCTGGATGCTCCTTGCGGGCATCGTGATGACAGGAGCCGTCTCGTGCTCCGAAGATGATAAGAGCGAGGGCAAGACCCCCATCATCATTCCCCCCGGCGACGACAAGGACACCGAGAAGCCCGACACCACCCAGCAGCAGGAGGAGGAACCCAAGCTGGCGGCTGCCATCGGCTGGCCTGCCGAGTATGGCGGCGTGATGCTACAGGCGTTCTACTGGGACTCTTTCACCGACACACAGTGGGCCACGCTCGAACAGCAGGCCGACGAGCTGAGCGGCACCTTCGACCTTGTGTGGCTGCCGCAGAGCGGTCATTGCGGCGGTACTTCGATGGGCTACGATGACCTCTACTGGTTCGACAACTACAACAGCTCCTTCGGCAACGAGCAGCAACTGCGCTCGCTCATCAGCACCCTCAAGGCAAAGGACATCAAGACCATTGCCGACGTGGTCATCAACCACCGCAAGAACGTGAGCAACTGGGTGGACTTCCCCAAGGAGACCTACAAGGGCGTGACCTACGAGATGACATCGACCGACATCTGTGCCAACGACGATAAGGGCGAGACGAAGAAGTGGGCCACAGCCAATGGCTTCGAACTGTCGAAGAACAACGACACAGGCGAGGGCTGGGACGGCATGCGCGACCTGGATCACAAGAGCGAGAACGTGCAGACCATCGTCAAGGCCTACCTCGACTTCCTGAAGAACGACCTGGGCTATGCCGGTTTCCGCTACGACATGGTAAAGGGCTACTCGCCCTCGTACACAGCCATCTACAACAGTGTCTCACAGCCCGAGTTCTCCGTGGGCGAGTGCTGGGACAGCTCCAACACCATCATGAACTGGATCAACGGCACCAAGATCGACGACAAGCCTGCATCGGCTGCCTTCGACTTCCAGTTCCGCTACGTGGTGCGCAACGCCATGAACAACAGCAACTACTCGCGCCTCGGGCAGCAGAACGACGGCAGCTGGCCGCTCGTCTACAACAATTTCTCCAATGGTAGCTACCGCCGCTATGCCGTGACCTTCGTCGAGAACCACGACACCGAGAAGCGCAGCAACGCCGCCCAAGACCCGCTGAAGAAGGACACGCTGGCCGCCAACGCCTTCATGATGGCCATGCCCGGCACGCCCTGCGTGTTCCTGAAGCACTGGCAGACCTATCCCGCACAAATCAAGGCGATGGTGGCCGCCCGCAAGACGGCTGGCATCACCAACCAGAGCAGCTACAACACGCTGCACTCGTCTAACCAGTGCTTCATCAACGCCGTTGGCAATGGCAGCGACGAACGGATTGTCGTGGCCGTAGGCAACGTGAAGGGCAACGAGAACGTCATCGACCAGACGAAGTGGGCCAAGGCCGTCGAGGGCTACCACTATGCCTACTACCTGCCCCGCTCGCTCAACACCGCCTACGCCGACCTGCCCTCAGGCACTTACACGGGAACTCAGACGGTGCGTCTGTCGGCTCTCACGACAGCGAGTGATGCCTGGCTCGTCTGCACCACCGACGGCAACGAACCCACCACAGCCTACCCGACAGTCGCATCAGGCTACACGCTCACCCTGCCTGTAGGCACCACCACGCTCAAGGTGGGCCTGCTGTCTGGCGGTAAGATCAGCGGCGTCGTTACCCGTACCTACATCGTCAAGGAGAAAAAGAATGGGGAAGAAGAGGAAGAGAAGCCCGTAGAGATTCCGTCGTTCTGCACCGTGGCCGACGGAGAGACCTGCGCCTTCTTCGAAGCCCCGTCGGCCTGGACGCAGACCATTATGTGCTGGGCATGGGACGACAAGGCCAACTACACGGGCGGCGAATGGCCAGGAGTGGCCTGCACACAGTTGGGCACTGCCGCCAACGGCAACACCGTATGGAAGTGGACCTACACGGGCGAACTCACTACACAGCCCGCCATGATTATCTTCAGCAACGGCGGTGCGCCACAGACCGAAGACCTGCCCTTCCACAACGGCGGCTACTACACCAATAGCGGCCTGAAAGGCAACGCTGCCAACAAATAAAGTCTTTGTATATATTTGCGCTTCGCGCCTTTTGGAAAAAACAAGAAAAAACAAAACAAGACAAGAAAAAACCATGTTTTCTTTTGTTTTTGTAGGTTTTCTTTTGTTTTTCCAAAAGGCGCGAAGCGCATAAACCAGTTTGTTTATACCTCGAAGTCGAGGCAGGAGCGACTGACGGTATAGGGTCTCACCTTCGTGTTGGCCACCGCCAAGTGTTCGGGGTGCTGGGCATAGCCGCGCAGTGCCTCTTCCGACTCAAGCGTCGAGTCGAGCATCACGTCGGCATTCGACGACGACAGCCGCCCGTCGATATGCACCTTCACGTCGATGAGCCCGGGCACGCG
Organism: uncultured Prevotellaceae bacterium; assembly: GCA_900318815.1. Taxonomy (GTDB): domain Bacteria; phylum Bacteroidota; class Bacteroidia; order Bacteroidales; family Bacteroidaceae; genus Prevotella. The sequence goes on from ONMA01000020.1 coordinate 17,702, forward strand.
GCCCACCAGTCCTTCCAGTCCCTGCTTGATGCCGGCCTTCACCGACAGTTTTTCCTCTTCCGTCAGCTCAGGACGGAGCGTCCAAAGAATAATGTGTTTTACCATAACGCAAGATTTTTTTGATGTTACAATTGTTTGTAATGTGTGCAAAGTTACAGGTTTCCATCCAATTCAGCAAATAATATGCCCTTAAAAGGCTAAGAATTGCAAAAAAAATTTGTCATTCTACAAAAAATGACTAACTTTGCACCCGATTTAGTACTAATGCCAAACAATGGGAGAAAGAATAAAAAAGCTAAAGAAGATAAGAATACACCGTGAGGGCACCGACGAATTGCTCTACACGCTGTTTGCGCTTATCGCCATTGGGGTCATTCTCTGGAGGAGTTTCAGCAATCCTATACCCTTTATCATTTTCATGGCCATCTTCGGCAGCGCCTGGCTGCTGATGCTCAATTTCTATCGCTGCCCCATCCGCTATTTCAACGGCAACACCGAGAAGACCGTCGTGGCTCCAGCCGACGGAAAGATCGTAGTCATTGAAGAGACCGAAGAGACCGAGTATTTCCACGACAAGCGACTGATGATCAGCATCTTCATGAGTCCCCTCAACGTGCATGCCAACTGGTTCCCCGTCGACGGGCGCGTGCTCTTCGTCCATCATCAGGACGGCAACTACCACAAGGCCTGGCTGCCCAAGGCCAGTGAGGAGAACGAGCACGCCGACATCATGATCGAGACACCCGACGGCCAGCAGGTGCTGGTGCGACAGATTGCAGGAGCCATGGCACGCCGCATCGTCACCTACGCCAAGGACGATGAGGAATGCTACATCGACGAGCACTTAGGCTTCATCAAGTTAGGCTCACGCGTCGATGTCTACCTGCCCCTTGGCTCAAAGCCCTGCGTCGCCATGGGACAACCCACCACGGGCGACCAGACGGTCATTGCCCTCATGCCCTAACCCCCGTACCACCGTACCACCGAGCCCCCGTACCACCGTACCCCCGAATCAAATGAAGAAACATATCCCCAACGCCATCACTTGCTGCAACCTCATTTCGGGTTGCATAGCTACATGGTTCGCCTTTAACAGCAATTTCAGCCTTGCACTCATCATGATTATCGTGGGAGCCGTGTTCGACTTCTTCGACGGCATGAGTGCCCGACTGCTCAACGTCAGCTCGCCCATCGGCAAGGAACTCGACTCGCTGGCCGACTGCATCACCTTCGGCCTGGCACCCTCCGCCATGATATTCTCCACACTGAGCTACGCCTACTACTACATAGGCGACGGCAACATCGAGCGCGAGGTAGCCTACGAGGCTCATGTCTACCTGCCCTTCCTCGCCTTCGTCATGGCCGCCTTCTCGGCACTACGCCTGGCCAAGTTCAACCTCGACACGCGCCAGGCCCTCGGGTTCATCGGCCTGCCAACGCCTGCCAATGCCCTGTTCTGGGGGGCGTTCGTCGTCACCATCCAGGAGCATGCCGCCTTTCTCACGCAGTACCACTATGCCGCCATCGTCGTCGGCATGCTCGTCAGCTGCTACCTGTTAGTGGCCGAGATTCCCATGTTTGCCCTGAAGTTCAAGCACTGGGGATGGAAAGGCAACGAGGTGAAGTACCTCTTTGTCCTCTCTTCTATTCTACTGCTGTTGCTGTTTGGTGTCGGCGGCATCGCGGTCGTCATCGCGTGGTACGTACTGCTGTCGGTGCTCACCACTGATAACAAGCCTACAACACTGGATCTCGACGAATAACTTATCCCCCTTGTAAGCCCTATGAAGTTACTGATAGGAATCCCCATCGTCTTCCTGCTCGTCTCCGGCCTCGTCCTGCTCGTCGTGGCCTCCTATCTGTACCGTTTCTGGATGAGGATTACCAAGCATATTCGCGGCGAGTTCTCCGACGAGGAGATAGAACGGCTCTCCAAGAAATACCAGAAGCAGACCCAGAGCTACAACTTCGACAAGGACTACTTCAAGAGGCGCGATGGCGGCAGCTACACCTCCGGCGAACGCACGTCGGGCCAGAAACGGCAGACCACAACCCAGACGTCATCGGGTGTCAGCGTCACCATCATCGACGACCGAGAGCCCAACGTGGCCAGACGCAAAATCTTCAACAAGGACGAAGGCGAGTACGTCGACTTCAAGGAAGAGAACTGATTATGTATTCCCCTAAGAAATACCTCTGTCTGCTGGCGATGCTGTTGACAGTCATCACCGCCAGTGCCGTTCGGTCGTGCCCCACCGCTAAAATGCAGGTGGAGCGGCTGCCCGACATGAACATCCCGCGCAGCGGTCACCAGGCTTTTATGCTGGATGGGGTGCTTTATGTAATAGGTGGCCACACCTCGGGCTTTGTGCCCACCTCCACAGCCGAGTACTTCGAGGACGGCGAGTGGCACGTGCTGAACATGGTCTACAGCCACGACCACGGCCTGTGCCTGCCCCTGCGGTCGGGCAAGGTGCTCATTGCGGGCGGACACCAGCAGCCTTTGGGCATCGGGCAGACCTACACCCTGGAACTCTTCGACCCCGCCACCCGCACCTTCGACGGCTACGGCTGTTTAGACAAGAAGCGTTTCTTCCCCAGCGTGGCCGAGCTGGCCAACGGCAAGGTCATCATCAGCGGCAACTCCTACCACCCCGACGGCATAGAATGTTTCGACGGTACAAGGCAGAACAAGTTTGTCAAGGACGTGTCGCAATACCGCAGTCTTCCGTACATCTTCCCTGTGGCCGATGACAACGCCCTCATCTTTGGCTGCAACGACGAACACCAGAAACTGAGCCCCGACACCGTCAAGGTCGACCAGCTTAATGGCGACACCCTCCACATCCCTTTGTTCGACGAATGGTTTCCTCTGTCCGACCTCTGGCCTCACCCCTGCACCAATAGCTACATCGGCGACGAAACGCATCAGTATGCCTACCTCCTTGCCGTTGTCAACAAGAAGAGCGGTCAGGTCGCCTTCGCCTGCATAGAAGGTACCGACATACAACTGCTGCCCACCACCGACTCCATCCCCATGCAATGCGAGCATGGACCGATAGAATGGCAATCGTCGGTCATTGCCGACCGCCAGGCCCATCGCGCCTACATGATGGGGCGCGACAACAGGTTCCACCTGTATGTCCTCGCAGTGGACTACGACAAGCAGCCCGCCCCCCTGACGTTCTACTACTCCGAGCTACAGGACAGTCTACCAAACTATACACCAGTACTTACTCCCGAAGGCGACCTGCTGCTGGCGGGTGGCATCACCGACAACAACTTTATGCCCTTCGCCACCTTGTTCCGTTTCCGTCTCGGGCAGCACGATGAGCCAGTGTCGGCTATCACGGAAGTCAAGTCCTGGCAGTTGGTTGTCATCCTGGCGTTCGTTGCAACGCTTATCATCATGGCCGTCATCCTAATCCGTCTTCGCCACCGTCACAGGCAGCACGAAGAGGAGCTGGCACCGGCCAGTCCTCACCCAGTGCAACAGGACGAAACGGCACCCCTTCCCGAGGAGGAAACCGCAGAAATCGCCGATTTCATCGAGAATGAGACCCTGTTGTCCAGCATCAGCCAGCTCATGGAAGTGCAGAAAGTCTACCTGAACAGTGAGCTGAAGGTGGCCGATGTAGCCCAAGCACTCAATGTCAGCAGCCGTGCCGTGTCCGACTGCATCAAGGCGGCCAATGGGCAGTCCTTCACCCAGTTCGTCAATGCCTACCGCATTGAGCATGCCAAGCGTCTCCTGCACGCCAATACCGATATGAAGGTCTCCGCTGCCGCCCTCCAGTCTGGCTTCGCCACCGAGATGTCCTTCTTCCGCTCCTTCAAGTCGCTCGTCGGCATGACACCGCGCGAGTGGGTGGAACAGCAAGGGCAAATAACCTGAAAGAGCATTCAAGCGATAGCTCTTTCAAGTCATTTTCATCCGCTACGAAACGAAATTCTGGGTAGAATTATTTGGAGAAATCAGTATTAGTTATTAAATTTGCACAAACAATTTAAATATAATGTATTTATGATAATTGCAAATCCAATTTATGATGCTGTATTCAAGTACCTTCTTGAAGACGAGCGCGTAGCCAGAACATTGCTCTCGGCACTGCTGAAAAAAGAAGTTGTAAAAGTGAAAACAAGACGTAATGAATATACAAACATAGACCGTAATGCCTTGTCAATTTTCCGCATAGACTTCGGTGCAACCATTAAAGAATCTGACGGGTCGCAACACCTGATTCTCATAGAGCTTCAGAAGACATGGGTAGAGACAGAGACTCTGCGTTTCCGTCAATATCTTGGTGCGCAATATGCAAATCATGATAACATGTTGCCCGATACAAATGGACAATATGCTATCCCTATGGTGACAGTCTATCTCTTAGGGCATAAAGTAGGCGATATCGAAGAGCCCGTTCTCTATGTGCGTCGTAATGCCTACGACTATGATGGGAATATGGTAACCAAAGGACTTCCTGATCCATTTGTCGAGAGTCTGACCCATGACAGCATTATTGTGCAAATTCCGCGTCTGCGTGGAATGGTTAACAATCGGTTAGATAAAGTTCTCAGTATCTTCGATCAGTCGCGTATGGAGAAGGGTAATCAGCAAATGCTTGAGATTGACGAAAAAACATACGATGGCGATGATGAGATGATGCGTATCGTTACGCGGCTCCTGGCCGCCGCTACCGACGCAAAGACACGTCATAACATGAATGTAGAAGACGAGTATTTTTCTGTCATTGAAAAACGCGACACCACCATCTTGATGAAAGAGAAAGAACTAGCAGAGCGAAATGCACAGCTCAAAGAGAGTGAGGCACAGCTCAAAGAGAGTGAGGCACAGCTCAAAGAGAGTGAGGCACAGCTCAAAGAGAGTGAGGCACAGCGTAAGGAACAGGCAATATTGCTCCGCAGATCAATAGAAATGTTTCTGAAAACTGGCTTATCGGTCGAAATGATTGCCCAAAACATGGGAATGGCAACGGAGCAGGTAGAAGGGATATTGAGGAATTAACCGTCGAAAATACCGCACAATACCAGAAATCGACTAACAATTTTTGCAATTGTTAGTCGATTTTCAATTTTTGTTAGTCCATTTACCATGGGTTTTATTTACTTTTGCAAGATAAAACTTTAATAAATTAACCATAATGTATATGAAACGACTTCTATTCTCATCTCTGCTTGCCCTCATGGCCATAGCCGGAGGAGCGCAGACGTTCACGGTGGACGACCTGTCATATACCGTGACAGATGCCGATGCCAAGACGGTATCGGTGAAGAAGACCGACGCGACGACGGGCGAACTCGTCATCCCGTCGAGCGTGACCTACGAGGAGGAAACCTATGCAGTGACAGCCATTGAAAATAATGGTTTCGCCTTTACGGGCATCACCAGCATTACCATTCCCTCCTCAATTCTGAATGTGGGTAATCAGGCTTTTAATGACTGCGATGTGTTAACATCCATCACCATCGAGGACAGCGAGACACCCCTCGGTTGGAACGGCGGCTACTATCAACCTCTGTGGTATGTAGATGCCAACTACACGCTGTATCTCGGACGTGACCTGACGACAGAAGCCGACCAATGTTACTTCGGAAGAGCCACAAATGTAGTGATTGGCGACAAGGTTACAACCATCAACAACCATCTTTTCGATGGTGCCTCAAGGCTGGCTTCCGTGACCATGGGCAGCGGCGTGACCAGCATTGGTGCCTACGCCTTCCAAAACTCCGGCACTGATGAGAGTGTAGAAGAACAGTCCATCAGCCTTGGTGCCAATGTGGAGACCATCAGTAGCTATGCCTTCCACGGCTGCTCCAAGCTCACCTCACTCAACCTCGGTACGAAGCTGACGGCGATTCCTGAGGAGATGCTGGGAGGCTGCACCGCCCTCACCAGCATCACCATTCCTGCCTCGGTGCTTAGCGTGGGCTACCAAGCTTTTGATAACTGCGATGCCCTGACCTCCATCACCATTGAGGACAGCGATACACCTCTCGCTTGGAACGGCAACTACTATCAGCCGTTGTGGTATGTTGATTCCAACTACACGCTGTATCTCGGACGTGACTTGACGACAGAAGACAACCGTTGCTATTTCTGGGGAGCCACAAGTGTAGTGATTGGCGACAAGGTTACTACCATCAACAACAATCTGTTCGATGGTGCACCAAAGCTGGCCAGCGTGACCATGGGCAACGGTGTGACCACCATCGGTGCCTACGCCTTCCAGAACTCTGGCACTGACGAGAGCATAGGAGAACAGTCCATCAGCCTTGGTGCCAACGTGGAAACCATCGGAAACAGGGCCTTCTACGGCTGCAACAAGCTCACCACGCTTGACCTCGGCACGAAGTTGACGGCCATTCCTACTGATATGCTGGTAGGCTGTACCGCCCTCACCAGCATCACAATTCCTGCATCAGTGCAGAGCGTGGGTGCTACAGCTTTTAATAACTGCGATGCACTGACCGCCATCACCATCGAGGACAGCGATACACCCCTCGCCTGGAACGGCGGCTACTACCAGCCATTGTGGGATGTAAATTCCAACTACACGCTGTATCTCGGACGTGACTTGACGACAGAAGACAACCGTTGCTATTTCTGGGGAGCCACAAATGTGGTGATTGGCGACAAAGTGACCACCATCAACAACAATCTGTTTGAAGGCGCACCAAAGCTGTCCTCCGTGACAATGGGCAACGGCGTGACTACCATTAGTGCCTACGCCTTCCAGAACTCCGGCACTGACGAGAGCGTAGGGGAACAGTCCTTCAGCCTTGGTGCCAACGTGGAAACCATCGGAAACAGGGCCTTCTATGGCTGCACCAAGCTCACTACGCTCGACCTCGGCACGAAGCTGACGGCCATTCCTGCTGATATGCTGGTAGGCTGCACCGCCCTCAATGCCATAACCATTCCTGCCTCGGTGCAGAGCGTGGGTACTACAGCTTTTAATAACTGCGATGCGCTGACCGCCATCACCATCGAGGACAGCGATACACCCCTCTCTTGGAACGGCGGCTACTTCCAGCCATTGTGGGATGTAAATTCCAACTACACGCTGTACCTCGGACGTGACCTGACGACAGAAGCCGACCAATGCTACTTCGCTGGAGCTACAAGTGTGGAGGTTGGCCCCAAGGTGACGACCATCAACAACCAATTATTCAAAGGTGCTTCCAAATTGGCCAGCGTGACGATGGGCAGCGGCGTGACTACCATCGGCAGTGAAGCCTTCAGCAACACTGGCACTGACGAGAGTGTGGAGGCACAATCCATCAGTCTTGGTGCCAACGTGCAGAACATTGGCAATTATGCCTTTAGCGGCTGCACCAAGCTCACCTCAATCGATCTCGGCACGACACTGACAGCCATCCCCGAATACATGCTGGCAAGCTGCACCGCCCTCACCAGCATCACCATTCCGGCCTCGGTGCTTAGCGTGGGCACCCATGCCTTTGACAACTGCGATGCGCTGACTACCATCACCATTGAGGACAGCGAGTCTCCCCTTGCCTGGAACGGCGGCTATTACCAGCCTCTGTGGGCTGCAGATGCAAAATACACACTCTATCTCGGACGTGAACTGACGACAGAGGCCAACCAAGGCTATTTCGCAGGAGTCACAAGTGTGGAGGTCGGACCGCAGGTGACAACCATCACTCCCTATTTGTTCCAGGGCAGTACCAGTCTGGCACATATCGACATGACGAATGCCACCAACCTGACCACTATTGGTAACTATGCATTCGACGGTGCCGGCAACGGTGATAGTGTGGACGAACTGACCGTTGCATTTGGCAGCAGTTTGACCACCATTGGCGCGCGTGCCTTCAACAACTGTGACAAGATTAAATCTCTCACCATTCCTGCCAACGTGACCACCATCGAGAGCAATGCGTTCTGGAACATGGGGGCCGACATCACCGTGACCATCGAGGACAGCGAGACACCGTTGACGCTGAATTGCGAAGGTAGTTTTTATACCATCTTTGAGGGCAACCCATCAATATCAGCTTACGTGGGCCGCAACATCCTGCGTACTGGAAGCTACGCCAATCAGCATGTTTTTGATGGTCAACTTACCAGCGTTACTATCGGCCCGAAGGTGACAGCCATTGACGATAAAGAGTATTACGACTGCGACGGACTGCTTACCGTGAGCGGTATGGAAAATGTGGTGAGCATTGGTTTGGAAGCTTTCAGAAGTTGTAATAATTTGACCTCTGTTGAGCTTGGCACGAAGCTGGCCACGATGGGCGATTACGCCTTCAAAGACTGCCAACATTTGGAGAGCATCGTCATCCCCGGCACGCTGAAGAAGACTCCAACGGAAGCCTTCGAGAACTGCTTTGCCTTGGCTTCTGTCACGCTGAACGAGGGCATAGAGGAGATTGGCAACGGCTCATTCTACGATACCGATGCCCTGACCGAAATCACCATCCCCGCCTCGGTGAAGAAGGTTGGCCGCGCTCCGTTCTACTGCAACAACATTCAAGTTATGAAGCGCATGATCATTGCCGACAGCGACGAGCCATTAGAGTTTGCCAACGGTACGTCGGAGTACAACTGGGGACGCGGAAATATGACCGACGATATCACGCTCGACTACTTCTACTTGGGTCGTGACGTGAACAGAGTCTACTTTGAACATTCGCTGGTATACGGTGCTAAAGAGATTGAGATAGGCCCGAAGGTGACAACCATCAGCGAAACCAAAGGATTGTTCTATGCAACCGATAATGTGGAAAGCGTAAAGGTGCATGCTCTGATTCCATTTGCCATCAATGACAATGATTTCGACAGCAGAATCTATACTAACGCGACGCTCTTGGTGCCCGGCGGCACAAAGGAGGTCTACGCAGCAGCGGACGGATGGAAGAAGTTTACCAACATTGACCACTGGTCAACCCTCGTCACACTTACCGCTACTGACCACGGCTCTATCGCTACAGCCGAAGCAACGGCCAACAACAGCACTGAGCAGTATCGTCAGCCGAAGAACGATGCCGTGGTCTATACCCTTACTGCCAACGAAGGCTATGAGCTGACGGCCCTGACCGACAACGACGTAGCCGTGAGCCCGCTGCCCGCACTCGGTGAAGCACAGACACGTGCCAATGCCGACGGTGAGGAGTTCGTAACGCTCAACGCCTCGTTCATGCCCATCACCTACACCCTGACCTATGAGCTTGCAGGAGGCGAAGTGGCCACAGCCAATCCCACTAACTACACCATAGAGACAGCAACCTTCACCCTGACCAACCCCACCCGCGAGGGCTACGACTTCACTGGCTGGAAGCTCGACGGCGAGGGAGAGGCTATGATGACTGTTACCATCGCTCAGGGCAGCACGGGCCACCTGGCCTATACCGCCACCTGGACACCTACTATATATAATATTGTGTACACGATGGATGGCGGTACAGCTACTCCTGCTAACCCCACCACCTACACCATCGAGACGGAGACCTTCACCCTGACCAATCCCACCAAGACGGGCTACACCTTCAAGGGCTGGAAGTTGAACGGCGAGGGCGACGCTATGATGGAAGTCAGCATCGCCAAGGGTTCTACAGGCAATAAGGCCTACACCGCCACCTGGCAGATCAACCAGTACACCATCACCTTCAACAGCAATGGCGGTTCCGACGTTGATGCCATCACGCAGGACTACGACAGCAGCATCACCGCTCCCGAAGAGCCGACCCGCGAGGGCTATACCTTCAGCGGCTGGTTGCCTGCCGTTCCCGCTACAATGCCTGCCGAGCACATGACTTGCGTAGCACAGTGGACTGTCAACCAGTACACCATCACCTTCAACACCAACGGTGGTTCTATCGTTGATGCCATCACGCAGGACTATAGCAGCACTATCACCGCTCCTGCCGACCCGACCCGCGAGGGCTACGAGTTTGCCGGATGGGACAAGGCTATCCCCACCACGATGCCAGCCGAGAACGTGACCATCACCGCCAACTGGACACCTATCACTTACACTATCGTCTACCACCTGGACGGCGGTACGGTGGCCGAGGGTGCTAACCCTGAGGAGTTCACCATCGAGACGGAGAGCTTCACCTTAGTGAACCCGACCCGCGAGTACTACGACTTCAAGGGATGGACCGGCACCAAGCTCAACGGGCCCACCATGACCGTGACCATCGCCAAGGGTTCTATTGATGACCGCGAGTACACCGCTACGTGGGAGAAGTGTACCTACAACGTGAGCATCACTGGTGCTGGCGTAACGGCTTCTAACTATCAGCCCAAGTACGGCGACAACGTGACCATCAGCATCGAGCCCGACGAGGACCGCACGCTGACCAGCCTGACCGTGAACGGTGTGGACGTGACGGCACAGGTAGCCAACAACCAGTACACCATCGAGAACGTGAGCGGCAACGTGACCGTCGTGGCTACGTTCGCTTCGACCAAGGAGTTCATCACCCTCCGTTCGTCGGTGGCTACCTTCAGCTGCTCGCAGGATCTCGACTTCACGACATCTGACTTGAAGGCCTACATCGCCGCAGGCTACAACAAGGCAACCAACACCACGCTGCTGGTGCGCGTCTACGACGTACCTGCCGGAACGGGTCTGCTGCTGAAGGGCAACGAGGGCGCAACTTACAAGATCCCGTATGTGACTTCCAGCTCCTACTACGTGAACCTGCTGAAGGCCAACTTAGAGGCACGGAACATCCCGCAGACTGAAGGCGAGATGAGCAACTTCATGCTCAACAAGAACGATGAGGGTGTCTACGGCTTCTACCGTCCCAGCGCAACAAGTACGCTCGGCGCACAGAAGGCCTACCTGCAGGTGCCCACCTCGTTTGCACCGGCCCATGATGATGCCCGCGTGAGCATTGTCTTCGAGGATGAGGACACGGTGACCAACATCGAGGACTACGAACTGTTCGAGCAGCCCGGTGCCAAGGGTCTATACAACCTACAGGGTCTGCGCGTGAAGACTGCCGGCAAAGGCATCTACATCGAGAACGGCAAGAAGGTCGTAAAGAAGTAATGTCCTCCGCACCTCCGAATAATAAAAGAAAATATAACGAGTACTTAACGTATGAAGAAAAAGAGATATATCACTCCCCAAGTAGAGGTTGAGTCCGCATGGACTCAGCCGCTACTGACAAGCTCGCCCTTGGAAGAGGGCCAAACCGAAACGGGCGGCGGCCTCAACGACGACGAAGTGGAAGAGGGCCTCGCGCGCGAAAACGTCTGGGGCTATGACTTCGACTATGACTGGTAGCCGCAGGGCAAAGACATTCAGCGTCCTGTAGGCTGACTACCACTTCAGCACGGCCACACCCCTGATGCCAACTGGCGCAGGGGAGTGGCCGTGCTATGAATACTTATCGCCGTTGTGCCGACTGCCGTCCTTGCAGTCAATGTCCACCGAAATTACCATATATGATTATCCGCAAAGAAATGCTACTGACGCTGAAAGCGTCACCGCTCTATAGCCGCAGCGTCCGTAGAACCTGCGGATAGAGTGCGGATAGTGACATCGACGCTGAAAGCGTCGCCTCTCAATGCCGCAATGTCTGAAAATTGCGGGGGCTCGTCTTGCAAGAGGCGACCCCTTTAGGGTCGATGTACCTTCTCACGTTCTATCCGTAGGTCGTACCGACCTACGGCTATCGAGAGGTGACGCTTTCAGCGTCTTTCAACCGCAACTTCGTAAAAGCTGCGAACAAAGTGGGCGAAGATGCACTGTTTTGCATCTTCGCCCACTTGGATTATCAATGGCATGCTCGACTATCTGACGATGACCTTGCGGCCATTCCTGATGTAGAGTCCCTTACGGGGCACGGCCATGCGCTGCCCCTGCAGGGAGAACCAGAGGTCGGCGGTGGGGGCGGCATGGGTGGGTAAAGGCATGATGGCAGAAGGCGTGCGGCGTGGGCGATACTGCTGCAACGAGCGGTAGATGACGAAGTTGCTGTTGCCCTGTAGTTCGAGCGTGATGCTACTGCTGCCGGGAGAACAGGCCGTAGCCGTGACGAGCGAGTCTGCGGCATTATAGACCGATGCACCCTCACCCTTCAGATAGCTCACCACGCACTGGTCGTATGGCTGTGCTGCGAACGAGATGTTGAAGTCGTAGTTGCAGTTCATGCCATAGCCGGGGAAGAAGAAATAGTAGGTGCTACGCTCACAACTGAAGGTCAGGCCGTCGTAGAGCGTGGTGACCTCCTTACCGTTGTCCGTGGCCCGGCACCAGGGCAACTTGCCCGTGCCGCTGAAGCCCTTAATCTCGCCCTGCGAGGCCAACTGCGTCCATCCGCAGGCGGGCGGCGTGGAGGAGGTGAAGTCGATAGCACGCACTTGACTGTAAGCGCCCTGCGCCTCTATGTAAGTCTCGCTCACGTTGCCGTCGGCATCGGTGGCCACGACCGCCACATAGCCGTCGGCCATGCCGCGCATGGTGAGGCGAGTTTTGTCCTCACTAAGCTGATATTCGGCGTAGGGCGTGCCGTCGGCCCGGGTCAGCGAAACGGTAGCGAGGGAACTGCCAGAGGGAGCGGTCAGTTCGTAAATGGGATAGTAGCCTTCGCCATCAGCCTCGAAGCCAACAAGCTGTGCCTTCAGTTCGGAAGAGAGACGACGGAGCGGGACCAGCCTGACAGGCGAGTGAAGCCCCGAGGGTACGGGGGTCCAGTCGGTATAGGTAATATTGCTCACACTGGTATTGCCGTCGACGATGTCCAGCATGTTCACGTCCTTAAAGTTGCGCCACTGGATGCCGTCGCGATCCATCTGGCTGATGCGGTTGGCTGGCAGGTTGGTCACCTCGATGCGCAGCAGGTTGTCGCCCTGACGCAGCAGTCGGCTGACATCGAGCGTGAAAGGCGCACTCCACACACAGCCTGCATATTCGCCGTTGACATAGACGCGGGCACTCTCGCGCACGTCGCCCAGGTCGAGACGGAATCCGCCGTTGCCCATAGCAAAGACCTGGGGCGAGAGGCTGAAGGTGGTCTCGTAGATGCCCGTGCCCATGGCCTGTGCCGTCTGGGCGTTGAGCGTCTCCCACGTGGAGGTCTCGTTCAGCGTGAAAGTACCCAACTGTGCAGGCCAGGTATCTTCGGTGAAGCTCAGCGTCCACGGCGTGTCGACGACGATGCCCTGCGTCTCGGCGACAGGCTCATCCTGAACGGCCATCGTCACCATATCGTCGTAGGTCTGCAGGATAACCGACTCGCCCGACTTCAATGCTATCCACACCCGTCCGTCCTCGACCGATGCCTGGCGCATGCCGCCCGTCATGGGGTCGAAGAGTACGGCACTCCGGAAGTCCACAGCCAAAGGCACGCGGCCCTCGACATTGTTCTTCGAGAGGTTGGTGATGAAGTAGTGGTGCCCCGTGGCGTTCTGGCGGCGCAACACACGCAAGCCTAACTCTGTGCGCAACGGCTCCGACGCAATGGAGAGGGACTGGATGGAGGCAACGTCGTTCTTGCGGAGCACCTGTGCGCCCTGGGCTTCCAACTGCTCCAAATGGGCGGCCACGTCGGCAGGGATGTGAGTCGTAACGGGGATAATGAGTGCGCGGTAGCGCGTACCCCCCTGCGTGACGAGGAAACCATCCTCATAGCGGGTCTGCAGCAGCTGCGCGTCGCTGATGTAGTCACAGTCAAGACCGGCGGCCTCAATGTTCCTCACCGTAGTAGGAATGGAGGGAATCTTCTGCGACAGCGTGTTGATGTCGAACAACTGCAGGCGAGCCTGATTGGCCCCCGTGTTCTTGTGCATGGCATCAAGGAAGGGGGCATAGACCAGCAGGTCGTTGTCGGGCTGTCCCATCTGCAGGAAGCTCTGGCTGCGTGTGGCGTAGTCCATCAGGGCAGGTGCGTCGCGCCAGATGCTATTGGTAGGACTCATGTCGACCGAGGCATAGAACTTCCAGCCCGGCCACGGGGCCTGCTGCGGCGAGTAGGTGGTGCCGTGGAAGAAGATATGGTTCACGCCCGCGAGGAAGAAGAAGTCGAGGTCGGGCTTCATCTGCGAGAGCGACACGCGGAAATGTTCGGCCAACCAGGTAAAGGTCTCGCTCGAGGTGAGCGGCTTGCCCATGACGTGGGCCGCACTCGAGGCATACTTCAGCGTGGCCAAGTCGCTCAGGTTCTGGGCGGTGAAGCCGGGGTCGGTGCGCAGGCCGCGAATGTGGAAGTCGCTCAATCCGAAGCTCTCTATCTCTGGTATGTCGACGGCTCCATAGATGTCGAGCAGGTTGCCAGGCGAGCCGTGGCTCTGGTTGCGCGTGGTGGCACCGTGCTGGTGGGCCCATTGCGTCCACTGGCGGGTGAAGTTGTCTAAGAGCAGGTCGCTCAGCGTCTGGCGGTAGTCGCTCAGCACCTGGTTGTCGGTGTCCTTGCGCTTGCCGAGAGCGAGGAGCTTGTCCATGTTCTCCTCTAACTTATAGCCCCGACGCTGTTCGAACTGTTCGAACATCAGGGGTGTCCAGTCAGCTCCGTAGACCTCATACGAGTCGTTGAAGAAGGAATGAGGCCACTGTGCGCCGTACTTCGCAAACTGCTGGTCGAAGCGGTCTAAGTAGTTCTTCACGGCCTGGGCATCGTAGTGGTCGACCACATAGCCCTCGCCGCCGGGGGCAGCACGCTTCACCTGTTGTAAGGTATGACCGTTGTAGACGGCTATCAACAGCCACTGGCCCTGCGGAGCCGTCCAGCTGAGGGTCTTCCCGCTGACCATCTCCGTCACGTCGGCCACGGCCTGCTGGCCATCCTGCTGGAAAGCCATCACCTTGTTGAGCGTGGCATTGCCCTCGGGCGGCGTTACGTCGAAGGTGAGGGCGGTAGAGCCATCGGCACTCAGCGTCGCATTCTTGGTCACGAGCTTGCCCGCCGCGTCGGCCACCTTCACCGTTGGGCCGCCGAAAGGCCAGCCCGTACCGCCGTTCATGTCGATGTCAATGTCCTGCTGAACGCCTGTCTGCTGGCACACCTGAAGGGCCGCAAGCCATCCCTCAGAGAGGTAGCTCAGTTCGTTCTTCTCGTTGCCCGTAACGCCGTAGATAGGCGTTATCTCCAACGTACCTATACCCGTGCGCGCATAGTTCTCCATGTTCCACCGCAGGTTGTCGGCATCTACGGCCGATCCCATCCACCACCAGCGTGACCCAGGCTTGGCTTCGCGCTTCACCTCGGGCCAGTCGGGGATTACATGTGCCGCCGCCTCAGTAAGTGCCAGCACCGACATTGCCCACAAGGCAATCAAAGTAGTTCGTCTCATATCTTCTTTGTTTTAGTAATAATTATATAATTCGGGGGTACGGGGGTACGGAGGTTCGGGGGTGCGAGAATAGTTTGCACGTCCAATATTCCGCGAAGAGTCTATCCTCGTACCTCCGCACCACCGTACCTTCGTACCTCCGAAATCTTACCATTTTACTCCTTGAGCGACTGCACATACTGCCACAGTTTACGGTAGAAGGGATGACGGCAGAGGGTGTGGCGGTCGCCAAGGATGATGAGCTTCATGCGTGCCCGGGTGATGGCCACGTTCATGCGGCGCAGGTCGCGCAGGAAGCCAATCTGCCCCTCGTCGTTGGAGCGCACTAAGGAGATAACGATAATGTCGCGCTCCTGTCCCTGGAAGCCGTCGACGGTGTTCACCGAGATCAGGCTGCGGAAAGGTTTGAAGAACTCACTCTTCCTGACGAGTTGCCTGAGATACTGCACCTGTGCGCGATAGGGCGAGATGATGCCCACGTCGAGCCGCTCGCTCAGGATGCGCTCCTTACCTATCATCTCGTAGTAGGCCTGAAGGGTGAGAAGGGTCAGATGAGCCTCAAACTCATTGGAAAGTGAATTATCTCTTAATTCTTCACTCTTCACTCTTATCTCTTCACTATCAATCCACGTCATCGGCAGGTCCAGGTCGAGAATGCTCCTGTACTTCACCTCGGGCGCACTCTCCACCATATTATGATAGAACCAGTCGGAGGAGAAGCGCATGATCTCCTCGTTCATGCGATACTGCATGGTGAGGAGCGTCACCACCTCGGGCTTCTGCTCCACGATGCGCTCCATGAGCGTCTTGCCCAGCCCGCCCTTCAGAGCCTCATAGCACTTCACCGTGGGCGGCAGCTGACAATGGTCGCCGGCGAAGACCACGCGCCCGGCACGGCGAATGGGAATCCAGCAGGCGGCCTCAAGAGCCTGAGCGGCCTCGTCGATGAAAAGCGTACCAAACTTCATGCCGTCCAGCAGACGGTTGGCCGAGCCGACAAGAGTGGAGGCGATGACACGCGCCTCGCCGAAAAGCTGCTGGTTGATGGCAATCTCAAGGGCCGTGGCACGGTCTTTCAGGCTCTCCATCTTCTGGTGCCATTTCTGGTCGCCCCGCTTACGATTCTGGCGCAGCTGGCGGATGGCCTTGCGAATGGCCCACAGTTGCGGATAGTCGGGATGCGACTCGAAACGACGCTCGTAGGTGAAGGACAGCATCTTATCGTCTACCCGCGAGGGATTACCGATGCGGAGCACGTTCAGGCCACGGTCTACGAGCTTCTCCGAGATCCAGTCGACCGCCATGTTGCTCTGCGCACATACCAGCACTTGGTTCTCGCGGCGCAACGTCTCGTAGATGGCCTCAACGAGCGTGGTTGTCTTGCCCGTGCCAGGAGGGCCGTGAACAACGGCCACGTCCTTGGCTCGCAACACCTCGTTGACGGCGTGTTCCTGCGTGCGGTTGAGATAAGGAAAGTGCATGTCGGCAAAGGAGAAAGTCTCTGCCCGCATGCCACGGGTATAGAAGAGGTCGCGGAGATAGCCCAGACGGCCCTTGGCCCGCATCGTGCGCTCCAGCGCCTCGAACATCATCCGATAGGAGGTCTCGTCAAAACCCAACTGCACGCCAATCTGTCCCTCGGATGTCTGCAGGTCGATAATCGAGGCGTTGTCGGGCAAGGCAATCACCATGCGGTTGCCGTCGACGTAGGAAACGGTGCCTTGAAACGAAAAGTGAAGAGTGGAGAGTGAAGAATTTGCTTCCGCACCCATGGACTTTCTACTGGATGCGGAAGCAAATTCTTCACTCTTCACTCTTAACTCTTCACTCTTAAAGAAGCTCACCGGCCTCCCGAACTCGAAGTTGTGATCCTGTTCCGTCTCGTCGTCCGAGCGGTACACCTCGACACAGAGCTGATTGAGCGAGTTGTAGTAGCTGCGCCCTACCCTCACCGGAAACCACGCATCGCCACGACTGACACAACGCTGCACGCCCATCTGTTCTTTCACCTTCTGATGGGCGGCACGCTCTTCCTCATATTCCATCTGCAACAGCATCCGCTGTCGTTGCAGTTCCAAGATAGATCCGGCAGTATTCATATCCGCTTCTTTCTGCTTGTTAAGTAACCTTCTTCCCTGCACAGAGCCGCAGGGGCGGGAGAAGAAAAAGACCGTATTTGCAAAAGAGAGACGCACGGACTGTGCATCTCTCTTCTGTCTGTAGGGACGCCCGGGCTCGAACCGGGGACCTCTGCAATGTGACTGCAGCGCTCTAAACCAACTGGGCTACGCCCCTATTTCTTGTTTGCGGGTGCAAAAGTACGCATTTTTTCTGTAACCCGCAAATTTTTTCGCCATTATTTTCGCCCATGCCCTCATTTTCATCCTTTTTCTGTGTGTAAGTAACCGTTTTAAAAATAACATGGTGCATTTTGCATCATTACTAAACATAATACTTACGGTGGCTAAATACCATACTTACGACGACTAAGTGCCATACTTACGATAAGCAAGTGCCATACTTACGATGACTAAGTGCCATACTTACATTGAGACAATACAGAAGCCTGTTCGACCTGCGGTTGAAACTGCCTTTTGACCGCAAAGCGGTCACCGCTCAATAGCCGTGGGTCGGTACGACCTACGGATAGGTTGTGCATGGTGACATTGACCCTGAAGGGGTTGCCCGAACTCACGGACACCCCTCTTCTCAATGATATTGGGGCACTCTTTCAGAGTGCTTTTCCATCCATTTCCGTTATCCGTAGGTCCTTCAGACACTACGGCTATCGAGAGGTGACGCTTTCAGCGTCTATCAACCGTCCTTCGGACACTACGGCTATCGAGAGGTGACGCTTTCAGCGTCTTTCAATCGCAACAATTTGAGTCTGTTTTGATGTAAGTCAAAGAAGCGGACAAAGAGGGAGAAAAGGGGGACGGGAATTTTGTGTGCGCGCACAAAAGGAGTAACTTTGCACCCGTAATCGTGAGGATTACTTTTTAGTCATTCATTAGGTTAGTAGTTCTTGGCTATGCCAGACGGCCGAAAACCGCTGGTGGCTTGCCAACGAAAGCAGGCAGGCAGGCCGAGTAAAAGATTTAAGGTAAAGATTATGTTATTAGATTTTCAAACTACAGCCTTGTTGGTAATAGTTGCAGTTGCGACTATACTTAGTGTAGTCACGCTCATGCATACCAACATTCAGTAGGGGGAAATGCGGGGTGAGTGATTCATACCGCATTTCTTTTTTCACACTTACAGACCAGAAAAATGGAAGAAAACGGCTGTTTAGGGATTTCCCTATCCGATTATCGGGTTATTCTGTTTGGTTTATATCCCGAAAAACGCTATCTTTGCACAAAAATTGTGATACACCTTTTATATATAGTAAGCTTATGAAGAAAGAATTGCTGATAGGAATGAGCGGCTTGCTGCTATTGAGCAGCTGCGGCACGGCCACAGGCACAGGTGCCTACGTGGGAGGCCAGTTTGGTCATGTCATCGGTTCGGCCATCGGTGCTATATCGGGCGGACGCCACGGCCACGACGTGGGAGCACTCATCGGCACCGTGGGCGGTGTGGCAGCCGGCGCGGCTATAGGTGCTGCCGTGGACAACGCCGAACAGCGGAAATATCAGGAGGAAATGGCCAACCGGCGCAAGATGAACCCACCCACTCGCGATGAGAGTGGCTTCGATGCCTACGGACGCGGCGACGACCGCATCGACTTCGACGGCGACGGCAGTACGCCGGGCTACAACATAGCCAGCTCGCAGACGGTGGTGCCCCAGACGGTTTCTGCCTCTTCGTTAGGGGGCTACAGCCTGCACGTGAACCCGCAGATAGAGATACGCCATGCCCGGGTGGCCGATGCCAACGAGGATATGGTGCTGGTGAGGAACGAGGAATGCACGGTGTCGTTCGAAATCATCAACCAATCCGACAAGCCACTCTTCAACGTGCAGCCCACGGTGATGGAGGTGACGGGCAACAAGCACATCCATATCTCGCCCAACCTGAACATCGAGCGCATCCCTCCGCGACAGGGTGTGCGCTACTCGGCAACCATCATTGCCGACGGACGACTGAAGGACGGCGAGGTGGTCATCAGGATTGCGGTGGCACAGAACAACAGGGAAATCACGTCGCAGATACAGGAGCTGACCGTTCCCACCCGCAAGAAAGCAAAGTAGCACCTCAGCTACCCCGATACAACTACTACAAACAAACTACAACATGAAATCAAAGACATTATTAATCACCTCCTTGGCAGCCGTTGCGCTCACGGTGAGCGCACAGCTGCCATCGTCCAGTTTCAGGCCCCAATGCGCCAACAGCCGCATGATGTGGGCCTCGATCAACAACCAGAAGAATGCCTCCTTGGGCGACTACCAGCAGCACACGGGCAAGGTGCTCATCAGCTGGCGCATGCTGCCTACGGACTCCTGGGACACCTCTTTCTATCTGTACAGCCGTCCGGCCAACAACGTGAATGCCATGCTGGCACGGCTCACCTCTAAGCCCGTGGTCAATGCCACCTGCTACCAGCTCTCGTCCGTGCCCACCGCCGAGCGCGTCTACTACCTGATTCCCGGCTCCTACTTCACCGGCACCGCCCCAGCCACGATTAGCAACGATGCCGACAAGCTGGCCTTGCGACAGGCAGCCCTCGACTCGCTGACGCTCGACGAGCGCATCTACAAGGACAAGCTGCCTTATATCTCCATTCCCCTGAAATCGACCGAGGATGTCTGCACCATCAAGAACGTGTACTATGGCGCCAACGATGCGAGCGTGGGCGACTTGGACGGCGACGGACAGATGGAGATTGTAGTGAAGCGCCTGCAGATGGTGACCGACGACGCAGGCAATGTGCTCAGCGATGGTTCGGGTGCCAGCTACTCGGTCAGGGAGTGTCTCTATGCCGTCATCTGGGATGCCTATAAGCTCGACGGCACCTTTCTCTGGCGCGTGAAGGGCGGCCCCGGCGTCATCTTAGGCAACAGCTCGGCCTTTGCCGTGGCCGACTTCGATGGTGACGGCTGCGCCGAAATGGCCATCCGCACCTGCGAGGGCACGGTGTTCGGCGACGGCGAGGCAATCCCCGATACCGACGGCGACGGCAAGATAGACTATCGCACGTGGGGCAACCAGAACAGCAGCAGCCCCGGATGGGTGGACCACTACAACTCGGCCGGACCGGAGTTCCTCTCCATCGTCGACGGAAAGACGGGACGCGAGCTGGCCCGCGACAACTTCATCAACCGCGAAACCAGCGAGGCCTGGGGCGACGGCTACTGGAAGCGGGCCTGCTCGTTCCGCGTGGGCGTAGGTTGTTTCGACGAGACAGGCCTGCCATCGGTAGTCATAGGGCGGGGTGTCTATGCCCGCTCGGTCTTGGAGGCATGGGACTATCGCGACGGCAAACTGTCGAAGCGGTGGCGCTTCGACACTAACCAGAGCGGCAAGGGCAAGGACGGCAACCCCAATAGTGCCTACGCCGGGCAGGGCAACCACTCGTTCAACACCGCCGACCTGGACGGCGACGGCCTTGAC
The DNA here is from genome assembly GCA_900318815.1 of uncultured Prevotellaceae bacterium. Taxonomy (GTDB): domain Bacteria; phylum Bacteroidota; class Bacteroidia; order Bacteroidales; family Bacteroidaceae; genus Prevotella. The sequence goes on from ONMA01000020.1 coordinate 38,547, forward strand.
GAGGTGATGTACGGCTCGATGGCTGTCGATGACGACGGTCAGGGACTTTGGACTACCAAGTTAGGGCATGGCGATGCCAACCACGTGGGCAAGTTCCTGCCCAACCGCGAGGGTCTGCAGGTGTATCATTGTTTAGAGAGCGGCAAGACGATGGTGGCTCTGCACGATGCCCGCGACGGCAAAGTCATCTGGAAGAAGGACGCAGCCTCCGACAACGATATGGGCCGCTGCATGGTGGCCGACATCGACCCCGCCCATCCCGGTTGCGAGTTCTGGTACTATCAGGGCGACCTCTTCGACCAGAACGGCATTCCAACAGGCACGAACATGAAGGGCAACGACGTGAGCTGCGCGGCAGGCATCTGGTTCGACGGCTCGCTCTCCCGCCAGGGCATCAACGAGAAAGGCGTCATCCACAGCTTTGCCAATGGCCGAACGTTCACCATGTACCGCTACAACATGTCGATGAACAACAGCACCAAGGGCAACCCCTGCTGGTATGGCGACCTGCTGGGCGACTGGCGCGAGGAGATTATCCTGCCCGACCAGACAAAGCGGGCCGACATCAAAATCTTCTCCACGTGGTATCCCTCCAACTACAAGTTCCCGTTCCTTATGAGCGACCACACCTACATGATGCAATGTCTGAACCAGAACATAGGCTATAACCAGCCCAACAACCTGGGCTACTTCCTCGGTACGGGCATGGACATGAGCCAGGTGCCGCTCGCCCCTGCCGACACGCCCGATGACATCAAGACCATCGCGGCCCCAGAACAGCACTCCCCTGCATGCCACCTCTACGACCTGAGTGGTCGCGTAGTGACGGCTCCAGTCAAGCCCGGCATCTATGTAATGGATGGACGGAAACTCGTGATAAAGTAAACAACGGAATAAACGAATTAAAGTAAACAACGGATTTCACGGATTAAACGGATTAAAATAAACAACGGATTTCACGGATTAAACGGATTTAAGCTCAGCTACTTAGAAAATCCGTTTAATCCGTGAAATCCGTTGTTTTGAAATGCAACTTAGGAAATCCGTTTAATCCGTGAAATCCGTTGTCTTGAAATGCAACTTAGGAAATCCGTTTAATCCGTGAAATCCGTTGTCTTGAAATGCAACTTAGGAAATCCGTTTAATCCGTGAAATCCGTTGTTTTTTAATGCTACTTAGGAAATCCGTTTAATCTGTGAAATCCGTTGTCTTAAAATGCGACTCAGGAAATCCGTTTAATCTGTGAAATCCGTTGTTTATCCCTCTTACTTCACGTACTCAGAGAAGTCGGTCAGGTGCATGTCGCCCTTGCGAGCCAGCGTGTCGTGCATGGCGAAGGCAGCGGTGAGGCAGTGGCGCGTGTGGCCGCCAGTGCCCAACTTCAGGTACTCGCGCAGCAGCGGACGATAGTCGGGATGTGCGCAATTCTCGATGATGGCCTCGGCACGCTGCATGGGGCTCTTATGGCGCAAGTCGGCAATACCCTGCTCGGTCACGATGACGTTCACGTCGTGTTCCGACGAATCCTGGTGGGTGACGAAAGGCACAATCGACGAGATGAAACCGCCCTTGGCCGTCGACGGGCAGGTGAAGATGCTCAGATAGGCATTGCGCTCGAAGTCGCCCGAGCCACCGATGCCGTTCATCATCTTCGTGCCGCTGATGTGGGTCGAGTTCACGTTGCCGTAGAGGTCTACCTCGATAGCGGTGTTGATAGCGATAACGCCTAATCGGCGAATCACGGCGGGGTGGTTCGAGATCTCGCTCTGGCGCAGCGTCAGGTGATCCTTGAAGTAGCCGATGTTGTCGTACACCTGCATCAGGCAGTCGTTGCTCACGGTGAGCGAGCAGGCCGAAGCGTCCTTCACACGGCCGGAGAGCATCATGTCGATGACGGAGTTCTGAATCACCTCGGTGTAGATGTTGAAGTCGGGCACGTGCTTGTCCTGGCCCAGTGCACCGAGGATGGCATTGGCCGTCGAGCCCACGCCGCTCTGCAGGGGCAGGAACTCCTTGGGAATGCGTCCGGCGTGCAGCTCCGACACGAGGAACTCGGCAGTCAGGTAGCCAATCTTGTCGGTCACGGGGTCGCTGTCCTTGAAGGCGCGTGCCTCGTCGGGGATGTTGCACTCCACTACGCCCACCACCTTCTCACGGGGAATCGAGACGTAGGGCTTACCGATGCGGTCGCTCACATTGAAGATGGGAATAGGCTTGCGATAGGGAGGATCCAGCGGCTCATAGACGTCGTGGATGTACTTGGCACTGGGGCTGTGGAAGGAGTTCAGCTCCAGAATTACTTTCTTGGCCAGACGGGCAGCCGTGGGGCTGATGCCGCCGGCGGCAGTCAGGTAGACGCGCATCTCGTCGCCCACCTCCTCGATGTCGCACACTTCAAGGATAGCCCAGTCCACATCGCCGTAGAACCCGTAGCGAAGCTCCTGTGCCATGTGGCTCAGGTGCAGGTCGTTGTAGGGAATCTCGCCCATGTTCACATGCTTGCGGAAATCGGGGTTGGTGGTGTAGGGGGCGCGGTAGAGGATGGCCTGTGCGTTGGCCAGGTCGCCGTCGGTCGACTGGCCCGTGGAGGCACCCGTGAAAATAGCCACCTTGAACTCGCGGCCAGCCTCATGCTCAGCAAGGGCAAGCTTGGCCAGCTCTTTCGTTGTTGCCTTGGCCACGCCGGCGGGCGTGAAGCCACTCATGGCGATATGGTCGCCATTCTTAATCAGCGCTGCTGCTTCGGCAGCGGTCAAACGTGTATAAGCCATGTTCTAATTTGGTAATTTATATATTTTGCATGCAAAATTACTCAAAAGAATCGAAACAACCAAGGATTGTGACGAAAAAAGCCCATATGTTCCACCGCATATCATAGTTTACGAGGATGGAAATCCTTATATCAGCCTTTGATTCATTGAAAAGAACAAGTACTGTATTCCATGTCATCTATTAAATAATGTATAAAAAACGGAGTGGTGTATGTTATTCTCTTTTTTTATTTGTACTTTTGCATCGAAATATGCATGTTAATTAAGAGAATATGGCAAATATGACATATACAGAAGATCAGGTTCGCGATATAGCCAGGATAAAACTTCATTTAGAAGAAACAGAATCCGCAAAGGCAGGTGTCGGTCAGCTTACATCTTTCAACCAACTGGGGTTCCATGGAATGAAGGATCGCCCAGACGGGTGGTATTTGCCAAACGAGACTTATTACCCTGCACTCGTGTTAGAGGTAAAAGGCAGCAACATAAAACTGGGCGACAAAGAACGTGAAGAGCTCCTTAAGAACATTCGTATCGTCCAGACTCGTTATAATAATGTTGTCGGACTGCTTTATAATGGCTTTGAGTTAGAAGTTTACAAGAATGAAGAACTAATCGCTGGTGAAAACGAATTGATGGACAAAGAACACTATTTTGGTCTCTTTGCCACCAACCGCATCAACAAATCACTTATCTATTCACTGACGCATAGCATCAATGACACTCTGCACTTCGATTTTCTGATTAAGAACCTTTATCATCGCATGATATTTACAGCCTGTGCTTTGGTAGCCAAGCGATATGGAGCGACATTGGTTAAGGGCATGTCATTTAGGCTTTTCACTACTTCTATCCGAGAGACACTGGAGAGTTCCTTGTCTGAGGATTTGGCAAAGAACAAGAAGCTCCAGATATTGTTAGACGTCTTTTCGGAAATCAAGCTGAATACTCAATGTAAGCAAGAGGCTATCAATCAGTTTATAGAAGATGTCTCTAAAATCTCCGACAATATCAACTCCGACTTCTGGAACGGAGAAGATGTAATGGCTATCTTCTTTAATGAGTTCAACCGTTATAAGGCCAAGTCCGAGTCAGGACAAGTGTTTACTCCTGACCATATTACTTCTTTCATGTACCAGATTACGGACACGACAAAACAAGACACCATACTTGATGCTGCATGTGGTAGTGGAGCCTTCCTTGTGAAATCCATGTGCAACATGATCAAAGAAGCGGGCGGTGTACGTACTCAGGAGGCCCGAGAGATAGCCCAGACACAGCTTTATGGCATTGAGTTTGACCGCGAAATATATGCACTGGCTTGTGCCAATATGCTCATCCATAAAGATGGTAAGACTAATCTCGAGCACATGGACAGCCGCTCAGTAGATGCTGGATGGTGGATTCGTCAGAAGCCCATCACTAAAGTATTGATGAACCCTCCCTTCGAGAATAAATACGGTTGTCTGGATATTGTGGAGAATGTGCTCAACAACGTACCCAAGGGAACCGTATGTGCATTTATTCTGCCAGACAACAAACTGGAGAAAGCCCGTGGCCGTGTGCGTCGCTGGATGCAGAGTCACCGGCTGACCAAAATCATCAAGCTGCCAAAAGAGATTTTCTCTGGAGTTACCACGAGTATATTCATATTCATTGTGGGTACGCCTCAACGTAAGCAGGAGATATTCACTTGTTACATGGCCGAAGACGGACTGGAGACTATCAAGAACCAGGGCCGCCAAGATATTCGTGGACGATGGGAAGCCATTGAGCGTCAGTGGGTTGATATTGTCCGCAAACAGGCAGGTAGCGACACCATCCAATGGATACGCCCTGATGAGCATCTGAGCTATCAGGAGGACATCAAGGTACCTATGCCGACACGGGCTGATTTTATGAAACGCACGTTAGCATACGCCTTGTTCAAACAGAATATTGAGGAAGCCCCGTTCTTCGAAAACGTCAGCGAGAACAGACTATACGGGTCACCCTTGCAAGAAGAATACAAAGAGATTCTTGCTCCATCGGATAGTCCGGAAATACCACTTGATACAGACAAATGGAAGAGTTTCCGTCTGGGCGGTAAAGATAGCATGCTCTTCACAATAACCAAGGGTAGCCGACTTACAAAAGCTGACCAGCGTGAAGGCCGTATTAATTATGTAGGTGCTTCTGCCTTTAACAATGGAATCACCAACCATATAGGCAATGACGATGAACTTTGTGAGGCTGGCACCATCTCCGTATGCTATAACGGCTCTATAGGTGAGGCATTCTATCAAGACGAGCCATATTGGGCCACGGATGATGTAAATGTACTGAAGCCAAAGTTCAAACTTACCCCATACATTGCCATCTTTATTGCTACGGTTATCAAGAACGAAAGCATCAAATATGCCTTCAACAACAAATGGACCAAGGAACTGATGGAACAATCGGAAATTGTTTTACCTGCTAAATCAGACGGAACACCCGACTTTGATTTCATGGAGCGATATATCAAGTCGTTAGCTTATTCTAAATTCTTCTAATGAAAAATAATCGTCATCGCCAAAGAAAACAGGAAAAACTTGGAGTAGGAACAAAGCCTTCACGTTCCACCGCATACTATAGTTAAAATATTAAATCCGCAGCATATTGGGTATTTATTCAGAACGTTTCCGCATGAATATTCGGTGAAAAAGCGCGAGAATCGCTTCTTCGCGAGCGAACTTCACTTTAGCCAAAAATATGCCAGTTTTGAAGAACCTCCGTAACATCCTATCATTCAGCATCTTGCAAATTCCGCTGTCCAACAGCACACTTTTTCATTTTCGAATCCCCATCTATCTTTTCGCAAAAAGCCAGCCATTTCCTACGATTAAATATTCCTTCCACCTTGTCGGAGCATTCATTACACCTTGACGGAGCATTCGTTACACCTTGACGGAGCATTCATCACACTTTGATGAAGCATTCTTTACAGTGTAAAGTCCCATACATTGACTTGCAATCAATCACGCATTGCGCCAGAATCAAGTATTAGCCTGGGCATAATCAGTCATTCGTCGCCCCAACAGCCTCCATTACGCCTTGTCAAACGGCATTAATCATCAGCTGAATTCCCCTTTGGGTATTCCCGCAAGGCCTACGGCACATACCCTCTCGCCCATCATTACCCCTTCTCCCGCTCTATTTCGCCATTTTCATTTGTCCTAAAAAACGAAAAACAATTTGCATAACCATACAAACGACGAGTCGTTTCTTAACCGACACAAAGACACAGAGTTTTTTTTATTATCTGTGGAGCCATCAATCTCTGTGCCTCTGTGTCTCTGTGTTCTATTTTGTACCAAGTAATTTTTTGATTATCACTATTCCAATGCAACAATATGGAAGACGCAATGTCCCAACGGGTGGGACGTTTTGTCCCACCCGTTGGGACAACCAGCATCTACGGGGGTAACAACAATCGACATTTAGTGGTGAAGGCAAAACTTTTACATACACCCTACATACACGGTTACATACACCGTTCATTCCATTGATTTATAACGGATTATCACAAAAAGTGTATGTAGTGTATGTAAATATCGAAAAAAAATAATTTTGTACGAAGGTACGAGGGTACGAAGGTACGAGGGTTCGGAGGTTAATAGGTTGCTATGTGTTGGATGTCATCTTCGAATGTCTCCCTGATTCTGGCCCGTGATTTCAGTTTTGAGCGGTAGGTGTAGATGGTGGTCAGGCTGGAGCGGAGGATGTCGGCAATCTTCTGGTTGTCCGTGATGCCCAGGCGGATGAGAGCCAGCACGCGCAGTTCAGTCGTCAGCCGTGGTGCCATTCCCGAGCGTGGCTCGCCTACCCGTAGCCTTTCTGAGGATACCTCGAACTGATTGTCGGCAGTCATCAGACGGTTCACCTCTTCGATGAAGTCGGGGTAGATGTTGAGGAAGGCCGTGTCGAAGTTCTGGTGGAAGATGCGGATGCCCTCGTTGATGGCCTTTGGACTCTTCAGTTCGGCATAGAGGTCTTCCAGTTTACGGTCGCGGGCCAGGCGGTTAAGCAGTTTCGTGCGTTCCTCGTCACGATGTATCAAGTTGCTGCTCAGTTCCAGAAAACGGCCAATGTACTCGTCCTTGATGCGGTTGGCTTCCTTCATCTGGGAATTGAGAATTGAAAATTGAGAATTGAGAATTTGCAGTTCCTCTATGTTATGTGACTGTTCGACATTCATCTGGCTGATTTTCTCATTGTCTTTGCGGCGCTTGCGAATCAGCGACAGCGTATAACCGATGGTACACATCAGCAGCAGGGCGATGACGGTCATGGCGATGAGCAGTCGGCGGGTGCGCTGCCCGGCTCTTTCGCGCTCCATGTCGTATGCCTTGGTGATGAGCGGTGCCATGCGGGCCACCTGCATGCTGCGCAGACGGCTGCCGTACTCTCTGGCATCGTTGCTGGCACGGGTCAGGTAGCGGTAAGCCTTTTCATACTCGCCACGCTCCATGAGGATGGCGGCCAGTTCGCGCAGGGCATTGTTCTCCAGGATGGCCCCGCGCAGGTCGCTGATGGCAGCAAGCAGCAGATAGCGCTCCTGCACGCTTGGCTGCCCGGCCTTCCAGTAGAAGTAGGCCATTGTGCTGGTCACGACGCTATACCGACGGTCGCCCGGCTGTAAGGTAGGCAGATAATGCTTCAGTTGATGGATGGCTCCCGCCACGTCACCCCGTTCACAAGCATAGGCAGCGCGGTTGGTGACGTATTCAAACGACTCCTTGGGAGCCACCTGCAACAGCAGTTGACGATAATACTGTGCACTGTCGATATATTCCATAAAATAAGGTGTGTACTGAGCCATCTCCGAGCGGTAGAGGTTCAGTTCGGCCTGCTGATTGTAGTACGCTACACGGGCCTCGTTGGATACTTGTGCCAGCGAAATGCTCTCTAAAAGTTGTCGAGCGTTGTTGAAGATGCCCGACACGGCCAGTATGTGGGCCAAACGGATGGCAGTGACGGCATAATGATCGGCATCGCTCTGGGCCAGCGGACTCTGCATGTTGCGATGGATGTAGGCGTAGGCGGAGTCGAAACGGAAAGCCAGGTATTCGTCGTAGAGCCGCAGATTCATGTCGTACTCTTGTTCGGGGGTGAGTTGAATTCCGCGCCAGCCGCTGACGAGGGACTTGATCCGTGCCTCTTTGGCGGCCACAAAGTCATCGTGCCTTTCTATCAGGCTGTCCAGTGTGTGATAGAGACTGCCGAGCGAGGCGGCCTGAGGTTGTGCGCACGCTACGCCGACTGTCATGGTGGCCCAGAGGAGCCAAAGAATCTTTCTTTTCATCATTTATTCAGAATTATCTTTCAACAACCAGATGCAAAGATAAGCATTCTTCTCCAAACCACCAAATCTCAAAGGCCAAAAGCAGGGGAAAATGGATTGAAATCATTTAGATTTTTATGCCTATACTAAAAATGTAACCGTCTTATTGTCAATCTGTTGTGATTTTAGACATTTTGATTTTTGTTTGTTGTGCTTGGAGCAGGCCTGTCGATGCGCTATCTTTGCACTCGAAATCAAAATCAATAACTAATTCGTTTTTCATCATGCATAAGTTAGTTAGTTTATTAGTAGTTAGTAGTTGTTTCTTTGCACCAGTTAGTGCAAAAGATGTTTTGGTTAGTTCACCCGACGGCGCCGTGACGGTTGCCGTCGGCGTGAAGGTCGGCAAGCCATACTACACCGTCATCCACCAAGGTCAGACCATAGTCACCCCCTCGCATCTGGGTTTTGAATTGAGCGACGGCCTGTTGGGCGACAATATGAAGGTGCTCCGGCACAGCACGGATTCAAAGGACGAGACTTGGTACCAGTCATGGGGCGAAGAGGACAGCGTGCGCAATCATTATAATGAACTGACGGTGCGCTTTCAGGAGCAGACGGGCAGCAGAAGGCTGATGAGCATTGTATTCCGGGTGTTCAACGATGGTGTCGGCTTCCGGTATGCTCTGCATCGAAATAAAGGTGAGAAGTATTGTATTCAGGACGAGTTGACCGAGATTACCTTGGCGCACGATGCCAAGGCTTGGTCAATTCCAACCAACCACACTGAGTATTTCGAGGGTATCTACACCCCTGATTTGCTGAGCAGGAAGGATACGGTCTGCACACCACTAACCATCGAATATGAGGACAACCTCTATCTGACTATCCACGAGGCTGCGCTTGAGGATTATGCCAACATCAACCTTACGCCACGTCCATCGGCTGGCGGCATCAAGCTGCTGACGGCACTGAGCCCCTGGCAGAACGGCGTGAAAGTATATTGTGAGGGTGAGACGAAGACTCCCTGGCGCACTATTATAATAGGTAGGACAGCAGGCGAGCTGATGACCAACCGCGTGATGCTGAACCTGAACGAGCCGTCGCGCATTGACGACACGTCGTGGATTGAGCCAGGCCGCTATATCGGCGTGTGGTGGAGCATCCACAAGAAGCAGAACACGTGGGAGATGGGACCCACTCATGGGGCAACCACTGCGAACGTCAAGCGATATATCGACTTCGCTGCCCGTCATGGTTTCAGCGGCGTTCTGGCTGAGGGCTGGAACCAAGGCTGGGGCGAGGGTGAGCAGATTTCGTATCTGAAACCTTATCCCGACTTCAATATAGAAGAGGTATGCCGCTATGCGCTGTCAAAGGGTGTCCGCTTCATCGGCCATACTGAGACCTGGGGCAACACCAAGTTGCTGGAGCAGCAGATGGACTCGGCCTTTGCCTGGTACAGCCGTCTGGGCATCCGTGCCGTCAAGACAGGCTATGTAGGCCATCTGTTTGACGGCAAGGAACTGGCCAAGTCGCAGTATGGCATCCGCCACTACCGCAAGGTGATAGAGACCGCTGCCAAGTATCACATCATGATTGACAACCACGAGCCAGCCATGCCGACGGGCATCCAGCGCACATGGCCCAACCTGATGACACAGGAAGGCGTGCGCGGTCAGGAATACAACGCTTGGGACGCCAATGGTGGCAATCCACCCGCCCATACCGTTACGCTGCCCTTTACCCGCTGTCTGGCCGGGCCGACGGACTTCACCCCCGCCATCTTCAACTTCTCGGAAGTGGTGAAAGGCACCCATCCGCACTCTACGCTGGCCAAGCAACTCGGTGAGTTCGTTGTCATCTACAGTCCGCTACAAATGGCTGCCGATGCCATCGAGAACTACGAGGGGCAGCCAGCCCTGACGTTTATCGAGAGTTGTCCGACGACCTGGAGCAAGACACTCGTTCCCAACGGTGAGATCGGCAAGTTTGTGACGGTGGCCCGCAAGGAGCGTGGTGGTGACCGCTGGTTCGTAGGCAGTATCACCAACGAAGAGGCTCGCCAGATAGACCTTCCCCTGACGTTCCTGGATGCGGGTACCACCTATCGCGCCGTCATCTACGAGGATGGACCCGATGCCGACTACGAAACCAATCCCTATCCCATGACTTTCAGGCAGGAGCAGGTCACCAGCCAGACAACGCTGCACCTGAATCTCGCCCGTAGCGGTGGAGCCGCCATTCGTATCGAGAAACAATAATATCTTTTTATAAATAACTCTAATTAATAATTAAAAATGTAAGACAATGGAAAAAACTAAGAGTTTATCTTTCCGCCTGCTTATGCTATTAGCGGGAGTGTTTTTTGCCTTGGATGTTTCGGCACAGGCCACGATTAATGGCCATGTGAAGGACGACACGGGCGAAGGCATCATTGGTGCCAGCGTCGTGGTGAAGGGAACATCCAACGGCACGGTTACCGACTTTGACGGTAACTTCAAGCTGCAATGCCAGCAGGGAGCCACGCTGGTCATCACCTACATTGGCTTCAACCCGCAGGAGGTGAAGGCAAAGGACGGGCTGGACATCACCTTGAAGGAGGATGTGGCCCAGTTGAACGAAGTAGTCGTGGTGGGCTACGGCTCGCTGGCCAAGAAAGAGATTTCGAGTTCCGTGGTGCAGGTGTCGAAAGACCAGTTCAACCAAGGTGCTGCCAGCGACCCCATGGCGCTGATAGCCGGCAAGGTGACGGGTCTGAACGTGGCCTCTACGAGCGATGCCAACCCTAACGCGATGACTGACATTCAGATTCGCGGTGCTGGTTCGCTGACGGCGTCCAACGGCCCGCTGGTGGTTATCGACGGTATTGCTGGTGGCGACCTGCGCAACATTGCCACACAGGACGTGGAAAGCATCACCGTGCTGAAGGATGCCGGCTCGGCAGCCATCTATGGTACGCGCGGTGCCAACGGTGTCATTCTTGTGACCACCAAGAAGGGCTCTGGCACACAAGGTGTCACTAACATCACCTACGACAGCTACGTCGGTCTGAACTTTGCCAAGTCGAAGCCGGAGATTCTGTCTACCGAGGAGTTCATCCGCTCACGCCGTGGCCAGAACTATGGTGCCGACACCAACTGGTGGGACGAGATTACGCGCAAGGCCAGCTACACGCTGAACCAGTATCTGAGCATTGACAGTTCGACGAAGAACGGCTACTTCGGTGCCTCGGCAAACTACAAGAGCGGCAATGGTCTGGACATCGTGTCGAAGCGCGAGGAGTACGGTGGTCGTTTCGTGGGCGAGCAGCGTGTGCTCGGTGGATGGGTGCAGCTGAATACCTCGCTCTCCTACCGCAAGGTAAAGGAGGACTGGGGCAACGATGGCCTATTTGACACAGCTCTGACCATGAACCCCACCATTCCCGTTAAGAATCCTGACGGAACGTACTATCAGCCCAGTTCACCCTCAGGCATCCACAACCCCGTGAACGACCTGCTGAACAATGTCAGCAATGGTGACCGCAACTACGTGCTGGGCAACTTCGACGTGAAACTGAACATCCTGCAGACCGAGAAGCACGTGCTGAACACCAGTTTGAGCTATGCCCTACAGTATAACGACCTGAAGTCGAACTACTACACCCCGACCACATCGAGCGACAGCTATTGGAACGGCTATGCCGGTTCTGCCAATATCAAGAACGAGCGCACCAAAACCAACCGTCTGGAGTGGCTGGGTAACTACACGCTGACCCTTCGCGACCATCAGCTGAAGGCCGTGGTCGGCTACAGCTGGGAGCGCACTAACTATGAGGTGAACTACATGGAGAACTCGGGTTTCGTTTATGATGCACTGAGTTTCTGGGGCATAGGCAACGGTACCTATCTGAAAGACGGCAAAGCCAATATGTATGCCGGTACGTCGGAATCAACCCTGATTGGTTTCTTCGGTCGTTTGAACTACAACTATAAAGATATGCTCTACCTCTCGGCCTCGCTGCGCCATGAGGGCAGCACCAAGTTCGGTGTGAACAAGAAGTGGGGTAACTTCCCCTCGGCCTCCATTGCATGGGAAGCCACGCAGACACCAGGCCTGAAGGAGAGCATCGGACAGCCCTTCCAGAGCCTGAAGCCCCGCATCTCATACGGTGTGACGGGTCGCTCAGACTTCTCGGCCTATCAGTCGTTGCCTACTTACGGCAGCTATGGACAGTATTACATCAACGGTCAGTGGATCAACGGCTATGCTCCAACTCTGAATGCCAACCCCGACCTGGCGTGGGAGAAGTCGACGGCTTTCAACGTAGGTATTGACTTCGTGACGCTGAACAGTCGCCTGCGTGGTAGCATCGAGTATTTCGACCGCCGCTCCAAGGACTTGCTCTATAACTACACTGCTCCGCAGCCTCCGTTCATCTACAGCACCATTCTGGTGAATGTCGGCACGACGAAGAACACTGGTCTGGAGGTCAGCCTGGACTACGATGCCGTGAAGACCAAGGACTTCCAGTGGACAACGGGTGTGAACTGGAGTACAGGTGTCACGAAACTGTCGAAGCTGTCGAGTGATACCTACCAGATGTCTTGGCTCGACCTCTACCAGAAGCCCGGCTTGGGTACTAGCGAATATTTCTTCCGCATTGAGGAGGGTGGCAAGATGGGGCAGTTCTACGGTTACGAACATGCAGGACTGGACGAGAACGGCCTGCTGATGGTCTACGACAACGAGGGCAACGCACAGCCTGCCGCTCAGGCCGATCCCTCGTGGAAGCGCGAGATTGGCAATGGTGCGCCGAAGCATTTCCTGTCGTGGAGCAACGCATTCCGCTATAAGAACTGGGACCTGTCGATGCTGTTCCGCTCGGCACTGGGCTACAAGATCTTCAACATGCGTAAGTACGGCATGGGCCTGCAGGGATGCGGTACTGACAATGTGCTGCGTACAGCCTATACCGACTATGCTGACGTGAAGTCGGGCGGTAGCATCATCAGCAGCTACTTCTTGGAGAATGGCAACTACTTCAAACTGGACAATGTGACACTGGGCTACAGCTTCACTCCGAAAGACCGCAAAATTCTGGAGAGCGTACGTGTCTATCTCTCGGCCAAGAACCTCTTTACGCTGACGGCCTACGAGGGTAACGACCCGTCAGTGGTCAACAGCAACGGCATCACTCCGGGCGTGGACACCAACAGTGCCTACCCGCAGGCTACTAACCTGACGCTGGGCGTAACAGTGAGATTCCACTAATAAAAATCATTGAAGTATTGAAACAATTAAAGATTTGAAGTTATGATTGAAATATATAATAATCAGTGGATAAAGGGAGTGCGGAAGCAAATTTTTCACTTTTCACTTTTCCTTTTACCTTTCAGTCTGGGACTGATAGCCTGCACCGACTTGGACGAGAAGACTTACGACCGCATTGACGCATCGTCGTACTATCAGAACGAGGCCAGTGTGCAGGGAGCCGTGGCTGCCATCTATAACCAGACATCTTCAACGCTGGCTGGTGAGAATTTCTTCCATCTGTCTGAGTATCCTGCCGACCAGATTACCTGGCGCGTATGGAACGGTGGACTGTGGGGCTGGGATGAGGCCGCAAAGACCGTGCTGTCCTGGCAGAACTGGGGCACTGAGACACCCATCATTGAGAATGCCTGGAAAGATGCCTGGACGGGCATCGGACTGGCCAACCTGCTGCTCAGCGACCTGGAGGGACTGAGTGCCGGTAGCCTCGGCATGAACGATGCCGACCTGGCTCAGTATGTGGCCGAGGTGCGCACGCTGCGTGCATGGAACTACTACTGCCTGTTCGAGTTGTGGGGCGGTGCGCTGCCGCTGAACACATCAGCCAGCAGCGAGGTGCCTGGTTCGGCTAATGCCGACTTCAATACCTCTTGCAAACTGATTTACGACTTCATTGCCAAAGAACTCGACGAGACATGGGCCGCCCTGGGTAAGGACGATGCCAAGCACGCACTGGTGAACCGCGCCAACCAAGGCATGAACCGCCTGCTGAAAGCCCGCCTGCTGCTCAATGCAGAGGTGTTCATCGGCGAGGCGAAGTACGACGAGTGCGAAGCCTTGTCGAAGGAAATTATCAGCGGCACATACGGCAGTTACCAACTGGCCGACAACTGGCGCGACATCTTCGATGTGAACAACACCAGTTGCCCGGAAGTCATCTTCGCCTTGGCTGCAGAGGACGGCAAGGGTGCCACCAACGCCATCAGCAACATCCGCACGATGGCCATGATGCCCTATAACTATAATGAATATTGCAACGGCATGGATAAGTACGGCGGCATCGGTGCCTGGAACTGCGTGTGCCTCGTGCCTTCCTACGACAACACCGGCACCATTCAGCCCACCGGCGGCACCATCGGTGCCAAAAGTTTCCTGGCTGACTACGGCGACAAGCTGGGTGCTCCCTACGAGCGTTTCGACGACCGCGACATCCGTAAGCAGAACTATGTCTATGATGCCGCAACTGGCAAGCACGGACAGGGTATGTTCCTGAAGGGTGCCATGCGGGCTAACTACGGCACGGGCGCTGCACTGCTGGCCGATGCCGACCGCGATGGTCAGGAGCTGGTCTATGTCGATCAGGTGGGTACGTTTCAGAACATGGGACGCGACCTGGAGCCGGTGATGAGTCCGCGCTGGGGCGAGACCAACTCTGGCATCCGTTTGATGAAATATCCGCTCTACCCCGCAGAGACCGGCAAGGGCTTCAAGGATATCGACGACGTGCAGTTCCGCCTGGCTGAGGCCTACCTGAATGTGGCAGAGTGCGAGATGCGCAAGGGCAACAGCACAGAGGCTAAGAAGTATGTGGACGAGGTGCGCCAGCGTTACTTCAAGAGTGGCGACCGTACGTCGGCCCTGAGCATCCCAGGCCCCGGCTTCGACAGTTTCGATATGGACTGGATGCTCTCTGAGTGGGGCAAGGAGTACCTCTGCGAAGGCAACCGCCGCCGCACCGACCTGCGCCGCTACGACAAGTTCACACAGGGCCAGTGGTGGTTCTGGGGACGTACCTCTGAGGATGGTTACGGCGCAATGGCTGCCAAGCGCGACCGCAAGTACGAGTGGTATCCGTTGCCCGCCAGTGCCATTGCGGTGAATCCGGGACTGGTGCAGAATCCGAACTATTAAAAAGTAAAAAGGTAAAAAATTGAAAAAGTAAAAGATATGAAAAAGATAATATGTAATAAGGCCAAAGGGCTGGTAAAGGTTTTACCTTTTTACCTTTTTACCCTTTTACCTTTATTCAGCAGTTGCTCAGACAAAGAGGATATCGTGTTCGACCATGAGCGTCAGCAGTTTGAGACGCGCGCCGACCGCATCCTGTTGGAATACATTGCTCCTTTCGGCACCACTGCCGATGAGGAGGCCTACATCATCGGCCCCTTCAACGGCAACGCGCTGACACCCAACGAGGAAGGCAAGTACGAGACACCAGTGCTCGACGAAGCCTACAAACTGATGAAGGCAGAGAACAGCAATGCCAAGTGGGGCATCTATCTTGACCCTGCAGCCTTCCAGAATGGCAAGACGCTGGCCGACGGATTCCGCTTCTATTCTGCCACACAGGGCCATGAGGCCACACTGGCCCCGGACATCATCTACGCCGTGCATTACAACAACCCCGCAGTGGGAACCTTCACCAACGTCTGGGGACAGCGTTGGGAGAGCTACTACTGGGGTGCCGACGGCCCGAAGGTGGAGCACGACGGCTTTGTGGTCTATGTCATCGACGAGACGGGTTGGGACGCCATCACACTCTATCAATGGGGCGACGTGAACGACCTCGGCGGCGGATGGCCCGGTGCAGCACCGACAGGCACGCAGACCATCGACGGCGTGCAGTACAAGTATTGGGATATGGGCGAGGAGAACACTGGCCTGAACCAGCACCTCATCTTCAACGACGGCGGCAACGGTCTGCAGTTGGCCGACTTCGACTACACCATCGACCACGACCTTTACCTGCGCGTCACTGCCAACGGTGTTGAGGAGATTGCCGCTGGTCCGAAGCATGACGGTTTCGTCGTGTACATCATCAACAAGACCACATGGGATGCCATCACGCTCTACCAGTGGGGCGACGTGAACGACCTTGGTGGCGGCTGGCCCGGCGCCGAGCCTACAGGCACGCAGATCATCAACGGCATCGAGTTTACTTACTGGGATATGGGCGAAGAGAACACTGGCCTGAACCAGCACCTCATCTTCAACAACAACAATGGCGGCATCCAACTGGCCGACTTCGACTACACCATCGACCATGATGTCTACCTCGAAGTGACCGACTCCGGCGTGAAAGAGATTGACGCCAATGGCAATGGCGGTGGTGGTGGCGAAGAGCCTCAGCCCGAGCCACAGCCCACGGGCGAGACGGTCATCATTGCTGTGAAGAACAGCGTGGGCTATGCCGACCCGCACCTTTATGTATGGGGTGACAGCGAGGCCTGTGGCGGCTGGCCCGGTGCGGCTCCTGTCAAGGTGACCGACAATGGCTGGTGCCTGTTTGAAGTGCCTGCCAACGGCACGTTCCACCCCATCCTGAATGACAACGGCAGTCCGCAGGTGGACGGTCCAGAGGTGTTCACCAAT
>ONMA01000007.1 GCA_900318815.1 uncultured Prevotellaceae bacterium
CTGTCCACGAGATGGCAAAATAAAAGCCCTCAAAATTCTCCGCGGTAGAAATGCGTTGCAAAGGTAAGCGGATTTTTGAGAACCACCAAAAAGCAAGTCTGAAGTGTTAAAATCTAAAAGTAGTTGATATATAGAGATTTATCTCTATGTGTTTTTCATTGTTTATTGTTGTTTAGAGGTGTCTAAATACAAATATAGTATGGAAGATCTCTAAATGTTATATCATTTAGACAAACAAAATCATTATTTTAACATTTAACAAGACATCCAATGCCCCACAGAGATCATAAAACTCCAACGGGATAAAAGACAAATCATCTCTTATCCCGTTGATAATTATTCCATTAGACTTTTCTGAAGTCTAATACTCATCCTCGTTGAACAAGAAGTCTTCCTTGGTGGGATAGTCGGGCCAGATGTCCTCAATGCTTTCGTAAACGTCGCCCTCATCTTCAATCTCCTGCAGGTTCTCCAGCACTTCCAAGGGAGCACCCGAACGGATGGCATAATCTATTAATTCTTCCTTGGTAGCGGGCCAGGGAGCGTCTTCCAGTTTTGAAGCTAATTCAAGTGTCCAATACATAGTTTTGTAATTTACGATTAGTTATTTACTTTTTATAATTTGGGCGCAAAAATAGTAAATTATTTTCTATCTGCAAGCGTTTTGCCATAATATTTCGCTCACGCCATTGTTAAAATTTATTATTTTGGCCAAAACGAACAAATAATCACTTAAACGATTGACGTATTGGGCCATGTGGAGAGTTGGGGAGTTGGTCGTTTGGTCGTTTGGGGAGTTGGTGGTTTGGTCGTTTGGGGAGTTGGTGGTTTGGTCGTTTGGGGAGTTGGTGGTTTGGGCGTTTGGGGAGTTGGTCGTTTGGTCGTTTGGCTGTTTTGTCGTTTGGGCGATAAGGGCATAAATGCACCTCTCTGCACGTCGGCACACCGTCCGGCATACGTGTGCCTGTGCAGCCGCAGGCACTCCTCCCGGCAGCACGAAGCCTTGCGGCTCTGGCAAGATGGCATTGAGCTGGTCGATGCGCTGCTCCAGTAGTTCCGTCTCGCCTTCGGGAAGGCGGGCCGAGGGATAAAGGGGCGTCTGGCTCAGGTCTGTAGCGAGATGTGTACCTACGTTGAAGAGGTTGTTCTGTATTCTGAGCAACGTCGCCCGCTCGGAATCGTCAGCGGGCAACAGGGCAACGAGGAGTCCCAGGTGGGAACTGAGTTCGTCGATGGTGCCGTATGCCTCCAAGCGGATGTCGGTTTTCTCTATACGTACCCCGCCCACAAGATCGGTCATGCCAGTGTCGCCTCGGCGGGTGTAGACTTTTGTAATTTTCATATTTGGTCGTTTAGGGGATTAGTCGTTTGGTCGTTTAGGGGATTAGTCGTTTGGTCGTTTAGGGGATTAGTCGTTTGGTCGTTTAGGGGATTAGTCGTTTGGTCGTTTGGGGGATTAGTCGTTTGGTCGTTTAGGGGATTGGTCGTTTGGTCGTTTAGGGGATTAGTCGTTTGGTCGTTTAGGGGATTAGTCGTTTGGTCGTTTAGGGGATTAGTCGTTTGGGGGATTAGTCGTTTGGGGGAACTTTTTTGGTGGGTGATATAGGATTAGAAGTTAACGTTATAGGACTGTTTGGTGCGCTTGCTGTCGAAGATGACAATGCCGCAATAGTAGAGGTCGTAGCAGATGGTGGCACGCTGGTCGTGCTGAATGCATCGCCATAGTGGCTTCTGCTTCCAGATGTCCTGGAAGATGATGACCGACTGGTCGGTGCAATGCTGAAAGAGCTGCTGATAGTCGGAGGCAATGGAAACGCACGCCAACTCCACAGGCTCGATGCTCTCGGCTACCCTTGCTTTCCTGCAGCCTGCCAGCAGGTATTTCTCGGCTCCTACCCCATCGATGATGACGGAAGGCTGCCGCCAGTTGGCCACGCGGAAATACAGGCACCCCAGTTTGTGCGTGAGCCAGTCGTCGCCCGCAAAATCCTGGTAGGCATAATAAGGCCACTTCTCGTTGATGACATACCGCACGAACTGGTAGTCAGTGGGCGACTGGATGCCAAAGCCCCTGCAATGTCGCCATCGGGAAAGCCAGATGAACTGAGCGTGAAAAAGCCTACCCAAGCCCTCCCAAAGGGAGGGATGTTTAGATAGATAATGCATAGTGGGGAGTGGAGAGTGGAGAGTGGAGAGTGGAGAGTGAAGAGTGAAGAGTGAAGAGTGAAGAATTAAGAGTGAAGAGGAATTACGTGGCTTTGGTGATGAGCACGGTGGCGTAAGCCGAGATGCCTTCCTCGCGGCCCGTGAAGCCGAGCTTCTCGGTGGTCGTGGCCTTGATGGAGATGTTGTCGGGATCCGTACCGATTACCTCGGCCATACACTGCCTCATGGCAGGGATGTGCGGGTTCATCTTGGGCCGCTCGGCACAGATGGTGGCATCGATATTGCCGAGGGTGTAGCCCTTGGTGGCAATGAGGTCGACGGTCTTCTTGAGGATAATCTTACTGTCCATGCCAAGGGTCTCGTCCGATGTGTCGGGGAAGTGAAAGCCGATGTCGCGCATGTTGGCGGCGCCGAGGAGGGCATCGCAGATGGCATGGATGAGCACGTCGGCATCGCTGTGGCCGAGAAGTCCCTTACTATGCTCAATCTTTATGCCGCCCATCCAGAGGTCGCGGCCTTCTACTAACTGGTGTACGTCAAAGCCAAATCCTACTCTTATCATAATTCATTGTATTTTTATGTTTGCAAGCGAAACGGGATTCAAAGACTTACCTGAAGAGGTCCTTGATACCGTCCATATCGAAGGCGAGGGTGAAGCGGAGGGTCTTGTCGAGGGGGTTGCTCTGACCCGTAGCGATCACGTAGCCCACGTCGAGCGAGAACACGTTCATGCGAAAGCCGCCACCCACGGTGAAGTACTTACGGTTGCCCTTCGACTCCGACTCATGATGATAGCCTGCACGCAGGGAAAACTGGTCATGGTAGACGTACTCGGCACCCACGCTCCACTGCACCTCCTCAAGCTCCTCCTTAAAGCCTCCGGGGGCATCGCCGAAGCTCTTGAAGATACCGCTGATGCTGGAGATGTCGCTGTACTCGCGGCGCACGCGGTCCTGATAGTCGCTGTTGGCCTCGTCCACCTCCTGTCGCGGCACGGTGGGCACCATGAGCTTGTTGGCATCGGCCGAGAAGGAGAAGCGGTTCCACTCGTCGACGGGCACCATGAGCGAGGCACCGAGACGCAGGTTGGCAGGGATGAACTGACTTTCCTCGTCGCCATAGTAGGAAATCTTGCTGCCTATGTTGCTGGCCACGAGTCCCAGTCCTAACTGGCACTCGCGCGAACCGAGCATGACGTAGTTGTTATAGTACATGGCCACGTCGGCGGCGAATGCCGATGCAGGCTTGGAGTCCTCGCTGTAGTCATAGCGCAGGTCGGAGTAAATCCACCGAAGGCCTACGCCGAGGGAGAACGTCTCGCTGAGCATGCGCGAATAGGCCACGTCGAGCGACATCTCATAGGGTTTTACCGTAATATCACTGTCGTCGCTGGTGTACACCTCGCCGAGGGAGAAATAGCGCAACGAGCCGGAGAGTGCCGAATAGTCGCCTATGCGGTAGTAGCCGGCCACGTAGGCCATATCAATATCGTTGACCAACTGGCGCAGCCACGGCGTATAGTTCAGGGCGACGCCTGCACGGCTGATGCAGAAGGGATATTTGGCAAGGTTCCAGTACTGCGAGTTGACATCAGGGTCGGTGGCACCGCCCACGTCGCCCATGCCAGCCGAGCGGGCATCGGGCGCAATGGTCTGCGAGATGACGGCATGCTCCACGGGATTGAACATCGTGTTCTTGTCGTCCTGGGCCGCAGCCGTCACGGCAAAAAGCGACAGCAGCGCGGCACAACAAAGCTTTATTCTACTATTCTTCATTGTCATTAAAACGTCATATTGGCGTGTTTTATTGTCTTTTACGCATGATTTTCTTCACCGACCCGTCGGCAGAACGACTGATGTATAGTCCGCCACTGGCAGACGACTTGCCGTCGACCCTGCGTCCTGCGGCATCAAACAGCTGCGGATCGCCCTGTTCACCATCGTCGGTCTGGGCCGTCTCTATGCCCATGGGGTCGACCACCCGGAAGTTGAGCGTCACCTTCGACGAGTTGTTCAGCATGTCCCATGCACGGAAACGCAGGCTGTGTACCCCATAGCTCAGGCGGGGCAGCTGATAGCGCACAATGCCTTTCCTATTGTCGCCGTCCAGGTTTTCGAACAGGTTGTTCAGGTAGAAGGTGTAGGCCGTCTTGTTGTCAATGACCAGCTCCAGGTCGTGCCCAATGCCACTGCCCGAGGTGTTGATGCCCGACTCGTCGTAGAGTTCGGCCACGAACATAGTGTTCTGGTAGACCTCGCCACCGTCGACGAAGTCGCTATCGTCTAAATAGCACACCATCTGCGGCCCGTCTTCATCGGGAGCCACCTCGCCGCCGCTTCCAAAGTAGAAGTTGCGGTTCTCGCCGTGAGCGGCCTGCTGACCGTCGTCGGTCACGGCAAAGACCACCATCTTGGCCAGGATGTCGCTGTAGCTGATGTCGCGCGAGACGGTAAAGGAGAAGTCGAGCCGCCCGCCCGTCATGCGGTTCGTCCCCTGATAGACCACGTTAGTGAAGTCCTTGTAGACGATGGCCGTGTCGGCTTCGGTCTTGCTGTTCTGTCGTCCCGTGATGGTCTGCTCCGCATCGAACACGGTGACCGAGACCGTTCCCTCGAAATCGTCCCTGCCAGGAATGCAGCCCGTCACCCTGACGCGCGCCCCGGCTCCCAGCACCACGCTCTCGCCATGGGCAGGCTGGCCGTTGATGCTGTCGATGCTGATGTCCAGTGTGGGTGCAGCTAACGCCACTGCCGGGTCGCCCAGCAGGTGATAGTGCAACTTGTTCTCCGTCAGGTCCTCACGGTTTTTAATCAGGTAGTTCTTGGTCAGGCGCATCGCGTCGCCGAGCGTATTGCGCCGTCCGTTGGTGGTGCCCAGCACATAGTGCATGAAGTAGCGGTTCATGCACTGGTTGTAGAAGGCATAGACCGTTCGCGTGGTGCCCACGAAACCGATGGCCCCGCCATTGGGAGCCAGCACGGCGGCCTCGCCCAGCGTCTTGTCGAAAGAGTCGAAGGCCATGATGTCGCACGAGGCCGTCACCCAAAGGGGCAGGTTCTTCGTGGGAATCGTCTCGAAGTCGGAGAGAGAGAGTACATTCTCGTGCGAGAGGGAGCGCACACCGCCATGACCGGTATAGTTCATGACGAGGGCACCGTTCTGCATGTTCTGCTTCACGTCGCGCTCCACCTCGGGATAGCGGTCGCCGATGATAGACGTGACGCGCGGATAAGAGTCCCAGTATATTTTCTGGATGTTGTAGCCCTTGTAGTCGCGCTCCACCATGGCACTCACCACCTCGGCGTCGTTCATGTGCATGTTCTGGTTGCCGTCGTCGCCCATGAAGCACAGCAGGTTCTGCCAGGCACCGGCATGCGCGTTCTCGTAATACATCGCCACCTTGTCTACCATCACCTTGGCAGCCTCCACCGTAGCCACGGGAAATCGTCCCACGCCCACGTCGGTCAGGTCGGCCCTGAGCGGATTGTCCCCTTCGCCATCGTCGAGCAGGGCGAAATAGTCATCGCTCACATAGCTCTTGGTTTCGCTCACGGAGTTGTCGCTTTCATAGCAGAGCAGCAGGTCATCGGCCGAGGCATTGTTCCAGCCCGTGAGCTTCAGGCGGTTGTCCCATGCTCCGTCGCCAAAGAGCAGCAAGTAGCGTGGACGTTCCTCGGGTGTGGCCGCACGATCGTAGAGCATTTTCAGGTAGCGGCGGTAAGCATTGCCGTCGGGGGTGCCGCTGGAGAACTCGTTGTACAGCTCGTCGGCAGCCACCAGGTTCACGCGCAGTCCGTCATGCTCCTCATGGAGCCGTTTCAGCCGTTCGGCCTGCGCCTGCAGTTTCCTGCTGGCAGGAATGATGATGACCATGTCGGCCCATTCGTCGGCATGCCGGTCCTGAGACGATACGGCTCCCACCATCTCCGGCACAGGCAGGTTTGCTGAGTCAAGGGGACGATGGCTGGCAGAGTTGATAGCTATGAAGTCGAGCCGCAGACTACTGCCCGTCTCCTGCACAATCTCCACGGTGTTGTTGGGTTGCAGAATGTTGCCTAAGTCTATCTGCCACGTTTCCCGCCCCGCCTTAGCGTATGCGTCGGTCAGTTTTCCCGTCAGCTGGCTCACCACCTCGGCACCGGGAGAAAGCGTAGCAACTTCCAAGCCATTGACTTTGAGCCGTGCGGTGAACTGCCGTTTGAAGGTCATGCTAATGGTCATCGACCCACTATTGGAATAGGCAGGCAGTTCGAATGTGCGCGAAACGCCCTCGCCAAAGAGCGACTTCTCAAACAGGTGTCTTCCACTGTGATACCAGGCATAGTCGTCGATTTCGTGAAGGGAGTGGAAGTCGTTGGGTGAAGGAAAGCACGTGGACATAAAACCCGCGCTGTCGAGTGGCTCGTCCGTTGCATCTTCTGTAGCGTCGGTCAGGAAATAGTAGCCATAGTCAGAATAATAGTTGCGCACGTGGCTTTCCTTGCCCTTCGTGGGCCAGTTCACCGGGCCTACGCCATGAAACAGCCTGCGGCCATGATCGTCGTAGTAGGTGGCCACGGGCTTCAGGTCGTCGGTTTCTTTCAGATAGTCGGAGGTGAGCACTTCCGGCTGCAGGGCACCGCCATAGCCCCACACGCTCACATGGGCGGCATCGGCAAAGCCTGCCTGGCGGGCCAGCGAGTCGGTAATCTGGTAGAGGCCCGTCTCGGGAATACGTATCTTGACCCATCGGCCTTGCGAGAGTACCGAGTGGGCTGCATAGCGGTCAGTGGTCTGCGCTGCCACGTCGGGCATGCAGCATAGCCAGCCAAGCAGCATCAGGAGGAGAATTTTCTTGTCCATGAAGATAATGTCGTTATTTTCTTAGGATAATCAGTTTTTGTGCGCTTGTCGTCTCCTGACTGCCATTGCAGGCCACGCGCACCCGGTAGAGGTAGACACCCGTGTGCAGCTGACTGCCGCTGTTAGTGGTCAGGTCCCAGTCCACGGTATAGGTCTGTCCCGTGGGCACGCCGCTCTCGGCATGCTGCCACAGCTTGCGCCCGGAGGCATCGAAGATTTCGAGCGCCACGTCCATCAGGCTGCCTGTGCGGTCGTGGTTGATGATAAACGAGGTTGATGTCCTGGCCGGGTTGGCCGTACAGATGACGCCCGAGAGCGAAGGCTCCTGCTTCGCATCGACCGTGAAGCGCAGTTCGGCCACCGACGAGTTGTTCAGCACGTCCCAGGCACGGAATGTCAGCCGGTGCTCGCCGTCGGAGAGTGCAGGCAGGCTGTAGCCCACCTTGCCGCTGCGATAGTCGCCGAAGTCGTACTCGAAGTAGTCGTTCAGCAGATAGGTCTGCGTCACGTTGCCGTCGACAACCAGTTCCAGGTTATGGCCTATGCCGCTGCCCGACACGTTGACGCCATCCTTGTCGCTCACCTCGGCATAGAAGTAGGGCGTGGCATTCACCGTGCCGCCATTGACAAATGCCGCACTGTTCAGGTAGCAGTAGATGTTGGGACCTATGCCGTCGTTCTGCTCGTTGTCGGCTCCCACCATCCTGAAATTCTCGTTCTTGCCGCTTGCCGTCATCGTCTTGTCGTCGCTCACGGCATAAGCCAGCACCAGCCCCGTCTTCTCCGAGAAGCTGATGTCCTTCGACACGGCAAAGGAACAGTTGAAACGCCCGTTCCTGACGTATGCCGAACCTTGATAGAGGGTATTAGGGCGATCCTTGAACACGAATGCCGTATCGGCAGAGCCTACGTAGTTCAGCTTGCAAACGATGTCCTGTTCCACGTCGCGCACGATGACCGTGGCCGTACCGTTGAAATCAGTCGCCCCCTCGATATGGCCCGATAGGGTGGCTCGCGTTCCGGTAGGAATCTGCACCGTTCCGCTGCCTGCCGGTTTGCCGTTGATGCTGTCAATCAACATTTCATACTCAGGCAGGGCCAGCACCAAGGCGGGGTCGCCTAAGAGCGTGTAGCACAGCTTGTTAATCGAGTGGTCTTGCTCGCCACTGCTCGACGAGGCATCAATCAGCCCGTTCTTCGACAGGCGCACGGCCTCGCCGATGGAGTTACGCCGACCGTTGGTGGTGCCCAGCACGTTGCGCATCATGGCGCGGTTGATGAGCAGGTTCATGTCCTGATAGACAGTGCGCGTGGTGCCGAAGAAGGCGATGGCACCGCCGTTGCTGTTGAGCATGGCCGTCTCCCCGATATTGTCCTCATGGCTGTCGAAAGGCATGATGTCGCACGAGGCCGTAATCCAGAGGGGCAGTCGCAGCGACGTGGCTACGCCGAAGTCGGCCCGCTCGAGTACCTTCTCGTGGGAAATCTGTGCAGCCGAGCCGTGTCCCTGATAGTCCATAATCAGTGCGCCGGCCTGCATCTGCTGTTTGATGAGCTTGGTCGCGTCGGGATAGGTGTTGCCCGTGGCAGTGGCTATGCGCACGTAGGCATCCCAGTACACTTTCTTCACGAGCAGTGACGGATGGCTCTTCTGCACCTCCTTCAGTATCCGCTCCGCATCGCGCATGTGGTTGTTCTGGTCGGGGCCATTGCCGTCGTCAGCCATGAAGCAGATGGTGTTCTGCCAGGCACCCGCCATCTCATTGCTGCTGTAGCTGAATATCTTGTCGACCAGCACCTTCGCCTCTTCGGCGGTGCGACACGTCAGGCGGCCCACGGCCACGTCGGCCTTGTCCTTGCTCAGCAGGTTGCCGCCCTCACCGTCGTCGAGTAGGCAGAAATAGTCGTCGGTCACGTAGCAGGACACCTCGCTCAGTGAGTTCTCGCTCTCGTAGCAGAGCAGGAAGTCGTCGGGCGAGTAGTTGCGCCAGTTGCTGGTGAGCATGCGGTTGTCCCATGCGCCGTCGCCGAGGAGGAGCAGATAGGAGGGCATGTCGGCCTCGGTGGCAGCACGGTCGTAGAGCATCTTCAGGTAGCGGCGGTAGGCATTGGCATCGGGTGTGCCGCTGCTGAACTCATTATACAGCTCATCGGCAGGCACGATGCGCACCCGCATCCCGTCTTTCTGTTCGTGCAACTGCTTGAGCCGTTCGGCCTGTGCCAGCAGCTTCTGCGACGTAGGGATGATGATGACCATGTCGGCGGCTCCGTCGGCATGATGATCCTGGTTGGTGATGTTGTAGACGTACTGCGCTGCGGGGAAGTCGCCCTCCATCAGGTTGGGGGCTGCCTTCGGCTGTTCGCTGCAAAGGGCGATGTAGTCCAGTCGCACGGTGCTGCCACTGTTCTGCGTGAGGCTGACGATGTTGTCGCTCTGCAGACTGTCAAGACTGAAGTTCACCGTCTGCAGCATGGCCTTGTTATAGTCGGTCAGCTTGCCCTTATAGCTCATCGTGCCCACCGTCTTGCCATTGACCTGCACCGTCAAGTCGAAGGCTCCGTCGTAGGTCAGACTTACGGCCAACTTGCCTTTCTCGCTGTAGGCGGGGAGAGTGAGACTTCGGGCCGAGGCAACGGTAAGCGGCGTACTCTCAAAAAGATTGCGCCCACCATGATACCAGGCGTAGTTGTCTACTTCGTAGAGTGTGTGATAGTCGTCAGCCGACGGGTAGCCCATAGCCATGAAAGCCGCGCTGTCCACGGTCAGCGGTTTCTCGTCGCCCTCGGTAATGAAGTAGTAGCCATAATTAGAATATGGATTGCGCGTGCGCGCGAGGGCCGTGTTCGAACTCCAGCTGACAGGCCCCGTAGCCCAGAACAGGCGGCGGCCACCCACTGTGCAGGTAGGCACTTCCTGCAGGTCGTCGGTATCTTGCAGGTAGGCCGCCGTGAGCAACTCTGGCTGCAAAGCTCCGCCATAGCCATAAATCCTGACCTTGTCTATACCGCTGAATCCGGCACGGCGCACCACCTCGGCAGTGAGCTGGTGTATTCCCGTCTCTGCCACGCTGATCTTCGCCCATCGGCCCGAGGACAGAACGGAGTGAGCGGCGTAGCGGGCCGAGTCGGCCTGTTGCCTTCGCACGATCGGCAGCCGCCGCAATGGAGCCTCAGCGGTTTTGCTTCCTTCTGAACTTGGCTCGATGCGGAGCCTGAAGCTGACAAGTTTCTGGAATCGTCCTTCGCGGAAGACGATGGGAGTGAACGAGAGGTAGAGCGTGGCTTGCCGACGCGCGACGCCCACGTAGCGGTCTATCACGGGCATGGCAGGCACCGTGTCGTGCCGCAGCCGGTGATAGCGTGCCACATCGGTAGCCGACATATCAATAAACTCAGGATACTCGATACTGACATCGTAGTCATCGGCATATTGCGCTCCAAGCTCCACCGTATGGGTGAAGCGGGGCAGCATGGAGTCTATACGCACTTCGTCGGCTGTCAGGTCAAAGAACTCCTGTGCGCCGGCACCTGCCAGCACACACCACAGCCCAAGCAACGCCAGTATGTATCGTTTCGTCATCATCTGTTATCTTCTATCTACAATAAAAATCCAGCACCTTGCGGTCTTCCACCCAGCCCTCAAGATGGTCGCCTATATGCACGGGCCCCACGCCTGCGGGGGTTCCCGTAAAGAGCAGGTCGCCCGTCTTCAGGGTGAAGAACTGCGAGATGTAGGCTATCAGCTCATCGACACCGTAGAGCATGTCGCCCGTAAAGCCTTGCTGCACCGTCTCCCCATTCACGTTCAGGTGGAAGTGCAGTGCCTGCACGTCGAACTGGGTGCTGACAGCCCCGCCTTGCCGTTCGCGTCCGGCGGTTTCCCCGCCGGAAAGTGCCTCGCATTCCACCCAGTCGCCTATCACCGCCGAGCCGTCGAAGCCCTTGCAGATGGTCCAGGGCAGCCCTTTCTCGCGGGCCCGCTGCTGCAGGTCGCGGGCGGTGAAGTCAATGCCTACCGTCACCGCATCGTAGTATCGGTGGGCAAAACGGGCGGGGATGCCCTTACCTAAACGGCAGATACGCACCACCAGCTCCGTCTCGTAATCCACCCGCTCCGACCAGTCGGGCAGGAAAAACGGCTTGTGGTCTTTCAACAGAGCCGAGTCGGCCTTGGTGAAAATCACAGGCTCCTCTGGTTTAAATAACGCGCCATGCAGCTCTTTATTGTGCTGCAGATAGTTCATTCCTATGCCAAATATCTTCATCGCGTCTTTTTTTTGGCGGCAAAGGTACGCATTTTATCCCACAATCGAGCATCTGATGAATAGTTTTTTCGATGAATACTCCGTCACACCCTGTTGCAGCATTGATCTCAGCCCAGCAAAACATTCGTTACACCTTCATGCCTTATCCGTTACACTGTGATGAATGCTCCATTGAGCTGTGATAAAGCATTCATTGAGGTGTGACGAATGCTCCGTCAGGGTGTGATGAATATATCCATTGAAAAAGCACCGTAGATAAGACATTCTGACAGCAATTTCATGTCTTTTTGGCAGATTTTACAAGTAGGCACGGAGTTTGAAGGAAGGCTTGCAGAAATCATAAAAATTATAGGAGGAACAGAAAATGACATTAGACAAGTTTACAATCAAAGCACAGGAGTCCGTACAGCAGGCCGTCAACGTGGCCCAGCAGCATGGTCAGCAGAGCATAGAGCCTGTTCATCTGCTGAAAGGACTCATGGAGAAGGCCCGCGACGTGGTGGGCTTCCTTTTCCAGAAGTTAGGGGCGAACGCCCAGCAGATTGAAATGCTCTGCGAGCAGGAGATGAAGCACCTGCCACGGGTGGAGGGCGGACAGCCTTACCTCTCGGGCGATGCTAATAAAATATTGGTACGCGCGCAAGAGCTGTCGCAGCAGATGGGCGACGAGTTTGTCAGCGTAGAGCCGTTGCTTCTGGCCCTGTTCGTGGTCAACTCTACAGTCAGCCGCATCATGAAGGATGCCGGCATCACCGAGAAGGACTTGCGCCAGGCCATCCTGGAACTGCGACAGGGACAGCGGGTGCAGAGCCAGAGTGCCGACGACAACTACCAGTCGTTGGAGAAGTATGCCAAGAACCTCGTTGAACTGGCCCGTGCAGGCAAGCTCGACCCCGTGATTGGCCGCGACGACGAGATTCGCCGACTGCTCCAGATCCTGAGCCGACGCACAAAGAACAACCCCATCCTGATTGGTGAACCGGGCACGGGTAAGACGGCCATCGTGGAGGGACTGGCCGGGCGTATCGTGCGTGGCGACGTGCCCGAGAACCTGAAGGACAAGCAGCTCTACTCGCTCGACATGGGCGCACTGGTAGCCGGTGCGAAGTATAAGGGTGAGTTTGAGGAGCGACTGAAGAGCGTCATCAATGAGGTGACGAAGGCCGACGGCCGCATCATCCTCTTCATCGACGAGATTCACACCCTGGTAGGTGCCGGAGGCGGCGAGGGGGCTATGGACGCCGCCAACATCCTGAAACCGGCCCTGGCTCGTGGCGAACTGAGGGCTATTGGTGCCACCACGCTCAACGAGTACCAGAAGTACTTCGAGAAGGACAAGGCACTGGAGCGACGCTTCCAGACCGTCATGGTCGACGAACCCGACGAACTCTCGGCCATCTCCATACTAAGGGGCCTGAAGGAACGTTACGAGAATCACCACAAGGTGCGCATTCAGGATGACGCCTGTATTGCCGCCGTGCAGCTCTCAGAGCGTTACATCACCGAGCGCTTCCTGCCCGACAAGGCCATCGACCTGATGGACGAGGCCGCCGCCAAGCTGCGCATGGAGCGCGACTCGGTGCCCGAGGAACTCGACGAGATTACACGCCGACTGGCCCAGTTGGAAATCGAGCGCGAGAGCATCCGTAGGGAAGCCCCCCTTTCGCCCACCGAGGGGGGCACGATAGACAGCTCCTCAAGGGCCAAAACTATAGAAGCCCCCTCGGGAGCCGTAGGGGGGGCCTCCAAGCTCGCCGCCCTCGACAAGGAAATTGCCGAACTGCGCGAACAGGAGATGCAGTTCCGCGCCAAGTGGGAGGGCGAGCGCCAGTTGGTGAACAAGATACAGCAGGACAAGCAGCAGATGGAGCAGTTGAAATATGAGGCTGAACGCGCCGAGCGCGAAGGCGACTACGGCAAGGTGGCCGAAATCCGCTACGGCAAGATGAAGGAGCTTGAGGCCCACATCGCCTCCATCCAGCACCAACTCGACGGAAAAGCCCCCCTTTCGCCCCCCGAGGGGGGCACGACAGACGGCTTCTCAACGGGCAAAACTATAGAAGCCCCCTCGGGGGCCGTAGGGGGGGCTTTGGGCTCCCGCCTCGTCCGCGAGGAGGTCACTGCCGACGACATTGCCGAGGTGGTTTCGCGCTGGACGGGCATTCCCGTCAGCCGCATGATGCAGAGCGAACGCGAGAAGCTGCTGCATCTGGAGGAGGAACTGCACAAGCGCGTCATTGGCCAGGACGAGGCCATCCAAGCCGTCAGCGACGCCGTGCGCCGCTCGCGTGCAGGCCTGCAGGACCCCAAGCGGCCTATCGCCTCGTTCATCTTCATGGGAACAACGGGCGTGGGTAAGACCGAACTGGCCAAGGCACTGGCCGAATACCTGTTCAACGACGAGACGATGATGACCCGTATCGACATGTCGGAGTATCAGGAGAAGCATACCGTGAGCCGACTCATCGGCGCCCCTCCGGGCTACGTGGGCTACGACGAGGGCGGACAGCTCACCGAGGCCGTGCGACGCAAGCCGTACTCCGTGGTGCTCTTCGACGAGATTGAGAAGGCCCATCCCGACGTGTTCAACATCCTGCTGCAGGTACTCGACGACGGACGACTGACCGACAACAAGGGACGTACCGCCGACTTCAAGAACACGATTATCATCATGACGTCGAACGCCACCCGCGAACAGCTGCGCATGGTGATGCGGCCGGAGTTCCTGAACCGTATCGACGAGATCATCACCTTCCAGCAGCTCTCGGAGCAGGAGATTGCACAGGTGGTACGCCTGCAGCTCTCGCGTGTGCAGAAGATGCTCGAACCGCAAGGCTTCACCCTCCAGTTCACCGACCACGCCGTCAGCTGGCTGGCCCGCGAGGGCTACGACCCCGACATGGGTGCCCGTCCCGTGAAGCGTGCCATACAGCACCACGTGCTCAACGAACTGTCGCGCCGGTTGCTTGCCGACCAGGTTTCGCGCGAGAAGCCTATCATCATTGATGACTTCGGCGACGGCCTGGTGTTCCGCAACTAAGGCTCCTCGATAGGGGCGTGTAAAATAGCGCTTCGTGTCTGACTATGTCAGATGCGAGGCGCATTTTCCTTTTTTCACACCTTCAACTCGATGATAGTTTCATTTTGTAAGTTTGCAAATATCTCATATTATTGTTTGTTGCAAATCAAAAAGCATCTGCAACAAATAGAAAAGTAACTATGATACATTTTTTGTACTTTTGCAACAAATTTAAATCTACAGCAATATGGGAGACTCTTTATCGACGTTAGACGTTGGAAATGCGGTTCTGGCCAGAGTACACAAGACTTTTTCGTCGTTCGGTACTCGGGTCGAAAGCTATACATCATCTATTTTTCAACAGACAACGCAACCAAACACAATTCCACATCCATCAGAGCAATGGACAAAGACTTAGCAAAAACACTAAAGGTTTTGAGACAAAAGGAAAACGCTTTGATACGTCAGGGCGGGTTTGATACGTCTTGAAAAGCATGAAAAGCTGCATTTGAGTGAATAAGATTCTAACTAACTAATAAAATTATGTATCAAAAAACGTAAGAGATGAAACATCTAAGAGAAAGGCTAAAAAAGTATTCGCTTGCTGCTATGATGTTCGCCCTGACGTCCTTGTGTGCCTTCGCACAACAGGCGGGAGGCGGTTTCGTCATTAAGGGTGTAGTAACCGATGCAAGCGGCGAGGCAATTATTGGTGCCTCGGTAGTAGTGAAGGGCAATCCTTCATTAGGTGCCGTGACCGACTTCGATGGTAACTTCCAGCTGAAGGTGCCTTCGGAGCAGTCTGTGTTTGTTATCAGCTACGTCGGTATGACCACCCGAGAAATTAAGGTGGGCAACCAGCGCACGTTCAAGGTGACGCTGAACGACAACACGCAGCTCCAGGAAGTGGTTGTCGTGGGTTACGGTCAGCAGAAGAAAGCATCTGTGGTGGGTGCCATCACCCAGACCACGGGCGAGGTGCTGGAACGTGCTGCCGGTATTAACGACATCGGCTCGGCCCTGACGGGTAACCTGCCTGGCGTGACGACGATGGCTTCGAGTGGTGTTCCCGGTGAGGAAGAGCCGCAGATTATCATCCGTAGTGCTTCTTCATGGAACAACTCCTCACCGCTGGTGCTGGTCGATGGTATCGAGCGCCCCATGAGCAGCGTCGACATGCAGTCGGTGGCTACCATTTCGGTGCTGAAGGACGCATCGGCAACGGCTGTCTACGGTGTGAAGGGTGCTAACGGTGTCATCCTCATTACCACCAAGCGTGGTCAGGAGGGTAAGGCACAAATCAGCGTGTCGGCCAACGCCGTCATGAAGATTCCCTCGAAACTTCCCGACAAGTACGATTCCTACGATGCACTGGTAGCCCGCAACGTGGCCGTGGAGCATGAGCTGAACCTTGCTCCCGACGCTTTTGCCTTCATGAAACCCATGAGTTTTATTGAGAACTACCGCAACCAGACCACGGTGGAGCAAATGGAACGCTACCCCAACGTAGACTGGCAGAACACCCTGTTCAAGGACTACACCATGTCGTACAACGCCAACCTGAACGTGGCCGGTGGTACGAGCTTCGTGAAGTACTTCGCAGGCGTGGACTTCATTAAGGAAGGTGACTTGTTCAAAGATTTCGGAAATGGCCGCGACTACCCCACGGGTTATGGCTACAACCGCGTCAGCGTGCGCTCGAACCTGGACTTCCAGATTACCAAGAGCACCGTATTCAAGGTAAACATCTCCGGTTCTAACGGCAAGCAGCGCACACCGTGGGCCTTGAATGCCTGGAACGACTGGCAGATGTCGCAGATGTGGGCAGGTGTCTACAACATCTCACCCGATGCCTTCCAGCCCAAGTACAGCGACGGCTCATGGGGCTTCTTCCCCAACTCTACCAACGTGAGCAACTCGGCACAGACCGTGGCCCTCGGCGGTACGCAGGAGATTACCACCACCCGCATCAACACCGACTTCGTGCTGGAGCAGAAACTCGACTTCATCACCAAAGGTCTGTCGGCACGCGGTATGATTGCATGGGATAATGTGTTCCGTGAGAACCAGCGCGGTGTGAACGACCTCTACAACGACCCGCAGCTGAAGTGGATTGACCCGGAGACGGGTAATGCCACCTACAAGCAGGCTTACGAGGGCTACGACCGCTTCGACTACACCATGGGCAACAAGTGGAGCATCATGGGCGGCGAAGTGAACAACTGGGCCACGCAGCGCAACATGAACTATCAGGCACAGCTGAACTGGGCACGCACCTTCGGCAAGCACGACGTATCGGCCATGGGCGTGTTCGCCCGTCAGGAGTATGCTCGTGGCTCGGTGATTCCCAGCTACCGTGAGGACTGGGTGTTCCGTACCACATACGCCTTCAACAGCCGCTACTTCTTAGAGTACAATGGTGCCTACAACGGCTCTGAGAAGTTCTCGTCCAACAACCGCTTCGCCTTCTTCAACTCGGGTGCTATCGGCTGGATGGTCACTGAGGAGCCGTTTATGAAGAAACTCGTTGACAGCAAGATCATCGAGATGCTGAAAGTACGCGCCAGCTATGGTGAAATCGGTGATGATAATGTAGGTGCCCGCTTCCTCTACATGACCCAGTGGGCCTACGGTGGAGCACAGCGTTTAGGACCTACCCACAACGACGACAGCACCAACTCGCCCTACACCTGGTATCGTGAATCTACGGTAGGTAATGAGGACGTGCATTGGGAAAAGGTGGCAAAGTTCAACCTCGGTATCGACTATGGCATCCTGGATGGCATGTTCGCTGGTTCGTTTGAGTGGTTCCACGACAAGCGTACCGACATTCTGGTGGCAGGCAACGAGCGTGCCGTGCCTTCTTATTACGGACAGCAGCCTCCTATCGCCAACTTAGGTAAGGTGAACACCACTGGTTTCGAGTTCGAAATCCGCTTCAACAAGGTCTTCGCCAACCAGATGCGCCTATGGGCTAACCTGAGCATGACACACGCTACCAATGAGATTAAGGTGAAAGACGACCCGGAGCTGTATCCCAGCTACCGCAAGCAGGCCGGCTACGCCATTGGTCAGACCCACGCCTACTTAGACAAGGGTATCATGCAGAACTACGACGACCTCTACGGTTCGCCACGCCACGACATTAACGACAACCAGAAACTGCCCGGCGACTACTACATCGTCGACTTCAATGGTGACGGACAGGTTGACTCCAGCAATGACTTCGTGCCTTACGGCTACAGCGGCATTCCTGAGAACACCTACAACACCACCATCGGCTTCGAGTGGAAAGGATTCTCGTGCTTTGCCCAGTTCTATGGCGTGACCAACGTGACCCGTGACGTAACGATGATCTCGTTTGCCGACCCCATGCTGGCCAACGTCTATGACCAGGGTACCTGGTGGAGCTACGACCACTATGGAGCCGACGTGCTGACACCGCGCTTCAAGTCACAGCCCACCTATTATTATGGTACACAGTATTTGTGCGACGGCAGCTACATCCGTCTGAAGAACGTCGAGGTGGCCTATACCTTCAACCAGCCCTGGGTGAAGAAGATAGGCGTCAAGGATCTCAAGGTCTTCGTCAGCGGCAACAACCTCTGGCTCTGGACGCGCATGCCTGACGACCGTGAATCTAACTTCTCCAGCAGTGGCGGTGCCTCCGGTGCCTACCCCACAATGAAGCGTATCAACTTCGGTATCAAGTTCAATCTTTAAATAAAGGAGAAACAATGAAAAAATTTATTAATCAATATATATTTATCGGTCTGGCAGCGTTGTCGCTCTCTTTCGGAGCAACTTCCTGTACCGACTATCTTGACAAAGAGCCCGACTCGGACGTGGGAGCTGACGAAGCCTTCAAGAACTTTACTAATTTCCAGGGCTTTGTCGAGGAAATCTACAACTGCATCCCCAACAAAGAGTCGAACTTTTGGTGCTGCACCTTCAACTGGGGTGAGGACGAGCTGATGAACTCTGGCGGCGGCGAGTCGCACGAGACAACCCACTTCGACCTGGGTGACTATCGCTACTGGTATCAAGATCCGCAGAGCTTCCTGCATGCAAATGACCTGAATCCCACTTCTACCGACAAGTTTACCCACTCCTTAGAGCATGCCTGGTATTGCATCCGTAAGGCTAACCTTGGCCTGGAGAACATGGAAAAGATGACCGAGGGCACGCAGGAAGAGAGGAACTTCGTCAAGGGCCAGCTGCTCTTCTTCCGCGCCTGGTGGCATGAGGAGCTGATGCAATTCTTCGGTGGTATACCTTACGTAGACAAGGTACTCCCCTCTGACCAGAAGCTCACGCTGCCCCGCCAGTCGTTCAAGGAGTGTGCAGAACTCTGCGCTGCTGATTTCCGCGAGGCTGCCAACCTGCTGCCCGACAACTGGGACAACACCACCATTGGTAAGAAGACCCTGGGTCGTAACGACCTCCGCATCACCAAGGCCGTGGCATTAGGCTACTTAGGCAAGGTGCTGCTTTGGGCTGCTTCTCCTATGAACGAGCTGGGCGCACAAGTAGGTGCATCGAAGAATGGCAACACCTATAAGTATAATACGGAAATAGCCACTCGCGCTGCCGATGCCCTGGCTGAATGTATTGCCAACATTGAGAGTGGCAAGACTCCCTACGCCTTGGCCGAGTACAACTATGACAACATCTACGACCATGTGGCTGCCGCCGGTTCCACGACCAACTATTCCGACATCTTCCGCACCACCGGACAGAACTGGAAGATGCCCGGCTCCTGCGAAGCCATGTTCCGCGGCCCCGTGTTCGACATCAACGGTACCAACTGGAACTTTGCCAAGCTGTGGGGTCCGAAGGTGAACAACCTTGTGGAGCACGATGCCATCATCCACATGCCTACGGCCAACTACGTGAACTACTACGGCATGGCTAACGGTCTGCCCCTTGATGATCCCGAGTCGGGCTTCGATCCGAGGCATCCCTTCCAGAACCGCGACCCGCGCTTCTATCACGACATCATCTTCGACGGATTCAAGTTCCTGAACACAACGCCGAACGCAAGCGACAAGCCCTTCCAGTACATGGAGATGTTCACGGGCGGCAACATGCGTCCTTCGGGCAATCCGCAGCGCAGTGCCGACGGTAGTCGCACGGGCTACTTCTGCCAGAAGCTCGTTCCCCACCAGTGCAACAAGTACGACGGTATGTACAACTGGGGCGGTGCCTTGGAGTGCTATCTGCCCTACATGCGCGTGGCCGACATCTATCTGATGTATGCTGAGGCCGGAGCCGCCATTCAGGGAGCCGGCTACAAGAACAGCAAGTGCAACCACACCGCTGCTGGAGCTGTCGACCTTCTCCGCGACCGCGTAGGTGCCGGACATGTGGCCGACAAGTTCCTGGGCGACAAGAACAAGTTCATGGATGAGGTGCGCCGCGAGCGTGCCGTCGAGCTGGCCTTCGAGGGCTTCCGCTGGAACGACCTGCAGCGCTGGCTGCTCCTCACCGAGTATCCCTACAACGTGAAGACCTCACAGGAGTTCATCCGTGTGGGCGAATACGACTTCTCCAAGAACGACCCGCGCGATGCCGAGGTAAGCAACTGGCACGAGGAAGTCATCCTGGAGCGTAACTTCTCTGTGAAGCACTACCTCTTCCCGTTCAAGGATACCGATGTGTACCTCTATGAGGATTTCAAACAGAATCCGGGATGGTAAAGTATTTGGAACTTAAAATTGAAAATTGAAAATTATGATTACCAAGAATATAAAATATGCCTCATTAGCTCTCTGCCTGACGGCCGCCTGGCCTGTCTCTGCGCAGGAGACAGCCGACTCGGCACTGGTCAACGTGGCTTTCCGCAAGGTGGCCAAGGCTGACTTGATGGGTGGTGTGTCGACAGTGAACTACCGGGAGCTGACCGACAAGAACTACAACACCTACAGCCTTGACAACATGCAGGGCTATGTGTCGGGCTATAATGGTAACGGCATGTGGGGATTCACCGATCAGCTGGTGCTCATCGACGGCGTACCCCGCGAGGCCAGCAACGTGAAGCCCGACGAGATTGAGGAAATCACCTTCCTGAAGGGTGCCCAGGCCGTGGTGCTCTATGGCAGCCGTGCTGCCCGTGGTGCCATCCTCATCACCACCAAGCGTGGTCATGTGAACAACGGACTGAGCGTTAACGTGCGTGCCAATACCGGCTGGAACGTGGCCAAGTCGCTGCCCGAGTATCTCAGCTCGGCTGAGTACATGACGCTCTACAACGAGGCACGTGCCAACGACGGTCTGGCCCCGCTCTACACGCAGGAGCAGATCTACAACTACGCCAGCGGCCTGAACCCCTATCGCTATCCCGATGTGGACTTCTATAGCTCCGACTATATCAGGAAGGCCTACAACCGCACGGATGCCACGGTGGAGATTGAGGGCGGCAACGAGCGTGCCCGCTTCTACTCGAACGTGAGCTACTACCGTCAGGGCGACTACCTGAAGTTCGGCGAGGCCAAGGACAACAGCATCGACCGCTTCAACGTGCGTGGTAACGTGGACATCAACCTGAATGACTTCATCACGGCTTACATCAATGCCAACGCTACCTACTACAACTCGAAGTCAGCTATCTCGACACAGACCGACAACGCCAACTTCTGGCAGGTGGCCGCTACATGGCGTCCTAACCGTATCAGTCCGCTGATTCCGCTGTCTTACTTAGACCAGAATGCTGTCCAGCCTAACCGTCTGATAGGCACGTCGAGCAACATCATCGACGGACAGTATTTCCTCGGTGGTACACAGACTGACCTGACCAACATCTTCGCCGACTACTATGCAGCCGGTCGCAGTACGTGGACCAGCCGTCAGTTCCAGTTCGACGCAGGTCTGGACTTCGACCTCAGCTCCGTGCTGAAGGGTCTGAGCTTCCACGCCCTGGTGGGTGTCGACTATGCCACCAGCTACACCACCTCTTTTAATAATAGCTATGCCACCTTCGAACCCACCTGGACCAACTATGGCGGCAAGGAGGTGATTGCAGCTCTGGACAACCACAGCACGGTCGACAAGAAGTCGGGCCAGCAGAACATCAGCGGTTCGACCGACAACCAGACCATTGCCTTCAGTGCCCACTTCGACTACAACCGCACCTTTGCCGACGTACACACCGTGGGCGCCATCCTCGTGGCCAACGGCTATCAGCAGACCACCTCGGGCGAGTATCACAAGATCAGCAACGCCAACCTGGGCTTGCAGCTCTCCTACGACTTCGCCAAGAAGTACTTTGCCGACTTTGCCGTGGCTACCCCGTGGTCGGCCCGTCTGCCAGAAGGTAAGCGCATGGGCTTCTCGCCCTCGCTCACCGTTGGCTGGAAGCTGGCTAAGGAGTCGTT
Source organism: uncultured Prevotellaceae bacterium (assembly GCA_900318815.1). GTDB lineage: Bacteria > Bacteroidota > Bacteroidia > Bacteroidales > Bacteroidaceae > Prevotella. Next base: position 21,666 of record ONMA01000007.1, read on the forward strand.
CTTGGAAGGCAGCATCTTCAACGACCTGACGGTGAGCGCCAGCGTCAGCGACCTGAAGACCGACCTTGGCATCGACAACTACTACATGTACCTCCAGACCTATCAGAATGGAGGCTGGTGGGACTGGAACGGCGGCACGGGCCACTCGGCTGTGCAGTCGGTTCGCGGTGGTAACGATGACTTTGGCTATCTGCGCCGCAAGGAGCTCTCGGCTACTGTTCACGCCGAGCTGTTAGAACGCGCCCTGAGCGTCGACGCCTCGTTCTTCACCAGCAAGATGGAAGGTGGCGTCATTACGGCCAGCAACCAGATGCCCAGCTACTTCATGACCTACTATCCCAACTCTTCGTTCATTCCCTACATGAACTACAACGACGACACCCGCACGGGCTTCGACCTCGGTGTCAACTACAAGAAGCAGTTAGGCGAGCTGGGCTTCCAGGCCGGTGCCAACATGACCTACTACACCACGAATGCCTCGAAGCGCGACGACACCAACTTTGCCGACAGCTACCAGTATCGTCAGGGCCAGCCCCTCGATGCCATCTGGGGCTATGAGTGCTTAGGCTTCTTCAAGGACCAGGCCGACATCGACAACTCGCCCTCGCAGATCCTGGGTGGTACTATCCGTCCGGGCGACCTGAAGTATAAGGACCAGAACGGCGACAACGTCATTGACAACAAGGACCAGGTGAACCTGGGCAAGGGCGGCTGGTATGGCAGCCCCATGACGCTGGGTATCAACCTGACGTTCAAGTATCGCGACTTCACCCTCTTCATGCTGGGCGTGGGCGGCTTCGGCGGCCATGCCATCAAGAACAACAGCTACTGGTGGATTGCCGGTGAGAACAAGTACTCGTCGGTGGTACGCGACCGCTGGACTCCTGCCACTGCAGAGAGTGCCACCTATCCGCGCCTGACCACACAGGCCGGCACGAACAACCTGCAGACCAGCGACTTCTGGATGTACTCTACTTCACGCTTCGACCTGGCCAAGGTGCAGCTCACCTACGACTTCCCCAAGACCATCATCGGCCAGGGCATCGTCAAGGGGCTCTCGGTCTATGTGAGTGGCAACAGCCTGCTCACGCTGGCCAAGGAGCGCGAGTTGATGGAGCTGAACGTGGGCAGCGCCCCGCAGGCACGCTTCTATAACATCGGTGCAAAAGTTGCCTTCTGATAATTGAAAATTGAAAATTGATTATTGATAATTATGAAAACCAATCATATCAAACACAATCTCCTGGTCGCCTTTTGCGTAGGTTGCGGCTCTGTCGCAACACTCACCAGCTGCGACGATCTCTTTGAGCCGGCCATCGAGAATAATCTGGAACTGAGCCAGATGTACACCGACCCGACTTTTGCCCGTGGCCTGCTCGACAATTCCTACCTGCTGCTGGGCTACGACACTAATCCCACGACCGACGTAGCCACCGACGATGCCGTGACCAACAACACCAGCGATGACTACAAGCTCATGGCCACAGGCTCTTGGTCGTCCTCGATGAACCCGGTCAGCCAGTGGAATAACCGCTACCACGCCATCCAGTATTGCAACCTGATGCTGGAAAACTGCGAGAAGGTGGAATGGTCTTACACAAGTACCGCCCTGGACAAGATGTACGAGGACAACTACAAGGGCAATGCCTACGCCCTTCGCGGCCTGCACATGTTCTACCTGCTGCGTGCCCACGCCGGCAAGGTCGACGGCGAGCTGATGGGTGTGCCCATCCACTTGCAGTCGGAGGATCCCGCTTCTGACTTCAACCAGCCCCGCAACACCTTCAAGGAGTGCATCGACCAGATTATGGCCGACTTCGACGAGGCACTGAAGTACCTGCCCGAGCAGTATGGCGACGTGGATGCCAGCAAGGTGCCTGCCAAGTACACCAGCATGGGCGGCACCGACGCTGAGTACAACCGTGCCTTCGGCAACATGCACCGCGGCAAGATCGACGGTCACATCATTGCGGCCCTCAAGGCACAGGTGGCCATCTTCGCTGCCTCGCCCGCCTTTACTGCGGCTGGTGCCATGACCTGGGACCAGGCTGCTCAGCTGGCTGCTGCCAGCCTGAAGAACTGCGGTGGCGTCAAGGGCATTTCGCAGGACGGCTGGAAGTGGTATGCCTCGGCTGGCATTGAGAACATGGGTGCCACCGATCCCAACCCCGCCGAACTCGTCTGGCGTGGCAACATCGAGGAGAACCACAACCTGGAGACCAACAACTATCCTCCCTCGCTCTATGGCAATGGTCGCGTGAACCCCTCGCAGAACCTGGTGGATGCCTTCCCCATGGCTAATGGCTATCCCATCTCGGCCTCGGCTTCTGGCTTCGACGCAGCCAATCCCTACGAGGGTCGTGACCCGCGCCTGAAGACCTATATCCTGGTGAATGGCGAGACGCAAGGTGCTATCGGTGCTACCATCAACACCGCTGCCGACGCTACCACCCTCGACGGTCTGAACCGCGAGAATGGCCGCTCGACCACCACGGGCTACTATCTGCGCAAACTGCTTCGCAGCGACATCAACCTCGACCCGTCGAGCACCACGTCGAAGAAGCACCTGCCTGCCCGCATCCGCTACACCGAGATCTTCCTCGACTATGCTGAGGCAGCCAACGAGGCCCAGGGTCCGAAGGCTAACGTGGGTGGAGCTGGCTTCTCGGCCTACGACGTCATCAAGGCTATCCGCAGCCGTGCCGGCGTGGGTGGCGAAGACGATCCGTACTTAGAGGAGTGTGCCGCATCGAAGGATAAGATGCGCGAGCTCATCCGCAACGAGCGTCGCCTGGAGCTTTGCTTTGAGAACCATCGCTTCTGGGATCTGCGCCGCTGGAATGCCAGCCTCACCGAGACGGCCAAGGGCGTCAGCATCGCCACGAACGCAGCAGGTGTCACGTCCTACAACAAGATCGACGTCGAGCCGCGTGCTTATCAGGATTACATGAACTATTGCCCCATTCCCTACTCTGAGCTGCAGAAGTACAGCAATCTGAAGCAGAACGAGGGCTGGAAGTAATTGATAATTGAAAACAGAAAATTGATAATTGATAATTATGAAGAATATCAAATATAACCTCCTCGCCGGCTTATTTGTAGGTTGTGGCCTTGCCGCAACGCTTACCTCCTGCAAGAGCGGCGATAAGGAGTTCGACGACTATGAGGGCGGCACCACGGTCTACTTTGCCTACCAGACGCCTGTACGCACCATCGTGCTGGGTGACGACGACTACGACCTCACGCTCGACCATGCCCACAAGTGCCAGATTCAGGCCACCTTCGGCGGCTCCTACAATGGCAGTAACGGCTCGGTGCAGATTGCCGTGGACAACAGCCTGGTTCAGAACCTGACCTTTGACGACGGCACTCCCGTCAAGGCGATGCCCGACAGCTATTACACATTGTCGACCAATACGCTCAACTTCAACGGCACGTTCAAGGGCATTGCCGAAGTGCAGCTGAACGATGCCTTCTTCAACGACCCCGATGCCGCAAAGAACACCTACGTCATTCCTGTGGTGATGACCAGTCAGTCTGGCTTTGGCAGGATTCTCACCGGCACCCCGAAGGAAGATGGCTCAGGTGTGCGTACCGATGCTTCGGCCTGGGATGTTCAGCCCATGGACTATGTACTCTACTGCGTGAAGTACCAGAACAAGTATGCTGGCTGGTGGCTCACCAACCGCAGCACCAATACCGACAACATTGAGAAGGCCGCCCAGGTGCAACTCAAGTGCAAGTCGCTCAACAGCTGCGTCTACACGGTGTCGTACCAGAGAAGGTATCAGGCTCGCAAGTATGACGATGGTGGAAACGAGGTTCCCACTTGGGAAGAGAGAACCCTCACCTGCGACCTGCTGATTACCTTCGACGGAAGCGAAAACTGCACCATCAGTTCGCTTACCAATGGTGTTACTGCAACTGGCAACGGCTCATGGGGCGACGATTCGGCCAAGAATGCCTGGGGTTCTAAGGACCGCGACGGCATGGAGCTGAATTACACGGTAGACTTCGGTGTCGACGACTACGGCAATGCCATTGAAAAGGGCAGCACCCACGAGAAGCTGGTGTGGTGGCGCAGCGGTGTGTCCATCGAAGAGTTCACGCCCATTTACACTAAATAACGCATAAAAAAAGGTAATCTTATGAATAAACAACTCATCATATTAGCACTCGGAGCCACCATGGTGGCTTCCTGTGCTGACGACTTCGACCGCAGCTATGAGGTGGGACGTCCCGATAAAGTTGAGCAGTATGCCTATCTGAACGACTACAAGCCGCTGAAGGAATACCTCGCCAACCCCAACATGAAACTGGGTGTCGGTACTGATATTCAGAACTACATGAAGCAGGAGCTGGTCTACGGACTCGTCAACTCCAACTTCACAGAGGTGGTGGCCGGCAACGAAATGAAGATGTCGTCGTGCGTAAAGGACAATGGCGAGATGGACTTCGGCAACGTGCAGCAGTTCGTCAACATGGCCACGGACGCCGGTCTTTCCGTCTACGGTCACACCTTGGCCTGGCATTCACAGCAGCCTGCCAAGTATCTGAACAGCCTGCTCAAGGACAAGGAACTCGACATCGACCCGGATGCGGTGGAAGAGCGCGAGGTCTACTCGGTGGACTGGACGAAAGCCGACAGCTACACCATGTGGGGACAGTTCCCCGAGGCCATCACCACCACGCCGAGCGTGGACAGCGAGAACGGCCTTACCGTGGCCACTACTGGCACCATACCCAACTTCTGGGAACTGCAGTACATGGTGGCCGACGGCATCAGCCTGCAGGGCGGCAAGAATTACATTCTCCGCGTAGAGATCAAGGGCGACCCTGCCAGCGAGAACCTGCACTTCGCCATAGGTCCCTGGGGGGCTGACATCAAGGCCGGCGTACTCGACTTCACCACGGAGTGGGAGACCCGCGACATCGCGTTCACCGCTGCCGACGACGTGTCGGGCGTCCACGTACTCTTCCAGTCGGGCGACTATGCCGGTACCTACAACATCAGGTCGGTGACTGTCTACTCTCTCGAGCCGCTGGCCCTTGAGGTGGAGCAGGAAGTGAAGGTACAGACCTATACCGACGGTCCCTTCCCCTTCTATCCCATGGGCTGCGAGCCTCCTGTGATTGACGGCTGCATCCACTTCGAGCCCACGCCCACGGGCGACTGGTCGCAGTTCTTCGTTGTTCCTGGCGGCGAGAATCCTCTCGACGAGGGCGACTACATGATCTACCTCGACCTGACTGCCGACAAGGCTGCCGACGGCGTGCAGCTGACCATCCAGAACGGCTGGGGCGGCGATGCACAGAACCTCACCATGCCTGTAAGCGTGGAGGCCGGCCAGCACAACATCCCCTTGCGATTCTCGGGTGTCGTGGGTGGTAACTACGACATCATCCTGAAGCCTCAGACCGCCGATGCCACGCTCGACCTGCGCTCTGTCACCATCAACAAGATTGTGAAGATGAACTCTATCCCCCTCACCGACGAGGAGAAGAAGGACACCCTCACATGGGCTATGGGCCGCTGGATTGAGGGCATGATGAATGCCTGCGACGGCAAGGTGAAGGCATGGGATGTGGTCAACGAGCCTATCAGCGGCACCGATGCCGACGGCGACGGCTACTATGACCTGCAGCACGAGTCGGACAACACCGGCGACTTCTTCTGGCAGAACTACCTGGGCGATGTGGACTATGTGCGCACTGCCGTGAAGTTTGCCCGCCAGTTCGGGCCCGAAGACGTGAAGCTCTTCATCAACGACTACAACCTGGAGTATGACTGGGATGCCAGCGGCAATAAGAAGCTGGAGAGCCTCATCCACTGGATTAGCGTTTGGGAGCAGAACGGCACCAAGATCGACGGTATCGGCTCGCAGATGCACATCTCCTACTACATGAACGCTGCCGAGCAGCAGAAGCGTCAGCAGCTCCTTGAGAATTCGTTCCGACTGATGGCCGCTACCGGCAAGCTGGTACGTATCTCTGAGCTTGACATGGGCTTGGTCGATGCCAATGGCAAGGATGTCAACACCGTTGATGTCACCGAGGAGCAGCACAAGGCCATGGCCGAGTACTACAAGTGGATCATCCAGAAGTACTTGGAGATTGTTCCGCAGGCTCAGCAGTGGGGCATCACTCAGTGGTGCATCACCGACTCGCCCGCCGACAGCGGATGGCGTAAGGGTCAGCCCACGGGTCTCTGGGATCAGAACTACAACCGCAAGCACACCTACGCAGGATTCGCCGATGGCTTGCAGAGCAAGTAATCACCTCCTGCTACTATCACTAAAAAGCCCGGGACTTCATCCGAAGTCCCGGGCTTTTTTGTACGGTACGCAGGTGTCTCACCTGCGGAAGCAGGTACGGTACGCAGGTGTCTCACCTGCGGAAGCAGGGAAACCGCAGGTGGAACACCTGCGTACCAAATATTATTCAATGGCCACCTGGCAGGGAGCCATAGGCAGATCGTTCCTTCCAAAGACATTGGCGCGTGTGGGATTGTTCTTCCACGCATAGCGCACGGTCTTCGGCTGGTCGATGGGCGAATCAACGGTGATGACGTTGCCCTTGCCCGTAGCCGCAGCATTCACATAACGGCCATCGGCACCAGCCACCTCAAACTCATAGAGCGCACCGTCGGCACGCAGCGGCTGATCGAGGGTGAGCGTCACCTGCCATCCGCTGCACGAAGCGCCCTTCACCTGCGGGGCAAGCACCAGTTTCTTGTTCCAAAGCATGCGCTCGAAGCCGAGCGCCACGCGCTGGGCCACCTCGCGCTTGCGCAGAGGATGGATGTCAACCCCTTCGCCCAGGTCGATGATACAGGCCAACTCGGTGTCAGGCAGCTTGTTAGCCACCTGCCGCTGGGCCTCGCGCACGGTAGTCCAGCCCGTGTCCTGCGGTTTCTCAGAAGGCTCCATGAAGTTGGCCAACTGCACCACCACGAAGGGCATCGACTGCTGCTGCCACAACTCCCGCCATCCAGTGACGAGCTGCGTGAGCCATGTCTCATAGTAACGGGCATCGCCCCCCGAGTTCGACTCGCCCTGATACCACACCACGCCTTGCAGGGCGTAGGGAGCCAGCGGAGCCAGCATGGCATTATAGAGAACGGTGGGAAGGTTCTGTATGCCAGCATCTATCGACGGGCAGTTGGGCATCTTGGCTCCCTCGTGTACCTCCCACGTGGTGCTGAGTGGCACCTCCACGCCGTCGTCGAAGATGAGCTTATAGGGTTTCTCCTTGATGAAATGCGGATTGCCGCCTTTGGTGATGAAGCGCACGGCCAGCTGGTTATTGCCTTCGCGCAGCAATCCTGCGGGAACCTGATAGCGTCGCGGCGGATACTGATAGCCCGTCTGACCCACCATCTTGCCGTTCATATAGGTGTGGTCGGCGTCGAAGAGCGTACCCACCAGCAGGCGGGCGGGCTTTCCGGCATGCTGGGCATCGATGCTCACTTGCTGCCGAGCCCAGAACGAACCGCAGTACTGGTGCTGTCCGGTGATGTTATCATATTGATTCACGGTGCGCCATCCCTCGGCAGGGCCGCCCGAAGCAAGGCTGCCCAGCACGACATCGTTCTGGTCCAGCATGCGGTTCCACTGGTTGTTGGCCAGTTGGTTGGCACGCTGCATGGCCTGCACCATGTCGTCGTTCTGATAGAACATCGTGCGCTGCAGCTCGCCGGGGAACTGCTTGCGCAGGGTGTCGGCGCTGAGCCAGGCCTGGATAGGCGTACCGCCAAGCGAGTTGACGATGATGCCCTGCGGCACGCCCGTCTTCTCAAACATCTCGCGGCCCAGGAAGTAGCCCACTGCCGAGAACAGCCACGCATTATCCTTGGTCACGGGTTTCCAGTTGATGGGCGTAGGCTTCACGTCGCGCTTCGGCCCACGGGTGTCCGTGTCGGTCTGCACGCGGAACATGCGGATCTGCGGGTTCTGGTAGTCGTCGATGACCTTACCATACTGCGGGTAGACGCGCTCGATGGTCACGTCGATGTTCGACTGGCCCGAGCAGAGCCACACATCGCCAATGAGACAGTCGTCGATGGTCTGGTCGTTGACCACGAGCTGGAACGGCCCGCCTGCCTTCTGCTGGGGCAGCATCACCTTCCACGTGCCGTCATCGCCGGCCACCGTCTCATACACTTTCTTTCGGAACGTCACACTGACACGTTCGCCCGGATCGGCTGTGCCCCATACGGGTATGGGCATGCCACGCTGCAGCACCATGCCGTTCTGGAACATCTGTGGCAGCTGCACCTTGGCACCCGCCACCACTGCGCTGAAGAGCGCAAGTGTAAAAACAAATAGCTTTTTCATAACACACGCAAAAATACTATTATTTCATCGAAAAAGCAATAGTCTCATGTTGTTTTGTTGCCGTTTGAAACATATCAAGAAGCATCTGCAACATTTAGTTATACCCAAATCTATCAAAATTTTGTACTTTTGCAGCAATTAATAATACCTAAATAATTAAAAACAAGAAAATGGAAGACCAGACACAACAAAAAGGTTTCTACAAACTTTCATGGGTACAGCGTATCGGATTCGGTGCAGGCGACTTGGCACAGAACCTGATTTACCAGACCATCTGCATGTACCTGCTATTCTTTTACACCGACGTCTATGTGCTCGGTGGTGATGCAACCCGTTCTGCCGGCCTGGCAGGCACCATGTTCCTCTTGGTGCGACTGGTCGACGTGATGTGGGATCCCCTCGTGGGAACGTTCGTCGACAAGCACAATCCTAAGTTAGGCAAATACCGCAGCTACCTGGTGCTGGGCGGCATCCCCCTCACCATCCTGGCTATTCTCTGCTTCTGGAACGGATTCGCGCCTTCGCTGGTCTATGCCTATATCACCTACGTAGGCATGTCGATGCTCTACACCTTGATTAATGTGCCCTACGGCGCACTCAACTCTTCGCTGACCCGCGACACCGACGAGATTACCATCCTCACCTCGGTACGTATGTTCATGGCCAACGTGGGCGGTCTCTGCGTGTCGGCAGGCGTGCCCATCCTGGTGGCCATCTTCGCCTCGTCCGACAGTCTGCCCATCGAGATGGCCCTGTTCATGGGTCTTGGCTCGCTGCCTTCGTTCATCTTCATGCCGCTGGTGCCTGCCATCAAGAAGAAGGTGGGCAAGAAGAACATGTTCTACATCTTCCTCTCGGTAGCCATTGTGGGCATGGCCATGCTCTATGTCATCAGCCGCATGGGCACGGTGAAGGAGAACATCACGCTGGTCTACATCGCACAGTTCATCAAGTCCACGGGTGTCATCGTGGCCACGGGCTACATGTGGGCACTCATTCCCGAGGTCATCTCCTACGCTGAGTACACCTCCGGTCGCCGCATCGCAGGTATCGTCAACGCCCTGACGGGCATCTTCTTCAAGGCCGGTATGGCCCTGGGCGGTGTAGTGCCCGGCTTGGTACTGGCTTGGACGAGCTATGTGCCATCGGAGCAGGCCACCACGCTGCCCAAGGACTCCAACGCCTGGTTCCTCACCATGCTTATCTACTCGCTCGTGGGCCTCTCGCTGCTCATCTTCTGCTTCACGCAGACCAAGGAGCGCGTGGTCATGGATCAGTCGGAGTCGGCCAATGTGAAGGTGAGCGACCTCTGGATGGAGTTCCTGCGCAACCGTCCCCTGCGCATCATCGCCCTCTTCTTCATCACGGCCTTTGCCATGATGTCGGTGGGCAATGCCGCCGGTGCCTACTTCATGAACGACCTGGAGCTGCAGACCCCGCTGGCACAGGAAGGCATCCGCTGGCTCGTGTGCATCATCCCCGCCATGCTGCTGGTAGTGGCTATGTTCATCATCTCGAAGTATGAACTCAGCGATGAGGTCATCGACAACATCAACCGCGAGATTGAGCAGAGAAACAGATAAAAGTATTAACTAAAAACCAATAAAAAAAGACATGAAACCCCGTTATCTATTCCCCAGTGATTATATGGCTGACCCTTCAGCCAATGTGTTCGGCGACCGCCTGTACATCTACCCCAGCCACGACCGTGAGGCCGGTGCAGCCTTCGACGACGACGGAGGCCACTTCCAGATGCGCGACTATCACGTGCTCTCCATCGACAATGTGTTTGAGGGCGAAGTGACCGACCACGGCGTGATCCTCGACGTGGACGATGTGGCATGGGCCGAGAAGCAGATGTGGGACAACGATGTCGTGGAGAAGAACGGCAAGTACTACCTCATCTTCTCTGCCAAGGACTACAACGGCGTGTTCCATCTCGGCGTTGCCGTGAGCGACAAGCCCGAAGGTCCGTTCAAGGCCGAGCCTCAGCCCATCCGCGGCTCCTTCTGCATCGACCCCAGCGTGTTCAAGGACGACGACGGCCAGGTCTACTGCTACTTCGGCGGTCTCTGGGGAGGCCAGTTGCAGTGGTATCAGGCTCCGGAGAAGTATGCCGACAAGGGCGTTGTTCTTGGCCTGGCTCCCGACCGCAAGTCCCAGCTCTTCTGTCCTGCCGACGTGCCCGCCCTGCCCAGCTTCGTTGTGCGCATGAGCGACGATGTGCTCCAGTTTGCCGAGTCACCCCGCGACGTCATTATCCTCGACAAGGACGGTCAGCCCCTGAAGGCCAGCGACCCGCACCGCTTCTTCGAGGCTTCGTGGATGCACAAGAAGGACGGCAAGTACTACTTCTCCTACTCCACCGGCGACAGCCATACACTCTGCTATGCCACGGGCGACTCGCCCTACGGCCCCTTCACCTTCCAGGGCGTCATCCTCGACCCCGTCGTGGGCTGGACCACCCATCACAGCATCGTGCAGTACAAGGGTGAGTGGTATCTCTTCTATCACGACTGCGTGCCCTCCAACGACATCACTCACCTGCGCTCGCTGAAGGTGCAGCGTCTGTTCTACAACGAAGACGGAACCATCCAGAAAGTAGTGAACGAATAGTCTCCGACGCTCATGAAAAGATTCCTTCTATCAGCATTACCACTTGTAATCAGTCTCTTATCATTTAGCGCATTACGCGCTGAGGACGGCAGCCGGCTCTGGTTGCCGTCCGACACTTCTGTTTTCAAGTCGCTCACCCTGCGACTCGACAACAGCATGCCCGCCGACGACGGCTACCGCATCAACGGCAATATGGTGACGGCACGCACCCAGCAGGGCCTGCTCTATGGCCGCTATGCCTGGCTGCGCGGCGAACAGGGCGAGTCGCATCCCTACTTCAGCCTGCGCATCCTGAACCATTGGGACAACCTCGATGGCTCCATCGAGCGTGGCTATGCCGGCCCCAGCATCTTCTGGGCCGAAGGGGTTGAGGGCTTCCCGGGAGGTACGTCGACGATTACGCGCTATGCCGAGGCGTGCGCCTCCATCGGCATCAACGGCTCGGTGCTCAACAACGTGAATGCCTCGCCTAAGATGCTCACGCGCGCGTATCTGCTGAAGGTAAAGACGATTGCCGACCTACTGCGTCCCTGGGGCATCAAGGTCTACCTGTCGGTGAACTTCGGTTCGCCCAAGGCTCTCGGTGCCACGAAGACCGCCGACCCGCTCGACCGCAACGTGCAGCGCTGGTGGCAGCGCAAGGCACAGGAAATCTACAAGCTGATTCCCGACTTCGGCGGCTTCCTCGTGAAGGCCAACTCGGAAGGACAGCCCGGCCCGTTCGACTACGGGCGCAGTCATGCCGACGGAGCCAACATGCTGGCCGACGCGCTGAAGCCTTTCGGCGGTATCGTGATGTGGCGATCCTTCGTCTACGGGGCCAAGCACAAGGGCGAGGACCGCGTGATGCAGGCCGTGAGCGAGTTTGCCGGACTCGACGGACAGTTCCGCGACAACGTCATCCTGCAGTCGAAGAACGGCCCGCTCGACTTCCAACCCCGCGAGCCTTACGCTCCTATCTTCGACCAGATGAAGAAGACCACACAGATGGCCGAGCTGCAGATTACCCAGGAGTACCTGGGGCAGGGCGAGCATCTGGCCTACCTCGCCCCTATGTGGAAGGAGTTCTTCTCGTTTGTGGCTCCCTCCAAGCTGAAGGGTATTGCCGGTGTGGCCAACGTGGGACTCGACCGCAACTGGTGCGGCCACCACTTTGCTCAGGCCAACTGGTACGCCTTCGGACGCCTGGCCTGGAACCCAGCCCTGTCGTCGGAAGAGATAGCCAAGGAGTGGCTGAAGCAGACGTTCTTCTATGGTGAAAACTCTCCTCTCTCCTCTCTCCACTCTCCACTCTCCTCTCTCCTCAGCATGATGCTCCGTTCGCGCGAAGCCTGTGTCGACTACATGATGCCGTTGGGATTGCACCACATCTTCAAGTTCGACCACCACATGGGTCCCGAGCCCGACGGCTTCAAGGCCGACTATCCCATTGAGTGGTGTCCCGTCTACTATCACAAGGCCGACAAGTGGGGTATCGGTTTCAACCGTTCCACGCACAACACGGAGATGCCCGGCGCAGAAAACGGCACGGGTGCCACCCAGCAGTATCGTGAGCCTTATTGCAAGCTCTACGACAGTCCCTCCACCTGCCCTGAGCAATACCTGCTCTGGTTCCATCATCTGCCCTGGACCTACCGCATGCTCAGCGGTCGCACGCTCTGGGAGGAGCTTCAGTTCCGCTACAACCGTGGTGTCGGCGAGATCGAGGACTTCGTGCGCATCTGGCAGGAGGCCCGTCCTTACATCGATGCCCAGCGCTGGCAGGAGGTAGATGCCAAGCTACAGACGCATCTGCGCGATGCTCGCGAGTGGCGTGATGTCTGCCTGAAATACTTCGGCAGTTTCGCCGAGGATTCGAAGAGCAAGTAACAGCTTTCCCGATTTCCCCCCATTCATTCCTGCGAGCCTGCACTACCAAGCTCGCAGGAATCATTTGAATACGACAAACGGAGATTATCAATCGGTTGAAGTCAGACGAATCGAACATGAAACAGATAGAAGTAGTAGCAGCCATCATACATGATGACAAGGGCCGCATCTTCGCCACTCAGCGAGGATATGGTGAGTGGAAAGACTGGTGGGAGTTTCCCGGCGGAAAGATTGAGACTGGCGAAACGCCGGAGGAAGCACTGGTGAGGGAGATTCGCGAGGAATTGTCTGCGGAGATCAGCGTGGACAGGTTTCTTTGTACGGTGGAGTATGATTACCCGGCCTTTCATCTGACAATGCATTGCTATCTGTGTTCTCTGCTGACGGAAACGCTGCATCTGAATGAACATGAGGCGGCGAAGTGGCTGGCAAAGGATGAGTTGGACAGCGTGAAGTGGTTGCCGGCAGATTTGGAGGTGATAACAAATATCATTGGCCACTGAGACGAATATACTTTTCCGCCATACTTCCCCATCCTCCTCTTTTCTCACGCAGAGGCGCGGAGGCGCAGAGTTTGCGCAGAGAGACTGGTATTATATAAAAGGATGCATGGAGTAAACAGAGACAACCAGAGGCCGCTCAGCTTTGAGAACTCCATTCAACGAAAAAAACAATCGGTTTCCTCAGAAGATACCATCGGTTATCATAGAATTAACCATCGGTTTCCTCCGTGGAAACCCTTCAAGATCCCTAATCGTCAGGTAGGATTCATCATATCGGATAGCTATGAGGTAGGGCTTAGGTAGAACTTTAGTAGAGGATAAGTAGAGGTAAAAAATCATGTTAAAAAGATTTTGGTAGAGGTAAAGATTTTGGTAGAAGTAAATTGTTGTAAACTTCATGCGGGAGGCCATACCCTCGCGCTTCCCTCTCCTGTATGCACTTTGAATGACGGCGGTGTAATCCCACCAGATGTATTACCTACGTTTGAAGTCTTTCAGGTCTTCGTCTAAATCAAGCGCGAACTTCTCTGATGACAGGAAGTGATACTCTCCTTCGCTATCGCTGATGACGAACGAGGGTCTTGTCAAGAACATCGCATCGGCCAATGCTTTGCCATAAACATTTTTGGCAAAGTCAAAGGTTCCTTTCTCGGTCTGCTTGATTCCCTCTGTCATGATGGGCTATAGTTATGATAAAATGTTCTTTACTTCATCAACGGTCAGGGCTATTCCCTGTGCAATCTGCTCCATCGTCAGCCCCATTGCATGTAGACGATGTGCGGTATCAATCTTTTCTTTTTGGACTCCTTCTTCTTTCCCTCTGCGTTCTGCTGAATTGATAATATTGTTCATATCTCTATAATGTTTTAAGTTTCTTCTTTTTTTTATGATATTACAAATTCGAGTCTATCAACGTGCGGAACTGACGGATACCCTGATGGTTGTTGTCGAGAGCCACTTCTTGGTCGTTTGGTTGTTTGGTCGTTTGGTTGTTTGGGGAAGTAACTTGTCCTAAACGACTAAAACGACAAATCTCCTAAACAACAAGATTTATTAAAGCGAGCCAAAGCAAGGTTGCGCCATACTGTTGGTGGCACTTAGCAATCTTGTCGTAGGCCATCTGCACACGACCGCCCAACTCTGGCAGTATCATCACCTTGATATATTCATTCGTATTTTAATACCCGAGGTTCTCGCCTACCAGCACAACCGTATGACGGCCCCGGGGGGAGTTTCTGAGGAAGTGGACGTAGTTGCAGATGGATTCGGGGGAGTTGCAGTTATGGCAGATGCCGTCGTGCTGGCACGGGGTGTTGATGTCGAAGCGGGCGGCATTGATGGGCGAAGCTGTTCCTCTTACCCTTGACAGAGCTGCCTCCACCGTCTGAGCCACCTTGTTCAGGCCGATGACGAAGATGACTTTCTTCGGTCCCCAGGTGATGGCTGCCACGCGGTTGCCGTTGCCGTCGATGTTCACGATGACACCATCCTCTGAGATGGCGTTGGCACTGGTGAGGTAAACGTCGGCTGAGAAGGCCCTGAGATACATGTCCTGCTTTTCCTCCGGGGTTGTCACGAGGTCGCGGTCGAGCACTTCCAAGGACGCGCGGCTTCGGAGATAGTCGGGAATGCCCAGGTCTCTTACCGTCATGGAGCCTCCCCAGGTTACTGAACTGCCATCGGCAATGAGTTCAGATACTTTTCTTACTGCCTCCTCGCCCGTTGGGCAATAGAAGGCTTCGATGTGGCGTCGCTGCAGGTTCTTGATCATTGTCCTGGCGATGCGTTCGTTTCTTTCTTGTTGTGGTTTCATTCCGTTACAGAATTTGTTCCATCGTAGTCTTTTGTATTTGCATGCCCATGTTCTTGTAGAAACTGAGGGCGGGAGCGTTGCCCTCCCACACGTTCAGGGTGATGTTATGGAAGCCCTCAGACTGGGCATAGCTGCGGACGAACGTATACAGGTCCTTGCCTACGTGCTTGCCGCGCTCATTTTCGTCTACGCAAATATCGTCGATGTAGAGCGTCTTCACGTCCTGTAGCAGCAGGTGGTCTCTCACCTCGGTAATCTGGCAGAACGCATAGCCCAGCACCTTTCCCTCGTCGGGGTCGACGCAGACGAAGATGGGCTTGTTGTCATCGTCGAGCATGTCGCAAAGTTCCTGCGCGTCGTACTTGGTGGTGTTGGGTTTGAACAGGTCGGGACGAATCTCATAATGCACCATGTTCACCTGGTGCAGCAGTCCGATGATGGACTGAATGTCGGTTTTGTTTGCTTTCCTAATCATAGTTTCTTGTTGTATTTTCGGCAAAATTACGAAAAACGTCGCAAATATAAGCAGAATTGCCCGAAAAAAAACGAATTGCGATTGAAAGACGCTGAAAGCGTCACCTCTCAATAGCCGTAGGTCGGTACGACCTGCGGATAGAAAGTGAGAAAATACATCGACCCTGAAGGGGTCGCCCAATACTCGGTGTTGGGGCACTCTCATTCCCGAGCTACGCTCGCCTACCCGTAGCCTTTCAGAGTGCTTTCCCCTCCCTTGTCTACTGTCCGCAGGTCGTACCGACCTACGGCTATCGAGGGGCGACGCTTCCAGCGTCGATGTTACCATTGACCTGCTATCCGCAGGTCGTACCGACCTACGGCTATTGAGAGGCGACGCTTCCAGCGTCGATGTTACCATTGACCCGCTATCCGCAGGTCGTGCCGACCTACGGCTATTGAGAGGCGACGCTTCCAGCGTCGATTGATGCCAAGGATGTCGATATATATAAATTGATGCCATGGATGTCGGTATATATAATAAGGTGCAAATGGATAAACGTAAAGGGGGAAAGATGCTTTTAAACTATTTTTACTTAAACAATGTTTAAGTATTTCAGCACGAAAGTCTACTTTTCATACTTTCGCTGCTTGGACGTTAACCACCCCTAAATTAATCCAATTTCTACAATGAAACATTATTTTTTAAAGAAATTTTCACTTGCTTTTCTATTGATGGCAATGTGTGGAATTATGTCCGCAAGAGCGGAAGAATCAGTAAGTTTGTTATTCTTTAGTGAGGCATGTGGCGGCACAGGCATTGCCGACGACGGAGTGCAATGGACGGTGACATCGGATGCCGATGAGTCTATATTTGACCAAACACGAGGCGTGCATTACGGTTCTGGCACGATGAAAGTGTCGTATGTCAAGCTGACTACAGCCGACATCACCGGCACCATCACGAAGATTGTGGTGAATGCCAGTGGAGTCTCTTCGCCCTCGCTGAGCGTGAAAGTGGGTGGAGCGGCCTTTGGCACTACCTACACGGAGCTAACAAACCAAAATGCGGCCTTCACCTTTACGGGGTCTGCCTCTGGCGACATTGAAGTCCTGCTGTCGAAATCGAAGAAAGCAACAGGTGCCCTCTATGTGAGGAGCGTAGCCGTGACCTGCGGAACGCCGGAGGCGGTGGCGACGCACACCGTGAGCTGGAGTGTGAACGGAGTCATCACGTCGACGGGCGAATATGCGGAAGGCGCCAACATCCCTTTCCCCAACAATCCAGGCAGTATCGACGGGAAAGTGTTCATGGGATGGTCGGCAGCGGCCATCCCTGTTGCTACCGACACGAAGCCTACGCTGATTACGCAGGCCACGATGGGCAATAGCGACGTGACCTACTATGCAGTGTTTGCCACGGTCACCGAGGGTATACAGACATCGGCCACCGATGTACTCACAGCCGATCTTATTGGCATCAGCAACAAGGGGAGCTATTACAACTGGTCGAACAAAACGACAGGAAACTCCTCGGCCGTATATGCCGGCAATAGTGCAAGGAGCCAAAACGACGGCATACAGCTCAGAGCCACAAGCCCAAGCGGCATCGTGACCACCACCTCGGGCGGCAAACTGAAGAAAGTAGCCGTGGAATGGGAGGCTGTGACAACAGCAGGCCGCACGTTAGAGGTCTATGGTCTGAACAAGGCTTACGCATCGTCTGAAGACTTGTACAAGAGTTCGGCATCGACCAAAGGGCAGAAGCTCGGCGAGATAGTCAAGGGCACCAGTACCGAACTGGAGATAGATGGCGATTACAAGTACGTAGGCTTGCGCTCTGCTGATAAAGCCATGTTCCTGGCAAGCATCTCCATCACGTGGGATGGCATTGTTGCCGACAGCTACTCGGACTACTGTACCCTTGTTGGAGAGCCAGTCTTTACGGATGTGAAAGCCTCGATAGGGTCGGCAGGCCTGGCCACGTTCTCCAGTACCTACGCGCTCGACTTCACTAATGTAAGTACAATAGCCGCCTATACGGCAGCCGAACAGGGTGGAGCGATTGTCTTCACCCGTATTTATCAGGTGCCTGCCAATACCGGCCTGTTGCTTCGCAATGCGCTGGGCGAGGAGGCCGGAGCCGTGGGGCCAGTGTCCATCCCTGTTGCGAGCGATGCTGAGGCTGTGGACAATAATGCGCTGGTGGCCGTAGGCGAAACCATTGAAGCCCTGCCTTCGGTCGACGGCAACTGGCACAACTACATCCTAAACAATCACAGCGTCTACGGGCTGGGATTCTTCCAGGCCAACAACCAGCGGGTAGCGGCCGGCAAGGCTTATCTGCGCACGTATGATTCGGCTCCGCGTTTCTACATTGATTTTGAAGGCACCACGACGGCCATACCGAATGGCGTTGGGGATTGCGACCCGGTAGAAACCATCTACAACCTGAATGGCCAGCGCGTGAAACAACCGGGCAAAGGATGTCTCTATATTGTGGGAGGCAAAAAGATGATGGTCAGATAAAGAAATCCTGATCAGTCTTACGTAAAAAAAACTTTCAACAAGTACTGTCTTTTATAAGTTTTTCTGTTCGTACCAGGAATTAGGGGTGGGGGTATTGACAGAACGGGTAATCGTGTCTTCTTTTTTATGAAGATGCGGACAGTAGCTTTTGAATCAACAACAACAAATTAATAAATGAAACATTATGAAAAAGAATTATATTACACCGCACACGTCGTGTGTCGGTATCGTTGGTGATGCAGTATTGACAATGGGATCACTTGAGCTCTTCGATGAGATGGGAACAGGAACGCCCTACGAGGAACCTGCTGAAAGCGAGGCTCTTTCGCGGAAGAACCGCAATAATGACATCTGGGACGATGAAGAGCTGGAAGATGAGGGCTTCGGTTATGGTTTTTAACTTTTAAACATTATATTATTATGAAACAACAGAAATTAATTCATGTAGGCAGGATTTGGATGACCATCATGCTTTTAGGGTGGCTCCTGCCTGTGTCGATGAAGGCCGATGGGCCATATAAGTTAGTACAGGTGACGGAAGTCAAGGCTGGAGGACTATATGTCTTTGAGCAGAAGGGGTATGTGATGAACAATACAATACCCTCTAATGCATTACAGACTACCAATTCATACAAAGCGAAGGGTCTTTCAGGAACTGAAACGTATGTGTGGACACTTGAATCTGCTACAGGTGGTTTCTATATGAAGAATGTTAGCAATGGTTCTTCGGAAGCCTATTTAAATAATAGTAGTTCGACAAATCTTTCATTTGGTAGTAGTAGCTCTATTTGGAAATTCACATTTGATACGGATGGAACGGCTATTATTCAAAACACATCGAATAGCAACCGTTTTCTTGGATACTATACCGCCTCATCCCATGTATATAGAGCTTATGCGGTAAGTAATCTTGAAACTTATCCACATGCCATTAAAGTCTATCAATTAGTTGAGTATGAATCTTTCACGGCATCTTTTAGCATAAATGGTTCCCTTGGCAGTCCGACACAATGCGTTGAATACTCCAACGTTAACTTTCCCTCTCGTCCTGCTGACGTTGAGGGAAAGAAATTCATTGGTTGGAGTACCAGTGCGATTGACGGAAAGACCGATGAACAGCCTGACTTGCTATTAGAAACCACGATGCCGTCTAATGACATTACCTACTATGCCGTCTTCGGCAATGTGGTGGAAAGCGAAGTGACTGCTACTTTTGATGCCGCAGACATCTCGAACCTCACAAAAGGGGCATACGACAATGACTGGATTGACCCAGCTACAGGTATAGAACTGTGGCTGAATGGAGGCAAACGCTTCACAGATGCCCCTGCTCGTTTCGAAATCGACGCTACCAATGGCAAATACCTTGGAGTGGAATTGGTTCAAGGATACCTCATTAGTTTGAACGTCACGCTGACCGATGCCGCCAATACAATTGTGCAGGTTAGTCCAGGAACATTGACAACCGAGGGGACCGCGCAGACTGTTACGTTCGATGGAATCGTAAACACGGCGAGATGCTATACCGATGGCAGTCATCCCATCACTATCTCGAAAGTCGTTGTGAATGCCAAGAGCTGGGCAGTAACCAACTACTGTACTACTATCACGGAGAACCACCCCGTTACGATTACATCTGCTGCGAAGTACGCTACCTATAGCGCGACGCAGCCCAGCGACTTCAGCGAGACTGGCGTTACCGTGTTTACGGCTCGCGTCAGCGACGACCGCGTATTGCTCAGCGAAGTGGCCAACGGTATCGTTCCCGCTAACGTGGGCGTAGTGTTATACAAGGACGTTGCTGTAGACGAGACGGTGACCGTGCCGTCGCGGTCGGCGGTTCTCCCGCCGATTGAGGGCAATGAGTTGTTAGTCTCCGACGGCACTGTGACGGGCGACGGCTCGACGCTCTTTGCTTTGGCCAATAAGAACCAGGGCGTTGGCTTCTATCGGGTGAAGAATGGCACGACCATCCCTGCGGGGCGGCCCTATCTGGTAATCAGCAATTCTGGTGCCCGCGAGTTCCTTGGCTTTGACGAGGAACCCGATGGCATCACTTGCGCCGAGGAAGACGACGGCCAGGACTACCGCTATTTCAACCTGAGCGGACAGAGCTTTACCACTCCACCTGCTCCCGGTCTGTATGTTGTTCGCCCAGTCAAAGGACGCCTGCAAGATATGAGCGGAAAGAAAGTACTCATCAAATGACTAAAAACGACATGACTATGAAGAAAGAATATGTTGTGCCTAAGACGGCAGTTGTCCACGTAGGTGTGATTCGCCCGTTTGCCTATTCCGGTTACGAGCAGCAATCCATGAAATTCTACTCCGAACCAGCAGCGAGCGAGATAGAGTCAGAAGAAGATTTCTTGTAGAAGAATCTGCAAAAATCGGGCGGACACTTTGCCATTTGAAAAATTATGTGTAACTTCGCGGCTGAAAAAACAAGAATGACTATGGCACTGAACTTACATAAGAACCTGAAGCTCTACTATTCTATTAAAGAGGTGGCCGAGATGTTCGGCCTTAACGAGAGTACCCTGCGCTACTGGGAGACGGAGTTTCCCTACCTGCGTCCCAAGACCCAGGGGCCAAGTAAGGTGCGCCAGTACTCGGAAAAGGACATTGAGCAAATCAGGCTGATACACAACTTAGTGAAGGTGCGCGGCTTCAAGTTGGCCGCTGCGAAGAAGATGATCAACGCCAACCGCGACGGCTCCGACCGCAAGGCCGACGTGCTGACACGGCTCATCGCGGTGCGCGACGACCTGCAGACGCTGAAACGGCAGTTGGACGGTCTGCAATGACGCTATGATAAAGCCGGGGAATGACTGGCCTGTTGCTTGCATCAGGGGTGGTCATTCCTCGCTTTTCCGTATATTATCCTGCATACGAAACAGACAAACTAATAAAAACAAACGAACTAAAACAACATGGAAATCATTATCGGATTGCTGATTATTGCCGTTGGCGCCTTTTGCCAGTCGAGCTGTTATGTTCCCATCAACAAGATCAAGGACTGGTCGTGGGAGAGTTACTGGATTGTGCAGGGCGTATTTGCCTGGCTGCTGCTGCCGTTCCTTGGAGCGCTTCTTGCCGTGCCTGAGGGGCAGTCGCTCTTCGGCTTGTTTGCCCAGGCCCCGTCGTTCAACCTGTGGATGACCATCCTCTTCGGTGTACTCTGGGGCGTTGGCGGACTCACGTTCGGCCTGTCGATGCGCTATCTCGGCGTGGCCCTCGGGCAGTCGATAGCCCTTGGCACCTGTGCCGGACTGGGCACCATCATGGGTCCTGTGCTGCTCAACATCTTCTTCCCCCAGCTCCATGCGCTGGAGTCGCTCACCTTTGCCGTCATCCTGGGCGTGGTGGTCACGCTCATAGGCATCGCCATCATCGGCGTGGCTGGCAGCATGAAGGCCGCTTCGCTCTCAGAGGAGGAGAAGAAGGCGGCGGTGAAGGACTTCAACTTCCCCAAGGGACTGGCCATTGCCTTGCTGGCAGGCTTTATGAGCGGCTGCTTCAACGTGGGCTTAGAGTTTGGCAAGGACATTAACTTCGGCGAACTGACCGACCCGATGTTCCGCACGCTCCCCGCCACGCTGCTCGTCACCTTCGGCGGGTTCCTCACCAATATGCTCTATTGCTTCTATCAGAACCAGGTCAACGGCACCTGGGGCGACTACAAGAAAGGCAGCGTCTGGGCCAACAACCTCGTGTTCTGCCTGCTGGCCGGTGCCCTTTGGTACTCGCAGTTCTTCGGACTGGCCTTGGGCAAGGGCTTCCTCACTGGCAGTGCCACGCTGACCACGTTGTCCTTCTGCATCCTCATGGCCCTCAACGTCGTGTTCTCCAACGTCTGGGGTATCATCCTCAAGGAGTGGAAGGGATGCTCGCAGAAGACCATTGCCGTGCTCATTTGCGGCATCATCGTCCTCGTCATCAGCTGTTTCCTGCCACAGCTCATCGGGTAGCCGACACCTCACTGCCTGATTGATTCAAAACAGTTAAAAATACCTTATAACCAGCGGAAACTGAAAGAAAAAACACACTTTCCGCTGGTTATAAAGGTATTTTTATTATATTTGCAGCGGATTTGTGTTTAACAACGTTTTTTTATGATCATAGGACGTGAAAAGGAACAGCGTGAACTGTTGGGGCTTCTTGAAAAAGAGGAGTCGCAGTTTTGTGCCGTATATGGCAGAAGGCGTGTAGGCAAGACGTATCTCATACGCGAGACATTCAATTATCAGTTCTGCTTCCAGCATACAGGAGTAGCGAAAGGAACGCTACGCCAGCAACTGACGGCATTCCGCAACTCATTGTCGGCGGCAGGCTTTGCCAAGTGTGCCATACCAAAAACATGGATGGAAGCCTTTGAACTGCTGAAGCAGCTCATCAACAATGCCCCTGCCGGCAAGAAAGTCCTATTTATCGACGAGCTTCCCTGGATGGATACGCCCAAGGGAAACCTTATCGGTGCGCTGGAAAACTTCTGGAACGGATGGGCAACAGCACGCAGAGAGAAGGATATCGTACTCATTGTATGCGGCAGTGCCACTTCATGGATCAGCAAGAAACTGCTGAAGGACAAGGGTGGACTTCGCGGAAGACTGACCAACCGCATAAAACTCGTTCCATTCACCTTGCGTGAGTGCGAGCTGTTTGCTAAAAGTGCCTATCTGGCCTTAGGCAGGAAGGATGTGCTGGAACTCTACATGATTCTCGGCGGTATACCTTACTACTGGAGTTTTCTGAAAAAAGGATTAAGTGTGGCACAGAACGTCGATCAGCTGTTCTTTACAGAGACGGCACAGCTTCGTGATGAGTTTGAGGCACTCTATGCCATCTTGTTCAAGCGTCCGGAAAATTACCTCAAGGTCATAGCATGTCTGAGCAATGGCAGGAAGTCGGGCATGACCAGAGAGGAGATCCTCGCAATGAGCAAAATCTCTGACGGTGGCACCTTCTCCACCGTACTGGAAGAACTGGAAGAGTGTGGGTTCATACGCCGCTTCGCTTCTGCCGATACCACAGAGACAAATGCCATGTATCAGCTGATAGACAACTACACCTTATTCCATTACCTCTGCATCAAGAAGAATGCCTTCAGCGATGAACGTTACTGGTCGAACACCTTCACGTCCTCATCGCATAGTGCCTGGAAGGGACTTGCCTTTGAGCGGGTGTGCCTTCAGCACATTCCGCAGATCAAAGCTGCCCTTGGCATCTCTGGTGTCCAGACCAACGTGTGCTCATGGTTCGCACGAGGGACTGACGAGCGGCGCGGGGCACAGATAGACTTGGTCATCCAACGTGCCGACGGCTTTACCGACCTCTGTGAGATGAAACACTCCACCGGTGTTTTCACAATTGACAAGGACTATGCCGATGACTTGCAAAACAAGCATAACGCCTATCAGGAACAATCAAAGGACAAGCGTACACTACACCTTGTCATGGTAACGACGAATGGCGTCATGCACAACAACTACTACAATCTCATACAGAATGAGATTGTCATGGATGACCTGTTTGCCGTTTAGGCTAAGGTGTTCCGCTGGGTCCGTCCAAGAATTACGACATCAAGCACCGTATGGGTGATGAGTTAGAGAGGCAAAAAAGGGAATTTCTTGCAAAAATGCTATTTAGTTGCAACGAAAACAGAGCTGTTAGTGGATAAATGAACAACTAATTCGATATAATCATGTTAAACTATTATTATTCTGCAATATAATTGGGAAAAAATACGTATCTTTGCCTGCGATAATAATAAGATAGTAGCGTATGACCGAGGTTCATAAACGATATCGCTTGACTTCTACCGAGGAGCCTACCGACGAAATGTTGCATGCCCTGATGGAGGACGTGGCCCAAGCTGCACGCGAGTCGAGTGCCAAGGCTGAGGCTGAGAAGAAACGTAGGTTTCAGGCTGTAACCAAGGAGATTGAAGAGTGGAAAAGTACGGTAGGACTATGACTGATAGGAAACCCACACTCTGTGTTGTTGCCGGCCCCAACGGTTCGGGCAAATTTTCCGAACAACCAATGGCCAACTCTTCAAGCAATACACCGACGATATCCCTGAATGGGCAAAGACAATAAAATAATGAAGAAAATCATCCTTTCCTTTATCCTCGCCCTCGCCACTATAACTGTCATAGCCCAGGACAAACTTATCCACGTGGCCGACAAGTCGACTTCATGGAGAAAGGATAAACCGCGGACGACGCTGTTCGACAGCGAGATGGCGCGACTGCTGATGCCGCAGGAAGCGGCTTTCGGCGTGGAATGCATCCCGTCGTTCTCGCCGGAGTGGACGCTTACCTACGACTCCGTGGCTCGCTTGCTTGTCTATCGTGAGGCACAGACGAGCATCTGGCACACCACATTCCAAGCCACGCATAAGAAAAAGAAGATTGGCGAGAAACGGTACAAATGGTTTTCTATAAAGCGTCCGAAGGGCTACGTTGCGCCCGATGTCAAGACCTTTACGATGGCCGTCAGCGATGACCAAGTGGGGATTCTGCGGGCTGTTTGGAAGACCGCCATATATGGTGCCGAAGACCGCGAGGTATTCATCATCGATGGCGTGAAATGGGAGTATTTCATCGATGGTCGCCGGGCTAAGTCGCATCGCGATAAAAACGTGCTTGTGGCGTTCACTGAGGATTTGCGCAAAACCGTCCGTAGCGGCGACGTGAACCGCAAGGATTCGCTCATCGGCAACGAGTTCCAGCGCGTTGTCGACGGTCTGACCATCGCCCCGCCGCCCGAGGTCTTTCCGCCAGGCACCGTGCGCAAGCTCATCGTCTGGAACGGCACGGTTCTCAACGACTCGCTCGACAAATTCCGCACTTACGGGACTATCGGAAGTGACGAGAAGGTTTATTTCTACCGTCGTCACCAGATTGTTAAAAGCATCAGCTTCCACTACGAGGAAGAGGAGAAACGGGAGTTTGCCGAGAGATACGGCATTACGGCCAAGGACCTCGTGATGGAATTCAAGACTGTGCCCGACACGCTCTGCGACGCCTACGTCCGCCAGCATCCCGAACTGAAGCAGACGCGCCGCTACATCGAGGGCTACGTCCTGGGCGAAGACGACCAGCCGCTGGCCGATGCGTGGATAAGTTGTGATACAGGGTTTATGGGAGCCGCCACCGACAGCACCGGACATTTTGTGATGTGGCTTCCTCGTACCGTCACCAGATTAAACGTAGAGCTTGTAGGCTTTCATACAATCCGTCATCAAATCCAGCCCGCCGATACCATCTTGAATTTCCGCATGAAAGATGCGACTAAAATTAAAGAAGTGAAGGTGATACCCAAGAAGCAATCGAAGTGATATCAAAGGCTACGATGAAAAATTGATTGGTTACGAATTGGCAACCGTACTCAATTCCACATTCTGCCATAAACTGCATCCGCTCGAGCTATGCTCGCTTGCTACCAACGGGACGCAAGAAAGAACACTCGACGGTGAGTCACCAGCCTGTTTCAATGGCTCATTGTCGGGGTAAAGATACACAGAATATATGAGAATACAAAACTTTTGAGGGATTTCTCGCACATTCTTCTTTAGTCTCATGATTTTGTGCTACCTTTGCACACATAATTAGTAATAGACACTATCCTATGGCAAAGAAGAATGAGATTATCGTCAAAGATGTAACTATCAAGACTATGTCAAAAGATGATATAGATTATATTAGCATCACGGATATCGCCAGACAGAAAAACGCCACAGACCCCAATGGAGTAATAGCGAACTGGATGCGTAACCGCAACACCGTAGAATTTCTTGGTATATGGGAGACTCTTCACAACCCCAATTTTAACCCCCTCGAATTCGAGGGGTTTAGAAAAGAGGCTGGTTTGAATGCTTTTACGCTTTCGCCTACTCGTTGGATTGAAGCTACCAATGCTATTGGGATTGTTTCGCAAGCGGGACGCTATGGAGGAACCTTTGCTCAAACCGATATAGCCTTCGAGTTTGCATCGTGGATTTCCGTTGAGTTCCGCCTTTACCTTGTTATGGAGTTCCAACGCTTGAAGGCAAAGGAACAGGAATTATTGGGATGGACTGCCAAAAGAGAACTATCCAAGATTAACTACCATATCCATACTGATGCCATTAAGAGTCATCTGATTCCTGAAGAAATCACAGCTGCTCAGGCAAGCATCATCTATGCCGAGGAAGCCGATGTGCTGAATGTGGCAATGTTTGGAATGACAGCCAAGCAATGGCGAGAAGCCAATCCAGAACTGAAAGGCAATATCCGTGATTATGCCACCATTAATGAATTGATATGCTTGTCGAATATGGAGAACATCAATGCCGTGCTTATCAATGATGGTGTGCCACAAGGTGAGAGACTTGTTAAACTCAATCAGATTGCTATTCAGCAAATGCAAGTGCTGGAAGGAAACAGCAATAGGAAACTGCTGAAATAGCTTTATTCAAGTAATCACATTCTCCGACCCTATATTTCCGGCAAAGCGAGAAAAAGAATAATATCGAATCAGGTATAAGATAACATCGTTAAATGATAACAAAATCGTATAATATGGAGAAATTCAGTTCATCAAACAAACTCATTTTTGTTAATATCAACAAATCTTTCGAGGCGATGAAGAATAATGATACCGCCAGCCCTCACTATCGCGAAAGTTTGAAAGAATGTACGGTTAAGTATTGGGCTGTCAAAGATGAAAAGGCTTTTGCGGCAACTCATATCCTTGGTTGCTATCAAGGTAAGGTAATTGAGGTTGTTAAAATAGCCAATGTAAGATTAGCCAGTACTGATGAATACCCAGGAAGAAAGGTATTCGAAGGTTCTGAGGAAAAAGAATCTCCTTACATAGGATTGGATTTGCATGATGTGTTCGACAATTTAGCGAACTTTCACACAAAGTACTGGAATCTTTAACACTCAATCGTTATGGAAGAAATTAAACATACTTATACAATACAATGGGTAGGTCCCTTATCATATAAAGATTACAAGAATTACCTAATGAGTGAAGAAACAATAAATCCAGGCTTGTTTAGCATTTACTATTTTGAAGCAAGAATCGATGGAAGATATAAAAAACGTCGCTATCTTGGTATTCATAAAAAGAATGATGGTATATACAAAAGGCTAAACAAGAGTCATGAACATTTTAGCCAGTTTATCGATGCTAAAGAATTGTCTATTTGGATAGGTAGCTTTTCACATTATAATAATCAAAAAGAAGAAAATATTGATATCGTTGAGACATTGTTTATTCAGGCATACAAAGATCTGTTGACAGAGAATGAAAAGAAAAAGAAATCACTTCCTTCTGAATCTGTTTGTATCATAAACATGTGGTTTGACAAGAAAGACCATCTGAAGAAATATGCAAAGAATACCCCAGAAATCTTTAGTGATGTGCTTGTCTACTATCACGAGGATAACATATTTATGAAAGGTAAACTTTCAAAAATGAGATAAAAAAGCATAAGGGATTCATTTTGTAGTAACCAATTCAAAACAAATTGATATTCAGCAAATGCAAGTACTGAAAGGGAATGGCATCAATAATCTATTAAAGTGATAGGTGTATTCCAGACCGAGTTGCCTCCTTTGAAAAAAAAAATATAGATTTCTTGGCGCTCGAAGAAATCAATGAGGAAATACGCCAAGCACGTGCAGAACGAACAGATGAAGAATTGAAAGAACCCATGGAGCAGGGCCGACTGCTCGCCATCTCAACTCGGAAATGAAAAGAAAAACAAGTTTTCCTTTTGCATTTCACTTGTTTTTTCGTAACTTTGCATCAACTAACCAAAAACAGATAGTAAATGAAGACAAAGGAATTAGACAAAAGCCGTCGCGAGTTCCTCAGAAGATTAGGGATTGGCGCAGGTTCGGCAATGGCACTCATGGCACTGGAACCGTTTGGCGCACTGGCCAAGCCCTCACGCCACGACGAAGGAAAAAGCGACAACCGCATGACTTATCGCGTGCAGCATGGCTCGGGCGAGCAGATCTCGCTCTTAGGCTTCGGCATGATGCGCCTGCCCAACAATCAGGACGAGGTGAACACGCTCGTGGACTATGCCATCGAGCATGGCGTGAACTATTTCGATACGGCACCGATGTATATGGGCGGGCAGTCGGAGGTGCTGACGGGTAACGCCTTGTCGCGCCATCCTCGGGAGAAGTATTTCGTGGCTACGAAGATGTCGAACCAGAACCGGCGACTGTGGTCGCTCGACGAGTCGAAACGCATGTACGAGCAATCGTTCGAACGACTGAAGGTAGACCACATCGACTACTACCTGCTGCACAGCATCGGCGGCGGCATGGAGACGCTAAAAGGCCGATTCTTAGACAACGGCCTGCTGGATTTCCTGCTGAAGGAACGCGAGGCCGGGCGCATCAAGCACCTCGGCTTCTCCTATCACGGCGACGTGAGGGACTTCGACTGGCTGCTTGACCATCACGGCGAATACCACTGGGACTTTGTGCAGATACAGATGAACTTCCTCGACTGGCGTCATGCCTCGCTGCGCGGCGGGCGAAGGGTGGATGCCGATGCCGAATACCTGTATAATAAACTGGAGAAGCTGGACATCCAGTGCGTCATCATGGAACCGCTGCGCGGCGGAGCCTTCGGACGTATGGCACAGGAGCTGACCGACCAACTGAAGAAGCAACGGCCCAATGACAGCACGGCCCGCTGGGCATTCCGCTGGGTGGGCAGCTATCCTAATGTGCTGACGACACTGAGCGGAATGAACCGCATGGAACACCTGGAGGACAACGTGGCGACGTTCTCTCCGCTGGAGAACTGCACCGAGGCAGAGAATGCGCTGCTCGCCAGCATTGCCGACCAGATGTCGGGCTTCCCTACCATTCCGTGTACCACCTGCGAGTACTGCATGCCATGCCCCTACGGCGTAAACATTCCCGCCAACTTCGCCTACTACAACGAGGCAGTACGCGACCACATTCTGCCGCTGCCCGACAAGCAGGACGCCGACTTCAACGAGCGCAAACAGAAGTTCGCGGAAGGCTACCGCACCGCCCTACCCGACCCGAAGACCTGGGCACAAAGCTGCGAGGACTGCGAGGAATGCCTGTCGAAGTGTCCGCAACAGATACGCATCCCCAACCAGATGGCACGCATCGTGGAGACGCTAAGGAAACGATAGAATAATTCGGAGGTACGGGGGTACGAGGATTCGGAGGTACGAGGGTACGGAGGTACGGGGGTACGAGAATAGACTTTTCGCCAAATATTGAGCGTGAAAACTATTCTCGTACCCCCGTACCCTCGTACTTCCGTACCCCCGAAATCGTACCAAAGTTTCTTAGTTAATCAGGAACGTCTTGGTTTTTCCCTTGTAGGTGGCCTTCACCGTGGCGCGGCCTGCGGTGACGGGGCTTACCTCGACCTTGACATTAGGCACGTTAGCGACAACCTCGATCTTGGAACCGGGCTTCAGCGGGCCGTAAAGCTGGTAGCTGGTGGCATCCATCAGACCATTGGCATTGGTGGCGCGGATGGGCGTAGCGGGAATAGCAAGCTTCTGGCCGTCGGCAGTAATGGTAAGCTCTGGCACCGGAGCAGGCTCGGCTCCCTGTCCTGCCTTGGCAAATCCCATGCCGTGGAGGTCGAAGAGTCCCTGCGGACGCTGCGGCTGCTGGGGTCGCTGGCCCCACTGGCCACGCTGCGGCTGTTCGGGCTGCTTCACTTCGGGACCGTCGGCCACGAGATAAATGGCATGCTTACCCGTAAGTCCCTCGACGGCAGGAACCTTGCAAGTGAAAGAAGACGCCTTCTGAGGAGCCGTAGCCGGAACGTCGACAACAGCAATCTCCTGACCCTTCCAAGGATTATCGAGAAGGACGTGAATCTTGAAAGCACCCTTTCCGCTCGGAGTCAGGTTCAGTTTCAGCACGGCATTGTCGCCCTTCTGGATGCCACTGAAAGCCTTGACACCCTTCGTGTCCTGAGCCAGTCCGCCAAAGCCGAAATATTTGAAACCAATCATGCCGCCATTCTGGATGCCAGCAAGATCCATCGAGTTGTTCCACACATCATGGTTATCCTGCATGTACTGATTAGCGTTGGGGCCGTACATGAAGCAGGCAATGCCGGCAGAATAATAGGCGTAAGGGGGCAGACCGAAAATCTGGAAGCCCTCGCTGGTGACCTCGGCACCCGTGTACTCATTGCCGTCGGTAGCCTTGGCCGTCCACTCGCTGTCCTTGGCAAAGGGGTCGTAGCCCGTAATCTTCACCACGCCGCCCTTGGCCACGGGCTTCTTGTCCCACGTAATCTTGACGGGAGCGACCATAGCCTGACGAGCATTGCCGAAGCCACGCGGCGGACGATGATAGAACACGTACCACTGGCCGTTGATTTCCTGCAACGAGCCGTGGGTGTTATGCCCGGCATTGGTAGTGATGAGCTTCGAGCCGTCCTCATTGAGAACGACGCCGCGCGAGTCGACAAGCACGCCCCCCGAACGCCACGGGCCGAGGGGCGAGTCGCCGAAGGCATAGCGCAGGGTCGAGTTGCTGTTGCCCAGTCCGTACTCCTTGCCTGAATGGCCGGAGAACACCATCACGTATTTGTTGCCCACCTGCCGGATGGACGAGGCCTCGAAGAAGTTGAAGTCGAGCGGATTCTGGCCTTTGTAGAGCGCCTTGTACTCGCTGCCGGCCTTGTCGAGGATGCGTCCGTCGGGGCTACTGGCAGGGATAAAGGGGTCTACGAGCTGGGTGCCCGGCCGCTTGGAGTACATGGTGTTCTGGTCAAGCTCGCAGGCAGTGGAGTGCTGGAATCCGTAGAACACGTAGGCACGATAGCCCTTCTGGTAGTCGGGGTCTTTCTTGTTGGTAATGTTCTCGATGAACACTGAAGGGTCGAAGTCGATGAGCGAGCCTTCAACACAGCGTGCGCCATCGGGTGTCAGGTTCACGGGCGTGAAGGGGCCGTTGGGGCGTTCGCCCTTGCACACCATGGGGATGCGCCCCCATCCACGGCTGTGCGGATAGAGCCAGTAGGTCTTCTTGCCAGTCTGGCGGTCAACGGTCTCCACGAGGTCGGGAGCATACATCGTGTCCCACTGTCCGTTGACAAACCAGGAGAAGATGGGGCCTTCGTCGCGCCACTGACTGAGGTCTTCGACGGGTGCCGACCACATACGGATGTCGTTGCCGCAATACTTGTCGTAGTGTACGTCGTGCGACCCAATCAGATAGGCACGCAACTTCCCCGGATTGTCAGGGTCTTCAAACACGCGGGGTTCGCCATCGGGAACATGTTCCCACAAAGGCAGATAGGGGTTCTGAGCCAGCACCGACGAGGTCTGGCATACAAGCAGTGATAAGCCGAATAAAACTTTTTTGAACTTCATATAAACAAATTATTTAATGAATACTTTCTTTCCATTTCTTATGTAGACACCCTTCGAAGGATGTGCTACCAACTGGCCGTTCAGGTTATAGTAGCGGTCGGACTGGGTCATGTCGGAACGGAGGACTTGAATAGCCTCGGGGGGAACCATCGCGTTGATTCGGTCAAGTACGAAGGCAGAGCGCGAAGGGAAATACTGCGTGAGCAGGCGGTTGCGCTCGGTCATGTAGTGGTTGTCCACGGTGTAAAGCTGGCCGGCCGTCTGCCAGCGATGCACGTCGCGCCGATAGTCGCCCCAGCGTGCTGCCTCGGCATAGATGACCGTGGAAATGGTGCTGTAAAGACTGTCCCACACTTCGACCACCGATGCCGGCCCTAACAGACCGTCGTCGGCCAGCACCTCCCTTGCCCGACGCACATAGCGGCGGGCAAAGTCGCTGTTCTTCATCAGGTTATGGAATATACCCGTGGGGGAGGCATTGCCGTTGTTCTTGCCAAGCACATTCTCGGTGGGGTTCTCTAAGATCACCTCGCTGTCCCAGCACAGGAAGCGAAAGCCCTGGCTCTCAGGGCCACGCCGACGGATGGCATACCAGTTGTGATGATCCCAGTCGGTGTTGCCGGCATACTGGTTAATCAGCATGTAGTCGATGAAGGCCTCCTTGTCGAGCAAGGTGTCGAGCCGGGCGTAGTTTTCTGGAAGGTAAGCCTTTACGGCGGTCATCACCATCTCGTTCCAGGCTACCAGGTTGCCTTCAGCCGCCTCGTAATGATTGCCGCCTTCCTCTTCTATCTTCACGACATCCATATTACTTTTCTTGCCGCCCAGGTAATCCTTGCCAAACTGGGCGTCGACACGCTCAGCGATGTTGTACACTCCCCAGTACATGCCGTTCAGGAACAGGTTGACGTAAAGGGCATTGACACTGGTGTGCCCCATGCGACGCTGCATGCGGCGTGCCCACACGTCGCGAGTGTACTGTGCCTTCTTCCGGTTGTCCTCGCTCCAGTGCTGCCAGGAGTTGCCAAAGTGGCAGCGCAGCACCAACTGGTTGAACGTGTGCGGCTCGTCCTCGCCGAAGAGCGGATAGTTGAGCGTGCCCGGCCCCTCATACTTCGGCTTGAAGACCAGCCGGAAGGAGTGCTTCGGATTCTTCTCGGCCAGTCGTCCGTGTCCGCCATGCAGGCGCACGCCACAGTTGACCGTCAGGTCGTGAGCCTGCGGACCACCCATCAGCTCGATGCTGGCAGGGCGTGTCCATCCATGCCCCGTGTTGTCGCCTACGGGCGGACCTGTGAAGATATAGATACCGCCATGCACCGAGTCGTTTACGTGGCTGAAGAAATTATCCTTGTCCGACACCAACGAGAGGATGGGCAGCGAGCGCAGACCTTCAAGCATCTTTGGGCGCAACGTCCTGTTGGTGGTCATGTCGGGATCCATGCCGTAGTCGGCCTTGGCCCTACCGCTGATGGTGGTGTAGCGCCCCCATTGCGACGGATAGCCAGCAGGCGAGTCCGACTGCTGTAGCACGTCGTCGAGAAAAAGATAAGTGGCCGTGACAATGGGCGAGACGCGCCCCGTGTCGGCCACCAAAGCGGCACGCACGACGGTCGTGCCACTCACACTGAGGGGTGAGGAATAGGCAGCACTCTGCTGCGTCGGCTCACTGCCATCGAGCGTGTAGCGGATAGTCAGGCCGTGGTAATCATCACTCCTTGTTATGGTCAACTGGAAAGGCGCGTCGCAGATGCCATGCGGCTGACTGAACGAAAGTTGCTGGGCCATGCCCGGAAAGGGCATGGCAACCAGCAACCATATCAGACATTTCCTTATAAAAGTCATTTACTTGAACAACAGCGGAGCCATCTCGCGGAGACTGCGACGCCAGGTAAGGAACTCATGGGCAGTGCCCTCGCTCACAAAGCCTACGGCGTTGTAGCCAGCTGCCTTCAGGTCGGCCACGGTCTTGTTGATGCCGTCGGGGTTCTCCTTCGAGCCGCAGCTCTCAAATACCAGCTTCACTTGTTTCGGATCCTTGATATCATCGGGCGTGTAGGTGCCGCCGCTGAGCAGTCCCCAGTAGCCGAACACCTCGGGACGGCGCAGGGTGATGAGCTTGGTCTCTATGCCACCCATGGAGAGTCCGGCCATGGCACGGCTCCACTTGTCGGCCTTGGTCAGGAAGTTCTTGTCGATGAAGGGTACCAGCTCGTCCACGAGTACAGTCTCGAACTCCTTGGCGGTGAACTGTCCGATGGTGCCAAACTTCACGTCGTTGGTCATGCCGTAGGTCATCACGATGATGAAGGGCTTCACCTTACCCTCGGCAATAAGGTTGTCCATGATGATGCCGGCATAGCCCTGACGGGGCCAGCTGGTCTCGTTCTCGCCCCAGCCATGCTGCAAGTAGAGTACGGGGAAACGCTCCTGCTTGCCCTTGACCATCTTGCCGTAGGTAGGCGGTGTGTAGACCCATGCGGTCTTCACCTCTCCCGTGCTGGCCGAGGGGAAGAGTACCTGCTGCAGGTTGCCATGTGGCACATCTTTGCGAATGGCGTAGAAGTCCTGATCGGGAGCGGGAATCTCAATGCCGCTCTCCCAACGGCAGGAGCCGAAGTAGTTGTGGGTGCCAGGGTCGTTGAACGTTCCGCCGTCGATGGTCAGGTGATAGTAGTGGAAACCGGGATCCATGGGGCCTTCGGTCGTACCTACCCACACGCCGTCCTTGTCCTTGCGCAACACGGTGCCGCCACGGCCACCGAGTCCGAGGCTGACGATGACCGACTTGGCATCAGGAGCCTCTACGCGGAAGCGGGCATAGCCCTCGCTGTTCACTTGCGGATATTGCTGCCCGGGCTGGTTCATGGGGTTGGGCACGAAGTCCTCCTTGGGCTGACGGGCATCGAGCACGGGGTCGAAGTCGCGGATGACGCGATAGCAAGGCTTCGGCTTGTACTGCTCGTCGAAAGGCAGCGGATGGTTGTTCACGCCGAGCCACGAGTCGCGGTCGCCAAGGTTCCAGAACGTCACGTTGTCGATGACATCCTTATGCTTGCGCAGCACGCGGAAGATGCGGGCATACTGGTCGGTCTGCAGCGTCGACATATAAGCTGGCAATGGCTTGGCATCGCCATGGCTGAACATGAGCTGACCGCCGCTCTCGTTGTTCATGCGCAGGTCCAGCTCGGTGATGTGTATGTGCTTCACCAGTTCCGAGAAGCGGGTGATGGCCTGGTCGAGCAGTTCCTCGTCGGGGAAGTAGATGTTGTAGTGTCCCTGCATGCCTATACCGTCGATGGGCACGCCGGCATCCTTCATCTTCTTCACCATATTATATATACGCTCGCGCTTGCCAGGATCCACTGTGCTGTAGTCGTTGTAAATCAGGATGCCGGTGGGGTCGGCCTCGCGTGCAAACTGGAATGCCTTGGCGATGAACTCGTCGCCGCAGAGCTTGAAGTGACGGCTCTGGCGGTAGGGGCTCGGCTCTTCACCGCGACGAAGCCCCCAGCGGGGAGCACCGTCGTCGGCAATGGCCTCGTTGACCACGTCCCAGCAGTAGACCACGTCCTTATAACGGTTCACCACGGTGTGGATGTGGTCGCGCAGCCGCTCGTAGAACACCTCTTTCTTCACATCCTTGCCTTTCTTGTCGGTAAACATCCAGTCGGCAAACTGCGAGTGCCAGCAGAGGCAGTGACCACGCATCTTGATACCATTCTTGCGGCAGAAGTCGGCAATCTTGTCGGCCTTCGAGAAGTCCCACACGCCCTCCTTGGGGTGCAGTTCGCCGGGTTTCCAGTCGTTCTCGGCGGTCACGCTGTTAAACTCTTTCAGGACGAGTGCCATCTGAGCCTCATCGCTGACGTTGCGCTGGTTCAGTGCCACGCCAATGGTGAAGTAGTCCTTGTAGGCATCCTTCAGTCCGATTCCTGCTCGGGGATCAACCTGTTGTCCCCATTGTGCCCATGCAGTGGCAGCACTCAGAACGAGCATGGCCATGAGGGCAAGTCTTTTTGTCTGTCTCATAAGTTCTTTACTTGTTGATTATTTCTGCTTTTTAAAAATATGTGGAATAAACTCGTTCAGGCCGCGACGCCAGGTGAGCCACTCGTGGGCCGTGCCCTTCGACTCGTTGGCATCGACCTTGATGCCCTGTTCGCGCAGGCTCTTCACCAAGTCGGCATTCTTGATGAAGTCTTCCTCGCCCCAGTTCATGTAGAGATAGTGTATCTGCTTGTTGAACTTCTCGGCATCGACAAACACGCCGTCGTAGGCGGTCTTCACGTCGAGACCGAAGATGGCTCCGCTGAAGGTGCCCATCCAGGCAAACTTGTCGAGGTTGGTGAGCACCACGTCGAAGGTCTGGTGTCCTCCCCAGGAGAGTCCAGCCATGGCGCGGTACTCGCGGTCGGCCTTGGTGCGGAAGTTCTTGTCGATGTAGGGGATGAGGTCGTTGAGCAACACGGGATAGAACGAATTGCCATACTGGCTGCGTCCGGCACGGTTGTCGCCGCCACGGAAGGGTGCCTTGATGTCGCCGCTCTCCATCACCACAATCATCGGCACGGCCTTGCCCTGATGGATGGCATTGTCCATGATGTGCTGCATGTGGCCCTGCTTGCTCCAGCCCGTCTCGTCCTCGCCCATGCCGTGCTGCAGATAGAGCACAGGATAGCGCTTCTTACCCTGCTCATACTCGGCAGGCGTATAGACCATGGCATGTCGCCACGTCTTCTGCTCGTTGCTGTAGTAGTAGATGGAACGCACCTGTCCGGCGGGCACGCCCTGCTGCGGACGGTAGTAGTCGCCCTCGCTGCCCTCGGGAATCTCTATGCCGCCTGCCTCGCGGTTGCAGCCGAAGAAGGTCTCGGTAGCGGGGTCGATGAAGTTGACGCCGCCAATGTTCATGAAGTAGTAGTGGAAGCCCACGGGAAGCGGGTCGGTCATGGCCATGTAGCCGCCCTTGCCGTCGGGCACCATGTCGTACTTCTTGCCACAGATGTCGAGCACTACCTTGCGGGCCTCGGGAGCCTGAATGCTGAAGTAGGCACGACCCTCCTTGTCCACCTTCGGGAACTCATTGCCTGGCACGGTGGTCTCGGCGATGAAGGCATCGGCGGGAACCTCAATCTTCTTGGGCATCTCAATGTAGGGGCGTACTGGCTCGTAGCCTAAGAAGCGGGCAACGGCCTCGCCATAGCGGCAACCCAGCTCGCGGTAGCCGGCAGCGTCGAAGTGCAGGCGGTCGGGGCCGTTGCTGCAGTCATCGGAGGAGATAACCTGACTGGTATGGAGGGTGTTGGGCAGTTCGTCGATCTGCTTCTTACAGCCGATGCAGACGCCCTTGCCGCCAGCCTGCACGATGTTGCCGGCAAAGAGGGGCACATCCTCGGGTTTCAGCTGCAGGTCGCCACACAGGTTGTCGTACACCTCCTTCACCATGCCGGCCCACTTCGGGTCGCCGGTATTCGTCTCGCCCTGATGCATCAGGATACCCTTGATAACGCCGTCCTTCTGAGCCTTCTTGGCCAGCGTGACCAAGCGCTCGTAGGGATTGTTGTTGTAGGCTTCGAGCATACCTTTCATCCAATTGGGAGCCGTCTTCCTGTATTTCTCAATACTGTCGGGGAGGAATCCCTTGATGTCAATGCCACCGATAGCCACGTGGATAACACCCACTTTGATGTTCTCGGGCAGCGACTTGACGAGCGTGCGGCCAAACCAGTCGGCGGGGGTCAGTCCGGTGTTAGGACGGCAGAGGGGCGGAATGGCCTCGCACCACTCACCCATCTTGCGGCCCTTGTCGGGAAAGTCGACGGCGGGCATCAGCAGGAAGCGCGGGCCGGGACTCACCAAGTCCTGAGCCTCGGGCTTGGCAGCACCTTCCATGTTCGACTGTCCGAAGCACAGGAAGATGTAGAAGTTAGGATCAACATCTGCCTTCATCTGGCAGAAGGGGAAAGCAAGCAGCATGGCTGCTATCAATGATTTTAGTTTCATGACCGTAATATTTAATGATGTTATTATTTAATCTTTTCACCATGTAAACTCCATCTTTTTCAGGTCGGCAGTGCGCGAGCTGTTGCCATACCACAGCTCATACTGCTTGTTGTCGCTGGGGCCTCGCATGGTGTTGGTCGTGGGGTCGAAGAACTCCAGAGCCTTATTAGCATCGAGCATCAGTTCGGCATTGACGGTCTCACCGGGCTTGACGCTGACGCGCTGGAAGGCACGGAGCGAGCGTATCGGGCCTTCGGCATCGCTCTTGTCGCGGAGGTACACCTGCACGGTCTCCGTTCCGCTGCGCTTACCGGCATTCGTCACGGGCACCACGAGCTTCAGCTTGCCGCCGGCCTTCTCCTTGGTCAGCCGGGCCTCGCCTATCTTGAACTGGGTGTAGCTTAGTCCGTAGCCAAAGGCGAAGAGCGGGTCGTCGAAGTAGCGATAGGTGCGGCCTTTCATGGAGTATTCCTCGTAGTCGGGCAACTGGTCGGTAGACTTGTAGAAGGTGACAGGCAGCTTGCCCGAGGGGTTATAGTCGCCAAAGAGGACATCGGCCACGGCCGTACCGCCTTCCTGTCCCGGATACCAGGCCTGCACGATGGCGTCGCAGTTCTCGGTCTCGGGCTGCAGGGCAATGGCCGAGCCGGAGCAGTTGACGAAGATGACCGTCTTGCCTGCCTGCTTCAGTGCGCGCAGGAAGTTGCGCTGCACCTTGGGCAACTCGATGTTCGTGCGGTCGCCGCCACGGAAGCCCTCGATGTTGACGGGCATTTCCTCGCCTTCGAGTCCGGCAGAGATACCGCCCACGAAGACCACTTTGTCTATGCCCTTCAGCCGCTGTACAACGGCCTGATAGTCAATGGGCAGTTCACGGGCCACATTGATCTTCAGGTTGGCTCCCCAGGTCTTCACGAACTTGAAGCGCACCTCAATCTGGTACGACTGCCCGGCCTTGGCCTCGATGACCGTGCGCGTGGGAGTGGTACGCCATGTGTGGTGGAACATCTTCCGCTCGCCATCGATATAAAGGCCGAAGTCGCCGCATCCCTCGACGTTGACCACATACTCGCCCGACTCCTTCGGGGTGAACACGGTCTCATACTTGGCCGAGAAGTCCTCCAAGGGCACACCGGGGGCGAAGTTGTGCATGCCTGCCGTGGTCACGGCTAATGGCGTGGTGTAGTATTGCGTGGTGATGGGCTTTCCCTCCATCTCGGTGTTGCTCCAGAAGGTGCCCTTCAGTCCCTTCTTGCCGTCTGCCGAGCACTGGGTGGCCATGAGGCAGTCCATAATCTTGTCGTAGGTCAGGTCGCAGCCCGGTTCGTAGTAGAGCTGCTTCTGCTTGGCACGAATGCCGTCGAGGATGGTCACGGTGTGGGTAGGCGTACCGTTGTAGTTGCCCCACATCAGCGGTTCGTCGTTGGCGTTAGGCCCAATGATGGCGATGCGCTCCTTACCTTTCTGTAAGGGCAGCACGCTGTTCTTGTTCTGTAGCAGCACGATGGTCTGGCGTGCCATGTCGAGGGCCAACTGGCGATGCTCCTTGCAGTCCATGACCGAGGCGGGAATCTTCGACCATGACACCAACGACGGGTCGTCCATCTCGCCGAGGTCGAAACGGCCTTCGAGCAGGCGCACCACGTGCTTGTCTACTTCCTTCTCGGTGAGGAACCCTCGGCGCACGGCCTCGGGAATACTGCGGTAGGCATAGCCATAGCCGCACTCCACGTCGGTACCGGCCAGCACGGCCTTGGCCGAACCGTGGACGGCATCGGTCGATGACTTGTGGGAGGTGTAGAAGTCGCTCACGGCACCGCAATCGCTCACGACGAGGTAGTCAAAGCCCCATTCGTCGCGCAGGATCTGCTGCAGCAGCCGCTGCGAACCGCAACAAGGGTCGTCGTCGAGCCGCTGGTAGGCGCACATCACCTCGCGCACCTTGGCCTCCTGTACCAGGGCCTTAAAGGCGGGCATGTAGGTTTCCCACAGGTCGCGGGGCTGCACGTTGGTCAGGTTGGCCGAATGGCGGGTGTACTCCGGGCCGCTGTGTACGGCATAGTGCTTGGCGCAGGCCCAGAGCTTGCGGTATTTCGTGTCCTCGGGACCCTGCAGGCCACGCACCACCTGAATACCCATCATCGTGGTGAGATAGGGGTCTTCGCCGTAGGTCTCCTGTCCGCGTCCCCATCGCGGGTCGCGGAAGATGTTCACGTTGGGCGTCCACACGCTCAGGCTGTGAAACTTCTCGTCCTCGCCGCCGTTCAGCATGCGGCGGTTGTACTGGGCACGGAACTCGGTACTGGCTACATCGAACACCTTGTACAGAAGATCGGGATTCCATGAGGCGGCCATGGCCACTGGCTCGGGAAACACCGTCACGCCGCCCATGTTGGCGGCACCATGCAAAGCCTCGCTCCACCAGAAGAACTTCTTGATGCCTAAGCGGGGGATGGCGGGACTCTCGTCGAGCATCAGCTGTGCTTTCTCCTCCAGGGTAAGCCGCGAACAGAGGTCTTCGGCACGCTCGCGGGCCGACAGGTCGGGATTCTGGTAAGGTAACTGCTGGGCTAACGCAACGTGACACGCCAGCACTGCCCATGCTGTCAGTAATAAAATTTTCTTCATAATTCTTAGTTTTAGTGTTTTGCAAAGTTACAATAATATATTAGCGTGCTTTTCTTATCTTGTTTCAGATGCTTTCCATAGTGTATCAAAACGGGAAATTTGACATTTTCCCACAATTGTGAAATATAAGACAAAAGAACGCTGATGGCGTCACCACCCCAAAGCCACATGACGCTGAAGGCGTCACCGCCCCAAAGCCACATGACGCTGAAGGCGTCACCTCTCTTGTTGTCCGGGGGTACACGCTACGCTCGTACCCCCGGCTATTGAGAGGCGACGCTTTCAGCGTCTTTCAATCGCAACAGCACAAAACCGTACAAAACCGTGCTGAACCGTGGCAATCGTACAAAACCGTGCTGAACCGTGTGAAACCGTGGCAATCGTACAAAACCGTGCAGAACCGTGGCATTATCAGACGGGCGAACCGTCTGAGGCGACCGCCTAACCGTGCTGAACCGTGTAGAACCGTGGCAATCGTGCAAAACCGTGCAGAACCGTGGCATTATCAGACGGGCGAACCGTCTGAGGCGACCGCCTAACCGTGCTGAACCGTGTAGAACCGTGGCAATCGTACAAAACCGTGCAGAACCGTGGCATTATCAGACGGGCGAACCGTCTGAGGCGACCGCCTAACCGTGCTGAACCGTGTAGAACAGTGGCAATCGTACAAAACCGTGCAAAACCGTGTTGAACCGTGGCCCTTATACAGAACCGTGGCTACGACTCGGTCTCCGCATACTCCGACGGTGCAACGCCGAAGTGCTTGCGGAAGATGGTC
Organism: uncultured Prevotellaceae bacterium; assembly: GCA_900318815.1. GTDB lineage: Bacteria > Bacteroidota > Bacteroidia > Bacteroidales > Bacteroidaceae > Prevotella. The sequence continues at coordinate 62,595 of ONMA01000007.1, forward strand.
GAGAAGTGGGCCAGGTTGGAGAATCCCACCGTATAGGCCACCTGCGTGACGTTGATTTTCTGCTCCTTCAGCAGACGTGCCGCCTGCTCCAGGCGAATGTTGCGGATGAACTCGCTGGTCGATATGCCCGTCATCTCCTTCATCTTGCGGTGCAGCTGAGCACGGCTGATGCCCACCTCCTGCGTGAGCATGTCCACGTTGAAGTCGCTGTTCGAGATGTTCTTGTTCACGGCCTTCATGATGCGCTCCATCAGCAGTTCGTCGTTGCCTTTCACCTCTGGCTGCTCCACCTTGTCGGCCTGTTGCTGTGCCCCCGTGAACTTGCCCTTCAGGCGCTGGCGGGTATGGATGAGGTTGTCGATGGTCAGGTGCAGTTCCTCCATGTTGAAGGGTTTGGCAATGAAGGCATCGGCCCCGCGCTCCAGTCCTTCCAGGCGGTTGCCCACGTCGGACTTCGAGGTGAGCATGACGACGGGAATATGCGAGATGTTCATGTTGGTCTTGATGAGTCGCAGCATGGTGAATCCGTCCATCTCGGGCATCATCACGTCGCTCACCACCAGGTCGTAATCGTGGGTGAGCAGTTCCTTCAGGCCGTCCTTGCCATTGTTACAAATGGCGAACTTGTAGTAATGGCCCAGTTCCGTCGAGATATACCGTGCAATCTCCTCGTCGTCGTCGACCACCAACACGCGGTGCCGCTGACCGCCGCCTTGCGACTTAGGCACGGCGGTGCTGCGCTGCAGGCCACTGGCCGCAGGCTCCTTGTCTATTTCCTCGGGACTCAGATGGCTGTTGCCAAGGGGCAGCGTCACCACGAACATGGCTCCCCGCTGTCCGTCGGTGCGGTTCTTGGCCTCGATGGTGCCGTGGTGCATGTCGACAATCATCTTGCACAGGTTCAGGCCTATGCCCGTACCGTCGGCATGCAGATTACGGGCGTTCCGTCCCTGGTAGAAGCGCTCGAAGATATGGCGCAGGTTGTCGCTGTCAAGACCATCGCCGTTGTCCTGCACCTGCAGGCACACCGAGCGGTCGTCATGGGTGAGGAGAATCTTCACCGCCCCTGCCTCGCCGCAGTATTTGAAGGCGTTTGAAAGCAGGTTGCTCACCACCTTGTCGAACTGGCTACGGTCTATCCACACCTCTATCTCCTCAACATCCGGCTCGAACTGGAAGTCGATGCTGCGTTCCTGGGCATTATACTCGAACATCTTGCAGATGCCACGCACAAAGCCCACCAGCTCGGTAGGCTGGCAGTGCAGCTTCATCTGCTGCTTGTCTATCTTGCGCACATCCAGGATCTGGTTCACCAAGTTCAGGATGCGGTTGGCATTGTGGTCGATGGTCTCTATTGAGGGCTGGACGACGGTGGCCATGAACGACTTCACGTCCTCGGGCGACTGCAACTCGTCTATCCTGCTGTTCTTCAGCTTCTGCAGGGGCGAGAGGATGAGCGTCAGCGGCGAGCGGATGTCGTGGGTGGCGTTGATGAGGAACTTCATCTTCTCCTCGTTCAGCTGCACGTTGGCATGGCGGCGGTAGTTATACAGCACGTAGCCTATAGGCAGCACGAATATGAGGGCGTAGAGGAAGTAGGCCCAGGCCGAACGATACCAGGGAGCCCTGACGGTGACCACCACCACTTTCTCTGGCGTGTAGACACCGCTTTCACTGGCCCGCACGCCAATGCGGTAGGTGCCCGGCTGCAAGTGACCCAGCGTAATCTCATTATGTCCCTTGGCATTGGTGATCCACTCGCCGGTGTTGATACGGTATTCAAGGGTGATGTTCGACGAGGTGGAGAAGTTGAACTGGGAGAAGGCCATCGTCACGGTATGATCCAAATAGCTCAGTGTGAAGTAGTTGCTCTTACTCACGGCTTCGCTCGTCACCTCCACATCGTTGATGACGGTGCCTTTCCTCACATACTGCTCGCCCACGCGGAAGGCAGTCAGCTGCAGCGGGTCCAGCGAGGGCTGGTACTCTCTCATCTTGCTGGGCGAGAACACGGTGAGTCCATCGTTATGTCCGAAGTAAATAATGTCGTCGTTGGAGTGCCGGCCCACGCTGTACATATACTCTTTCTGTGTCAGTCCGTTACCGGTCACATGGCCAATAAACGTGTGACTGCTCAGCTGGTACTGCCAGATGCCCATCGACGTGGAGCACCACAGGTCGCCGTCGTTGGCCTGCACGATATAGTCCACGACCTTGTTGTTCAGCTGTTCGCTGCCGGGAAACCGCTCCGTGGTCCGTGCCTGGCGGTCATAGAGATAGAGTCCCTGCTCGGTGCCGATGGCGATGCAGCCTTTCAGCGACCGGCCGTCGGGCAACTGTCCGCCGTGCAGCTCACACACGTTGAAGCACACCACGCCGTAGAGCTGCTCGTTCCATCCTTGCGAGCGGAAGCTGTCGGTGGCGGGGTCGTAGCACGACACGCCCGAGGCGGTGGACATCCAGATAAGTCCCTGACTGTCAACGGAAAGCCCCATCACCCAGTTGTTGCACAGCCGTCCTTTCACCGAGTCCATCTCCTCGTTGAAGTTATGGTTGAGAAGTGCCCCGGTCTGTGGGTCGTAGACGCAGAAGCCGCGCGAGAAGGTCGAGATATAGATGCGCCCGTTCTCGTCGCTGGTCATGTCGTTGAACATATCGCAGTCGAAAGTCACCTTCGGCTGCGAATGGCCCGTCAGCGGGTCGTAGGCGAAAAGGCCGTCATCAGTGCCTATCCAGTAGCGCTGCTGATGGTCGCGGAAGATGAACTCCACCGCATCGGGTGCCTGCGGATGGGCCACTACCCTGCCCTGGGCATTGAAGCCGTAGACACCTACGCCCTGCACCGTACACCAGAGCATGCCGTTGTCGCCCTCGCAGGCCGAGCTGATGGTGTTGCCCAGGCTGATGCCCTGCTCCTCGAAGCTCCAGTTGCTGAAGGGCATGGGCTGCTGCTGCAACATGAGCAGACCCTTGCTGTGACAGCCTAACCACAGGTTGCCCTTGTGGTCGAACAGCAGGGTGCTGACCTTTGCCGTGGCCGGGTTGATGCCGGAAGTGCTGGCCTCAACCCGCTTCAACTGATTGTCCGTCAGGCGGAAAAGTCCCTGCCCTCGCGTACCTATATATATATTACCCTCGCTGTCCTGCGACATGCACGAGAATATGACATCCTTACCGGTCAGGACGTTCATGCCCACATTGGCCCTGACGAACTTTCCGTCGCGAAACGTCTGCAGGCCGTGCAGCCCTAACGAAAACAGAGTGCCGTCCTTCTCGCAGAAGCCTAAGCAGTTGCCCATAGCCGAATGGAAATGCTGCACCTTCTTCCCGTCGTACATGGTGATGACCTGGTCGAAGCCCGAAGTCCAAAGACGTCCTTTCGAGTCCTCAAAAAGACGACTACAATAGTTTTCCTCACTCAGCGGCTCGTAAGGCTGCAAGCTACTGCCTGCATTGGCCAGCGTATAGGCCCCGAAACCAGCGGTGCCTAAGAGCAGGGTGCCGTCCTTGCGAAGGATGATACTGCTTACGCGCGGCCTGATGCCGTCGGGGAAGGGATAATGGCGGAACTCATCCCTGTCGGCATCGTAGCAGTCAAGACCTTTGTTGGTTCCAACCCACAGATGTCCACTGGGGTCGCAGAGCAGCGACACCACGACATTGGCCACCAACGAGGTGCTGTCGGCATCGTCGTGCAGGAAGGTCTGAAAGTGATAGCCGTCGAAACGGTTCAACCCATAGTCGGTGCCTATCCAGAGGGAACCCAGCCTGTCCTGGCACAGGGAGGAAATCAGACCGCTCGAGAAGTGGTAGGACGGATAGAACTGGCCACGTTGCGCAAGCGCAAAGAGAGCCATAAGCAGTAAAATGGTAGTTAGTAGCTTTCGTCTCATTGGTTTTTCTAAAAAGACTTCTTGTTGGAAGCGACTGCAAAGATACAAAAATAAAACCAACCGCCAAAGCATTCGTAAACAAAAATTAGGACAAGTGGGATAATTCGGCCTAAAAACTACGGCCAGCAACATTTCACAATGTCACTGACCGCATTTGAAGTTTTGCCATAACCAACTATACAACAAAACAATAATACAACTACTAATCTACTTTTTCTTATGGAAAAATTCTATCAAAAACTATTCTTCACTTTTATTCTCGGACTTCATCGGATGTACACCACCCGTGTTCCTTATTGCGTTTGCAAAGGTACGCATTATTCCCGAAACACCTTTCCCCGTATGTTTCGCATTTTTTTATTTTCGTATAAGCATTCATTTTTCCTTTCCATTTCTGGCTGGAAAAAGGTTTGTTTTCAATCACTTTCACACCTCACCTCATCGGAACGTTCCGTCACACCTTAATGAAACATTAATCACACCATGACGAAACATTAATCACACCGTGACGAAACATTAATCACACCGTGACGGATAATGAATCAAAGTGTGACGAAATACGCATCGACCTGTAACTAATATTCCGGCTGGGTGTGACGCGGTATTCCTCTCAAAAGAGGGGGAGAACACCCCCTATACAAGTTGTCCTCTGTGGCCCTGAATTGTCTTGAAAACGAGCCAATTTGTTTTAAAAAGGCTTCAAGTTGTTTCCAAAAATCGCCCTGCCACCACATTCTGCAACAAAAAGAAAAAAGCTTGCAACAGAGCAGACGCAGGCGTTCATGGAAAAATAGTAAATTTGCACACAATTATTTTAATTAGGTAAACTTAAATTTAATAAACACAAGAAATGGCAAAGAAATATCTTGTAGGACTTGACATTGGCAGTTCGTCAGTGAAAGCTTGTCTGGTCGACGCCGAGTCGGGCGCAACCGCCGCATCGGCATTCTATCCCAAAACCGAAGCACCTATCATCTCCGTTCGCACTGGCTGGGCCGAGCAAGAGCCCCAGATGTGGTGGGAGAACATGAAACTGGCCCTGCGCGAGGTGATGACCGAAGCCGGAGCTAAGGGCGAGGAAGTGGCCGCCATCGGTATCTCGTATCAGATGCACGGACTGGTGTGCGTCGACAAGGACCTGAACCCCTTGCGTCCCGCCATCATCTGGTGCGACTCACGCGCCGTTCCCTACGGAGAGCGAGCATTCAGCGAACTGGGCGAGGAGAAGTGTCTCTCTCATCTGCTCAACTCGCCCGGCAACTTCACCGCCGCCAAGCTGGCCTGGGTGAAGGAGAACGAGCCCGACCTCTACAACCGTATTTATAAGATTATGCTGCCCGGCGACTATATCGCCATGCGTCTCAGCGGCACGGTGAACACCACCGTAGGCGGACTGTCGGAAGGCATGCTGTGGGACTTCAAGGAGAACACGCCCGCCCGCTTCCTCACCGAGTACTACGGCTTCGGCGAGTCGCTGCTGCCCGACATCGTTCCCACGTTCAGCGTGCAGTCGGAAGTGTCGCAGGCCGCTGCCGAGGAGCTGGGCCTCAAGGCTGGCATACCTATCTCTTATCGTGCCGGCGACCAGCCAAACAATGCTGTGTCGCTCAACGTGTTCAACCCCGGCGAGATTGCCTCTACCGCCGGCACCAGCGGCGTGGTCTACGGCGTGCTGGGCGAGGTCAACTACGACCAGCGCAGCCGCGTGAACACCTTCGCCCACGTGAACCATCAGGCCGACCTCACCCGCCTGGGTGTGCTGCTCTGCATCAACGGCACGGGCATCCTCAACGCATGGATCCGTCGCACGGTGGCCCCGGAGGGCATCTCCTACGCCGACATGAACGTGATGATGGAGAAGATACCCGTGGGCAGCGAGGGCGTATCGGTCATCCCCTTCGGCAACGGTGCCGAGCGCGTACTGGAGAACCGCGAGACGGGCTGCAGCATCCACGGCCTCAACTTCAACAAGCACTCCAAGGCCCACATCATGCGTGCCGCACAGGAAGGCATCGTCTTCTCGTTCTGCTACGGCATGGAGATCATGCAGCAGATGGGCATGGACATCCACAAGATTCACGCAGGCAAGGCCAACATGTTCCTGTCGCCCATCTTCCGCGACACGCTGGCCAGCGTGAGCGGTGCCGCCATCGAACTCTACGAGACCGACGGCTCGGTGGGTGCTGCCAAGGGCGCCGGCATGGGCTGCGGACTCTACAAGGACAACAACGAGGCCTTCGCCACGCTGAAGAAGCTCGCCGTCATCGAACCCGACGAGGCTAAGCGCAGCGAGTATCTCGCCGCCTACGCCCGCTGGAAGGAGATGCTGCAGAAGGAAGCCTGCTTGTAATCATCACGCTTCGCGCCTGTTGCAAAAACAAGACGGGAAGGATATTATTCGTGCTGTGCGATTGAAAGTCTTTCAACCGCGCAGCACGAATATTTTCATGTTAATTACGGTTAATCACCCGTCATTTCACCGCCAATCAGAATAAATGTCGTATCTTTGCAATGCGAAAAGAATAAAAGAGAATAAAGAAGAATAAAAGAGAATAAAGAAGAATAAAAGAAGGTGGATATGGCAAATAACGAAAATCTTCACAATCTGTTTCAACCAACATTCGGAAACCGTCCAGAACAATATATCGGTCGTGATGGCGTGATTGATCAGTTTATGGAAGGATTGCAGGAACCCGTCGGGAGTCGTAATCGTTGTACACTATTCCTCGGTCAGAGAGGGATGGGCAAGACCGCACTGCTTCTTGAACTGGGCGACCGTGCAGCCAAAGCGGGTTATGTGGTGGCTCGTGTAACCGCTCATGAGGGAATGCCAAAAGCTATCATTGAGCAGTTCCAGCTAAACGGTTCGTCCTTCTTCAAGGACGAGAAGCGGAAATTGACGGGTGTTACTGCCGGCGTACTTGGATTTACCTTTGGTCTTACATTCTCCGAAGCTACCGAGCGGCAGTACGGTTTTCGCTCCAAGATGTCGTTGCTGTGCGACAAACTTGCTGAAAAAGGCAAGGGCGCACTAATCCTTATTGACGAGGTGCGCACGTCTGTAGCCATGCGTGAAGTGGCTGCAGCTTATCAGGAACTCGTGGGGGACAAGAAAAATATTGCATTGGCGATGGCTGGACTGCCCCATGCCGTATCCAGCGTGCTCAACGACAGCGTGCTCACCTTTCTAAATCGAGCAAACAAGAAGGAACTCGGTCTTATTTCTACCAATTTGATTAGAGCCTACTACGAGCGGGCTTTTAAGTCGGTAGATCTCAAGGCATCAGACAAGATTCTTGACAGAGCCGCCCTGGCCACTCGAGGTTTCCCATACCTGATGCAGCTGATAGGATACTACGTCATCCAATATGCCAAAGACGGCGGAATTGTTGACAGCACGGTGATGGACAAGACTGAAAAAGCTGCAATGGGAGATATGGACGACAACGTATTCAAGCCAATCCTTTCCCCATTGTCTGACAACGACAAGATATTCCTAAAAGCCATGGCTCTTCAAGGAGACACAGTGTCTATTGCTAAACTACAGGCTACTTTAGGAAAGAAAGGTCCTGCCATACAGCCTTATCGCAAGCGACTCCTTGATGCTGGTGTTATTGAGGCTCCTCGCAGAGGTGAACTGGTGTTTGCAGTACCTTATCTGGCAGAGTACCTACGTAACAACAAATAAATGATTTTCATTCGGCCTGCTTAGCGGATAAATCCCCCGCATCCTCTCGCTTTTCCGGCGTATGTATCTTGCTCAGCACGTCGAAAAACTCACGACCTAATCTCAGCAGCCGATAGTCATCATCCGTCAGAGGCGGTCGGTTGCCGCGCAGCATCTCGCCCTCGCCACGCAGCAGCCATTCGGCCGAAATGTCATTATACGTTCTCAGTATCGTCTCCAACTTGTCTGTACCTATCGCCCCGCCATTCTTCAAAGACTTCCCAAATGAGGCATTCGACATCCCGATGCTTCGCTCAAAAGCAGCTATCGAAATGCCCCTATAATCCAGATATTCCTTGATTCTGTCCAATATCATTGTACAACTTTATTAATAATTCCTAAAATTTAACCCTTTTTCTCCAATTCTTGATGGTATTCGTAGAAAATTTTCTAAATTTGCACCCAATTTGTTAGAGATGATATAGGGTCAAAAAAGGTCGGAACGTGAATCTTTTCCACGTAGCGTCCCTTTCAAACTACAAATATATGGAAAATTCTCGTTCCGACCAAATTTTTCAAAGGAAAAGATGCTCCTTGACGTGAAAAAATGTACAAGAACGTTCAACAAACCACAAAAAAAAGGTGTACAAGAACGTTCAACAGATCACAGACATGGGTGCGAATGAATTATGATGGAACAAAGTGAGCAAACCGACAATGCATTCCTCAGTGGCCGTGACGAGTTGTTTGTCATAAAACTTAGTAATGTGTTCTACATGGAGGCCGACGACCACTACACACATATATATTATGGTGTCGACCAGCATTTCTTGGTGCCCTACGGTCTTTCTGCCGTAGAGAAGGCTTGCACCGTCCATGCCGGCAATCCGCGTCACCTGATGCGCTTAGGCCGTAAGTACCTCATCAACCTCGACCGCATAGGCTACATCAACTTTGTCAAGGGCACCTTAACCCTGGTCGACCTCTTGGGAAAGAGTGCCAACCTGAACGTCTCAAAGCCAGTCCTCCGAGGACTCTCCAATCTCATCCAGTCCAACAAGACATAGCATTTGAAAAAAATGGCTTAATTTGAAAAAATACGTGCTGTACGGTCGAAAGACGCTGAAAGCGTCACCTTTCAATAGCCGTAGGTCGGAACGACCTACGGATAGAACGCGAGAAAGTACATCGACCCAGAAGGGGTCGCCCATTGCACCATTGGGGCACGCTTTCAGCGTGCTCTTCTATCTTTCCCCGTCATCCGTAGGTCCTTCGGACACTACGGCTACTGAGAGGTGACGCTTTCAGCGTCTTTCAATCGCAACAGCACGCAATTCTTTTATGAAAATTCTTCAGAGTCTTTTTCCCTCATTTGTGCCAATTTGTTTCCCCTTCAAAGTCATTTACCCCCCATTAGTGCCCATTTGTTTCCCCTGCTAAAGTGTCAATTCTCTTGCAGATAAGCTCCTTGAACTGTCTCATCAGTCAGTCCTCCTTTCCATCGGCACAGGACCCAGCTGAAGATTAAACAGTTCAAGCACTTGATTCACTTTGTCCATGCGGACAGTAGGCTTACCCTGTTCCAGCTCGCGAACGAAGCGGAGACCTACGCCCGACTTGAAGGCGAGGTCCTGTTGCGTCAGGTGACATTCCTTGCGCAACTGTTTGATCGTAGATGAAAGTAACGTCTCTGTCATATCGTTTATACCTTTTCGGGCGCAATTTAGCAATAAAACCTGAGATACGCAAGCAAAAGACTCCGAAAGGGTATAATTTTAACGTTATTTGCCACATTTATACCCGATAAGGTAATAACGAATAGCAAAGCGTCACCTTTCAATAGCTGGTGTGTGCATAGCACCCCCAGATGAAAGATGCGAGTGATAAGTTATATTTTAATCTTGCGACATCCACGGTACTTCCAGTAAGAATCATGCCTGTCTACACTTAAATTCTCGAGAGAATTGAGGCGTAAAGAATATCTTTGCCTTTGCTAAACAGCATACTTGCTGCTCAATTCTCTCGAGAATTGAGCCACGTCTGGTTTACTTCCTCTTTTATCCTGTCACCCTTCTGTCACCCTTGTCACCCTCGAAAAAGGGTGCAAACGCCCTGTTTATCGGCATTCTGTCACCCTGTCACCCTTTTTGAGAAAATTCCTTGTATATAGGATGGCCTGTTACTCGTAAAAAAAAGAAGACCTGTTGCGGTTGAAAGACGCTGAAAGCATCACCTCTCAATAGCCGGGGTGTGCGCAGCACCCCCGGATGAAAGATGCAAGCGACATCGACCCTAAAGGGGTCGCCCAATACTCACGGACGTCCCTCCCGCCAGAACAGAGAGGCGACCCCGTTAGGGCCGATGTACCTTCTTACGTTCTATCCGTAGGTCGTACCGACCCACGGCTATTGAGAGGTGACGCTTTCAGCGTCTTTCAATCTATCAATCGCACGAGTCATTTTTGCTCATTAGTGCCCATTTGTTTCCCCCCACAGAGTCGTTTTTGCTCATTAGTGCCCATTTGTTTCCCCACAGAGTCGTTTTTGCACATTAGTGCCCATTTGTTTCCCCATCGGAGTCATTTTTGCACATTAGTGCCAATTTGTTTCCCCTACCACTACGTGTACAAAGACATTCAACAAAAGACTTAGTTTCACGAATAAATCCCAGCAGTTCACGAAAAGTAGCCCAAAAATGTGCCGTCCTAATTACAAAAAACACTACATTTGCAACCGATAAATGTTTACGCACGGGCATGCATCGGCAGGCAAGCAAAGACCTTAATCGGTTAAACCGCGCAAGAACATGTTATATAGTATAAAGCATAGTTAAAGCAAAAAACAAGATAGAGTAGAAGAAAAGATTTCATTAATCATATTTTTAATCAAAATTTAAAAAGTTATGAGAAAAAAATTAGCTTACTCATTGATGGCAGCAGCTGCCATGCCAGGTATGGCCAACGCTGCCCCAGTTGATGTGAACCTTCCCAGCGCTCAGCAACTGAGCAGCGACAATTGGTTGGGCAACCCCACCGTTTCGGAAGGTACAATCCTTGTAGCAGAAAATGCTGCCATTGCTCAGAACATTGGCACATTGAAGCCTGGTAAGTACATCCTTTCCATTGCCAATCTGGTGTCTACCGACTGTGCTTTGGAAGTGACCTTTGCAGGCACTACAAAAGAGATTCCTGCCGCATCGACCACTGCCACGCTCGAGTTCGAACTCGCTGTTGAGCAGAACGTCGAGATTACCATCGCCAGCGCAGAGAGCAAGTCGTTCCAAGTGACCGACGTGAAGCTGATGTTGAACTATGACTTCGAGGCTTCCTACAATTACTTCAACGATGCCCTGATTAAGGTGTCCTCGCTCATCAACCAGATTACTTCTGGATATGGGGAGAATATCGAAGGAGAGACAGAACTGCTGGCTCGCGCCGAGGTCATTGAGAAGAAAATTGAGGAAATCAAGGCTGCTGGCCTCAACCCCGATGCCGCCGGTAACTATACGGACGTCTACGTGAAGTATGCCTTGTATGGCAATGATGCCACTAACGCCCTCATTGGTGAGATTAACGCCCTGAAGGCTGATGCTGCCCAGGCCGTGAATGCCTGGTATGTGGCTGACATGAGAGCCAAGCTGTCGGCCGTCTACGACGGAGAGAGCGAGGATGTGAAGAAAATCGTGAAGGCCATCTATGATGGTATTGTACGTGACATCAACCTCTTCGAGACCAACATCATTGTCGACGACAAAGCCTATCAGGATTTGCTCAAGAGAATTGACAACGGCAATGACACAGACAACACAGACCTGAAAGACAAGATTCGCACGGCCAATCAAACTGCTGCTGACAACGACAGTGCTTATAACGACGTAAAGGACTACATCAACGGCGAAAATGCCTACGCTACACAGTGGCCGCAGTCCGACGGTCTCACCTACGGCAGTGCCTACGCTATCTATACAGACGTAAACAATCAGCTGCAGGATTTGTTAGCCAACGACCGCTATAAGAATATCCTTGCTGCTGCTCAGAAAGAGCTTAGCCTCGCCATGCAAAAGGTGACCCAGGCAGAGAGGGACAATGAAGCCTACCACGATGCTATCAAGAGCGTTGAGAAACAGACCACGCTGAAAGCCAATGTAGATGCAGCTGTGGCTGAAATGCGGTCTGTCCTTGGTAAGTATAGTACTACTAAAGCCCAGCTTGACGCAGCTGATGCTCAGTATGAGACCGTAAGCAGCTATCTGGCTTTTACGAAAGGAAATCATCCTAACGTACTCACAGTGAGCCAGGTGGCAGCCAAGCTGGCAGCAGCCGAAGCAGCCGTACAGGCAGTAAAGGATGCTATCGAGGCTGCCAATGTGACTACAGCCCAGGGAGACATCAGCACGACCATGGCTGCACTTGACCTGACCAGCCTTGTGGCAGCGGCCAATACTGCCATAGCTGATTTTGACAACACTGCCAGGCCGTACACCCAGCGCGTGAATAACATAACCTACGCTAACAATTTGCTGGAGCTGCTTGACGAAGACTGGGCTAGAACTCAGAGCACTGTTGCAAATTATAAGTATGATGATGAGTTGGTGAAAGGCTATTTCACTGCTACTATTAATAGTATTAATAAGGCTATTAGCGATCTGAAGGCAGCCGCTCAAGCCGCTGAAAACTCGGGTAAGACAGACATCACCAAGCATAATAAAATATTCTATAGCTCTACGCTTCCGACAACATTAAGTTCTATTAACACAGCAAGGACGAAGTACGACACTGAAGCTAAAGCAGCTCGTAACAATTTTGACCTGGTTGTGAATAATGCAACCACCGGCCTAAAGAAGATGCAGCAAGACCTTAACGCAGCCGATAACAACGTGAAGAATCTTGCTATCTACGAGGACATCAGCTACAACTACAAGGACCAGATAGCAGCCATCCAGAGTAAGATTGACAAAGTCTGGGCACAAATTGCTGCTGCAAAGGCTAAGACGGACTACCCACACGCCACCGCCATGAAGGCCGTAGCGATGGATGCATCTATTGCTACCGACATTGCAGCCATTAATGCCAACTACGAAGCCGACAACGATGCACTCGAAGCTGCCATGAAGGCTGCCATGCTCGCAGCCATCTCCGAGAGCTACGACAAGCTGGTTGATGACATCAACTCCGTGGATGGTGATGCCACCAAGTATGGACTGAGCTTCCCTGCAATCAAGAAGGCTAAGGACGACATCGTAACAGAAGAAGCCAGTACGCTTTACGGCCTCGACAAGACTGCAGCCAAAACTGCCATTGATGCAGCCAATGCCGAACAGCTGGCCGACATCCAGTCCAAGATTGCCAGCATCCGCACCAAGCTCGACGAGCTGCTCACCGTGGCCCAGCAGGCAGAAAACAAGGTGAACGCCAATAATACAGTTCAGGCTGCCCTTGAAAAGGCCATCTATGATACTGCTCCCGGTAGCGGTGCAGACGGCAACCTTGACAAGTATTATGCTGACAACATCACCAACGACGCCCTGGTTAACAATGCCACTGCACTGGCCGACGGCGCTGTCACTCCAGTCAAGAATGTCAACAAGGAAATGAATACCACGCTGGTCAATGACATCCAGAAGCTGAAGGATGATATTACTGCCGACCGTGCAAACGAGGAACTCGACCAGAAGCAGGCTGCCTACGAGCAGAGGATTGCTGCCCTGAAGACTCGCATTGACAATGCCAAGGCCAACGCTGAGGCTTGCACGGCCAACTACGACAAGTATCAGGAGTATGTGACTGGCACAACAGGTAAGTTTGATGTTACGCAGAAAGCCCTCGACGATGCCATCGCAGCCGCCAATACCGCTGACGTAGCCAATGCCGACTATAAGGATCAAAATTTCGTCAAGGCCCAGCAGACAAACATCGACAATGCCAAGAACAACGCAAAAACATACTATAAGAACGGCACGATGGTGAGCAATGCCAGCAAGGTTGATGCCCTCCTAAAGACTGTGAGCGACTTCGCTGCAGGCTTAGAGGCAAAGGCCACGGCCAACAAGACCTCCTACGACGCATTGGTGGCTGAGTGGACTGTCGTTAAGACACTGTGGACAACCGTATCTACCGACATTGCCAAGTTCGACGAATCTTCGGCACGCGAAGGATTCCAGCAGCAGCTGAAGGCTCAGTTAGACTTGCTGAACCAGAACAAGACCGACTTTGAGGCCAACTACAAAGCCATCGGCCTGCCTAACAACGACCGCATCCAAGAGCTGGCCGACATCAAGGCCGCTATCAATGCCATTGAGGCTGAGTCGCTGAATCCTGAGAACTACAATGCCCGCATTGAGGCCGACAACACCAATATGCTGGCAGTGATTAAGGCCGCCGTTGATGTTGCTGCTAAGGAGTACGATCTGGACACCGACACGCTGAAGATGTTCAAGAATCCGACCAGCACTGTGCTTACCACTTCGTTGAAGACCGTAGAGAATGAGTACAATACATTTAACGATGCACTCTATAAGTATGACTTTATTGGCACTGCCTCTGTTAAGTCCTCTTTCGTAGAGGTGGTCAACAACAAGTATCTGAACGCTGTAGCAGAGCGCGGCAACACGGTATCGCCCGATGTGTTCGACAAGGACTCTGCATACGTGAACGCTATTAGAGCCGACATCAAGAACTTGATTGGCGCTCGCGAGAGCTTCATGACAGCTATCCGTGCTGCCATTGCAGCCGAGACCGCTTCGCAGATAACTGGTTTTGAGACTGATATTAACAAAGCCGTTGACGAACTCAAGGCTTTGAATGGATATAAAGGTAAAAAGATTAGTGATGCTGATGCCAAGAAAGCCGTTGAGGAGCAGACCAACAAGCTCGTAGCCGCTAAGGATGCTGTAGCAGCTGGCCTCATTCCTGAAATCGATGCCGCCTTCGCTGCACTTGAAGATCTGGCTGACCAACTGGTTGCTGCCAAGTTTGCTGCCATGTGTACGAAACTTAATGCCGACATCGCCTTGGCAGAGGCTTACGTTGAAAAGGGTAAGCAATACCTTGCTGACGATCCTGAGAACCTGAGTGCATTTGAGTCGGAGGCTGATAACTATGTCGGAGAGGCACGTAGGAGATATAATAGTAGTGTTGCAGCTGGTTCGCTTAGTGATTCCCAGTTTAACATCATTCAGGATAAACTCGTCGACTACAAGGATGGTGGCAACAATATCTATGAGACCATCAAGGCAAACAACGAGGCATGGCCACGCATTCAGGACTATACTGCACAAGCCAAGCAGGCCATTGATGCTGCTATTGCAGCCATCAAGGAATATGTGGTCGCAGGACAGATTCAGCAGAATTATCTTGACGGTTGCCTGTCACAAGTCAATGGCTGGTATGATACCTACAAGCCAATGTATGATCAGGGTATCCTGAAGAAAGATAATGCCGATGATGTTAAAGTTGAATTAAGTGGAATCAAGAGCTATATCAATTACATCATTGCTCAGGACAACAAGACCAGTGAATTGTATAAAAAAGAGAAAGCTGCCCTGCAGACCAATATAGAGGAACTGGAGGCAGAGTACAACAAGTATGCCGCTACTGACTTGGTGGACATTTCAGCCGCAGAGGCTGCAAAGGCTGTCATCGAGGGTATCAAGGCAGACTTCAGCAACTCAGCCACATCGAACACCGCAGCCAAGCTTCTGGCCATCCAGAAGAGAATTGCCGACGAGATGACGCTCCTGCTCGAAGCCAACTACCAGGCTGGCGTTGCTAACGCCGCAGCGTTGACCGAGCTGACCGAGGAACTCAATGAGCTGAAGGGTACCTTCAATGCTGCTGACTACACTGAAGAAGAACTGTCATACGCCGACTTTACTCCCTATGGCTGGACGAATGAAGACCTGAGCGACGAGATTGAGCAACTGAATGCTGCCATTGCTGCCATCGAGCAGGAAATGGCAGACAAGGCAGACCAACTGGCATACTATCAGAACAACATTTCTGACAAGATTGCCGCTGCTCAGCAGATGGCCAAAGCCATCAAGGCACAGGCTGACGCCAATAAGAAGAACATCCAGTGGGTTATCGAACAGACAGAGACGGCATATAAGGATCTGCTTGAAAATGGAACTCCGTCCATCAAGTCTATCAACGAGGCAATTGACGACGCAGAGGAGGAACTGGACTACAACACCACGACCAAGACGGCACAGGCTGCTGCATTTGTCAACAAACTGACTCAGTTGAGAAATAAGGTAAGCGACTTACAGGATGCTATCGAGGAAGCCAAGGAGAATGGTGTCAAGGAGTACGACTTGACATTCAAGGGTTATGGTGGCCTGGCGTTTCAGGTTTACAATCTGAGCGCCGAAGTGACCGAAGCCCTCTACGACATCAAGAACACCGCAGCCAACCGCGAGCTGACCGCTCAGGCCGCCGAGTTGCAGGCTCAGCTCGATGCTATTAGCTACGATGCAGAGAACTACACGCTGGCCGACTGGAAGGTAATGGACGGCATGAAGAAAGCTATCGATGAGGCTATCAATGGTAAAGCCGACGGCAGTGTCAAGGGTCTCGTACAGGAGATTGAGGATGCCAAGATGCAGGATTACGTGCTTAATACAAGTGGTAATCCAATCGATCCTACTACTTCTGCAGCTGTTATTACCTCTTACGAGTATCTGATGCAGAACGGAAAGAATTCTATTTATTCTACTGCCAAGGTGCGAATGATTCAGAGCGATATTGACGATCTGAATAGTTACATTGAGAGCTTGAAGATAGAGGAAGAGCCCGTTGTAGTTCCTGGCGACATCACTGGCACTGGCGTAGTTTCCGACGATGACTTCGACAAGTTCGTTGAGGATTTGCTCAGTGGCAATGTTCCCGCAACAGGCGACGCAGCATTTGCAAGCTATGATGCCAACAGCGACGGCTTCATCGACGTAGCCGACTTACAGGCCATTATGAACATGACTATGGGTCTGAACCCCGACGGCTCTACCAAGGGGTCGGCTCCTTCCCGCATGATGGGCGAGTCGAGCTTCGACGCAGGCAGCCTGACCTTGCAGAGCCAGCAGTTGGAGAATGGCGTAACCCGCCTGACGATTGACCTGAACAGCACTGCCGAATATCGCGCCTTCCAGATGGACGTTATGCTGAGTGAGGGCATGAAGGTCGTGGCTGAGAACGGCAACTTGCTTACCATCGCCTCTAAGGACCAGACCACCACGAAGCACCGCATCGTGGGCTACGGCCAGATGACGAATGGCAACGTCCTCACCATCGACGTTGAGGGCCAGGGCAATATTGCCTTCGACAACGTTATCTTCAGCACCATCGACGCCAAGTCAGTGAAGTTCCAGTTGGGCGGCACCACGGGCATCAACGCCGTGAACGAGGCCAACCAGAACAGCAATATCTTCTACGACCTGGGCGGCAAGATGATGAAGGGCATGAAGAAGGGTCTGAACATCATCCGCAGCAACGATGGCACGACAAAGAAAGTTGTAAAATAATAATAAAGGCCACTAACTGGCTGACTCTGTGAATCGTGTGCGCGGAATGTCCGCAAAAACATCCGCGCACACGTTCTTTCCTTAAATATTCAGAAAAGACTTAATCCTATTCTATTATGATGAAGGAAATATCATCACTCCGCAAAGCCGTTGCACTGCTGCTGATGGTGATGTTGGGACAGGTAGCCGCCACGGCAGCCCCCAAGTTCTATATCAGCGACTTTAGCATTGCAGCTGGTGAACAGAAGGAAATAGCCATCAATCTGGACATGGACGCCGTCGACGTCAAGCAGATTGAAGGCTATATTGAGATGCCTACGGGACTGACCATCGTCGACAACGGCTATGGCACCAACGCCCGTGTAAAGGTGGATGACACACGCACCGCAGGTTTCTTAGCCCAGTATGCTCCTGATACAAAACTCTTCAAGATGATGAGCATG
The DNA here is from genome assembly GCA_900318815.1 of uncultured Prevotellaceae bacterium. Classification (GTDB taxonomy): domain Bacteria; phylum Bacteroidota; class Bacteroidia; order Bacteroidales; family Bacteroidaceae; genus Prevotella. The sequence continues at coordinate 80,111 of ONMA01000007.1, forward strand.
GGACCCACTGTCCAAGGGGCTGAAGGTCCTGTTGCCTACGTGAAAGTAAAAGCTGCCACTAATCTGGCTGCTACCACCACCATCACTTTGAGAGACTTCAAGGTGAAGCATGTCGATGGAACATACGAGGACGCAACGACCGAAAATGCCACCGTTACCTGCACGGGCAATGGCAGCGATAATCCTGATGACCCTACAGCACTGTCATACGCCATTTCATTTGCCACACCCAGCATCAGCATCAATGCCGGTGAGACCAAGGACGTGGAAATCCAGATGACTAACAACGGCAACTTCACAGGTATTCAGGGCACATTCGTTGCTTCAACAGGTGTCAGTGTGAAGTCGGTGGCTGTAAGCAGCCGTCTTTCTCCTGTAGTGAACAACTTCGATGCCACAACAGGTACCTACATGTTCTTTGGTAATATCTCGGGCAACGAGGGAACAGTGTTCACCGTAACAGTCGAAGCCGCAGCCGACTATTCGGGCGTAGCCACTATCAACTTTAAGGACATCGTAGCAACTACACCTGCAGCCGAACGCTATACTACCAGCGACATCACTCTTAGCATTAACGTGCTTGACAGCAGCACTGCCGGCGATGCCAATACCGTGTTCTTATTCAATCCCACAGAGATTGTTCTCATTCCCGGACAAACTACTGAGGTTGCCGTCAACATGACGAATGAGGCCAGCGGCCTCATGGGCTTCAACGCAACCCTGCTGCTGCCTGCCGGCGTTACCGCTGAACTGACGCGCAGCGACCGCATTGGTGGCAACATCTTCAACTACAACACGGCAACAGGCTATATTCTCTACTATGGCGGTATCACGGGCAACGATGGAACTTTGTTCACCATCAAGTTGACTGCCGACGATACTTTTGAGGCCGATGCCCAACTGCAGTTGAGCAACATCGTGGTGACCAATTCAAGCGCACAGCGCATCACGCCTGCCTCTATCAACATGACACTGAAAGCACTCGACAAGGTGGCCAAAGCCCAGGCCGATGCCATCATCAGCGAATTGCAGAAGAAGTTAGATGACACGAAGGCCGCTATCGACGAGACAACGATTGCTGCCTTCGAAGCTACCATCAACAGCATTCAGACGAAGATTAACACGCTGACGGAGAATGTCGGGAATGCTTATCTCGCTGGCACCCTGAACGTGGCCGACGTAACGACAGAAGCCAACGCCATCGGACAGGAGATTGACCAGCTGAAGACCAACGCTGACAAATACAAGGCTAATGCAGACGCATTCAAAAAGCTGACAGACGAGATTGCCGCATTGCAGGCAGCCCTCGATGCCATTGAAATCAAAGCCGAGGATATGCTGGAGGCTGACTTCGCTACGCTGTCTGCCACCAAAACGAGTATTCAGAATGCCATCAACAACCTGACCTCATGGTTAGCTGAGCAGAACAGCAACACCGAACTGACAGCAGAAAGCGTGCTGCCTGTGAACACCGTCGCTGCCGACACGGAGAAACTGGCCAACGACTTGGCTGCCGCCAAAGCCGCCAAGGAAGCCGCTGCTGCCGAAGCCGCCGCTCTTGAAGCTGCTAACCAGGAGTTGGCATGGCTGAAGAATGCTGCTACGGCTCTGACCATTTCGGATGAAGTCAAAGCCAGTGACAACGAGGATGTGAAGGCTGCTGTTGCCGCTGCCGAGGAGGCTATCGCCGCTGCCAACGATGCCATCGCTGCCGTAGAGGCTAAGATTGCCGAGGGCAAGCTCGCAACCGACAACAAGGAAGCCTTAGCAACTGCCATCACAGCTGCAGAGGATGCCATTGCTGCTGCTCTGAACGCTATTGTACTTGCCGAGGAGGCTTACGAAAACGTGCCCACCGTCGTTCCTGGTGACATCACTGGCTCGGGCGAAGTGGACGCTGACGACCTCCTCCAGTTCCAGGAAGACTTCCTTTCCGGCAACTATCCTAAGAAGGGCGAGGACAACTTTGACCTTTACGACGTGAACGGCGACGGCAAGATTAACATCGCTGACATGATTGCCATCCAGAATCTCTCGTTGGGACTGAACATTGACGGCTCTGACCCTGCTGACGCATCCCGTTCTGCAGAAGAGTTTGAAGCAGGTACACTGAACGTACTGACCACAATGATGAGCAACGGCAATACCCGTTTAGACATCGTTCTGGCGAGTACCGCTGACTACCGTGCCTTCCAGATGGACATCGTTCTTCCCGAGGCTACCCGCGTAGTGGCTGAGAACGCAAACGGTCTGGCCATTCGTTCTAACGACTTGAGCAACACACACCGCGTGATTGGCTTTGGCGATATGCAGAACGGCACGATTGTTTCCTTCGAAGTAGAGGGCAATGGTCAGGTACAATTCAAGGATGTGGTACTGGCTACCAATTCGGCACGCGCCATTGACTTCAACATGGGAAGCATCACTGGTATCAATGCCGTTGCTAATGCTCAGTCGGCCATTGAAAACAGCTATGACCTGAGCGGTAAGATGATAAGCGGCCAGAAGAAGGGCCTCAACATCATCCGCAGCAAGAATGGCTCTACCAAGAAAGTTCTGGTGAAGTAAATCAGTCTCATTCTACCATGGAGAGTGCGTGGTGCTGTACGCAGTGGCTACGCACTCTCATCATAAAAACAGACAACAAGTATTTATCTTTTATCGTATGAAGAACTACATGAAAAATATGTACTCAAAACTGATGGCATTGTTGACGCTGCTCGTTGTGGGGTACCTCACGGCTGCTGCCGACAATAAGGTGTATATCAGTGACTTCAGCATCGAGGCTGGTGAAGAGAAAGAGATTGCCATTAACTTCGACACGGATGCTACCGACGTCATTTTCCTACAGGGAACTATCAACCTGCCGGAGGGACTGACAATCGTGAAGAATGCTTATGGTAAAAACAAGAACGCAAAGGCAGACGAAAACCGTGCAGAGGGCTTTAATGCACAGCTGAACGGCACGACAGGCAAGTTCAGTATTGTATCCACTTCTGGCGATCCTTTCACAGGTAATACCGGAGCTGTCGCAACCTTTAAGGTAACTGCCACTACGGCATTGGCTCCCTCGTCGGTGATACAGATAACCGACCTCTCTACGAAACCCGTAAGCACGGTTACCACACAGGATGCTACCGTCACATGCGCTGCCGCAGCTGGCGAAGTCAACATCATGACAGCCGATCCTACAGAAATTAGCCTTGCCCCAGGCGGTACAGCAGAGGCAGCCATCTCGCTGGCCAATGAAACCAACGAACTGGAAGGTTTTTCTGCACACCTGACCTTGCCTGATGGCATCACCGCTGAGATTGTTCCTGGCAGTCGTACAACTGGCAAAATTAATTATTCTGCCACTTCAGGAAATATATTTAAGGTGGGTACTATCAGTGGTAATGACGGTGTACTCTTTACCATCAAACTCACTGCTGCAAGCTCGTTCGTGGCTCCTGCCACCATCGTTCTCGATGAGATTGCCCTTTCCACATCCGATGCTTCTTCAAGTATTGATCTGGACAATGTGGTTATTAACGTTGCTGCCGCTGCTCCAGAAGTCAACTCGATGTCTGCCGATCTTACCGAGGTTTCCCTGGCTCCTGGACTTACAGCCGAAGTGGCTGTCACGCTGACCAATGAGACCAACGAACTGGAAGGATTTTCTGCTCATCTGACCTTGCCTGATGGCATCACCGCTGAGATTATTCCTGGCAATCGCACAACCGGCAAAATCAGTTATTCTGCCGCTTCAGGAAATATATTTAAGGTGGGTGCTATCAGTGGCAATGACGGTGTACTCTTTACCATCAAACTGACAGCATCGGAAACGTTTGCAGGATCGGGTACTATTGTTCTCGACGAGATAGCCCTTTCCACGTCGGATGCTTCCACGAGCATTGATTTGGACAATGTAACCATCAATGTCAAAGACATCAGCAAGGATATCTTCAACGACTACAAGGACACACAGAAAGCCGCCGCCGACGCATTAGCACAGGAAGGTGACAGCGAGGCCGCTCAGAAGATTATCACTGATGCCAAGGCCGCTATCGATGCCCTGACATACGACGAGAGCAAGACCCTCGCTGAGAACAAGGCTGCCGTGGATGCCATCATCGCTCCATTGGCAGATGCGCTCGCCGCCAAGGCCGCTATCGATGCCCTGACCTACGACGAGAGCAAGACCCTCGCTGAGAACAAGGCCGCTGTGGATGCCATCATCGCTCCATTGGCAGATGCTCTTGCTGCCCAGCGTGCCGCTGACCAGCTTGCTGCCGACAAGGCTGCCTTCGAAGCTTACAAGACCGAGAAGGAAGCTGCCGCCGACGCAATGGCCAAGGAGGGAGACAGCGAGGCCGCTCAGAAGATTATCACTGATGCCAAGGATGCTATCGATGCCCTGACATACGACGAGAGCAAGACCCTCGCTGAGAACAAGGCTGCCGTGGATGCCATCATCGCTCCATTGGCAGATGCGCTCGCCGCCCCGCTCAGAAGATTATCACTGATGCCAAGGAGGCTATCGATGCCCTGACATACGACGAGAGCAAGACCCTCGCTGAGAACAAGGCTGCCGTGGATGCCATCATTACTAAGCTACAGGCTGACCTCGCCGCACAGCGCGAACAGGAGGCACAGAGCACCACTCCCATCCGTGGCGACGTGACTGGTTCGGGCGAAGTGACTGCCGACGATGTGACTAAGCTCATCGATGACATTCTGAGCGGTAACCTGCCTACCGACCCGAACAGCACAGAATTCTTCCGCTACGATGCCAATGCCGACGGCATCATCACCGTAGCCGACGTACAGGCAGCCATGAATCTGGCCGTAGGACAGAATGCCGACGGATCGGACAAAACGGATGGTGTACGCCTCTACGAAACAGAGGTAGCCAAGGAAGCTCTCATGAGCATCCAGTCTGCCAGCATGGGCAATGGAATCACCCGCTACACCATCAGCCTGCACGGAGGCATCAGCATCACTGGCCTGCAGATGGATGTGGTGACAACCCAGAGTGCGATGGTGATTAGCGAGCAACTCGTGAACAATACCACCATACTGCGCAGCAATAACCTAAGGAACGGAACACACCGAATCTTAGGCATGCTGAATAGCGAGCTAACAGCCGAGGGTGAAGTGGTTTATGTTGACGTACAGGGTGAAGGCAGCGTGCGCTTCGAAAATGTAGTACTCACCAACGCACAGGCTCAATCAATTGCCGTCTACGACAGTGAGATTACCGGCATCAAGGCTATTACCAATGGACAGACCATTGAGAACTGCTATGACCTGAACGGACGCAAGGTCAATGGCCAAAAGGGACTTGTCATCTTGAACGGCAAGAAAGTCGTACTGAAGTAAACACACTGATATAGAAGTTAGGGGAGTCATCACTCACTCCCCTAACTTTTTCCATATCAAAACAACAAACACTAAAAGCGAATATGAGCATGATTCATATCATAAAGAGAAAGTTTGGAAACCGGCTGGTATTGCTGGCCGTTATGCTTTTCCAGACATTGATGGTCGCTGCCGCTGATAAGGTGTACATCAGCGACTTCAGCATCAAGCCTGGCGAAACAAAGACGATTGCCGTGAACTTCGACACCGATGCAGAAAACACCAGATACATCGAAGGATATATCGAAATACCAGAGGGCTTGACGGTAGTAAATCAGAATGAGGGACTTGGAACTGCGGTAAAATACATATCGCCGAATGGTGAGCGTGGTGTTACCAACACATCATTCAGTCCGAACGCTACCAAGAAAGTCCTTGTCATGTCGTATGTCACCATCACTCCCGGAGAAGGTGCAGTAGGATATATTAAAGTGGCAGCTTCCAGCACGCTGGCTGCTACCAGCACCATCATCGTGAGAGATTTCACGGCCTCTCAAAATGACAACACAAAGAGAACCTGCCAGACAGGCAATGCCACCGTAACACGCGAAACAACCGATGAAGAGAAACTCGTCTTCAGCTTCAGTCCCGCTACCTTAACCATGAAGGCCGGCGAAGAGAAGCAAGTGGAAGTGCAAATGGAAAATGGCATGTCGCTGACGGGTCTCCAGAGTTCTCTCAGCGTTTCAGACGGTCTGACCATCACGGGGGTCACCAAGGGAGAACGCATGACGTATGGATGGTACTACTCATCTGAAACCAACAACATTCTACATATCGGGAATATCACGGGCAATGAGGGCACCGTCTTCACCGTCAGTCTGAAGGCGAACAGCAACTTTACTGGATCGGGCACTCTGACCGTTAGCAATATCCACGCAACGACATCCGAATCAAAAGATTACGCACACGCCGACATCGTACTGCCAGTGACGGTGGGACAAGCTGGCAACGTGACCATGAGTTTCGTCACAGCAAAAGTATATCTGGGTGCAGGTGAGTCCACTACGGTCGACGTGAACTTGACAAGCGATACTGACCTGACGGGATTCCAGTGTACGCTAACCCTTCCTGACAACATCACCGCCACTATAGGAAAGGGCGCCTTGCTGAATAGTACACCACTCTACAACAGCGAAACGGGCAATATCCTGTATATCGATGCCGTTGGAATCAACGGGCATGCAGGGCAGCTCTTCACACTGACGCTGACAGCCTCGGATGCCTTCGCAGCTGATGGAACCTTGACCCTGACTGGCATTCACTCAACTACTGCAAGTTCCGCAGACATTGCTTCGGAAGACATCACCATGCAGGTGGCTGTAAAGACTGCTCCCAGTATGACCGTCCCCACAGCCAAGACGCTGACCTACAACGGCACCGCTCAGGAGTTGGTGAACGCCGGCACCGCCACAGGCGGCGAGCTGCAATATTCACTCGACGGAACAAACTACTCTACTACTATACCTACAGCCACCAACGCAGGCAACTACACCATATATTATAGGGTTGTGGGCGATGCAGCACATAACGACGTGGCTGCCGCTACACTCACGGCGACGATCGCTAAGGCTGCACTCACCGTGACCGCCGAGGACAAGACGGTCAACTATGGTGAGGCTGCCCCTGAGTTCACCGCCACGTATGCAGGCTTCGTGAACAATGAGACGGCTGCCGTACTTACTGGCACGCTCGCCTTCGACTGCGACTACACACCAAGCAGTAACATTGGTGACTACGCCATCACGCCGAAGGGACTGACCGCTGCTAACTATGACATCACGTTCGTGGCTGGTACGCTGACGATAACCAAGGCTGCCAACTTCACCATCACCCTCGCTGAGAGTTCATACATCTACGACGGAACGGAGAAGAAGCCTGCTGTCACAGTAATGGATGGCTCAAAGGTATTGACGGAAGGCACTGACTACACCGTAGCATACTCCAACAACATCAATGCCAGCACGAATGCCAAGGTGACAGTAACAGGCAAAGGTAACTATGACGGCACAAAAATAGCTACCTTCACCATCAGTAAGGCAGCACTCACCGTGACTGCCGAGGACATGACGGTCAACTATGGTGAGGCTACCCCTGAGTTCACCGCCACGTATGCAGGCTTCGTAAACAACGAGACGGCTGCCGTGCTTACTGGCACGCTCGCCTTCGACTGCGACTATAGCAAGGGCAGCAACGTGGGAACCTACGCCATCACGCCGAAGGGGCTGACCGCTGCTAACTATGACATCACGTTCGTGGCCGGCACGCTGACAGTGAACAAGGCGCAGCTGACCAGCGTGACGCTCAGCGAGACCAACCTGACCTATACGGGCAGCGCACAGACCGTGAGCGTGACCAGCGTTATGGCAGGGTCACTTGTCGTTGGCGCTAATGACTACACCGTGAGCGGCAACACCGCTACTGAGGTGGGCACATACACCGTGACCGTAACGGCCAAGGAGGAAAGCAACTTCACTGGCAGCGCGACGGCGCAGTGGAGCATTGTGGCCAGCGCACCTTCAACGTTTGTCATCTCCTCGATAACTCCTGCATCGTTCGTCTACGACGGTACAGAGAAGAAGCCTACCGTCACAGTGATGGATGGCACAACGGTATTGACTGAGGACACTGACTACACCGTGGTCTACCAGAACAACGTGAACGCCGGAACGGCAACTGTCGTGGTGACTGGCATGGGCAACTACAGCGGAACGCAGACAGCCACCTTCACCATCGCCAAAGCCGTACTGACCAGCGTGACGCTGGTACAGACCAGACTGGACTACAATGGTAGTGAGCAGAGCGTGAGCATCGCCAGTGTGAAGGCCGGTACGCTCGACGTGCCTGCCACCGACTACACCGTGAGCGGCAATACCGCCACCGAAGTGGGCACATACACCGTGACTGTGACGGCCAAGGAGGAAAGCAACTTCACTGGCAGCGTGTGTACCGACTTCGAGATTGTGCAGAACGAAACACCTGAGCTGAAGTTTGCCATCGTCGTAACCGACGAGAACGATGAAGTCATCGAGGGCACTACTGCTACGGTAACCACGCTTGATGAGGGAGGAAATGCTGTGAGCATCGACAAGTTGAACGTGCCTGCTGGCAACGAGGACAAGAGCCTGAAGGTGTACATCCCAGAGCAGTTGGGCGGCTATGACGTGGCTGCTATTGCCAACAACGCCTTTGCCGACAAGGACGTAATCGACGTATTCTTGCCCGACACGGAGAAGTCTCTCACGGTGGGCAGTAACGCCATCCCCCGCCTGGCCACTATCCACACTACTCTGGCCCTGCTCGACGACTATGCCCTGATGGCCACCCTGAAGCCCAACTATGAGGCTCATCTCGTGATGACCACCGTGAAGCCTGCCAATAACTACTGGACATTAGGCACTGGTGTGGATGTCATCATTCCAGCTGAGCTAACTATAGCTACCGTGCAGCAGAAAAATGCTTCGGAAGTGTCTGTATGCAACATCAGTGAGGAAGACCTTAACATGGGCGGTAAGCGCGTGGTGAAGTCCAACAACGGTGTGCTGCTTGAAGGCACTGCCGGTGAGAGCTACGACCTCGTGGCCTACAGCGGACGCATGGCCAGCGGTACGGCCATTACCACCGACGACCACAAGGACTACGGGGCAGACAACTGCTTAGAGCCTGTGGTGGAGAAGAAGCACTACCAGCCAGGAGCCTACTTCGTGATGAGCAACAACGAGTTCCATGCCATCAAACTGGAAGGCGAGGAAATCAAAGTGCCTGCCGGCAAAGCCGTGCTGCACCTGACAGGCAGCCAGAGCAGCTATGCTCCTGTACTGCGCCTCAGCTTCGACAGTTCGGCCGATGGCATCAACACGGCTCACAGCAACACGAAGGAAGAGGTATGCTATGACATGCTGGGCCGCCGCATACAGAACGGACAGCAGAAAGGTCTCATCATCAAGAATGGCAAGAAGACCATCGTGTCGAAGCGTTAGTAAACAAACAACTTTTTAGTAATAAGTTATTAATAAGTATATGTACAAGAAATCAATCATCAAGATGATGGTACTGCCAATGGCCATGTTGGCCATGGCATGTTCCAGCTATCAGGACGACATTGACGACCTGAACAACCGGGTGGATAACATGGATAAGCGTGTGACTGCGCTGGAAGAGAGCGTGAAGGCCGCCAATGACAACATCAAGGCTATTCAGGAAGTGATCAATGCACAGAAAACCGCTGGCTACATTACTAAAGTGACCAACACGGCCGACGGATATGAGATAACCCTGTCGAACGGCAAGACCATCACCGTGCGCGACGGCAAGAACGGCCAGAACGGAAACGACGGACATTCGCCGCAAGTCAGCGTCAAGCAGTTCAGCGACGGCAACTGGTACTGGACTGTAGACGGACAGTGGATGCTCGACAGCAATGGCAGTATGGTGCGTGCCAACGGCCTTGACGGCGCCAAGGGAGAACAAGGCGAACAGGGCGAAAAGGGAGAACAAGGCGAGAAGGGTGAACAAGGTGAGAAAGGCGAAAAGGGCGAGAAAGGCGACAACGGAATCACCCCACAGCTGCGCATTAACACCACCACCAGCGAATGGGAGGTCTCTCTTGACAATGGCAACACCTGGGCTTCGCTTGGTGTCAAAGCCGTAGGCGAAAAAGGTGAGAAGGGAGAACAAGGCGAGAAAGGTGACAAAGGCGATAAAGGTGAGACCGGCGTCCAAGGCGAAAAGGGAGAGAAGGGAGAACAAGGTGAGAAAGGTGAGAAAGGCGAAAAGGGAGAACAAGGCGACTCGTTCTTCCAGAGCGTCAACGTGGGTGAGACCGAGGTCACCTTTACTCTTGCCGACGGCACCACCTTCACCCTACCCCTGATGGACACGTTCAAGAAGGTGCGCGACCGCGTGCAGTCCATCGTCTACATTCCTGAGTACAGCGACGGCATGATGACCCTGACGGAAGGCAAGCAAACCACGGTGTACTACCGTGTAATGCCCGAGGCCGTGGCAACGGCACTGGCTACTAACTATGCTAACTACCTCTCGTTTATCGGCGAGGAAGTGACCGTTACGCGCGCTGCAAGCAACGCCAAGCTTACCATCAACGGCGTTACCAATGAAGGCAATGGCCGACTGGCCGTGAAGGTGACACCTTCGGGCATGGAGGCCAGCAAGGGCTATGCCTTCGCACTGGTAATGAACGATGGCGTGTCAATGTACAGCACAGCTTACACCTCTGTGTTCTACGCCATACCGCCCGTAGCCATCGGCCTTGCCGCCCAGGGCCTTGTGGCAGGTGAGGGCTATGCCACCGTGGGTGATACCCTACAGCTCTTCGCCATCTTCATGCCCACCACCACCAACATGAAGGGCGTGGTCTGGACATCATCCGACGAGAACGTGGCTACGGTCGACGAGAACGGACTCATTTCTGCAAAAGGCAACGGCACGGCGACTATCACCGTTACCTCTACAGTCGACCCCAACGTAAGCATCAGCATCGTCATCACTGTGAACAACAAGACTATCACCATCAACACCGATGACCTGGTGTCGCAGGCCGATGCAGAATAGCCAGAACAGAAACTACAGTAGACAAGAAAATGTGCAGCACTCAGTGGCTGCACATTTTTTTGTAGCCACAGGCTTTGTTATTTCCTTTTATATTCGTACCTTTGCACCCACAAATCTGTATTATATATATAATAAAGGTATACCGATGAATATTGAGACGCTGATAAGCCAGGCGGCCGGCGAGGCCGTGAAGGCACTGTACGGCATGGAGCCGACCGAGAAAATGCTACAGCTGCAAAAGACACGCAGCGAGTTTGAGGGCAACCTGACACTGGTGGTATTCCCCTTTGTGAAAGTTGCACGCAAGAGTCCTGAACAGACTGCACAGGAGATAGGACAACACATGCAGGAGCACTGCGCCGCCGTGGAGAAGTTCAATGCGGTGAAGGGCTTCCTGAACCTCAGCATAGGCCAGGGTGCCTGGCTGCAACTGCTCGAAGCCATCGACCAGGATGCAAACTTCGGCATGAAGACCCCTGAGATGACTTCTCCCTTAGTGATGATAGAGTACAGCAGCCCCAACACCAACAAGCCGCTGCACTTAGGCCACGTGCGCAATAACCTGTTAGGCTGGTCGCTGGCCAAGATCATGGAGGCCAACGGCAACCGCGTGGTGAAGACCAACATCGTGAACGATCGCGGCATACACATCTGCAAGAGCATGCTGGCCTGGCAGAAGTGGGGCAACGGGGAGACTCCCGAGAGCAGCGGCAAAAAGGGCGACCACCTCATCGGCGACTACTACGTGGCCTTCGACAAGCACTACCGCGAGGAGGTGGCCCAGCTGAAGGCACAGTTGGAGGCCCAAGGCATCGGCACCGAAGAGGCCGAGAAGCGTGCCAAGGACGAGGCTCCGCTCATCAAGGAAGCCCACGAGATGCTGGTGAAATGGGAGCAGGGCGACCCAGAGGTGCGCGCCCTGTGGGAGAAGATGAATGCCTGGGTGTATGCGGGCTTCGACGAGACCTATCGGATGATGGGCGTGAAGTTCGACAAGATATACTATGAGAGCCAGACCTACCTGAAGGGCAAGGCCAAGGTGGAAGAGGGACTGGCCAAGGGGCTCTTCGAACGCCACGACGACGGCTCCGTATGGGCCAACCTGACAGGCGATGGTCTCGACCAGAAGCTGTTGCTGCGCAGCGACGGCACCTCGGTCTACATGACGCAGGACATCGGCACCGCCGAGATGCGCTACGAGGACTTCCCCATCGACAAAATGATCTACGTCGTGGGCAACGAGCAGAACTACCACTTCCAGGTACTCGCCATCCTGCTCGACCGCCTGGGCTTCAAGTGGGGCAAGGAGCTGGTACACTTCTCTTACGGCATGGTGGAGCTGCCCAACGGCAAGATGAAGAGCCGCGAGGGAACGGTGGTCGATGCCGACGACCTGATGCAGCTCATGATAGACAATGCCTATAACACCTCGATGGAGTTGGGCAAGTATGACGACATGACCGAGGAAGAGCGGAAGGAGATAGCCCGCATCGTGGGCTTAGGTGCTCTGAAGTACTTCATCCTGAAGGTAGACGCACGCAAGAACATGCTGTTCAACCCCGAGGAGAGCATCGACTTCAACGGCAACACGGGGCCGTTCATCCAGTACACCCATGCCCGCATACGTAGCATCCTGAGAAAGAGTGAAGAGTTAAGAGTGAAGAGTGAAGAATTTGCTGCCGCACCTGGTAGCAAGGATTCTGACGCGGTAGCAAATTCTTCACTCTTCACTCTTCACTCTTCACTCAACGACAAGGAGATTGAGCTGATTCAGAAGATGAACGAGTTTGGTGCCGCCGTGGAGCAGGCAGGCAAGGACTACTCGCCCAGCGGCATTGCCAACTACTGCTATGAGCTGACGAAGCTGTTCAACCAGTTCTACCACGACTACTCCATCCTGAACGAGCCCGACCTGCAGAAGCGCCAGACCCGTCTCGTCATTGCCCGCAACGTAGCTAAAATCATTAAGAACGGCATGAGCCTGCTCGGCATCGAAGTGCCAGAAAGAATGTAATGCAGAATCCTCCTGACTATCGACACGACACCGTACTTCCACTACCCATGGAAGTACGGGCCGATGCGTGGGCGGTCGATGCGGCCTGCTCGGGCAACCCCGGCCCTATGGAATATCAGGCTATCGACCTGCAGACGGGTACACGGGTGTTCCACTTCGGGCCGATGCGCGGAACTAACAACATCGGCGAGTTCCTGGCCATCGTACATGCCCTGGCACTCTGCTGGCAGCAGGGACTCCACAATAAGACCATCTACTCCGACAGCTACAATGCCATTCTCTGGGTGCGCAAGCGCCAGTGCAAGACCAAACTGGAGCGCACGCCGCAGACAGAAAAGCTGTATGAAATCATTCAACGGGCCGAACGATGGCTGCAAACCCATGACTTCCGAAACCCCATACTGAAATGGGAGACAGGCAAATGGGGCGAGGTTCCAGCCGATTTCGGACGCAAATAAACCGGCTTTAATTCTTTTTAACCATGTTGACAAGCCCGTACTCTGATTTTTTTCATATATTTGCAAACAATTTTAGATGACTAATCTATAAATATGTGTGCTAAGAAACAATGACTGATATTATCCTATCCAGTTTTCTTAGCTTGTTCGCTTTGTTTGGCAAGGAAGAACAAGTAGACGAGGCATGGGCAAAAGCCATGTTGGTCAGCTACTTGCGCCATCACTTCGGCATCAGGAACACTGACCTCTACTTGGATCTTTATAGCGACATGCGGGGAGCTTACGAGATGACCGACGACCTGAACGCACAGGACGCCGTCACATCCATCTGCTCCGCACTCCACGGAAAGATAACGACTCAGGAGGCTTCGCTACTCCTTCTGCGCGTCATGGAGTTCTGTGGCAACAGAAGCGAGCGCACCGCCGCCATGTTCGACACCATGGCCAAGAAGTTCGCTATTCCTGCCAAACAACTGAAGGACTTTACCGATTTCGTCAATGACAAGAAGACGAGCCACGTGCTGTTCCATCAGTTAGACGAAACCGACGGCAGGCTGAAGACCCTGTACAACCCCAACTCCGGACTACTGCTCTTCACCTATACAGGCAACGACACGGTGCTGCTGAACGACGTTCCCGTCCTGTCGGGTGCCTATCAGGTATGGCTGCAAAGCAGTGTGCTGAAAGGCAAGACAGGCAAGCCCGTCTACTACTCTACCATCCTTGAGGCTCATAAGAAGGCCATTGGCAAGGGCATTAACAAGAAGCAGGCAGTAGCGTTCTGCGGACGCGACATCAACTTCCGCTTCCCCGGCAGCGACAATGGCATGCATAACCTGAGCTTCACCCTGCACAACGGCGAGCTGCTGGCCATCATGGGCGGATCGGGCACGGGAAAGACCACCCTGCTGTCCATCCTGAACGGAACCATCAAGCCGCAGGAAGGAAGCATCACCATCAACGGTCACGACATCTCTGAACCCGCTGCCAAGGATCTCATCGGCTTTGTGCCGCAGGACGACCTGCTGATTGAGGAGCTTACCGTCTACCAGAACCTCTGGTACACCGCCAAGCTCTGCTTCGAGGGCATGTCGGAGCAGGAGATTGACCGCCGCGTCATCAAGACCCTGAAAGACTTAGGACTGGATGCAGCCAAAGACCTGAAGGTGGGTTCGGCCATCAATAAATACATTTCCGGCGGTCAGCGCAAACGCCTGAACATCGCGTTGGAGCTGATACGCGAGCCAGCCGTGCTCTTCCTCGACGAGCCCACCTCGGGACTCTCGTCGGCTGACACGGAGAAAGTCATTAACCTGCTGAAAGAGCAGACTTTCAAGGGCAAACTGATTGTGGTGAACATACACCAGCCATCGAGCGATGTCTACAAGCTCTTCGACCGCCTGTGGCTGCTCGACAAGGGAGGCTATCCCGTGTTCGACGGCAACCCCATCGACGCCATCACCTACTTCAAGGAAGCGGCCTGCTATGCCGACGCGGAGACCAGCGCCTGCCCCACCTGCGGCAACGTGAACCCGGAGATTGTCCTCAACATCATCGACGAGAAAGCATTGAAAAGCAGCGGCGAGCTGTCGGACAAGCGAAAGATGACACCGCAGGAATGGCATGAGCTATACCTGAAGAACCGTCCCGAGCAGCCCGAGGTGGCAGTGAGCGACGTGCCACCCTCCGACCAGAAGAAGCCCGGGGCATTCAAGCAGTTTGCCATCTTCTTGCAGCGCATCTTCAGCACCAAGATTACTAACGTGCAGTACCTCTGCATCGCACTTCTCGAAGCCCCGCTCCTGGCGTTAGTATGCTCCATGCTCACGCGCTACGCCCCGCCCGAAGGCTATTCGGTGATGAACAACAAGAACCTCGTAAGCTATTTCTTCATGGCCGTCATCGTGGCCACGTTCATCGGCATGAGTGGCAGTGCAGAAGAGATTATCAAAGACCGGGCACTGCTGAAGCGCGAGAAGTTCCTGCAGCTGTCGTACAACAGTTACATCTGGTCGAAAATAACGTTTATGGCAGGTGTCTCCCTGTTACAGACATTCCTGTTCATCGTCATTGGCAACTGGATTATGGGCATTGAAGGCTTGTTTGGTGTCTGGTGGCTCATCCTGTTCGTTACCGCCCTGCTTTCCAATCTGGTGGGACTGCTGCTCTCGCAATGTCTCAATTCGGTCGTGGCCATCTACATCAGCATCCCCATCCTGCTCATCCCGCAGATACTGCTGTGCGGACTGGTGGTCAGTTTCTCCGACCTGACACCCAAGAGCACGACGGGCAACGTGCCCATCATCGGCGACATCATCCCCTCCCGCTGGGCCTACGAGGCACTGGCCGTCACCTCTTTCAGCGATAACAAGTATGAGAAGCCCATGTTCCAGTTGGACAAGGAGAAATATGAAAACCAGTTCTACAACGTAGGCTTCCTCTATGAGCTGCAGTCGCAGTTGGAAACATTAGAGGACGAGAAGAAACGGGGCAAGGAGGTTAATCCGGCCCATCTGCGTGTCATCCGCACCAACCTGCCCCTGCTGACCGAATATTGCGGCATGCAGCCCTACGAGGGCGATGAGTCATACGCCTCGCTCCACCAATATATGAAGGAGGCCGAGAGCATACTGGCCAAGCGCAGCAACACCTCGACGCTGAAAGCCAATGCCGTAGTGTCAAAATATGTTCGCACGCACGGGAAGGAGTCGTTGCTCGAACTGAAGCGCAACAACTACAACCTGAAGCTGGAAGACTGCGTGATAGGGGCCGACCAGGGGCGCATGCTCGACGTGATTGACGATTATATCGTGCCGCGCACAGGACTCATCTTCCTGACACCACAAAGCCACGTGGGTCGTGCCCCGTTCTATAGCAGCGAGAAGATACTTGGAACATGGCACGTGAAGACCCTGTGGTTCAACATGGCAGTCATGCTGCTCATGTGCATCGTCGTGGCCCTGTTGCTGTTCAACGACTGCCCGGGCCGATACATTAGAAAAGGAGAGAACTAAGAAATTAAATATTTTTTTAACAACAAAAAACCAAAAGACAATGAAGAAACTTTCAGTATTCGCTGTAGCATTTACAGCCATGGTCTTCGCAGCATGCGGAGGAAACAAAGGTGCCCAGAACACAGAAGCCGAAGCCGACTCTTTAAAGAGTTTTGAGCAGGAGCAGATTGAAGCCAGCATCAAGGTACAGTTCGACAGTCTCGCATCTGAGATTGGTAAGCTCGACCAGCTGCCCTTCCTGAAGGAAGGTCCCGACGGCATTCAGCTGACCGATCAGGAGAAGCAGGTGAAGCCCGACTATCTGCTCGACGCTGCCGTGGCCGAGAACGCCACTACGCTGGCAGAGAAGTACCGCATGGTAAGTGCCCTGGGTGTGGACAAGAAGGTTGCCGCCATGTACGACATGCCTTTCGATGCCTACGAGAAGGCCATCACCAAGCTGCTCGCCGACATCAACGATCCCTCGTTCAAGGATATTCAAGACGGCAGCACCATCTACGAGACCACGCAGACCCTCTATGATTCCATGCAGGCTAACGGTCGCATCAACTACTTCTGGCAGCTCGTTTCGGCTTCGCTGGTCGAAGAGCTTTATGTCATGTCGCAGAACACAGAGAAGTTCCTCTCGGTCTTCAATGACGATGCCGTGGCCAATGTTACCTTCCGCATCATCCTGCTGCAGGATGCTCTCGAGCGTCTCACCGAGTATGATCCCGAGCTAGCTCCCGTTGCCGAGGCCATCAGCCCCCTCACCGTGCTGAACGCTACCTCCGTCAATGAGCTGAAGACCCAGTTAGGCGATGCCAAGGAGAAGATTGCCGAGGCTCGCAAGGCTCTTGTGAAGTAAGTAACACCTATTTCTCACATACAAAAAAATCTGCTTATCGTCCAGGATAAGCAGATTTTTTGTATGTAAATGAGCTGAGGTGCTGTGTCTATTGTCCCTTGTTCAGTTCCCGCTCTGCAAACTGAGCCACATGCAGAGGCTGCCAGTAGTGGTCAGAGTGGTTCTCGTCGGGACGAGTCATCACATTGCGTCCCATGTTCTCGTCCTTATATTTGCTATTCGACGCCAAGACATGCTCCCAGGCCACGTATTCAGGGAGACGCAGCCTGAACACCTTGTCGCGCACTTGACGCTTGGGGCCTACGGGAACGGAGAAGTGGAACCCAGCACCCCACTCGCCACCAGTCGCAATGCCATAAAGACCTACCGTGTACTCGCCGAAATGACGGGTCACGTCGGCTCGCACACCATAGTCGCCAAAGATGAAGCGACCCGCCATGAGCTGGCCCTGCAACTGAGTGGAGGATTCATAATAGTCGGCCTTCGCCAGGAAACTGAAACGGTCAGGCACACTGATGTCATAGTTGCCGTCGCGTACAATGGCCTCGCCCGTCAGGCTGGTCTCAGCACCAACCGTCAAGGACGGCGTGAGATGATAGCCTACGCGCAAGTCTACTCCCACACGGTCGTAATGGAAGAAGCCGCCTGCCAAGGTGGCATCCCAACGTCCATCCTTTGCCACTACATCCTGAGCTATAGAAGCCACGCCAACACGGATATAGGTGTCGGAGTTGATTGTCTCGGAATTATAGGCAAATGGAATGATGGGCTGCAACGTAATGCGGTTACCCCGCCAGAGACTGGTCTCTAATGCAGGAGCCACGGCCAACGCATACTCCCAGAAGCCCCCCACTTTACGGTCGTTAATCGAAAGCATCGGGTAGATTGTGAGATCCACCTTGCGCTCAGAGCTGTTCCGTGCTGTCGCCGTATGCAGTGCATCCTCGATGTCCTGGCTGTCGTAACTACCCAGAACGGCCCACTGTCCCTCCACACAAGTAGCTGTCAATGACATCCGTGCCGCTTGCTCCTCCAGCAGCATCAGACGGAAAATCCTGGTCTCGGGATACAGGCGTGCCAGTTCCTGCAAGGCAACGACGGCTCCCTGATAGGTGCCACGGTAGCCAGCAGTCTCGATAGCCACAAACACCGTGTCGTTGCCGCTGCTTGCCACACGCACATTCTCAAAACCCATCCCTACTAAGCTGGCTGTTGCCTCTTCATCGCTGGCCGCATGAACCAGGGCCACCGGCCACGTAAGAGAAAAAAGAAATAACAGGAAATATCTCATCATATTCATAGTGATAAAAACTTCATTCCACAGGTTGCCACGTCATCAGAAGGCCATCTTGTCGTGGACAACGATGGTTTTTGCAGTCATCCAGATAATGCGGATGTCGAGCCAGATGGTCCAGTGCTCCATATACCAGATGTCGCGCTTAATCCTTTCTTCCATCTGCCACAGCTCCTTTGTCTCACCCCTGAAGCCCGTCACCTGTGCCCATCCCGTTATGCCAGGCTTCACGAAATGGCGCACCATATACTGACGAATCAACTCGGAATACATTTCCGTATGAGCCAGCATGTGCGGACGTGGGCCTACCACCGACATGTTGCCTTTCAGAACGTTCCAGAACTGGGGCAGTTCATCGAGATTGTATTTACGCATGATGTTGCCAAAGGGGAACTTCCTCGGGTCGTTTTCCGTGGCCTGCAACCTGTCGGCATCGGCATTCACGTGCATCGAGCGGAACTTATAGCACACGAAGTTGTCGCCGTTCAGACCCGTCCTCAGCTGCCGGAACAGGATGGATCCCGGGCTCTGCAGTTTGATGATGAGCGCAATAATGGGGAACAAAGGCAGGCAGAACAGCAGCACAAGGCTGGAGAAGATGATGTCCATCCCCCGCTTCAGCATCTTGTTAACAGGATTCTCAAGCGGGATTTCATGATTAGTGAACACTTCGATGTCGTCGATATACTCTCGCTCCAGTCGCATACCTATCTTTTCGTCCAGCATGGGAACGAAGTAGAAGCGAATGACATGCCGGTCGCAATAGTCCGACAATTCTCGCAACGGCAGGTTCTCGCGCCTCGGCAAGCACACGTAAACCTCGTCACCTATCTCCAGGTCGGCATTCATCTCGATGCTCTCCATCAAGTCGGCTATTGTCCCCAACCTCTCGATATGCTCCTGCTTCATCTTCTCGCTCTCTTCATCCGCATAATAGCCTCCCACGCGGTAACCCGTAGTGGGGTTCTTAATCAGCTTTTCATAAATATTGTCCAGCTCTGAGTCAGCCCCTACGAATGTCACCGAACGGATGTTGAAACCTCTTCCGCGATAAAACTTCACGATGTTGCGTTCTACAAACCGGTTCAGTATTCCACAGAAAACCAAGCACAGCTCCAACCTTACCATCAGCCATCCTATCGGCAGTTCAAGGTCGATAATCTTCATGATGAAGTAGGCCAACACAAAATGCAGGAGAAGCAGTCCTGCCATTCTACGGAGGATGTCGCCGGCCGACACGACTCGCTGATGAATAATGGTCATGTAGCGCGAAAAGGCCAGCACCATAGCCAGATTGTTCACGAGCCAGAACACCTGTACTTTCTCGTCGGGCCACGTCGAGAACAGCGGGTCGAACTGTCGGAATAAGAACAGCAGACCATTCAGCACCAGCATGTCGCCAATGATGACACACCATTTTAATATAGTATTCGAGCGAGTATTTCTTCTCATTTTCTCTTTCTTGACATGTTAATTGTTGGTAGAGTGCATGGACATTTTCTCCCTGAGAACACCCCAAAGGAAGAGCGGATTACCCAACACATAGCGACGCCACAATCTCAGGGGTTCCATGACAAGCCTGTAGAGCCATTCCAAGGAATGCTCCTGCCACCAGATAGGAGCGCGGAGCACAGTTCCCGCATAGAAATCGAACACTGCCCCGATGGTACCCACATGGCAGTTGATGTCCAATTCATCCCAGTGCTGACAAGTCCATTTCTCTTGTTTGGGAGCCGTCATCCCTATCCATAGCAACTCGGGGCGGGCCTGATTGATGGCTCTTACGATGGCCGCACTATCGTCATCGGTAAAGACGGGCTTATACGGCGGCGAATAAGTCACGACTTCCAAACAGGGATAATCGTTGGCCGCCCGCTGCCTGATCAACGACAACACGCGCTCGGAACTACCCATGAACATCACCCGTTTCTTCTTTCCTTCGGCCATAGCCTTGCTGTTCAGCCGCTGCATCTCGGCGACAAACAAGTCCCATCCCGCAATCCTCTCCTTAGGCAGGCTCTTTCCCTTTAGCCACCGGCAGGCCATGACGATGCTGGCTCCATCAGGTATCAGATAATCTCCGCCTATCAGTGCCTCTGCGTAAGCCTCATCTTCCTGGGCCACATTATAGCAATGGGCGTTAATCGTGTTGATAAGAACCTTTCCTTCGGGAATGAGATTCAGCGCACCGCGCGATTCCAAAATAGTCAGTGCAGATAGTCGTAGCATATTCATCTTTTTCTTAGCCTCATCAGCCTAACGAGGCATAGAGATGGTTCAACTTAGAGATATAGTCTTCAGAACGCAAACGTTCAAAAACGGTCTGGCGAGCTGCCCCCGACATTTTTTCCAATAATAGTCTGTCGTGCAGCAAGAGCTTTACAGCCTCAGTGATGCTGTCAGCGTCTTTCACCTTAATCACCAGTCCGTTCATACGGTCGGTCACATATTCACAGATACTGCCTACATCCGTCACGACGGGCACCTGTCCGAAACTCATACATTCCAGCAGCGACATGGGTAGTCCTTCGTAGAAGGACGGCAAGAGGAACACCTGACATTGCCGCAACAGTTCCGTCTTGCGATGGCCAGAGACCACTCCCTCGTAGACGAAACGGTTGCCCAGCAGCTGTCGGAACTTTTCCACATAGCCTCCCCCACCCTGCTCTATCCCGGCAAAGTGCAGGCAGAGGTCGTCGGCTGTTTCCTTCCACGCGGCCATCGCCTCATAGAGATAGTCCATCCCTTTATCCGGCTCTATCCTTCCCATATAAAGAAGGTCCAGACGTCCCGTGTAGTTTTTCGTCGTGTCAGCGGCGGCCTCAGAGAGGTCTACACAATTGGGTAGCACGACAACTTGCTTCACGCCATATTTATTCTCCAACTGCCTTTTCTCCTTTTCGCTCAGAGCGATAAACGGAACGTCCATACGGAATATCCCGCTCAGCATCCAACGAATGACAAAGGGCTTTTTTTCCTGAAACAAATAGAGACCTCCATGCAGATGGACAATCATCTTTTTGTCCTGCTGGTAGGCCGTGCGCAAGAAGAAGTAATCGCGGAGAATACCCGGGGTATCCGTGGAAAAATTGAAATGAATGACCGTAGAATCATCCATTGACTTGAGCTTTTGCTTCCACGTACCGTAATTCTTTAATACACGCAGGACACGATTGTGCGGGCCTTTCTCGCCATCACTCTTTCCTTGCAGGAAATGCTCATACTGGCACGCTCTGTTATTGGCCACGATGAAACTGGCCACTGCCGACATGCCACTGACGTTTGTCTTTACGTCGAGCGAGGGAGCAACAATCAATATCTTCTTCAAAGTAATAGCTAAAATTAATAGAGTAAGCGGTCGTTCTCACGTATCTCTTCTTCCGTGAACCGCATCTTCAGCAATTTGGCTGGCACGCCGCCAATGATGGAATAGGGTGGAAACGAACGGGTTACCACCGCCCCGGCAGCAATGACACTGCCATGACCGATGGTGACTCCCTTCAGGATGGTGACATTGGCTCCTGTCCAGACATCGTCTTCGATGACCACGGGCTGGTCGTTCTCGGGCAGTTTCTCATCGGCAGTCACGTCGATGATATATTTCCCCAGAATGTCTATCCTGTGGTCGCCCGTGATAATCGTAGGGTTCGGACCGAATATTACCTTACGCCCGATGGTCAGCGGTGCGTCGGTACAATAGAAGGTGCTGCCCTTGGGTATGGAAGTACCATCGCCCACCGACAGGTTCTCAATCCCCTTGATGTCGGATGACATCGGGCGGAAGTAAACCCCGCGACCGCAATGCTTCATCTGCCGCTTCCAGACTCCACTCCACAGCCAGTCCCACAAATAGGCAGGAGCAAGGCTCAGCTTTACCAGCAAACTATTCAGCGTCATCTTCCTCTACAGTTTCCAGTTCTTCCTCTTCCGTTTCCTCATCCTCCTCTTCAATTCCCATGTTTCTATTGGCATTCAGACAGAAGCCTATCAGCATGCAATAGCCCATGCCCTTGCCCGAGAGCCATGAGGTATCGGCCACCTGCTCAATGGCAAGACACAGGAAGGCTATCATAGCCACCCGGTAATAGCGCATGTCGACGATTTCGTGAATGCCCGACAACCTGCGCTTCCAATAGACCCCGAAGAGGAACACGCCCACCACGCCATACTGGCACAGCGTCGGGTAGAAGGCATCGGCAATGAAAACAGGGAAATCCTTCGACATGCCCCATACCTCATTTAGACCGTATTTCTCAAGCAGGGGCGAATAATAAGCCACGGCACCATGACAGCCGAAAGTACCCATCCCAGGGCCGAAGGGAATGTAGTCACCCAGAACAACCACGGAGGTCTTGTAGGACATGGGACGAGCCAGATTAATGTTATCCCATCCTTCCACATAATATGTGTCGAACTGACTCCAAGTCACCACCAGGATAACAGCCAGCAAAACAGATAAGAAAGCCAGCGTCCAAGGAGCCTTGAAGCTCAAATGCTTTTTAACCAGGAACATCATGGCTACTACACAAACCACCTCGCCCAGATACTTGAACTTAGGAGCTATCATGCCCACAAGAATCAAGGCCAAAGCAATATAGGTGTTTCTTTTCGATTCCGCAGCAAACAAGTAATATATCAGACCGGTACACATAGCCAACTGCCCTAACACTACACAATCAGGCGAACTGGCCATCGTAGCCCCTGGATGGGAAGGAACCCAGGTGCCCAACGTCACCACCGCACTACCAATAATCCATTTTTTCTGCACCTCCGTAAACTTTGGATTCAATATCCATGTACAATAAATGACAGAGAATGGGCGTATCTGCTGAACAAGCTCAATCCACACGGCTCCTGCCACGTTCACCTGCAAAATGAGCGAATAGACCACATAAAAGACTAAAATGAACAGGAAGATTCCATACTCTCGCCACGGCTCAGGATTGGTGGTCTCATCGTCTTTCTTAATGATGGTAAACGCAATCAAGGCGAACGTCATCAGTTCGTCGATACCCTCAAAGCCGAGTCGGTCGTAATAACCGATACAAGCAGGGATATAGACGATTAAAAATATCGTGAAAAACTTGGCTATAGCATTCATATTACTTATTCTCAAATGGGATTTGAAACCATGCGTATTTATTTCTTGCCCACGTCTTCTGTCCTACATCGTAGATGATCTTTAGCAACCACTTTGGCAGCATGTCTTTTATACTTCTTTCTGACGCCTTCTTGTTTTGCCAAGAGCCCGCATAATTATGGGCGCAATAACTTTTTTTCGTCTTTCTCACCTCAATGGCATTCCGGGAATTAAAGAAATCTCCGTCAAAGACTTCCAGACGTTTTTCCGTCATGACATAATCTGATAGCTGATGAAGTCGATAGAACTTATATCCCAAACCCGTCAGAACATGATGGAACCGGCATGGAAGTGGCAATATGTCAAGACTACCGTCACTTCTCACGAATTCCAGGCCCTCGTAACTGTCTAACAAGTCCTTAATCCACTTGCATCCTGGTTCTGCGCCTATGATAGCTGCCTCAAAACCACGAATCTGGTCGTGACCAATAAAATACGGCAACCTTAGCAGGTCATTAAAGCTTTTATAGACTATCACGTCAGAGTCAAGATAGATGCCTCCAAAATGATACAGGGCGAAGAGTCTGATATAGTCGGCCGCAAAGGCATATTTTCGCTTCTCGAATGCCTGTTGGGTCCATTTCACGGCATTCACATCGAAGCGGTTAGTATCCCACAGCCACACCTCATAGTCTGGCAATTGCTCTTTCCATGTATCTATACATTGCTGTATTTCTGGTGGAAACGGATCTCCGCTCAGCCAGCAATAATGGATGATTTTCGGTATCATATCGTATCAAGACAAGGATATGGATTCACAATGTATCTGCCTGGCTCACTATAGTTAATGACCTTTGCAGGTACTCCTACGGCCGTCGCATCGGCTGGTATGTCTTTTATTACCACCGCACCAGCACCTATTGTTGTATTGCTTGCTATCTTAACGCCATCAACTATCGCTACCATTGGACCAACAAACACTTTGTTCCCAATCATTGCTGGCTGTCCTTCGCTGGTGCCAATATTAAGAAACTGTGAAAGGTTTACGTTATTTCCTATGATGGTGGCATCATTCACAACGATGCTCTGCTGATGTCCTATATAGAAGCCATAGCCTATTCTGGTTGTCGGCGGAATGTCTATTTGTGCTCTTCGTGACACCACTTTATATATAATACGGAATATCGGGAATAGCCATCCTCTAAATTGGCAAAGCCTCAGCCAGAAAAGAACCGAAGAACGAGAAAACGGTTTTATACACTGCATAATGGCGGTCAAGGTTGATTCCTTCTTCCCCGTCAGCCGAAACCTGTCACTTTTCACAAGGGTCATGCAATCTGCATAGCTTTCCGCAACAGGTATGGCTATGCTTTCTGTGTATAATGGATAATATTCTGTTCTCATTTAGTGATTCTCCTAATCACTTTGCACGGGTTTCCAGCAGCAATACAGTCGGAGGGTATGCTTCTTGTAACTACACTTCCAGCTCCTATAACACTACGCGCTCCTATTGTTACCCCTTTCAATATCTGGCAGTTTGCCCCAATCCACACATCATCCTCAATCACAACAGGAGCACTCTGAACCATTGAAGTATAATCAGTAGAGTCTTCGGCATTTTCACCACGGCGGACGCAAAAGTCTAATTGATGAACATCTGTATCTAATATCAGACAATTTCCTCCAATATTAACACGGTTACCAATAGTAAGTCTTTTCTGAATCCAGATACACGCAGAACTGATGGCTACATGATTCCCAATGACGATTTCTGATTGTTCGCTGCCTGTATGGATACACCCCCGTATATTTCGGCAAATGGGGTTGATACAATCCCCACTGGTAAAGTGGAAATAGTCTCCTATGGTGATTTTTCCTCTGGCGCCGGTAATATAAACAGCATTATAAACCTGCATATTCTTACCAAACCGGATTCCCTTCAACCGGAAATACAGTTTGTTAAGAAGTTTGTAGCATCCCATTTTATGGTTCCTGGGATTGACTATTCTTTTCAGCAATGCTTTCATAGGGGTGATTTTCTCTCATCATACATCATACCGGCTATCTCGCAGGAACCGGGTGATTTTTCTCATTCTTAGCGACCAGTCGCCCATTTGCAGTGCAGCCTCGCGATTACGGTCTACTAATTCCTGATAGTCTGTGATATGCGTCAGAATGTCCTGTATCTGCTCGCTCGGATGGTTCCAGTCTAATTCCACGACGGGGTTATAGCCCACGAGGTCGATGAGTTCCTTCGGGGCGTGCCCCACCATGACCATGCGCGTCAGCATGCTCTCC
Source organism: uncultured Prevotellaceae bacterium (assembly GCA_900318815.1). Lineage (GTDB taxonomy): Bacteria > Bacteroidota > Bacteroidia > Bacteroidales > Bacteroidaceae > Prevotella. The sequence goes on from ONMA01000007.1 coordinate 106,087, forward strand.
CAGTAGCGCTGGGTCAGCGTCTCCACGTCGCCTGCCAACTCCGGCTGGGTAATGCTCCGGGGAAGGGCTATCGTCACCTTCGCATTGCCCATCGCCTGGTAGAGCTGCCAGTTTTCATAGACGAGCTTTCCATTGACATTCGTGCAGACATAGTTCCATTTCTCGTCCACTGTCAGGTTGATGTTGCTCTTCCTGCCAAATTCAAGCACATCAATCTCCCTTTCAGCAAGCGGTTTCCCCTCCTGATAGGTACTCGTCTTGACAGCCTCCGGGCAATACATCACATGCATCGAAGGAAACCTCTCGCGCATTCTGTCGGCCACGATAGACGAAGTAAAGATGGCCGTTCTCACCTGATGCTTCTTCATCCAGGCACACATCTTCTCGAGGTAGCAGGGCCAACAGTCCCAGACAAAGGGGATTACCTCATAGAAGGCATAGTCGGGATAGGTATCGAAGGTGACGGAAATCGGTTCCACAAAACGCAGTCGCACCTCGCTCCAACTCCTCCATACCGTAGGCAAAATATCATAGCGAAAGGCCAGCCAATGGAACATACGAGCCGGATAGCAGGTGCCACCCGTCAGTCCCCCATGCTTCCTCCATGCCTCGAAGGCGGCCATCTTGAAATTGAAAAAGCCTGGATGGGTATAGGGCGGTATCGCCCTCACTTCTTTTATTCGACCTTTTTTCATTCTTCTCTCACGCTAAGGCTTAGTCGCCTGGCTTGTTATGGTATTCAGCACTCGTATGTACTATACTTACGATGACTAAGTATTATACTTACGATGACTAAGTGCCATACTTTCTTTCACTATCTATGTCAGACGGGATTCTTTGAGAAAAACTCCTTGAACTTTTCCATGTCGCAGAGCAGGTCGGCATGTTCCTCAAACCACTTGACATCCTTGTCCCACCACTTGACGCGCAACAGCATCTCGATGGTTGCTTCGTCGTAACGATAGCCTATCACCTTGGCCGGCACACCGCCTACTATGGCGTAGGGCGGAACGTCTTTCGTGACCATAGCACGGGTGAGTACAACAGCTCCGTCGCCCACTTCCACGCCACCGACGAAACAGGCTTCATGGCCTATCCAACAGTCATTGCCCACCTTAAAGGCAATTTCTCGCTCTTTGTCATAGAAACGGTATTCCTCGGCATATTGTTTTTTTGCAAATGTACACCCCGTCTGTTTCTTGAGCGAAATGAACATGGGTGATGTGGTAACAAAAGGTTCCTTCAATGGGTGTGTTTCCACTATCTGCGTTATCTTGTTTCCTAAAGAGGAAAAACGACCTATATCGGCACTAATCTCACAATGACTGCCTATATACGAGCCCATTCCTATCTTCCCATAGAAATCGGTATGCGAGCCAACGGCATTCTTCCCACCAAACTCACTTCGATGAGACAACCTCGCAGAATACGGGAACTGGACAAGATGTCTGTTTTTCCCTTTATGATAGAGGTAGAGAAAAAGATGATTCAACCAATTGTTACGATTCATAGTGTTTTTTCCGGAAAGTGAGCATTTTATATAGAAAAAACCAATCATACCTCCTGCGCAACGTCGGGTAGAGGTGGTCTACTTCCTGGGGATAATGGTTACGTTCCCACAGATAAAGTTGGTATAATGACATCTTCTCCCAAAAGGATTTTCCTCTGAAATCCAAATATCCCAAAAAGTCTTCCTGAATGGTCTTCCGTGCTGTCGAGGCTGATGAATAGGCGGTATTGACATAGAAAATGATTTTGCTGGTGGTCACTATCTTCGCTTCTTTCATGATGCGCATGATGAGGTCTACGTCTTCATATCGTCGTATCACCGTGCTATAAGGATATTTTTTGATCAGCTCTGCCTTGAACAACGTATGTCCCGTGCTGGGCATGGTCTTGCCGAAAAAGTATGCCTGATAGTTGTTCTTCACCAACTGGTCTTCTTCATAGAGGGTTTGTGTTTCGGAGCTTCCTCTTCTCATACAAAAGCTGCCGTCTATGACGCTTGCTTCGGGATGAGCATGCACTTTGTTCGCCAAATGCTCCAAGGCCCCTTCAGCCAGTTCATCGTCGGCATCGAGGAATAAGACCCATTCGCCTTTCGCGTTTCTTACTCCAGTATTGCGAGCCGCCCCTGGCCCTCCATTCTCCTGTCGTATCAGCCGTATCCTTTCATCGTGAATGCCTTCTACCACCCTCACGCTGCCATCCGTCGAACCGTCATCTACAACAATCAACTCAAATGCTGCCAACGTCTGGGTGAGGACACTCCTGATGGTATGCGCTATAATGGCTTCTTTATTATAAAGGGGGATAATGACGGATAACACAGTACTTTTTCCCTCTAATTTGAAAGACGAAAAAGTCGAACACAGAGATTGAACAGTTTCGTCTTCTTGGCATTACTACTTGCTATAGAAAACCATGTACAAAGTGCCTGTTTTTCTATCCAATTGCATTGGTCATACAGGCATTTGAAAAGCATCTCTTTCTGCTCTTCATGCTCATAATAGCTGCCATTGAGCACCCAATTCAGAAAACTAAGAATGGCCACCTTCTGCTCTCCTTTCAAGAATGCATCGATATGGTTACAGAAATCCTCGATAATCACTCTTGAGCTGTATATTTCCTTTTTGATATTCACAGCTTTGGTGATAGATTCCGGATTTACTGTGTACAGATAGCACTTTCGTGGATAGACGGCAAGCGACTTCACGTGTTTAGCCAAGAAAAAACTCCAATAGTTATCTTCATGGATGATGCCCTCTTTGAAAAACAGTTGATTGTCCAGTATTAACTGCCGCAGCACCATCTTATTGGCGGCACAGACTGGCAACTCATCGTAGTCAAGTAGTGCTCTCTTGATGTACCGGCGATCTTCTGTATAGGAGGGGTATGCTCGGGCTGCAAACTGATTCATATAGGGAGTGTCCTGGTCAATCAAGCCTAAGACTAAGTCTATACCTGGATGGTCCTCCGTAATCTTCACTAATCCTTCTATGCAGTCTTCTGTAATGGCATCATCGCTGTCTAAGAAGTAGACGTATTTCCCCCGTGCTGCACGTATACCCGTGTTTCTTGCTGCAGAAAGGCCGCTGTTTTTCTCATGGTGCAAAAGAACAAAGTCAACATTGCCTTGATAGTCTTGGATAAAGCTCTCTGCTATCTTTACGCTGTCGTCACCTCCGCAATCGTCTATCAGGACACATTCCACTCCTTCTGTCCGACTTTGGTTGGCAACTGTCTGAAGGCAATGCCGTAGGTATCGTTCTACTTGATAGATTGGTATGATGATTGAGACGAACAAATCCACCCTATATAATCAAAACTTACCTAAAACGAACCTGACATATTTCACATTCAAAAGCAATGACAGGAATGAAAGTATCACTATACTAATAATAATCGTCAGCCAAAACATCAGATTGAAGGTCAAAGCATTCTGAGGTTCATAGATCGTGAACAAGAACGTGGACACTAACCCTAATACGGAGAAGTTGAGCGTATAGATAATCAAGGTATTTTTCCCAAAATATTCAAGGAGATGACTTTTTCCGATGATTTGAGACAACCACCAGATGGCCATCGTACCCGTCAGCGAAAGGAAAAGGTACACGGGAATCGTTAAAACTGATATATCTATTGTCCGAGTTACTGACGGAATACTCTTCCCCATCAAGACGAACAAACTGATAAAAAAAACATAGAGCGATAAAGACACCCACCCTTTACTTTTGATGATGTCTCCATGTTCTTTCAGTAATACGCCTAAGGGGAGATAGGGGGTCAGAATCATTGCCTGTTGCCAATAAAAGTAATTGGGTACTTGGTCAAGATGGGCACACACAACGGCCAACAACAGGAGGAAGAGTGAAACTATAATGATCGCAGGAGGGTTCTTGATGAACCGGTTGAACACATAATATAGCATCTTGGCCAGAAACAACGCGATTAAGAACCAATAATATCCTCCTTCACGTATAAATGTACGGATACCGGGCGAGAAGAAGTGGGACCATGTAATCCAGTCTGCATCATAAAAAAAGAAACTCTTCGCATCTTCTATCCAATGATTGAGATAATACAGGCAGAAGCATGGAACGATGATGGTCTTCAGGTTCTTCCAAAGGAATAGGATACAGGGCAAATTGAAATTACTGCAATAGCCGGTGATTACGAAGAATGCCGACATAAAGAAGCCTATAATAATGCCATTCAACCAATTATATCCCCATATCGGATAATCTCCAGATACTATGAAATGTGCATGATGGACAACTACTGTCAATACACATATTCCCTTGACAATGTCAATCCAAGAGATTCGGTTCTTCATCACTTCTTGATTTCCGCTTTGATGCGACTGACCACTCTTTCTGTTGCATGGCCATCTTCCAGACTGCCATACAGTTGATTGAACGCTTCCAATTCATTCAAGTAACTAACCTCATCGAAACGCATCATCGCACCCACCAACTCATCATTATCTCTACAAACAGGGAAGGGAACCTTGTCAAACCAGTCTTTCAGCCCACGCATTTTCTGATACTCCTTGATGTCTTTCGCAAAAAGGAAAACAGGGCGCCTCATGAGCATGAAGTCAAACATGGTGCTGGAATAATCGGTAATCAGCATGTCTGAAGCAATAAGTAGCTCCTGAATATCTGGATAGTCGGTCACATCAATCACCGTGTCGGAATACGTAATATCTGGCTTGCCGTACCAAATGAAGTTGGGATGCAAACGGATGAGTAGCCGACACTTCTTGCCTGTCTTTTCTTCCAGTTTTACCAATAGCCGCTTCGTATCAAGATTGTAAACAGACATATCCCCCTCATTCCTGAACGTGGGGGCATATAATACAACAACTTCGTCTTTACCTATGCCAAGCTTACCTCGTATCGCTAACATCTGGCTGTTGGTAAAATGGAAGAAAATGTCATTGCGTGGCAATCCATATTCCTCAATCTCGCCATCATACCAGAAGAAATCCTTCATCTCCTGCGTCTGCATCTTGCTACTCGACAAGAACAAGTCAGAAACAGACGAATGCCATTTGCTTCCTTCTATATAGGGCTGTCCCAATCCCTTGGCAGCCTTTTCCACATACTTAGCACCACTCTGGCCATGAGGGATATAGATAAAGAACTGGTTCTTCTTTTTCCTAAGATTGACCCGCCCCTTCATGGTGGTCACGATGACTTTGGCCGTGGCCAATTCATAGACAGAACGTATCCGTGCTAAATAGACTTTCCTGATAGGTCTGGGAATGTCAAGCGACATGTTGTTGACCAGCCAAACGATGTCAAAAGAGAACCCTTCCTTCAATAGGGCTTCTGCTATGTATTTCGGACTGTCGCCATACCCCAGACCATAGTCGTGGAGAAGAACAATCTTGTTTCTTCTCACAGGAAGATAATAGAACAAATTGATACATTTGTTGAGTATCTTCGAGTAAATGGTCTTATATAAGAAACTGCTTAATCTGGACACGGTAGCAATTATTCTAAACGATGAGCGACATTCATTCCACTGATCAGACTCTGGTCACTCCAAAGATAATCCCATTCACCGAAACGCCCTATCGTCTCTATACCAACCGACAAGAGATAATCACGTACTATCTTCCGGGCCTGGTAGATGGGCTTGGAGAAGATGACATTAGCATACGGCTCAAAGTCAACTTTCGAAAAGAGAACATCTTCCTGCCTGATAATACCAGACTCTATGAATTCCCCCACCGTTCCCTGAAGTAGTTCGCTCTCAGTGTAGGCATCCTTTTTACAATAGATTTCAATTTGCAAGCTACTACAGCCTTCTGGTGCATTATCGGAGGATTTTAATGAAGGAGAATAGACACGTGCCGACAGAATGTCCTCATCATAGATGTACCACCACAGATATGGCGGAATGTTCTTGGTCTTTAAGCCGACAGAGATATGGTAGCCAGAGGTACACTCCAACTGGTCTGATGCCATGACGACACGCTCTGGTGCGTCATGGAGGCACTTGACCAGTTCGGGCAATGGCATGCTGCTGATAAGCCTATCGTAGGCAAACGTATCTCCAGACTTGGTGTAGACCAATTTCCTGACAGCATCTATTTTGCCAATCTCCATGAGATAGCGAATGTCTGCATCCTTGGCAAATTCTTTCAGAAAGCCTCGATACCCACCTGTCTTGGGATAACGCATCTCCTTGGCATAATAGGTCATCGGCGTCTGGGCAGACTTGCTACCCATAATTACTTCGTCTACAGAAGGCTGATAGAGTCGTTTACCTACCCACTCCGTCCGCAAGTCACGGGCTTCCTTCATCCAATACTTACGGGTATAGACCATGGGGAAATGCTCTGCAAAATAGTTACCGTATTGTAGTCGTAGCCACTGCTCGTAGTTCTGGACTTCATTTTGAAACTTGGGACGACTGAGGAAGTCGTTGATAACAAGTTCCTTTTCTTCGGCTGCCAAAGGGAACAGATTGTTCTGGGCAGGATGCTTGATCCACATCCGTTTATAGATATTATACGGATTGGGAATATGGGTGATAATCTCTGGCGAGGATAGCCGGAAGAGACTCTTCACATTCTCATCCTGTGTATGGGAAAGATGGACAAAACGGTCAAAGCGGAAGCCTTCGATCTCAAAACTTCCACATAATCCGCCATAGTCGCAGTCTTTTTCCAGAATAACAGAAGGGACTCCGCTCTTCCTGAGTGCGTAGGAGGCACCCAAGCCTGCTATACCAGCGCCAATGATAACTACGCTTCTTTGATTCATTTTGTATATTGTCCTTCCTTCATCATCATAACACCTTGCTCCACGGATATCTGCGCTCTCCAGTTGACCAATGCGATGTTCTTGGCGATGGGAGCAACGGCGTGCATCGTATCCCTTTCACGATAGGGACGGCCGCCCCATCGGATATTACATTTCCTACCGTAGACTTGTTCTACGATTGCCACCAGTTCCCTGATACTGATGCCCTTACCCGTACCCACATGAAACTCCTCGCCATTATCCAAGCGAAGGAACAGATCAGGATTCTTAAGAATATGGACATAGAAACCGGCCAAGTCACAGACATGGGTAAAGTCGAGAATCTGTTCACCAGCTGTCATATCTACAGGTTCTTCCGCGTCCATTGCCTCTACGATATAGTCCATCAGACGCTTTACTGTGGGTTTCCCTCCATAGATGGAATAGGGAACAACAGTGATGTACTTAAATCCCTTGAGTTGGGAATAATAGTCTACAAAATGGCGATAGGCGCTCTTAGTTGCTGCATAGAGATAGGCATCGTTAAGAGCAGAAGGACCGTAACGGTATTCAGCAAACGAGCCTGTATTGACAAACAATCGCAAGGCATCGCATCGCGTCAGAGCATCTAACAACAACACCCCGAACTCGATGTTTGCCGATAACATGGGTCTGATAATCTCCGTATCGTTCCTGGGTGTTGTCACCGTGGCAAGATGCATGGCCATCTCCGGGTTGAACTGAACCACCTCGTCAAGATCCGATGTCAGGATATGACGACAGTTGGGGTATGGGTACATTTCTCTTGCCTTCTCTATATCGGAAGGTATATTCAGCGTCAGTATCTGCACAGCTGGTACTTCCCTGATGATCATGGGTAGTAAGTTCTGACCTACAAATCCAGTAATTCCTGTCAGTAATAATCGCATAGCACTTAAAAACGATAAGAGATTGATTCCAATGGTAATCTGTCGCCCTCACTGTCATCATGAGGTTCAGGGATAATGTCCATCAGCATAGATGTCTGAGTGCCTACCCCTGCGAAAGCCATCCAAAGACCAGGTGCTACGGTAAGACGCAGATAGTTATCATCGGGCGAGAGCGTTATTTCCGTGAACTCTCCGTAGGTAGGACTCTTGTCGCGGTCATCATAAATGACGAATTTTACTTGGCCCATGACAACGACCAAGTTCAAGGTCATCCTGTTATGCCGCTTCCATCCTTTCACCTCGCCGGGATGAATCTGCGTGAAGTAAGCCTCGCCAAAACCAGCATATCCCTCGTCAGTACTTTTCAAGGCATGGAGGATATCACCCTTGGGATGGGGTATGCGCCTTAGCGGATGTAATATGACACCTTCCACCATTATTCTGCCCATTCAAGTTGCTGATCTTTCGCGTTTGCAACATATTCCTCAATCTGAGATACGGTAAGGCGGTACATATCCTTTCCACGCTCCTGATAAAATGCCTTATACCAATCTGCGATGAAGCGAACGCAGTCTTCATAGTGCAAAGTAGAATGCCAATGAAGCTCTGCCAAGGCCTTATCACAATTCAGCTTCAGCAGAGTAGCCTCCCTGAATGGGGCGTTGCCAGTCAGTTGTACAATCTCTGGTTGTAGTTCCCATAAGTTCGCCAGATCCTGGGCCAGCTCGTAGACGGTCTTTGTCTGCTCAGCACGTGGGCCAAAATTATAGATTTCGCCATTGAGACATTTCCCTTCTGCCAAATACCACCCCAAGGTCAAGTAGCCACTAAGGGGTTCTAACACATGCTGCCAGGGACGTGTGGCCTTAGGACTACGCACTTCTACGGTCTCGCCCTTTGAGAAAGCCTTGATGCAGTCAACGACAATGCGATCCTTGGCCCAGTCTCCTCCACCAATCACATTGCCTGCACGGGTGACGCCAAGCCTGATGTTCGGCATATCTTTGATGAAAGAATGCCAGTAGGACTTGATGACAAGCTCCGCTGCACCCTTGGAACCGGAATAGACATCTTTGCCGCCAAGACGGTCGGTCTCGCGATACCCCCAGATCCACTCCACATTGTCGTAGGCCTTGTCGCTGGTAATCAGGATGCAAGTGCAATCCCATGTAATCTTTCGGATGCTCTCGCAGACAACCGTTGTTCCGATGACGTTGGTCGTAATAGTATCGAACGGCTCTTCGTAGGAAGTGAGTACCAATGCCTGCGCAGCAAGATGAATCAAGAAATCAGGGCGTACTTGCTGTACGTATGCGCAGAAGGCTTCCCTGTCTCGAATATCACCAAATTGCTGATGCATCCTATTCTCCATGTCCAGCACCTCAAACATGGAAGGCTGTGTAGGAATACCCAGCGCGTAGCCGTAGACATCGGCCCCCAGCATGGTAAGCCACGTACATAGCCAGGTTCCCTTGAAGCCAGTACTGCCAGTTACCAGAACCTTCTTTCCCTTGTATATGTTGTCAAATGCCATATTATAGTGTTTATCTTACAATGGGTATTTCATACTCCCACTTCTTCCAAGGAGCCTTGTCAGCCAACAGCAGTTTCTCCAACATCATCTTCTCACGGATATTGTCCATGCACTGCCAGAAGCCTTCATGAATATAGGACATCAGCTGACCTTCTGCGGCCAACGTCTCCAAGGGTGTACGCTCGAAGACACAGGTGTCATCGGAAAGATAACTAAAAATCTCGGGCTGCAAAACCATGTAACCGGCATTAATTGGCGCACCGTCGTTGATGTTCTTCTCACGGAAGGACTTCACAGCCTGATCACCATCAATATTCAGTACCCCCTTGTCCTGTGCAAGTTTTACTGCTGTCAGAGTGGCCAGTTTTCCATGGCTCTGATGGAAAGCCAACAGTTTGTTAATGTCCACATCACAGACCCCGTCACCGTAGGTCATAAAAAACGGTTCGTTTCCCACATACTTCTGTATGCGTTTGATGCGTCCACCCGTCATGGTGTTGTAGCCAGTGTCGACTACGGTCACCCGCCAGGGTTCACAATGGCTTTCATGGATAACCATTTCGGATTTGTTATCACGATAGTCGAAAGTGACATCCGAATGATGGAGAAAATAGTTGGCAAACCACTCCTTGATGTACTCCTGACGATAGCCTGCACAGATAATGAACTCGGAATGTCCGTAATAAGCATACTCCTTCATGATATGCCAGAGTATGGGCATACCCCCTATCTCAATCATGGGCTTGGGCTTATACAGGGACTCCTCGCTGATACGAGTACCAAAGCCACCAGCTAATAATACAACTTTCATAATACGGTCAAAATGAGAGTTTTCCTTTACTGTTCTTCACATAAGCCCAACTCTCTATATGGAAAAATTCAGAAATGCCTATGTATATCAGAATTCCGAGGAATGTCTGTAGGCTTACCAAGACATATAGGTTGATGTCGAGACGCCCTATCAGATAGACACAAACAGCCATGAGTATTGCAACAGAAGCATTATCGCTAATATCCTTCAATTGCTCTTTGATATGATAATGTATGAGCTTCTTATTGGGGAAGGCATTCACAAACATGGTGAAAATGCCATAGACACACATGCCAATGGCAATGGCCAAGGGACTGATGAACATGGTGGCAATCAGGATTGCCATCAGGACGGGTTTCTTATAAAGTTCTAACTTCAGCAGGGTGTTTACTTGTCCCATGCCATTGAGCACTTGCATATTGGCTGTATTCAGGATGGTGAAACATTCCGAGATGCAGAACACCTGCATGAAAGGGATACAGGCTTCCCATTTCTCAGTATACAAAAGGATGACCAAATGGTCGGCTATAGCTGCCAAGCCCAATACCATGGGGAAGAGGAGGAAAGAACTCGTTTTGATAGAACGCCTGACCGCGTTTTTTACGGCCTCCTTATCGTCCTGTAACTTTGCAAAGACTGGGAACAAAACGGTATTGATGGACGAATCAATATTCCTGGTAAATATCTGTGGTACCCCCTCACCACGATTATAATAGGCCAAGTCTGTAGGAGTATATTTCAGACCAATAATATATCCCCGTAATTGTCCAAAGGCTGTTCCAATGAGACTTGAAAGCATATATTTTGATCCGACCACAAACAACGACCTGAAACGTTCAACAGAAAAAATGAATCGTGGCAACCAACGGACTTGAAAAAAGACGGTAATGGTGTTCAGTAGGTTTGCCAACAAATTCTGTGCAACCAATGCCCATACTCCACATCCTTGATAAGCCAAGTATACGCCTATACCACCCGAAACAACCGTACCTACCATTGTTGCATAGAAGTAGGTCTTAAAGGCCATCTTGCGCGTTACGATGACACCTTGGATGCCTCCAATACACCCCAAGGGCATTCCCAAGGCCAAGACACGGATAACGGAAGTGAGTCGTGGAGTATGGAAAAGGGCAGAAAAGAATGGGGCTAATGCAAAGACGACAAGATAGACGATGACAGAGAATAAGAGCTGTATCCAGAATATGGTGTTATAGTCAATATCGTCAATATCTTTTTTCTGGACTAATGCTCTGCCGAATCCGCAGTCAACAAAAATTCCTATTAATATAATAAACATGCCTGCTAATGCCACAACCCCAAATTCTTCCGGCATAAGCAAGCGGGCAAGTACGACAGAAATACCAAAACTAACAACCTGTGACAACGCTTTCTGAAGAAATTGCCAAAACAGCCCGGATATGGTCTTTTGCTTTAAATCTTCCTGCTGAGTCATCCAACTTGTTAGTGTTTTCAGTCACTTCTCCATAACCAACGAAGGAGTCCTCTCTCTCGAAAGAGGAGACTCCTTTATACCTATTTAGAAATAAGCACCTTACGGTTATTTGACAATGCCCTTTTCAAGATATTCTGCCAGGTTCATACGCACCTTGGAAGCGGCTCCGTCGGAGGCCACCTTGGCCATGTCGTGGTCAACCATCAGAGCCACAAGTTCCTCAAACGATGTCTTGTTGGGATTCCAGCCGAGCTTAGCACGGGCCTTGGTCGGGTCGCCCCAGAGGTTGACCACATCGGTGGGGCGGTAGAAGTCCTTCGACACCTCGATGAGCACATCGCCAACCGACAACCGGGAATTAATCACGGACAATTCTGGATCCAGCGACTTGATAATGCCCTTTTCATCGGCACCCTCACCCTGAAACTCCAGCTCTATGCCCACATGCTTAAAGGCGTAGTAGCAGAACTCGCGCACGGAATGCTGCACACCCGTGGCCACCACAAAGTCTTCCGGTTGGGGCTGTTGCAGAATGAGCCACATGCACTCCACATAGTCCTTGGCATAGCCCCAGTCGCGCAACGAACTGAGATTTCCCAGATAGAGTTTTTCCTGAAGTCCCTGCTTGATACGTGCTGCGGCAAGAGTAATCTTGCGGGTGACGAAGGTCTCACCACGACGCTCAGACTCATGGTTGAACAGTATGCCCGAACAGCAGTACATGTTATAGGCCTCACGATATTCCTTCACTATCCAGTAGCCATAGAGCTTGGCTACGGCGTAGGGAGAATAGGGGTGGAAGGGCGTGTTCTCATTCTGCGGCACCTCCTCGACCTTGCCGTAAAGCTCGCTGGTCGAAGCCTGATAGATGCGGCAGGTATCAGCCAGTCCTAACTGACGCACGGCCTCAAGCACGCGAAGCACGCCAACAGCATCGACATCGGCTGTGAACTCAGGCGAGTCGAACGACACCTGCACATGGCTCTGCGCCGCTAAGTTATAGATCTCGGTGGGGCGCACCTTGCCAATGACGCCAAGGATAGACATGGAGTCGCCCAGGTCGGCATAGTGCAAATGGAAATTGGCCTTGCCCTCTAAATGAGAGATGCGCTCACGAAAGTCGACGGAGGAACGGCGGATGATGCCATGCACCTCGTAGCCTTTCTCAAGGAGGAACTCGGCAAGGTAAGAGCCATCCTGCCCTGTAATGCCTGTAATAAGGGCAATGTCCCGTTTGTTGTTCATAGTCTGATTGAGTGGAAAAAATGTCTACAATCACCTACCTATTGGTACGAATAATCTGCAAGAGTAAAAAAACTCCCGCAGATTATTCCTACCTAATGGTTAGATGAACGTTTGCAAATAGCTGATGATTACTGCTTTGTGTTGTCGTTGAAGGTTGCCACACGGTTGAACTCAACCTGCTCGAAGAGCTTGTCGGTAGGACCGCAGCCAGTAGCCGTCAGACGGTTCGGGGCAATCTTGTAACGGTTGATGAGCGCATTGCGCACGACGTTGGCACGCTCGATGGAGAGGCGCTGGTTCAGCTCAAGGTTGCCCTCGGGCGAAGCATAGCCCTTCACCTCGACTATTGCCTCGGGATGATTCCTCATATAGATGGCAATCAGCTCAATCGGAGCATACTGTGCAGGATCAATCACACTCTTGCCCTGACGGAAGAGCACGGTGGGCTGCAGGTTGGTGATGTACACCGACTTCTGCTCGAGGACGGGAGCGGGACGCTCGTTGCACTCCTTGAGAGCCTTCTCCAGATCGGCAATCTTGGCATCCTTCAGGTTGAGTTCACCTTCAAGGTCGTTATTAGCCTGACGCATAGCATTGATCTGGTCGTTGAGCGCGTCAATCTCGCTGCGGTCGCAGGGTTCAACCAGTTTGAAGTTGTGCGTGCCGTTGCTGTTGAGGAACTTGTAGTTCACACCGATGCTCAGGGCAAACAGGGCGTGGTTGAGGTTGAACTCCACATCGGTCTGACCGTTGGCCAGCTCATAGATCAAAGCGGGTTCTGCGTAGAGCTGCCACTCCTTGGCCTTACCGAAGTTATAAGTGAAATCAAGGGCCAGCTTCACAGGCTCATTGTTGACCATCTTATTCCATGATGCGTCAGCACCGCAGAAACGTCCGCCGCCAAAGCCAGCGAGACCAACTACCTCGAAGTCACGGGGTGTGCCAGGGTAGCCCCAAAACCAGTTGTTGAAGTTCACCGTACCATACAACATGTAGGTCAATGTATTAATGGCCGTGTGGCTCATTTCAAAATGGCCTTTCTTGCCAAAGTAGCCCTGTGCCTCGAGGCCGAAGCCGAACACAGGCGTAAGATAACGACCTACACGAACACCAAACTGATAGTTGGTTTCGCCAAACTTAAAGGTTTTAGCTGGCACATTGAGACCAGTGTTCACACCCACATACCAGTTATCGAGGGTCTTACTACCCTCAACGGCCTGGGCAACTGCGCTTTGTGCTGACATGGCAGCAACAGCAAGCATTAAAAAAATCTTTTTCATTCACGTAAAGTTTTATTCTTTGTAATACAATAATAAAATAAATTATAGTCCAATTTAGTAAATTACAGTCCAATTTAACCGGGTTGCAACGACTACCCCAAAGTCATCCGGCGCAGTTTCTTGATGTCGCCCGACACCAGACTTGGTTCTGATACATGGTACAGGAAACTGTCAATAGAATGTATATCAGTGCCGAAGACCGAATAGTAGTCCTTGTCGAGGAGTTTGTGTGCTTTACTGAAAGCATCTTCGCCGTAGGCTCCGAAGAGCGAGAGCAGGTTGAGCTGCATGACAATGCCCATGTCCTTCAGGCGGCTATAGTCGCGCGCGTTCATATATACATAACGCTCGGGGTGGGCCAACAGGGGAGTATAGCCTTGCTTGATGATATTGTCCAGAATCTCGTAGAGCTGAATGGGCGGGTTATAATAGGAAGTCTCGACGAGCAGGTACTTCCCATTGATGATGGGGAGTACATTGCCCGAGGCAAAACGACCGATGAAGAGGCTGTCGAGCATGTGTTCGGCGGCCAGATGCAGGGAGATGCCACAGTCCTGTACCTGCGGTTCAGCGCAAAGCCGCTCAAAACGTTTCTGCAGGTCGTCGGGCGTGTTGGGATACTCCTCCATGATATGAGGGGTGAGCCACATCTCCTTCACACCGAGCTTCGAGAGTTGCTGTAAGGCACTTATCGACTCTTTCAGCGTCTGCACACCATCATCAACTCCCGGGAGGATATGACAATGGTAGTCGGTCATACCCTCAAACAGGCCGCTGTCGGCCAAGGAATATCGTTTCTTACTAAATGGCCACATGGGGAGTGAAGAGTGAAGAGTGAAGAGTGAAGAGAGGAGAGAAGAGAGGAGAATTATGACTTACTCTTATTACCACTATAGTAGCCATAGCCCTGCTTGCCATAGCCATAGCGTCCATAGCCGTAGCCATAGCGATGATAGCCATAGTGATGGTCAGCATCGGTGCAGTTCAGGAGGATGGCCATGTTCTTATAGCGCTTGTCCTGATAGTTCTTCTCCAACTCGGGAAGCATGGCACGCTGCAGCAGACCGGCACGGATGACAAACAGCGTGACATCCACCTCATTGTTGATGATGGTCGAGTCGGCCACAATCTCCACCGGCGGGCAGTCGATGAAGATGTAGTCGTACTGGCGACGCATCTCGTCGAGCATGGGCTTGAACCTCGGAGAATAGAGCAGCTCAGTGGGGTTGGGAGGAGTCTTGCCTACGGGCAGGATGTCGAGCACGGTATCTTCCTTACGGACAATCAGCGGGCGGTAGTCCTCTACACGACCGCTCAGGTAGTCGCTGATACCCTTCTTCGGCGAACCGACAAGCTCAGAGAGCGATGCACGGCGCAAGTCAAGGTCGATGCAGACCACCTTGCTGCCCCTGATGCCGAAGCAGGCGGCAAGGTTCGACGTGATGAAAGTCTTACCCGAACCCGGATTAAACGATGTCAGCATGATAATCTTGCTGGTCTTGATGGTGTTGGTCATGAACTCCAGATTGGTGCGGACCACTCGGAAAGCTTCATTGGCCAGGTCGCGCTTGTGCTGCTGCACCACAATCTGATATTCTCCCTCAGTCTTCTCGTTCTTGTTGGGTTTCCACAGCGGCAGCTCGCCCACGTATGGGACAGTCAGGTTCTCTAAGTCCTTACGTCCACGCACCACCGTGTTCAGGCTCTCGCGCACGATAAAGAACGTTGCCGGAAGGGCAATACTGAGAATGAATGCCACCAACAGGATATTCTTGCTCTGGGGCGAGGTAGGAGTAGAACTGCCGTAGGGGGTGGCAATGATGCGCGTGTTATAAGCGGTGAAAGCCTGGCTCAGCTCGTTCTCCTCACGTTTCTGCAAGAGGAAGAGGTAGAGGCTCTCCTTCACCTTCTGCTGACGCTCGCTGCTCAGCAAGTCCTTAGCCTGCTGCGGGTTCACCGACAACTTAGCCAGTGCCTGGCGGTGCGTCATGCGCACGTTGTTCAAGTGGGCCGAGAGCGTGGTCTGCTCGTTGTCGAGTGTATTGAGAATGGCACTGCGCAAGTTCATAAGGCTGATGTCGAGGTCCTGCACCAACGGGTTCTGCTCACTGGAGTTGGCCACGAGGTTATTACGCTCCAACTGCATCCTGTTGTACTCCACAATCTGCTTCTCAACCGAAAGGATTCCCGAACTGGCGGGCAGCAGCTGGTGCGAGTTGCCCTCATTGGAGATGAAGTTACGCATATAGCGCACCATATAGAGCTGGTTGCTCAACTGCTGAGCCATCGCCTCCGAGGACGACTCCAGTCCTAAAGCCTGACCGGCAGCGGCCTCGACGCTCGGCATGGCTCGCGAGCTCTTATAGTCGGAGATGTCGCGGTCCACGTGTCCCAGCTCCTGCTCAATGACGTTAAGACGCTCCTTGATAAACTCATTAGTGGCAACGCTGATCTGGTTGCGGTTCTTCACCCAGTTCTCATTGTAGATGTTGACAATCGTCCGCAGGATGTTGTCGGCACGGGGAATGCATACGTCTTGACACACAATGTCGATGATGTTGCGAGTGTCGGGCTGGAGCATGGCCGTAAGCCGACTGCCATACTTGGCGGCTGCCTCCATAAAGCCAATCCTCGTCACCAGGATTTTGTCTTCCATACCTTTCTTATAAGAGATGGTAGAGCGGACAATCATCACGCCGTAAGGCGTTTTGCACCGCCTGTTCAGCTGCGGTATGCAGATGTCCTGCTTGATGGCCTTGCCCTGGAAGAACATTTTAGAAAGGACGGCCGATCCATTGCTCTTCAGTTCCAACGTGAACGAAGCCGTCTCATTGTCCTTCAAGTCCAGGAACTCCACCTCGACAGGCAGGTTATCAGAATAAAGCGTTGTCTTGCTCAGGAAGCCGGCCCGCTGATAGTCAAGGTTCAGATTCAACCGCTTGACCATCTCGTAGACCGAGGCCGGTGAATGGATGGCCACAATCTCGTCGCGAATGTTGGTCGAGAGGTTGCTGATGCCCATCTCTTCATACATTTTCATCTCATTGCTCTTGTCCACGCTGTTACTCTTGACCAGTATCGACGTAGTGCGGGTGAAAACCTTCGGTGTCGACATCAGGTAGAGCACGGTAGCCGACATAATGACAATGACGGAGAAAAGGAACCAGTACCAATAGCGAAAGCAGAGCATCAACATGTCAAGGATGCTGAGCGAATCGTTAGCCACGACACGGCGTGTCTGAGCCAGCGTTGCAGATGTATTTGTTTTTGCAGTAGCCATATAAGGTTTACTTAATAATATTCACAATGAGTACAGCCAGTGTTGACAGTAAGGATGCACTTGAAATCCAGAACGACGGAGTATATACGGTAGAGCCTGCCGCCGTGGTGCTGCGCTTGTGCATGTCGTTCGGCTCGATGTAGATGACATCGTTTTGCTGTATATAGAACACGGGAGAGTTGTAGATGCTCCTTGTATCGGTCAGGTCAATCCAGTAAGGCTTCTGCAAACCGCCTTCCTGTCGCAAGACCATCACGTTGGTACGCTTGCCCTGCATGTCCAAGTCGCCCGCCATGGCCAGCGCCTCGAAGATGGTCAGTTTGTCCTTGGTAATATTCTTGGTGCCTGCCTGCTTCGCGTCACCTAATACCGAGAAGGTCATCTCATGGAACTGGATAATCACCACGGCGTCCTTACAGAGATTGCGGGCCTGTAACTCCGACTTCAGATATTGCTCCACCTCACTGCGCGTCTTGCCAGACACTTGCACCATGCCGAGAACGGGGAAGTCAATCTCACCATCCTGATTGACCGTATAGCAGGGAGATGATTCCATATTCTGCATACTCAGATTACCACCAAGGTTGAAAAGCGAGCGCATCTGCTCGTCACGGCTATGGACAATGATGCTGAGTTTGTCGCCAGGCAGGAAACGGATAGTACCGTCGGTGGGCATGTCTATTACAGTACTGATCTGAACATCCTGAAAATAGGTAATGTCGTGTGGTGTCTTGCACGAGGCCAGTACAAGGAGGCCCAGTATCAGTAACCAATACGTTTTTTTCATAGTAGTATCTTTAATTATTATTTTCGTCTTTTAAATATATCAGGTCCTTCTTGGGAACATTGATAATTGCCACTGCCATGACATCCTTGATAGGCAGCACCACGCAAAGGTGCTTCTTGATGCTCTTCACCACGCCTTTCACGCCAGCAAACATACCTTTTGTAATCTGCACCGTCGTACCCGGCTTACAGGCAAAATCCATATTCTTGAGAAAAATCACGTTGTCGTTCTGTTCCTTGGTGACACGGATGAAGTCCTTCATCTGGCCGTCGGGCACGTAAAGAACCTCCGAGCGTAGCACATCGTCAACGAGAACGGGGTGCATAATGTAGCGCAAGGGTTCAAAGATGGCTCTGTTTTCCTTAATCTTTCTCAGATGTTCGTAATCCACACGAACAAACAACAGGTTGTCAATGACGGGAGCTAAAACAGTCTCGAAGTTAATGGTCTTGTAGGCCATAGGCACGTATGTATCCACTACCCCATCTTCCTGGGCAAGCAATTCCTTTAACTTCATCAACCGCGATGCACTTGAATAACTCACCCGAAGAGGAAACCAACTGACAATAGCCTTATCAAACATAGTGGAGAGCAGAGACTATATTCTGGGGTCACCACATTCTGTAATGCGGAGACAGGTAGAATCAAGTGAAAAACATGCCCTCATTGTACTTATTGGAAGCGACAATTAAAGACAACTGTTGCTAATCTCTGTAAAAGATAAAAATTTGTTCGCAAAATTACAAAAAAAAACAATAGATGGCGAAAACTTTCCAAAAAAAATGATGCAATTAGAGAAAAATACAACAAAATGGGTAGAAAAAACGCAAAAAAACATGTAAAAGCCGCTAATTGCGGGGATTTTTCAGCATAATAAAACGCTACACGCCTGTTTTCATCCACCCGTCCGCGTGTTGCAACTGGCCCTGTCACGGAGCCGTAGACAACGAAAAAGTCCCGGCTCATTGCTGAACCAGGACTCTTACACTTAAAAAGAAGGCGGCCTCCTACTCTCCCGCATTGCATTGCAGTACCATCGGCGCAGGCGGGCTTAACTTCTCTGTTCGGAATGGGAAGAGGTGG
>ONMA01000026.1 GCA_900318815.1 uncultured Prevotellaceae bacterium
CAAATATTTTCCCTGCCAGAGTCTTTTGCTGCGAATCACCCCAAATGGCCATGATTGTCACACATTATTTCAAAAATGCCACTTTCTAAAGTGGACTCATGACTAAAGTTCCCCGCCTTTAGAAAAGTCCAATAAAATGGCGGCTTCTCGAAAATTTGCGTGCTGTGCGGTTGAACCGCCTCTGACCGCAACGCGGTCGCCGCTCAGTAGCCGGGTGGTGCAAAGCCCCCCGGCTGTTGGTTGGTCGGAACATCGCCCCCGGCGGGGTCGCCCAATTCGCGGTGTTGGTGTACGCTTTCAGCGTGCTTTCCCCTCCCTTGTCTATTGTCCGCAGGTCGTTCTTCGACAAGCGAAGCGACTTCGTCGATGACCGACCTACGGCTATTGAGAGGTAACGCTTTCAGCGTCTTTTAATCGCACAGTACGTTAAAATGCGAGCCGTAAGGTTGAACCCTAATTTGAAAGAAGTTTCTGAGAAACACGAATACGAATCGAAGAGAAGCGGAAACAAATTGGCACCAATGAGCATAAATTCAATTTGAGAAGTCGTTTATGAAGAGAAATACTACAGTAGGCGACTTGAACACAATATTTGTAAAGTTCGGGCAACGATAGTATTTGTGAAACCACAAAAGGCACTAAAATGTGCAGATTTTGAGCTGTTGTTATAATCACAGTGGTGCTTGGAAAATGGTTCATGTCTATCTACAATCACTACATGTTTGAATACAAATGAAAGCGAAGCATGGTAGAAAAGTTTCTCTGATTTGTGCTTAACATCGTCTTTTGGCTTTTGGCTAATGGCTTGATATTTGCCAGAGATTTGTTCGCTAGCATAATGTCTGTATCAAGCATACAAAAATGCCATAACAATTCACATCGCCATGGCACAATCCTTAAAGAAGTTGCAATCGTCATAACGTCTTGGCATGTCTGGCTGCATAGAACCAGGACGAAGGAAGCGGACTTTCGTGTTTCGAACATTGGAAGCTAATTCGTCAACCGCCAAAATCAGCGGCATAGAATTTATCTCGTAGTCCTTGTTTCGGTTATCAAGCGTTTTGAGGCACCAACGAACCTTGCAGACACATGGATTAATCATCCACTCATTCTCCTCTTTGCCTAGCAGAATCAAAGCGGCAAGTGTAATGGAACTGGTTCAAAAAGAATGGCATCCATTCGGCCTTTCGTGATATCTATCAAGGAAGACCCAATGCGTTGAAAGGCTTTATTGTGGGCATAAACTGGCAAACGAGGCAAATGTTTGGGAATATGGATTACCCAAACTGTTTTCTGAGTATCATCAGTAATATACTCGTCAATAGTCAAACCATCTGTCGGTACATTAGTACATTGATCCTTAATCCTAAGTTTGGCAACATCTGTGTCATAGTTGTAGGTGTCTTCTCCTTACCATTGAAGTCATTCTTCAAATTTTTGAACTCCTTCCATTCATTCGTCTCATTCTCCTTGGGATAATGCGTACGAATATATTCTCTCAGTTCATTCTCTGACATAAAAATACCGGTTATTTCTTAAAAGATTTATCAATAAAAAGAATATAATAACTAAGGCCTAATTACTCTAAGATGCGGTTTAGGCACACAATATTCATTTATTACTTCTATTGGCAGATAGCGGTGATGAAAGTTGACGAGAAGCACCGGAACTCGGAAATGATGGCACTGGCCAAGTCGTATCACTTTGAGTCAGTGTCACAGTTCATGGCCATCTTCGAGACTTCGGGCTACGAGGCTTTCATTCAGGACGGTGACATCTGCATCAAGCGCGGCGGACAGGTACAGGACAGGTCAGAGCCTACAGACGGACAAGCCGCCGTATGAGGTGAAGCAGATTGAGATTGACCGCCTGCAGCAGTCGGCACAGCTACTGAAGTCGGTGAAGTCGGCCAACGGCATCTACCTCTTTGACTCTCCCGGCAACATCTATCTGGAGGGTATGGTGCCACTACTGGGGCTCAGCGATGTCATCGTCTGTCCGTATCAGTATGAGTTCAACTGTCTGAGTGCCACACAGAAGTTTCTCAATCTCGTGGGGCGCATCTGGATAACATACCTGAAAGGACGGCAGAAGCCGAAGCTGATATTCGTGCCCAATTTGGTCATCCGTACTCGTGGCACGGCAGCGGAGCTTCAGACGTGGAAGAAGACGGACGAGGCATTGGTGCAGGCTGGTGGCATCGTCACATCGATGGTGGCTGACAGGGCTGACATTGCCCGCTACAACACTTTCGGCAACACCAAGATTCAGGCTGAGTGCGTGGCTCCAGCCTTCGACATGATTTATAACGAACTTCAAAAACTGGAATAAGTATGGTAGCAAACAAGTTAATTCAGCAGCCCGACATCCTTAATCTGGACTCATTAGGGGCTTTTATGGATGCGCAGAATGATTCCATAGGTGGTGAAGCAGAAAACAAGACAGAAGAAACCGCTACTGTCACTACTGCCACAGATAGCGAGAATGACACTGTGGAAGAGGTAGAGGAAAAGGTTTCCGAGACTATTCCCACTGCTACAAAGCCAAAACCTGCAAGATTGCGTAAGGCAAAGCCTGCCAAGGCAGAACCTGTCATCGAGACTGGTTCCAATGAGTGGGACATGATGGTCAAGTATGCCGAGTCCTACAACTTCAATCCCGACACAGACAGGATTACCGTTGTCCTTAACCCTGACATCAAGCGGGCACTCCGATACTCTTTGTTATAGACTATCATCTCAACCCGGTATTCGACAACGTACCTGATGGACGCATCTTTGACGGCTACGCTATGGCAGCTCTCTTCTGCGGACTCTCCGTCCTCTCAGGCTTCATGAACAACATGATTTGCATTGGCGGTTGCCTGACCATGCTCATCTTCATGGGAATCAAGCTGGCCATATCTATGATCGTAGGCATCATAGCACTACCCATCCATGTTTTCATAGACTCATATCGGCTAATCAAGAATGGAACTGCCATCATAAGATTCAGTGCAAAATCTGCCTTTGGTGCTTTATAACGTACCAAATCTTACTTTTTGAAAGAGTTTTGGAAAATTATAGCATTATATTTTTCCAAAACTCCTATTTTTTTTGAGTTTTGGAAACAGATAAGCAATATTTTTTGTATCTTTGCACCGTAATTGCGCATCAGTTATGGACAAGAACTTTATCGGAAGAACCAAAGAGATACAGCAGCTTGATGACATCTGCGCTTCGAGCAAGGCTGAGTTTGTAGCCGTATATGGTCGTCGTCGTGTAGGAAAGACTTACCTCATTCAACAGTATTTTGACAACTGTTTCCTATTTTCTGTGTCTGGAATCATCGAGGGAAAGATGACAGAAGAAATGTTTGCCTTCACAAGTGCTTTGGAGGATGCCGGATATGAAGGGAGCAAGCCGAAAACATGGCTGGAAGCTTTTAGGGCTTTGGGGCAGACCTTAGACGCAAGACTTGCTGATCTTCGGAAAGACATGCGAAGCCATGGACGAATAGTCATCTATATGGATGAGCTGCCCTGCTTTGACACACCGCGCTCTGGATTTGTACGTGCCTTGGGACATTTTTGGAATACGTGGGCAGCACTTCATAAAGACATTATTATGATAGTATGCGGTTCTGCCACCTCATGGATGATTGACAATATCATCAATGCCAAAGGTGGACTTCACGACCGTATCACTGGCTCCATCTATCTCCGTCAGTTCACGCTGCTGGAAACTGAGGCATATCTGAACACCATCGGCATCCATTGGTCACGACAGACAATTGTGGAGACATACATGATAATGGGAGGCATTCCCTTCTACTTGAGTCTGCTCCGCCATCGGGAAAACCTAGCACAGAACATTGACCGACTGTACTTCAGCAAAAACTCTGAGTTGAGCAAGGAATACCGCCGACTGTATGCTTCGCTGTACAAGAAGCCTGAAATGTATATGAGAATAGTTGAGACGCTGGCCAAGAGCAGGCAAGGAATGACACGTAACGAAATTGCAGAGAAACTAAAAGTCCAGTCAAGCGGTTTACTCACGAAGCAGCTGGAGAACCTGTGTTCCTGTGACATCATCCGTCAATATGTGACTAAGGCGAACGGAAAGATGAAACAGAAAGATGCCTACTATCAGGTAAGTGACCTGTTTACACGTTTTCACCTGACATTCTCGCAAAAACTGCAATCGGAGGACTATTGGGAGCAGCGGCTGAACACACCAGTTCTGAACACCTGGCAGGGACTGGCTTTCGAGCATGTCTGCATGGCTCACATCCAGCAAATCCGTCATGCCCTCGGACTTGACCGGATAGCGGTGGAGTATTATTCCTGGAGAGGTGGGAATCCTATCCGCCAGATAGACATGATCATCGAGCGTGCCGACCACCAAGTCCATCTATGCGAAATGAAATTCTCACTGTCAAAATATACCATTACAGCTTCCGACGATGAGAAGATGCGCGAACGCGCACAGCAGTTTACCTGGCAGACAGGTTCAACCTGCGGTATCATACCGACGTGGATAACCTCTTTCGGACTTGCCGACGGGAAATACTCTGTAAACATCAATAACAGTCTGACATTGGAAGATTTATTCGTGGATCTATAACGAATCACGTCACCATGACAATTAACGCATCTGTCAAGTAATACGTAAAAGGCAGAGAATCACCAACGACTCTCTGCCTTTTTCATTTTTCATTTACACACCAGTTCCTACAACCGTCTCGAACGATGGAACGACACGATGCTGTTCAGAACCACCAATACATCTACATTCTCCGGCTCCAAAAAGTCATCATCAAGGGTCATCTCCTCCAGAATGTAGTCGAGAATGGCGTTGTCAGTAACCGCATACTCTGGAATCCACGTCTCATAGGACATCATTTCAAGGTTGTCATCGTCGAGGTCGAGAAACTTGATAGTCATGTGGGAAATCATTTTTTCTTTTGACCTTTACAATCGCTTCGATTGCTTCTGACATGAGCAGACACATGAATGGTTTTGCCATTCTGCACTCGATCATATTCAGGAATGCAAATTTACTTTGTCTGACATATCTTTAATATTTTAATTTTCCTTTATCACATTTCTCATATACCTCAGCAGTCTTTTGTGCTATGATGTACCAATTGTAGCGATGCATGTCATAGTGTATCTTGTCCGAATGGGAAATCATTTCCTCTATTCTGTCGGCGAGTTTTTCTATGTCCCCACAGGGAAAATAGTGGCTGACATCAAGTCCGATTTCCACATTAGCAGGTATATCTGTGTTGTTGCCTCGGAATCATGCCCCATTCCCTCGCTGATGACAGACAGAGGTACATTCTTTGCCTTGGCAGCACTCGCCCATGAATGACGAGCCACATACATGGTGAGCGGACGCTGAAGTTTCAATCTCTCAGAAAGGTCCTTCAAATGGTAATTGACAAGATGCAGAGCATTGTCATATTGCTTTCGTTCGTTTCCATCCTCTTTGATGATAGGGAGAAGAAAACCAGTTTTGTTTTCAGGGTATTTGGCAATGATTTCAGCCATACACTTTTCCCACTTGATGGTCAGTTCCTGTCCTGTCTTTCTCCTGCGATAAGTCAGGATGCCGTTCTTGATGTCGGACTTTTTGAGATATGAAATGCCAAAGAAGGAATTAAAAGAGAAACACGAATACTAACTGAAGAAGGGGAAACGAATTGGCACAAATGGGCACAAATTCAATTGGAGAAGCTCGTTTATAAAATGTAGATTCACAAGAGGATTAGTACACATTAGTGCTAATTTGTTTCCCCTTCTAAGAAAAGAGCAGTTCGTTTATGAATGTCATTTTTATGCAGAATATTTCTGCATGATTATCCGCTGAGAAACGGCGAGAATCGCGTGGAAATGAGCAAGACGGGATTCGGCTGGAAAAATGCGAGTTTTGGAGCATTTGCATAAATTGCTAATATTCAGTCATTTGGCTTTTTGCGCCATCGGAAGACACCTGCTGACACCATTGTAGCATCACCCATTACACCTCGTCTAAGCATTCATCATACCTCGTCGAAGCATTCATTACACCCTGACGAAGCATTCATCACACCGTCATGTCGCATAGATTACACTGTAATTAATGTGAAATGACGGTGTGAAGTCCTATGCATGAAGGTGTAATCTCGCATTCACCAAGGTGTAACTGAGCCTCAGCCAAGGTATAAGGAAGCATCCGTCTATCCGTCAATCAAATCGTCCATCCGTCTATCCGTCAAATAAATCGTCCATCCGTCTATCCGTCAATCAAATCGTCCATCCGTCTATCCGTCAAATAAATCGTCCATCCGTCTATCCGTCAAAGAAATCGTCCATCCGTCTATCCGTCAAATAAATCGTCCATCCGTCTATCCGTCAAATAAATCGTCCATCCGTCTATCCGTCAAAGAAATCGTCCATCCGTCTACTTCGCTTTCTGGCTCTATTTCGCAAAAATCATTTGTCATAAAAAGCGAAAATGCTGCTGCATAATCATGCAGAAAGGGGACATTGATGAGAGTCAGACCGGCATCTTTGGTACGACTTTGTTCGTGGATAAAATCTTTATCTGGATAAAGTGACTAAGGTTTTTATTGGCTTTGAGAGAATCTACACGTAGCAAGGTCGTTGGTTCGGAGTCAAAATCAATGAAGATGTTGGCAGAACAATTGGGCGAAGATCTGGCAACGGTGTCGAAATGGTGTACTAATTCCGTGCAGCCCGACGTTAAGACGCTGCTGGGGATAGCCCGCCACCTGAACGTGGATGTGAAAGATGCTCTAAGCATTTGGGATTCAACGACGGTTAATAATTCAATGTCCGCTCCAGCTCTGCTGGCTTGTGAGGCAAGCGCTCGACCTCCGGTCGCTTTGCAAAGCAAAGAACTTTGGCTATTTCAGTTTGCATTTTATGGAAATTATACTAAAATGGTTACAAATTCACATTAAACTCTGCAAATCTTATCATTAATCGAAAAAAAAGATGTACCTTTGCAGCGTGAACGCCGCTAAAGCGATAAGACAGGAGGCACGTGAATTCCTTCGCCATGCAGTGGAGGCTGAACGCAACTACAAGGGAACCAGGCGGCGGGTGCAGCGATAGACGTAAGAAACGAGATATAATTATAATTCAAAATAAGTTTAATCTATTTAAAAAGAAAGGCTAATGAAAGTAAAATTATTTTCAATTCTCGCCCTGCTGTTCTTTGGAGTGACGCAGGGTGTGGAGGCGCAGACGCACGTCTCGAAACTGAAGACGCGCACTGTTGATGCAGAAAAGTGGACCATCAGCCCCAACCCTGCCGAGGAGGGCAAGACGGTGACCGCCACGTACACGGGCCGCAAGAAGGTGATGAGCGTGCAGGCGGAGAAGAACCCCTACACCGACCTCTCGATGGTGGACAACGCCGGCAACGAGCGCCAGAGCCAGTGGACGGCCAACTGCTACATGGTACACACCGCCGGCAAGTACCGCCTGCCCCTGGTCTATGGCAACGCCATCAAGAACGGCGAGGCCAACACCTCCGCTTATACCGGCACCACCTACTATAAGTGTACACAGACCTTCCCCAACCACGAGGGCAACGCCATCAACGCACCGTGGATTACGAAGAGCCCCAGCGGCTCCGGCGTGGACCAGGGCATGGGCATCAGCGTGACGCAGGCCGAGCTGCTGTGGCAGGATGCTCAGGGATTAGTAACCGAAGTGGATATCGACGGCGACTACCTCACGCTCACCGTGGGCAAGAACGCCGCCGAGCAGGAGGGCAACGCCGTGGTGGCCGCCAAGGATGCTAACGGCACCATCGTTTGGTCGTGGCATATCTGGGTGACGAGGCAGACCTTCGCCGCAGCCGACCTAACCACCATCAGCACCGGCAAGCGCACCTACAAGCTGACACCTGTGAACGTGGGCTGGGTGGGCGACCGCGTGAGCGCAGGCTACAGCCCCTACTACCAGTGGGGACGCAAGGATGCCTTCATACCGGCAGGAGAAGACAGGGCAAGCAACGGCGGATGCGGCGGTGGCATGGGCATGAATATGGATGCCGCATTGTCGTATTCATCCAACCGTGAGGTCTATAACATCAGCGGCAACACGCTTACGGGTATTACCATTATTACCGACAACAGTGCCACCATTGCCGATAACATCAAGCATCCTACCACGTTCTATTACAACAATACCAAACCCAACTCTTTCGATTTGGCAGCCCCCCACAACCAACCCTACATCAATCTGTGGGATTCTAAGCAGTATACAGGGATATCAGGCTCAACGGCAACAAATATTGCAACGGCGACCACGAAGACAGTCTATGACCCGTGTCCGGCAGGGTTCTGCGTGCCTACAAGCAACCTGTGGAATTACATGAATGGCGAGAAATCGGGATATACCTTCGACGAAACGAATGTGGGAATGAAGTACACCGCCAACACCTCCGAACTGTTCTTCCCCCTCATGGGTCGTCGTGTGAATTGTGCCGTCGACCCAATTGAAAACCATGGCAAGACGGTATATTTCTGGTCGGCAACAGGTACTTTTGATAGTAGTTTTTCTCTGTATGGTTCTGAAATATTGGCTATAAAAAGTGATCGCAAGAACACTTTTACAACAGCCCAAACCTTCTTTGGCTACCCCATCCGTGCCGTTGCTGAATGATGCACTCTCCTAAATAGACGCTACACATTACTTATCAGATTAAAGCAAAAG
Source organism: uncultured Prevotellaceae bacterium (assembly GCA_900318815.1). Taxonomy (GTDB): domain Bacteria; phylum Bacteroidota; class Bacteroidia; order Bacteroidales; family Bacteroidaceae; genus Prevotella. The sequence continues at coordinate 8,714 of ONMA01000026.1, forward strand.
AAAACATGAAACATATCAAGAAACAAGCCATGACGCTCGCACTGCTCCTCGGGGCAGCCACGGGCGCATGGGCACAAGACGACATCCAGGTCACCCAGGTCCAAGGCCAGGCCAACCAGTGGCAGTACACCATGCCCGACGTCGACGTGGAGCTGACCGTCAAGTATTTCCCCACGGCCGCCTTCAGCGAGGGGGGCCAGCCCACAGCCATTCAGGGCATCATTGCCGGCACCGACGCGGCCCTCGTCAGCACGGGCCAGAGCCAGCAGGGCACCGTAATGTACTACGCCACCACCGATGCCACGGCTCCTGACTACGATGCCGCAGGCTGGACCTCCACGGTGCCCACCGCCGCCATCGTGGAAGGCGACAAGACCGAAAGCACCCGAGTCTATGTGTTCTACTACATCAAGGGCAACGACGCCCCCGAAGGCCAGGCAGCCACTGCCGAGAACACCTTCAGCGACACCGACATCTTAGGGCCGCTCACCGTCACCCTGAAGAAGAATGTGTTCACCGTTGCCTTACGGCCCCTTACCCAGTTCACCACCGACGGCGGACAGGCCACCGTGACCGTTGACGAACAGTCGGCAGGCAACTATTCGCTCAAGCAGGGGCAGACCATCACCGTCACCGCTGCCGAGGGCTACAAAATCCGCAGCGCGAAGATGGGCGGTGCCGCCATACCTGCTGGCGAGGTCATCAGCAGCGACTTAGGAATGCTTCTTGGTAAAGACGGCAACCTCTACGCCAACATAGCAGCGGCTGAGGCCGCAGGCACCTATGCCGTTGCCAAGATTGTCTATGTGGGCAGCAACACCGGCGTAGAAGGCTACGACCGCGGACTGGCGCTCCACCTTATGGACATGTACAGGACAGAGATTCCCGGCGCGTACTGGTGTCAGCCGAGCAAGGCGCAGTGGGAAACGATGTTCAAAGCTGCCGGCGGCTATCAGGCCTTGAGCGACGGACTGCGCGAAAGCGGTGGGAATGACTTATATTCGGGCTTATTTGGTGATGGATGCTATTATTCTACTGACGAGCTATGCTTCGACTTCAAAACCGGAAAATGGGTTGAAGCTTTTATGTATGACGAGCGTAACATCCACGCCATTGCCTCAGCCGCATTGAGTGGCGACGATGCTACCCTCAACGACGCCAAGACCGTGGCCACCTACACGGTGCCCGACCACGATGCCTCCGTCAAATACCTGTTGGCACGCGACCTGACCCAGCAGGTGGCCTTCGACGGCATACCCGCCGAGTCCGTCGGCGTGACGATGGGCCCCGACGGCAACTACCAGCCCGCCACGCCGCTTGACATTCAGCTCAACGACGCCATCGCCGGCGCCGACATCATCAGCGCCGACGGCCTCACCGTCAGCTACGAGAAGCAGGATGGCAACACCTGGACGGCAGCGGACGACTTCCTGACCGACATGCAGCCCGGCACCTACCGCATCGTGGCCGCTGCCACCGACGAGATGAGCCCCTACGACGGCACGCTCACCTCGGCCACCTTCACGCTCACTGACAACGGCATCCGGCTGGACGAGGCTGCCGACAACAGTCCGGTACTGGCCAAGAAAGACGGCCAGCAGGCCAACGTCAGCCTGACGCGCACGCTGCAGGCCGGCGGCTACAACACCTTCGCCGCTCCCTTCGCCATCGGCAGCGACGTGCTCACCGCCAAGGGCATCACCGCCAAGCAGCTCACCGCCTCGGCATTCGACAGCAAGACGGGCGTGCTCTCGCTCACCTTCGCCACCGTCACCAGCCTTGAGGCCGGAAAGCCCTACCTGGTCAAGGTTGGCACCAACGTGGAGAACCCGACCTTCGAGGGCGTGACCATCAGCAGCACCGCCACAACAACCGAGACCGATGCCGTTGACTTCATACCCACACTCGGCGTAACCGCCATCACGGCCGACGCGCAGAGCATACTCTTCCTCAGCGCCGGCAACAGACTCTACAACCCCGCCGCCGCCAACAGTCAGCAGATAAAGGGCTTCCGCGCATACTTCCTGCTCAAGGGCGACGCCGCCTCAGCCCGCTCCTTCTGCCTGGACTTCGGCGACGGTGAGACAACCGGCATCAGAGAGATGGAAGATGGAAAATGGAAGATGGAAAATGGCAGCTACGACCTTCAAGGACGCCGCGTGGAATCTTCAATCTTCAATTCTCAATCTTCAATCCTGAAGAAGGGGGTGTACATCGTGAACGGAAAGAAAATAGTAATCAAATAAAACAAAAAGGAGGAAAAAAAAACATGACAAAGAAAAAGATTTATCAGAGGCCCGCAATTGAGCTGTTCGAGGCCGAGACGGAAGAGCAACTCCTTGCGCTGAGCAGTGTCAGGACCACCGGCCTTGACAAGGAAGAGTCGCTGGACTACGGCGACACCGACGGCAACAAGGAGAAGAACATCTGGGACGAGGCTTGGTAAATGCTGCTCACTGGGTCCACTTCTCCAAAAGTGGGCCCAGTTATTCACTTATGTTTTATAGTAAACAAAACAGATACAAGAATTATGAATACAAGAAAATTATCTATGATTGCCTTGCTGCTCATGGCAGCGACGCAGGGCGCAATGGCACAAAGCGGCTATCCCGTCATCGTGAAGCACGGCGTGGAGGAAGCCGGCAACTGGAGTGCCAACCCTGAGCGTGCGGCGAGTGGCCAGACGGTGACCGTCACCTACAACGGCACGCTGAAGGTGAAGAGCCTCGATGTAACCCCTGTCGTTCCCACCGACCTCTCGCTGGTGGACTGCGCCGGCAATACCAACGCAAACGGCCGGACAACGGCCAACTGCTACATGGTACACACGGCGGGCGACTACCGTCTGCCACTGGTCTATGGCAACGCCATCAAGAACGGCACGCTCAACAGCGCCGCCTATACTGGCCCAAACAGCGGCACCAACACCACGAAAAACTTCCCCAACCATGCCGGAACGAACATCACTGCGCCGTGGATTACGAAGGCAACTACTGGCTCCGGCGTGGACAAGGGCATGGGCATCGGCGTGGCCTCGGCCGAGCTGCTGTGGCAGGATGCCCCAGGAATAGTGACCGCCGTGGACATCGAGGGCGACTACCTGACCCTGACCGTGGGCAAGAACGCCACCGAGCAGGAGGGCAACGCCGTGGTGGCCGCCAAGGACGGCAACGGCAACATCGTATGGTCGTGGCACATCTGGCTGACACGGCAGACCTTCGCAGCTGCCGACCTGACTGAAGTGGCCACGGGCAGCCACAATTACCAGCTGACCCCCGTGAACGTGGGCTGGGTGGGAACACCCTTCGGACGCGGCTACAGCCCCTACTACCAGTGGGGCCGCAAGGATGCCTTCATACCGGCTGACATTACGGTGGTAGATAAGGAAAAACCGGCAGCGACAACCAAAACCACAAGCACTGAGTCCAGCTCAGGTAGCAATCCAGGGGTTCATATTGTCGTCAAAGTAGATACGGAACAGTTTGAAGTATACCAGGTAACGCTCAGCAACAGTCACACCGTATATGACATCGACGGAAACCCAGTGACGGGCATAGTGCTCGACAATCTGAACACTGATGCCAACATCGCTGACAACATCAAGGCCCCGACAACGTTCAGGTACGAAGCGGACAAAACCTATTGCAATCTGTGGAATGCTCAGACAGGATCAACCGAGGACGTATCGACGGCGACGGTGAAGACCGTCTATGACCCGTGTCCACCTGGCTTCTGCGTGCCCACCGACAACCTGTATTCTTACTTAGGTTCTTTGACCGTCGTCAAAATCCCCTGGGATGATGAACGCATGGGACGCATCTATACGCTCACTACTGAAACCACTGAAGGGAATACTGTCACGACTACTACCACCCCCACAGTGTTCTTCCCCGCCCAGGGCAAGCGCGACTACAGGAACCAGATGGTAGACGTGGACCGTATCAGTTCCTTCTGGTCGGCTACCGGCTTTGTGGACAGCAACTCAAAAAAGAAAGCGCATGTATTCTATATCTCGGATCGTGGTTTGGCAGTCTCTTCTTATCAAAGTCGCGGTGTAGGCAGCCCCGTGCGTGCCGTCGCCGAGGAATGAGGCACTCTTTGACATAGATACTACACATTATTTATAATATCAAAGCAATCGAAGACATGAAACATATCAATAAACCAGCAATGACGCTCGCACTGCTCCTTGCGGCAGCCACGGGCGCATGGGCCCAGATTGCCGTGACGCGCACCGAGGGCCAGAACCAGTGGACGTTCAGCATGCCTGAAAGCAAGGTGGAGCTGGCGCCTACCTATTTCCCCCGGGCCGCCTTCAGCCAGCAGCCCGCCGCCCTTGAGAACGTGACCGCCGGCGACGCAGCTGCTATCATCAGCGCCGGAGCGAGCGAACAGGGCACCCTGAGATACTTTGTCACCGCCGACGCCAACGCCACGGCACCGGCCATCGGTGACGGCGCGTGGAGCACCGACCTGCCCACCGCCGCCGTCATCACGGGTGACGTCGCCGAGGGCGCCACCGCTTACGTCTATTATTACATCGCGGGCAACGACGGCACAGTCGATGAGACCTTCAGCAACTCTGAGGTGCAGGGACCGCTCTCTGTCACCCTGCTGAAGAACCTCTACACCGCCACCTTCGCGCCGCAGAACAACATCACCATCCTGGGTGGCAAGGCCACCGTGGCCGTCGGTGAACAGGCAGCAACCTTCAGCGACGCTGAGGCCATCGGCAGCCTGAAACAGGGACAGGCCATCAGCATCACCGCCGCAGCAGGCTACACCGTCGGCACCATCACACTCAACGGCAACGACGCGGAGGCTACCTACACCGAGGGCAGCACCGTGGCCACGTTTGCCATGCCGCAGGGCGACGTCACCGTGGCTTATACCCTGCAGCGCAACATGGGCACCAACATGACCGTGCAGATGGGGGCCGGCAACGAAGGGGTTACCTACAACATCGAGAAGAAGGACGGCCTCTGGGTGCCCGAAGGAATGACCAGGGCACAGCTGCTGGCCCTCTTCGCCGTCAGCGACAATATGACAGGCGCGCCCAAGACAGCGCTCACACCCGTCGAGGACTACGATGTGCAACTCTACAAGATTAATGAAAGCGGTGCGGTCGTGGGCAGCCCCATAGCGTCGGCACAGTTTGACTTCGCCCCCGGACGCTACGCCATGAAGGCAGTGACGCTCGGACCGGGCAGCATGTACAGCGGCGAGACCGGCCTCTCGAACACCTTCACGCTCGCCGCAGCCAACCTGCCCGGCGACATACCCATTGGCGGAAAAAGGGACGGCGTGGTGGATGCCGACGACGTGGATAACTTCTTTGAACTGATGTTCAGAGGTCAGTTGCCCGACACGTCAGACGAAACGTATGCGCTGTTCGACGTGAATGGCGACGGAGAGGTAGACATCGCCGACCTTCAGGGCATAGCTAACATTGCCAACGGGCTGAACTGGGACGGCTCTGTTCCCCAAAACAATGCGCGCCGCTTTAACGGGAAGGCAAGTCATGAAACTGACAAAAAGTAAACTTAAAACAACAAAGAGATGAAAAAGCATATAATCCTATTGCTTACGCTCCTCTGCCAGATGCTGGGTGTGGCCGCTGAAGAGAAGGTCTACATCAGCGACTTCAGCATCAAGGCGGGCGAGACGAAGCGCATCGAGCTCTGCTTCGACACCGACCGGACAGATGTCACGCGGCTGCAGGGAACGGTGACGATGCCGGAAGGCCTCGCCATAGTCAACCAAAGCTCTACCGCTGGCTTATACGTCTGGATGACAGGCAACAGTGAGCGTACGGGCGGGGCTACGGTGTCCTACAACCCTTCGACGGGTGGCGTACTGATGACCACTGGCGAGTTCACGCCGGGCACGGGGGCTGTGGGCTTCATTGTCGTGAGGGCCTCTACGGCCCTGGCAGAGAGTAGCACCATCACCATCACTGGATTCAATGTTAAGAAGAGTGACGGCACGTATGCCGATGTGGCTTCTGAAAACTGCACCGTGACCCGCGATGTCAGCGGACAGAGCGGCGAGCAGAGTGGCGAGGTGTCCTTCGCTTTCAGCCCGGCGAGCCTGACGCTGGAAAAGGGGCAGAGAACCACCGTCGAGGTGACGATGACCAACGACATGACGCTCACCGGTATGCAAGCCACGCTGACAGCCTCTGACGGTCTCACCATCACCAGTGTCACCAAGAGCAACCGCATGATAGGCACATTCCGCTACAACACCACATCGGGCTTGATTATGAGCTTCGGCGGCATCGACGGCAATGAAGGCACGGTGTTCACCGTCGGTCTGAAGGTTGACGATGATTTCACCGGCTCCTCTGCCACACTCACCATCAGTGGCTTGAAGGTGACCACTGGCGCCGCAAAGAGCATCGCCGCCCCCGATATTACGCTGAACGTTGCAGTGCCTTTGCTGGAGCTGACACTGGACGAGGAGGAGGACAACAGCCAGACACTTGCTGACAACGATGGCACAATGGCCGATGTCACCCTGACGCGCACCCTGCAGACGGGCAGCTACAACACGTTCAGCGTGCCCTTTGCCATCCCTGCCGACAAGTTCAGCGACTACAAGCTGACAGGCGTAAAGAAGCTGACCGACTCTGAGTTCGACAGCTCTACAGGTGTGCTCACACTCAACTTTGACAACGAGTCGGAGCGCATAGAGGCCGGCAAGCCTTATCTGGTGAAAGTCAGTGAGAACGTCGTGAACCCAGTGTTCAATGGCGTGACCGTCAGTAATACAAAACAGAACACAGAAACCACTGCCGTGGACTTCATCCCCACGCTGGGCGCAACAACATTTGTGGGCGACGTGAAGAGCTTCCTCTTCCTCGGAGCCAGCAACACGCTCTATCATCCCAATGCCGTGAACCAGCAGATGATGGGCTTCCGTGCTTACTTCCTGCTGAAGGGTGACGCCGCAGGGGCCCGTGCCTTCCGCTTGGACTTCGGCGACGGCGAGACTATGGGCATCAAGGCAATTGACAATTTTACTATTTCACAATCAGACAATTGCTACGACCTGAGCGGCCGTAAAATAGTGAAATCGTCAAATGGTAAAATGGCCAAGGGTGTGTATATCGAGCGTGGAAAGAAATTTGTAATCAAGTAAAAAATAAGGAGGAACCGACTATGATAAAGAAACCATATCTACGGCCCACGACAAACGTGGAGGAAGTCAATATTGTGCAGCTGATCTGCGTCTCACTGAGCAGTGTTAACAACACCGGCCTTGGCGACAATGAGACGCTCAACTACGGCGACGGCAATACCACGGAGAAGAACGCCTGGGAAAACGCCTGGTAAAAACTAATATAGATTGAAACGATGAAAAAACGCCTGCGGAAACCCTACGTGGTTTCGCAGGCGTTTTTTTGGAGTGCAGACCTTCATGCGCCAACCTAAACACCGCCTACCGTCAAGTGATGCGCAATAAGGGCGCGGCAGGGAAGCAGACAAGAACGCTATCGCGTGTGAGGGTGACGCAATCGTCGAGTTGATTCCCAATGAGGTATCAAACGAGATATGGATAGGAGACCGACCCGAAGGCAATTCGGGCAAGGCAACGATTAAGGTTGGACCTGCTGGCAAGACACTTACCATCCGCGTAGCTGACGAGAGTATAGAGACTATACACCTAACTGTAAAAAGCATAAGCCCTCTATGACGGCAATTGAGTTACAGCACATGACACGGATTCTGGCTGGTAGTTGTGATGTAAGAGGTCTGCAATCAAGTGGCTGGGATGATCCTGAAGATGAACTCAATCTTAGCGATCAAGGTGGTAGTAGCAGCATTTGGGACAGATAAGAACCAAATCATAATTAAATATGATTATCCGCATGTGTCCGCAACTGACGCTGAAAGCGTCACCGCTCAATAGCCGTGGGTCGGTACGACCTGCGGATAGGACGCTACGAGGTACATCGACCCTGAAGGGGTCGCCTCTCTGTTCTGATAGGAGAGCCGCCCATGAGTGTGGGCGACCCCTTTAGGGTCGATGTCACCATCTGCACTCTATCCGTAGGTCGTGCCGACCCACGGCTATTGAGAGATGACCCCTTCAGGGTCACATACGGCAGTATGCGGATAATCATTAAGTCTAATGATATGCCCTTAGTTGCAAGCAACTTGCGTAGTTCGTCCCATGTCACACAGTCTTTGAGGGCAGCGGTTATCGCATCATACAAGCGATACTTGACAGCATCCTTACTGAAACGGATGAGTAAGTCGTCAACTTTCTTCGCCATCGTCAGTACGAACGGTATAATTTGACTATAGGTATTGCTATCTATGATGACCGTATTGAGATTGAAAATCCTGGCATTCTGCCTCCGCAGATTACGCCAGAGAATATCCGTCAGCCCCATATATCATATCCGTACAATCCGCTTATCGCTAATGTACTGTATAGCACAACCTACATTGAGAACTGGGGTTCGGGCGTAAAGCGAATAATGGAAGCCTGCCAAAAGAGAGGCGTCTCAGTACCTACATGGTCTGTCAATGGTGGATTTGTTGTGGTTACATTTATGCGACCGACAAAGGGCGATACTCAAGATGTCACTCAAGGTGATACTCAAGATGTCACTCAAGGTGTCACTCAAGGTGATACCCAAGGTGATACTCAAGGTGATACTCAAGGTGATACTCTTGATATTTGGATAGAGAACCAGATAAAGAAAAATCCCAAAGTGACAACTGAGGAATTGGCAAGTTTGAGTAACAAAGGGGTTGCAACGATTAAACGTCATCTTGCAAAATTACCCCATATCAGATATATTGGCAGTGGTTATAGTGGTCACTGGGAAATAACAGATGACGATGTGGAGGAATAGCAGTGACACAGGAACTATGGAATCACGGGGACGGTTTTTCTGATTCACAAGAGTAAATGGAAATGCAACGGAGGGAAATACAATAGCAATAGCCGCTTGGCGACGATAGGAGACGCTTGCCAGAGCAAGAACGAAACGTTATAGGAATAATATGAGACTACCAATTAACATGGAAGAATTGCTCGGTGGGCGAGCTGTATTCCCTTATCCTTGCCTTGGCAACGGTCACGGCGCAAGCCCAGCTGACGGACTGGCAGAACATTTCGAGCAAGAACTTCGTGATGAAAATCATTCACGACCAGAACTTCCTGTACGTGGGCACGAAGGGTGGCGGCATTGTGAAGATAGACAAGCAGAGCGGCGAGCAGAAGGTGCTATTTCAACGCCGACGGGACGATGCTCGTAGGCGGTATCGAATATTTGTACGCTTTCGATGGCAAGAAATGCACAGCTGTTTACGACATCAATCCGCTTAGCCCCTACTCCTACGTCAAGAAGATTAGAGCCGACAGGGACGGGCGTATTTGGGTGGCATGCTACGACGCATTGAACAGGTAAAACCTCTGTGTATTTACGCCCGATTCAAAAATGGCAAGAAAATCATCAAGTAAGAAAATATATGAAGAAAATCAGGCTGTTGATACCGGAGTAGACGATGGCGTGCTTCAATCATCAGCCTGAAAATGCACGAAATCGGTCGCTAACATAGTAAAAATACCCCCTCTGCGACCGTTTTCGTGCATCTTTCTTGGCTGAATGAAGAAAAAAAGCTTGCTAATTGAAAGACGCTAAAAGCGTCACCTCTCAGTAGCCGTAGGTCGGAATGACCTGCGGATAAAACGTGAGAAGGCACATCGACCCTGAAGGGGTCGCCCATTGCCCTGTTGGGGCACTCTTTCAGAGTGCTTTTCCCTCCATTTCCGTTATCCGTAGGTCCTTCGGACACTACGGCTATTGAGAGGTGACGCTTTCAGCGTCTTTCACCGGAGTAGACGATGGTGTGCTTGCGGGGACTGGCCTCCCAGTCGCACTCGCGCTGCACCTTCAGTTCCACGCCGTTGGCCTTGAGCGTGTTGGTGGTGGTATCGAAGCTCCACTTGCCGCCCTTCCACGGGCCGTCGGTGATGGTGCCGTCGGCAGCGAAGGTCATGCTGCCCGACACCTTCATCTCGCCATACTTATAGCCGAGGTCGATGTGTTCCCATGTGCCTGCAATCTCACCAGCGGTGACAGGCTCCTGCGGCACGGCGGCATAACGCTCGGGCATGACCACGGGCCATCCATTGGCCAGCCACTTGATGCTGCGCACGCCTCCCAGCATCACGGCATTGGGGACGTTGCCGCCGGCCGTGGCGGGGAATCGCTGCTGCGAGGCATAGTACCAGTTGCCCTTGCCGTCGTCGAAGACGGCGCAGTGGCTGATGCCTACCCAGCCCTGACTGCTCTGGAACTTATAGGGATGGGTGAGGATGGGGAAGGCCTCGCCGCCATTGGTCACGTTGACCCCTTCGATGCTCTTATACGGACCGTCGATCTTCTCTGAGCGCACCACGCGGGTGTTGTAGGGCACGTCTAATGCGTCGTAGGCCATGAACAGGTAATAGTAGCCGTCGTGCCAGACCACCTCGGGTGCCTCGGCTCCCTGCCAGCGGTCGCCAGCCTTGCGGGTGAAGATGCGCTTGCCGTAGGCTGCCTCGTTGGCGGCTCCCCATGGTTTGGGCAGCGGGTCGACGATGGTCTTACCCGTCTCGGCGTTGAGCTGTACGGCAGCGAAGCCGCTGTGCCACGAACCGTAGAGGAGCCAGTGCTCGCCCTCGGGCGTAATGATGAACGAGGGGTCGATGGCGTTGTACTTATAGTAGCAGCCCTGCCAGTTGTCGGCCTTCACGTGGAAGTTCAGTTCCTTGTCGGAGTAGTTGGTGATGACGAATCCCTTGTCCTGCCAGTTGTTCGAGGCGAGGTCGGCGGTCTCCATCAGTCCGATGAAGGCGCGTTCGCTCCAGGTGCCGTCGCCGTCGATGGTGCCCGGCACCACGATGGCATAGTACATGCGGTAGAGTCCGCTTCGCACCTTGCGCACGCAGGGTGCCCAGTAGCCGTAGTCGTTGGTGTTGGCTGTGGAGTTGCCCAAGCCCATTTCCTTGCGAATCTCGTTGAGCTTGGTCATCACCCATGCCGGTGTCTCGTTCATGGTGGCTCCGATGTACTGCCAGTTTACCAAGTCGGCAGAGCGGCGGCAGTGGAAGTGGCCGTGTCCGGCCTGCGGATTGCCATAGCCCGCATCGGTGCAGTACATGTAATAATAGCCGTCGTCGCCCAGCACTACCGACGGGTCATGCACGTTGGCCAGGTTCCATTGGCCGCGCTGTGCCCAGGTGCTCAGGTTGCGGTAGTCGTCGGCGTAGGCGGGTGCCTTCCAGGAAGCGAGGTCGCTCTCCTTCTTTTCTTCCGGCAGGGTGGTGAAGGTGACGTCGTCGGAGTAGATCCGCTGTTTGTCTGACGTGTAGGCGGTGACACGCACGTGGTAGGTGGTAGAGGCACTGAGGTCTGAGAGCGTAACCGAGATGCTGGGCGATGCCGATGGCATGTAGCTGTCGCTAATGGTGGGATTGGCCGTGAGTCCGTAGCAGACGCCCTGATTAACGATGCCCGTACCGGATGCCGTAGCCGTGACCGTGGCCGATGTTTGCGTAATGCCCGACACGGAGGGGGCTGAGAGAGTGACCGATGAAGGTGTCGTGCTGCTGCCGCCGGGGATGTCGTCCTCGCTGTCGTCGCCACAGGCGGTCAGCGTCAGTGCCGGGATCATCAGCCATGCCAGCCAGCCTGTCATTTTCATTGATTTCTTCATATTCGTGATGGTTGGATAATTGTTTAATAATCGTTCAAAATTAATTCGCGCGATTGAAAGACGCTGAAAGCGTCACCTCTCAATAGCCGTGGGTCGGTACGACCTGCGGATAGAACGCGAGAAGGTACATCGACCCTGAAGGGGTCGCCCATTGCACTGTTGGGGCACGCTTTCAGCGTGCTTTTCTATCTTTTTCCGTTATCCGTAGGTCCTTCGGACACTACGGCTATTGAGAGGTGACGCTTTCAGCGTCTTTCAATCGCAACAGCTCGAATTAATTTCTTTCCATGCAAGCGACCTGAGTAAGGCGGATATGTGCGCTTCTCAGGCCGCTTGCGGCATGTGGATGAGTTTACTCGAACACCAGATGGGCCTTCTCCATGCTCAGCGTATAGTAGAAGTCGTCGGGATCGATGTTGTTCAGGCCCGTATAGGTCTGCTCATACACGGTGCCGTCGTTGCCCACCATCACAGCCTTGACATTGGCCGTTCCGTCGCCGTTGTTGGTGACGTATGTAGTCACTAAGGCTCCGTCCATCGTCTTGAGCCAGGCAGCCCAGTCGCCCTGATTGCCGACGTTGCAGCCATCCACGTAGCTGCCGCCCGTGCCCCAGTTGTCGGCACGCACGAAGCAGTATTCCGTGCCGTCGCCCTTGCTCAGCGTGACGATGAAGTTGTTCCAGTTGGCCTCACCATTGGTGTAGTTGATGAAGCGGTTCACGTAGGTAGCCTTGGCGGGCACCTTGATGCTTGCCGTGCTTACTGCGCGGAAGCCGCTGGTGTTGTTCTCCTCGCCAATCACCATGTCGAACTCCAGATGGCCTTTCTCTGTACTCAGGTAGAAGCAGAGGTCGTTGGGGTCGATGTTATTCAGTCCTTTGTATTCCTGGGTGTAGGTCTGGCCGTCGTTGCCTTGCATCACAGCCTTCACATCTGCCGTTCCGTCGCCGTTGTTGGTGACGTAGGTCACCACCTTCGCTCCGTCCATGGCTTTCAGCCACGTAGCCCAGTCGCCCTGGTCGCCGGTGTTGCAGCCCTCCACGTAGCTGCCACCCGTGCCCCAGTTGTCGGCACGCACGAAGCAGTACTCGGTGTCGTCGGCCTTGCAGAGCGTGATGATGAAGTTGTTCCAGTTGGCCGCTCCGTTGGTGTAGTTGGTGAAGTAGTGTACGTAAGTTTCGCCCGGAGCCACCTTGAAGTTCTCGGTCTTCTCCTCGCGGAAGCCGCTGCTGTTGTCGGTCTTACCAATGCAGGTAAACATCTTGTCGACCACCTCGAACGAGGCGTAGGCAATGACGGGCTGACTGCTGTTCTCGCCCTTGAAGGTCTTGGCGTATGCAGCCACGAGTGTCTTCTGTCCCAGATTGTCCATATCGGGAATGACCTCGAATGTCAGGTCAGCAAAAGTAACATCCTTTGATACGCCCTGCTCGAACTGTACCGTAGCCGTCACGTTGGCAAATGCCTCTTCGAACGAGACACCTTGGAGCACCTTCTTAGGAGCGCCCTTCAGTTCCATTGACAGGGGGAGCTTGTCCTCGGCAGAGGTGTAGCCACCGATGGGCTCAAGGTTTGACTGCAGGAAACTGATGTAGCTTCCCTCGGGCACTAAGAAGGCACGGATGGTGCCGTTGGCGGGGTCGGCATTCAGGTTGGCCAGCGCCGAGTTCTGTGTGTAGGTCTTGGTCACCACGCCGTTGGTCATCTTCACCACAAAGGCATTGGGGTTAGAGCGGTCGATGGTCAGCGTGACCTTTCCGCCCAGCTTGTCCACGCCCGGGTCGGTGTCGGTCTCAAAGGTAAGTGTGCTCTGCACGTTGCTGCGGTCGATGTAGTCGCCCCACTCCGAGTTGCCCGAAGGCTGGTTGTCGAAGCGGATGGCACCATACTCCTTGTAGTTGGCGGCACCGCGTTCCTCGTCGTTGCAGAGAATCATTGCGAAGTTCTTATAGGTATGAGAGGCGGCAGGATTGATGTTCAGGTTGAACACGGCATTCCATACCTGTCCCTCGGGTATCTGATAGTACTTGGAGAACTGTGCCCACCAGCCTGTGCTGTAGTCCGTTGCGCCGATGGTGTACACATCTTCGTTCATACCCTCGAGTTCTTCTGGCACGTTGGCAGCTGCAATAGAGTCTACCTTATCCGCGATCCAGTCGGGAGCATCCACGCTGTAGAGTTCGCCACCTTCGCAGCCAGTCAGCGTGAGCAGGCCCAGTGCGGCAAAGCAGAAAGCAGATGCCAATTTATTCAGATGTTTCATAATGCTACGATTTCTAAGATTTTGTTTTTTCTGTTTTTGCTTACTTGCTCAGGTTGACCACGGGGTGTACTGTCCAGCCCTTTCCGGTGAAGTAGTCGGAGTTGCTGGTGCTGTAGTTGGCCGAGTTGCCACGCAGGTTGGGATTGTCGTTCAGCGTAGTCTGGAAGATAGGCAGGAACTCATGGCCCTGAACGTATGTGTCGAACGAGCTCTTGCTGCGGTCACTAAAAATAACGGGGTCTTTCACCGTGTAGCTGTAGGTTCCAGCCTCATATTCTCCTTGGGTCCAGAACTTCACGGCTCCGTGCTCTTTCAGCTGCTGCAAGCGGTTGCCGTCGTAGAAGAATCCCCAGCGCAGGAGGTCGAAGCCACGTCCGAACTCACAGCCGAACTCCTTCGGGCGCTCCACGTTGGCAATCTGCTCGAAGAGCTTGTCCTTGGAGTCGAAGTCTGACTTCTTCAGGTCTTTCAGACCGGCGCGCTGGCGCACCTGGTTAATCCAGTTGATGGCATTGTCGGAAGGGCCGTTCAGCTCGTTCTCGCACTCGGCGGCACGCAGCAGCACGTCGCTGTAGCGCATCATGCGCAGGTTGATGCCGCAGTGCAGACCCGTCACCACCTTGTCATAGAGACCCGTGCGCAGGTTGGTGTTCTTGGCGATGGGCAGGCCGCCGTAGTTGTTGTTGGTCACGACGGGCAGCTTCGGGTCAATGGGCGTGGTGTAGCACACGTTGCCAAACTCGAAGCCTTCCCAGTCGGCCTCGTAAGTGCCGATGGTCCAGTAGAGTCGCGGGTCGAGCTTGCCTTCGGTGGTCTTCTCGGCCAGGAACAGGTTGTAGAGCCAGGGCGAGGCCGAGAGGTCGGCCCAGCCGCCGGCAGCGCCGGGGCCAAAGTTGCTCTCGATGGCGTGGCCCTGCGTAGCGTTGGGGCTGGTGTTCACGGGCGTCCACTCGTCGTCGGTGCCCTGCGTGCCATAGTCCAGGAACTGCACCTCGAAGAGGCTCTCGGCATTGTTCTCGTAGGCTGAGCCCTCACGGAAGTTGTCGCCGTAGTTGGCCATGAGCTTATAGGTGCCATACTTCTTGCCGATGATGTCCTTCAGCACGTCGAGGGCTTCGCTGTACTTGTGGCGCATCATCAGGGCGCGGGCATAGTAGCCGGCGGCAGCACCGCAGGTGGCACGCCCCTTGCTCCACTCGCCACCCTCGTCGCGTGAAGGCAGCAGTGTCATGGCCTCGCTGAAGTCCTTCTCCACCTGGTCGAACACCTCGTCGTATGTGCTGTTAGAGGCATAGAGACCGTCGAGCGACGAGTATGCGCTGTAGTCGGTGATGAGCGGCGGGTTCTGGTAGTAGCCTGCCAGGTTGTAGTAGGCCAGGCCACGGATAAAGAGGGCCTGTCCCTTGATGCGGCGCATCTTCTCGGTGAGCTGGGCGTTGTCTTCGCCGGTGCGCGAGAGAATATAGTTGCAGACGTTGATGGTGTAGTACCAGTCGCGCCACGACCACTGGGCAATCTCATCGGTGATGGGGTCGTTCAGGTCGTCGAAGGGCATGTACCACACCTGCGAGGCGTTCCACACCTCGTCGCCGCGGCACACATCGATGTTATAGCCCACACGGGCGTAGGTGCCCTCCATGCGGATGTGGTTGTAGGCGGCAATGACACACTCCTCCAGGTCGCTGGATGTGAAGCCGAAGGTGCCGGTGGTCTGCTGGTTGGGGTTGGTGACTTCCAGCTTGTCCTCGCACGCCGTGAGAGTGCCGATGCCTAACAGAAGGGCGAAAGAATAATTATATAGTTTCATAATGAGTTTCTTTTATTATCAGTGTATATCAGTGTATTCTGTGACTTAGAACGAGAAGAGAATACCGCCCATGAAGCTGCGAGCAGCAGGGAACGAGCAGAAGTTGTAGCCCGGGGTGAACGTGCCACCGGCGAAATCGACGTTGTAGCCCTTGTACTTGGTGAAGGTGAAGAGGTTCTGAGCCGACACATAGAGACGCACGCCGCTGACGTAGCCGCCGAACCACTTGTCCTGGAAGTTGTAGCCCAGCTCTACGTTGGCTATCTTCCAGTAGGCAGCGTTCTGGATCTTGCGGTCGCTGAACAGATCGTTCCAGGCGAGCGTGGCGTTGTTGGCTGCGTATGTGCGGGGAACGCTTGAGAGATACGAACCGTCCTCGGCAAAGCGGTTGGCGTCGAGCATGTCCACGTCCTTGTTGCCATAGCCGTAGCACGAGTTCAGGCTGTTGTAGATGTCGTCGCTGACGTGATAGTTCAGTGCGCCGAAGGTAGAGATGCTCAGGTCGAAGTTCTTGTACTCCAGGTGTGCGCTCAAGCCGAAGTTGATCTTTGGCAGGCCGCTGCCCAGCACCACCTGGTCGTCGGCATTCACCACGCCGTCGTTGTTCGTGTCACGATACAGGCAGTCGCCCACGTTGGCCCCCTGCTGATACTGCAGGTTGGGGTCGATTGCCTTCCTCACGTAGGTCGGGTCGGCCCGGAATTTCTCTTCCTCCACTTCCTGTGCGCGTGCAACGGCAGCGGCGTTCAGGGCGTTGAGCTGCTCCTGCGTGCGGATGAGTCCGTCGTACTGCCATCCGTAGAACTGGCCCACTTCCTCGCCCACTTCGGTCTTGTAGGCACCGGTGATATAGCTCTCTGTGCCGAAGCCCAGCGAGGTCACCTTGTTCTTCAGCGTGCTTAGGTTGGCGCTGATCTGGTGCTTCAGGGCGTGGTCGTTGTTGCGATAGGTCACCGAGAACTCAAAGCCGCTGTTCTCCATCTCGGCGGCGTTCATGGTGACGCTGGTATTGGCCACACCGGCACTGGACGGCACGGGCACGCTGTAAAGCAGGTCGGTCGAGGTGTTCTTGTACCACTCGGCGGTGAACTCGATGCGGTTGTTGAAGAAGGCGAGGTCGAGACCCACGTTGGCAGTCTTCTTCTTCTCCCAGGCGATGTTCTCGTTGACGAAGGTCGAGATGGCCGAACCCTTCACCACGTTGTTGCCGAAGCTGTAGGTCATGTTGTTGCGCATCAGCGTGGCAAGATACTGGTACTCGCCGATGTTCTCGTTGCCCAGCATACCGTAGCTGCCGCGCACCTTGAACATGTTGATGACGTTATGGTTGAAGGGGAAGAACTTCTCCTGGTCGAAGCGCCAGCCGAGAGAAATGGAGGGGAAGGTGTCCCAGCGGATGTCCTTGGTAAGACGCGAGCTGCCGTCGCGACGTACCACGGCCGAGATGAGGTACTTGCTGTCGAACTCATAGTTCAGACGGGCAATGTAGGAGGCCAGCGTGTGCTTGAAGTCGGAAGACTCAGAATAGGTGTCGTCGGCATTCTGCAGCTGCAGGAAGTAGGGTTCTGCGAAGTTCACGCCCCAGCCCGACATGTTGTGGGTGTTCTCTTCCTCGTAGGTCTGGCCCACCACGAGGTTCACGTGGTGCTTGCCCATGGTGCCGTCGTAGGTCAGCGTGTTCTCAATCAAGGCGTCGCTATACTGACGGTTGGCTTCGGTGAGTTTCTCGTTGCTCTTGTCCAGATACACACGGTTGCTCTGAATCCAGGCCGACACCCAGGTGCGGTCTTTGGCGTAGGTCTTGCTGTAGGAGAGGTTAATCTTGTAGTTCAGCTTGTGGTTCTCGCTCTTAATGCCAATCATGTCGAGCAGGTCTACGTCGGCCGAGCCGGTGCCCACGAAGCGGTCAACCACGGTGTTGCGCGTCAGCAGGTTGTTCACCAGCAAGGGGTTGGAGGCCGAGATGTCGCCATGCACGGTGTCGTAGTACACGCCGTAGCCATAGGCATCGTAGTTGAAGCTGCTGGCCGAGCCCACATGGTCGTCGAGTACCCATGTCGAGGAGTCGTAGGCCTTGATGGTGGGCTGCATGAGCAGGGTGCCGCGCAGCACGTTGGTCACGTCGCCATAGAGGCCCTGCACATACTCAGAGGCGTTGGAGAGGCCCATGCCGTCCTGGTTGGAGTGAGAGTAGACGAAGCTGGTGCGGAACTTGATGAACTTGGTGTCCATCGTGTTGTTCACGCGGGCGGTGTAGCGCTCATAGTTGGGGCCTGCGCCTTCGAGCGTACCCTTCTGGTTGAAGTAGTCGAGCGACACATTATAAGTATTGTTGGCACCGCCGCCGCTGAGGTTCACGTTGTGGTTCTGGCGGGTGCCGGTCTTGAACACCTCCTTGAACCAGTCGGTGTTGGTGTTGTCACGGAATTGGTATTGTCCGGTCTCTGCGTTCAGGCTGTAGCCACCGGGAAGGGGTGTGCCAGAGTTGGCACAAGCCTGGCCTAAGTACTGGCTGTACTGGTTGGCATCCATCACGTCGTAGGTGCCGCTGGGAATCTGGTCTATGCCGTAGTAGCCCTTGTAGTCTACTTTCAGCGGCTGGTCTTTCTTGCCGCCCTTGGTGGTGATGATGACCACGCCGTTGGCAGCACGCGAACCGTAGATGGCACCAGCCGAGGCATCCTTCAGCACCTGGATGGTGGCAATGTCGTTAGGCGAGAAGTCGCGGATGGTGGTACCCATAGGCACACCGTCGACCACATAGAGCGGGGCTGTGCTTCCGAAGGAGCCGATACCACGAATGCGCACGGCGGGGTCGGCACCGGGCTGTCCGTCGCTGGTAATCTGCACACCGGCCACCTTGCCTTCGAGCATGGTAGAGATGTTGGAGTTGGAGACGCGCTTCAGTTCGTCGGCATTCACGATAGACACCGAACCCGTCAGGTCGGCCTTCTTCTGCACACCGTAACCCACGACAACCACCTGCTCCAGCATCTGCGAGTCGCTTTCCATCTTCACTACGCCGAGACTGGCACGGCCCTTGACCTGGACTTCCAGGTCCTTGTAGCCCACATAGCTCAACACGAGCGTGGCGTTCGACGGGGCGTTCAGCTGGAAGTTACCGTCAAAGTCGGTCACAGCACCCATCTGGGCACCCTTCACCTTGACGGTAGCACCAATGAGCGGCTCCCCATCCTGGTCAACAACCTGACCGGTTACCTTCACGGTCTGTTGTGTCACTGATGCCATCGTGGGAAGCGGATAAAACAATGTTCCACCCGTGGCTCCCAATGTTAGCATCGCTGAGAATAATAGTTGCTTTCTCATTGCTAAATGTTTTTAATAAGAATTAGAAATAGTAAATTATTAGTTGTTAGTTGTAAGTAATACACTTTTTGCGCTGCAAATATAATAATAATCTTCTGAATAGACAAATAATAAAAGAAAAAAAACAAACAAGAAAAGCTTTTTATAAAATAGCAAACAGTTTTGACATCTTTTAATGATTTTTGTGCAGTTTTCTCATCCTTATTTCATCATAATAAGTAGAATAAAAACGTTATTTTGTAATGAATCGTATGTGTAAATTTGTTGCGTTGGCATTTCTTGCTATCCTGTTTAGCAACCAGCTGACGGCACAGGAGAGTATGTATGAGCGAATGAAAGGGAGTCTGGACGAGTACTCTCTGCCACTGGTCAATCTGCTGGTGGATACTTCCTTGGTGGATTGCTTCTCTTTCGTAGAGGGAGAGATGGTGATTGCCGACTACCAGCGGCGCATTGACCCTACGGCAGACACGGTGCGCTACCGCTGCAAACTGAGATACCGTGGGGCAACGGCTACTGAATTTGAAAAGAAATCCTTCGCCGTAAAACTGGTCGATGAGGCTGGCGAAGCCCTCGATGCCAGTCTCTTTAACATCAGGAAGGAGAACAGCTGGATACTCGACGCTATGGCCGTAGACCGTATCAGGATGAGAAACCGCGTGTGCTTTGACCTTTGGAATGACTTGAGCAAGACACCTTACGCTACTAACTACGACAATCGCAATGGTATCGATGGCGTGTTCGTCGAGGTATTCATCAATGGCGATTATCATGGATTGTACTGCCTGTCGGACAAAATTGACCGCAAACTCTTAGGGCTGAAAAAGGTAAAAGTCGCTGAGGACAGTACCGTCACTGTGAGGGGCCTGCTCTACAAGGGTCGTCAGTGGATGGATCATACAGACATTTTCCTCCTTTCCTATCAGGAGGACCTCGTAGACGCTGAGTGCTGGAACGGCTGGGAGCTACAGTATCCCGACAACTACCCGTCCATTGACACTTGGCAGCCCATGATGGACTTGATTGACTTCTGCTCACAGGCTACAGGCAACCGTTTCTTCCGTCACCATTATACCGATTATTTTTATATAGACAATCTGGTTGACTACTTCCTCCTGACAGTGGTCATGAACGTGGGCGACAATGCCTATAAGAACACTTTCCTTTCTACGGTCGACGTGACGAGCAGCCACCGCTACCTGCTCACTCCCTGGGATATGGACATGTCTTTGGGCGGATTCTACGACGGTCGGCGCGACGAGAGCCTCGCCGATATTCATCGTTACGACAGTATTGCCCCGTTCAACAGACTGTATGTACACGACATTGACAGGTTCAGGAGACGCATCGAACAAAAATGGAACATGCTGCGGTTTGACTTGTTCTCTATACAACATGTAGAGGAACTCTTGGATAGCTATGCCAATGCCTTTGTTGTCTCTGGGGCATGGGCAAGGGAGTATGAGAAATGGAACGGCAATCCTGTCCCACTCGAAGAGTCCATCTTCGACGAACTTGCATACGTCAAGAACTGGTATGCCCAGAACTACGACAACATCTGCTCACAGCTCAGTCTCACCCAGGGCATTCAGCCCGTTGCGCAAGCCCCGTCAGCCACCACACATCATTCGTATCCCGTTTACACCCTTGGTGGCCGTCGGGCAAGCAAGGGCTTCAGGGGTGTTGGCGTGCAGGGCGAGCCACGGTTTCATACGGTTATCTACGGTTTCAGCAGATAAGACCACGGTTATGCCCGGTTTTGCCCGGTTTTGGCAGTATTGCCACGGTTTTGCCCGGTTTTGCCCGGTTTTGGAAGTATTGCCACGGTTTTGTCCGGTTTTTACACGGTTTTGGGAATGTTGGCCACGGTTTTGCCCGGTTTTGCCCGGTTTTGGCAGTATTGCCACGGTTTTGCCCGGTTTTGCCCGGTTTTGGCAGTATTGCCACGGTTTTGCCCGGTTTTGGCAGTATTGCCACGGTTTTGCCCGGTTTTGCCCGGTTTTGGAAGTATTGCCACGGTTTTGCCCGGTTTTGGAAGTATTGCCACGGTTTTGCCCGGTTTTGGCAGTATTGCCACGGTTTTGCCCGGTTTTGCCCGGTTTTGGAAGTATTGCCACGGTTTTGCCCGGTTTTGCCCGGTTTTGGCAGTATTGCCACGGTTTTGCCCGGTTTTTACACGGTTTTGGGAATGTTGGCCACGGTTTTGCCCGGTTTCGCCCGGTTTTGGCAGTATTGCCACGGTTTTGCCCGGTTTTGCCCGGTTTTGGCAGTATTGCCACGGTTTTGCCCGGTTTTGCCCGGTTTTGGAAGTATTGCCACGGTTTTGCCCGGTTCTACACGGTTTCGAAAGTATTGCCACGGTTTTGCCCGGTTTTTACACGGTTTTGGGATTATTGGCCACAGTGGCCTTATCTGTAGCAACCGTGTGGAACCGTGTAGAACGGTGCCCTTATCTAAAGCAACCGTGTAGAACCGTGGTCTTATCTGTTGAAACCGTGTAGAACGGTGCAAAACCGTGGCCATATTTCCGAAACCGTGCGAAACCGTGGGTAACCGTATAGAACCGTGGCCATAATTACAGAAACCGTGGGTAACCGTATAGAACCGTGGCCATAATTACAGAAACCGTGGATAACCGTATAGAACCGTGGCCATAATTACAGAAACCGTGAGTAACCGTATAGAACCGTGGCCATAATTACAGAAACCGTGAGTAACCGTATAGAACCGTGAACCGTGGCTATTGTTTTAGAAACCGTGAGTAACCGTATAAAACCGTGGCCATAATTACAGAAACCGTGAGTAACCGTATAGAACCGTGGCCATAATTACAGAAACCGTGGATAACCGTGTAGAATCGTGGCTATGAATATAGTGTGGCATTAAAAAATTTTATTCTCGTAAAAAGTTGCTTATTTCAGAAAAATAGCTTACCTTTGCCCCGTCATTACTTATTCTCAGTGGATGAAGGGGGCCAGCCTTGCGCCAGCCCGACATCAGGTAATAGAAACAGCATGATTGAAGTTAAGAATTTGTACAAGAGTTTTGAGGGCAGGGATGTGCTGAAGGGCATCAGTACTGTGTTTGAGGATGGCAAGACCAACCTCATCATCGGACAGAGCGGTAGCGGTAAGACCGTGCTGATGAAAAACCTCGTGGGCCTCTTCGAGCCTACCAGTGGACAGGTGCTCTACGACGGGCGCGACTTCGTGGCCATGTCGAAGGACGAGAAGGTACACATGCGGCGCGAGATGGGCATGATCTTCCAGAATGCAGCCCTCTTCGACTCGCTCACCGTCCTCGAGAACGTCATGTTCCCCCTTGACATGTTCTCGCCAATGACGCTGCGCGAACGCACTAAGAGGGCACAGGAGTGCCTGGCTCGCGTCAACTTGGTCGATGCCGAGTCGAAATACCCCGGCGAGATTAGCGGCGGCATGCAGAAGCGCGTGGCCATTGCCCGTGCCATTGCCCTCAACCCCAAATATCTTTTCTGCGACGAGCCAAACTCAGGACTCGACCCTAAGACCTCGCTCGTCATCGACCAGCTGCTGCATGGCATCACCCGCGAGTTTAACATGACTACCATCATTAATACGCACGACATGAACTCCGTGATGGGAATCGGCGAGAACATCATCTTCATCTACGAGGGGCATAAGGAGTGGCAGGGCGTCAGTGCCGAGATCATGGGATCCACCAACAAGCGGCTTACCGACTTCATCTTCGCCAGCGACCTGCTGAAGGAGATGCGACAGGCCGTCCGTAATTCTTCAATTTCGGAGGTACGGGGGCACGGAGGTACGATTTCGGAGGTACGAGGGTACGGGGGTACGGGGGTGCGAGAATAGTTTGCACGTCCAATTTCCGCGAAGAGTCTATCCTCGTACCACCGTACCTCCGTACCCTCGTACCCCCGAAAAGACGTACCCCCGAATTATACCAAATTATTCTTTAACGATTATTAAATCTATGAACAGCACAAGACAGCTGCGTGTCGGCCTGATGGCTATCGCCTTTTTGCTCGCGGCCTGTGGACAGCAAGAAGACGGCAAAACTGCGCAGCACAGCAATATCAACACAACGGAGACGACTCCCGACGACTCGGCCCGCATCCTCATGGAACGTGTAGACCATTTCTATAAGAACGTGATACACGACTCGCTGGCAAGTCTTGCCCCCGAGGCGATGGCCTACAACCGCGAGCATGGGCAGTGGAAGGAATACTACACCACCTGGTGCCTGCTGGTGAACGACCTCGTGTGGAACGGGCAGATGGATCGTGGCTTTGAGGAGGCACGGCGAATGCATGATGATGCCATCAAGCGCAACAACTCCTTCGGGCTCTCTGAGGCTTATACCGCTATGGGCATTGCCTTTCACTTCCAGAACAACGATAAGGAGTCGGTGAGTTGCTATCAGCAGGCCCTGAGCCACTATCCCGAGGATGCCGACCAGTCGGTGAAGCTCAACATCTATAGCTATTACTGTCAGGTGCTCGTCGACATGAAGGACTTTAAGACGGCGGCCAGCGTGATTAATGAGTGGTACGACTTCCTGATGCGCCTGACAGGGGGCGATAAGGAAAATGAGGAGTTTGCCCACTGGTATTTCCGCTTCCATCGCGAGAGCTATAAGGTGGCCTTTGCCCAGCGCGACTTCCGGCGGGCAGCCCGTGAACTCGACGACATGCAGCGACAACTTGACAAGGAGGAAGACCGCGAGGTCTATGAGGCGCAAGTGGCAGGCCTGCGCACGCAGTTGGCAATGGCCCTGCACGACTATCCCAAGGCGATGGAGTGGAGCAACCGGGAGATAGAACTGAGCAAACTACAGGATTTCAATACCTACCTTAACGCGCTGCGACACCGTTCGGATGTGCTGCAGAAGTTAGGACATTATGAGGAGGCGCTGAAGGCCTTCCGCAGTTATGATGAGCAGAAGGACTCGCTTATCAAGTCGACAACGCGACAGGAGCTGAACGAACTGACGAAGCGCTTCCAGTTGGACGAGCTGAAGGTTCAGCAGCAACGCACCAAGCTGGAGCATGAGCGCACCCGACTACGCCTCATTCTGCTGGTGGGCGTTGTCATCATCGGCGCATTCGTGTTCCTCACCTTGTATCGCATGCGTGCCCAGCGACGGTTGCAAGCGGCTCATCGCCTGCTGGAAATTACTAACAAGAAGTTGGAGGAGAGTAACGAGAAATTGGAAGAAATCAACCGTAAATTGGAGGAGACCAACGAGAAGCTGGAGGAGAGCAACGAGGAACTGCAACGGAGCAACGAACAGCTCCGGGTGGCCAACGAGCGGGCTGAGGAGTCGTCGAAGATGAAGTCGAACTTCATTCAGCAGATAAGCCATGAAATCCGTACTCCGCTGAATATCCTCAGCGGGTTCACGCAGATTATCACCACGCCCGGCTTGGTGCTGGGCGAGGAGGAGAAGGCCACTATCTCGCATCAGATAACTGAGAATACCGACCGTATTACCGGGCTGGTGAACAAGATGCTTGAACTCTCGGATGCCAATAGCCAGGTGGTTCTCGACAGGAACGACTACGTTCCCGTCATCCAGGTAGCCATGCAGGCTGTTGAAGGCTCGGGCATTGCCCATTCTTCTCATCTTGACTTCGACATCCGCTTAGGCGAGGGGGTGGAGGAGGCCATGATGAACACCCACTTGCGGCAGGCCACACGCGCCCTGACCTTGCTGCTCGACAATGCCCGCAAGTTCACCCGTAAGCCCGAAGCTGCCGGGGCAGGAAGCCTGTCGGAAGAGAAGGCCAAGGCCTGGCTGGGCATTGATCTGGAAAGCGGGGGCGACGGAAGTCCTGTAAGCGTCAGTTTCTCGGTAGAGGATACGGGCATAGGCGTGCCGCCCGAGGAGAGCGAACGCATCTTCGACGAGTTTGTGCAGCTGGATGAATACTACGACGGAACGGGTATAGGACTCGCCGTAGCCCGCTCGATAGCGCGGCGATTGGGCGGGAACATCACGCTCGACACCACTTATTCCCCCGGTGCCCGTTTCGTCATGACGCTACCACTGTAGTGGTACATCACTTCATTTTCCACTTGCCGTTACACTCCACCATCGGAACGATGATTTCCTCCTTGGTGTTGTCGCCGAAGCGGAGAATCAGGAATACGTGAATCTGGTCGGCTACGGAGTCGATGAGCATGTTGCTTACCTCGAACGACTTAATGCCGCCGTGGTCTTCCTGCTGCTGGGCCATGAACTGCTTGTAGGCCACGGCCAGTTGCTCGCGATACTCCGACGGCAGCGTGTCGCCGCCCGCCTTGCAGTCTATGAAGGAGTCGTAGCGGCCTGCTATCAGGCTGTTGTAGCCTTCGGTGACGGTTTCCTTGGCCGACTTCAGGGCGGCTTCCTCGGGTGTCAGCTGTTCTTCTTTGCAGGCCGTGGTGAGGGCGAGCAATGCGATGATACAATATAGAATGTTGCGCATGATGTGCTTATTTCTGTCGGATAAAGACATTGATGGGTGTTCCCGTAAGAGTCCAGTTCTCCCGAATCTTGTTTTCAAGGAAACGCCTGTAAGCCTCCTTGACATACTGCGGCAGGTTGGCGTAGAACACAAAGGTGGGAATCTGCGTGTCGGGCACCTGCGAGATGTACTTGATCTTGATGTACTTGCCCTTGATGGAGGGTGGGGGCGTGGCTTCGATGATAGGCAGCATCACCTCGTTCAGCTTGGTGGTGCCTATGCGCGACTTGCGGTTCAGGTACACCTGCTTGGCCGTTTCGAGCACCTTGAAGATGCGCTGCTTGGTGAGTGCCGAGGCGAAGATGATGGGGAAGTCGACGAATGGGGCCATGCGCTGGCGGATGGCATTCTCGAAGGTCGAGATGGCTATCTGCGACTTGTCTTCCACCAAGTCCCACTTGTTCACTACGACCACCAGGCTCTTGTTGTTCTTCTGTATGAGCTGGAAGATGTTCATGTCCTGTGCCTCAATGCCACGGGTGGCGTCAATCATGAGGATGCAGACGTCGCTGTTCTCGATGGCGCGGATGGAGCGCATCACGGAATAGAACTCCAGGTCTTCCGTCACCTTGTTCTTGCGGCGTATGCCAGCCGTGTCTACCAAGTAGAAGTCGAAGCCGAACTTGTCGTAGCGGGTGTAGATGCTGTCGCGGGTGGTGCCGGCGATGTCGGTCACGATGTGGCGTTCTTCGCCGATGAAGGCGTTGATGAGGCTCGACTTGCCCACGTTGGGGCGTCCCACGACGGCAAAGCGCGGAATGCCGTCTTCCGTGTCGTCGTTCTTCTTCTGGGGCAGCGTCTCCACCACTTTGTCCAGCAGGTCGCCCGTGCCGCTGCCCGTGGCTGCGCTGATGCAGTAGGGGTCGCCCAAGCCCAGACGGTAGAAGTCGTATTGTCCGTAGAGGTCCCTGCCGTCGTCGGCCTTGTTGGCCACGAGGATGACGGGCAGTTTGGCGCGGCGCAGAATCTGGGCCACGTCCATGTCCCAGTCGGTCACACCATTCTTGATGTCGCAGAGGAAGAGCACGATGTCGGCCTCCTCGGTGGCGATGAGCACTTGCTTGCGAATCTCCTCTTCGAAGATGTCGTCGCTGTTTACTACCCAGCCGCCCGTGTCAACCACGGAGAACTCATGGCCGCACCACTCACATTTGCCGTACTGGCGGTCGCGCGTAGTGCCGGCCTCATCGCTCACGATGGCCTGCCTACTGTTTGTCAATCTATTAAATAAGGTGGACTTACCCACGTTGGGCCGTCCCACGATGGCTACTAAATTTCCCATAATTCGTTGTTTTTGGCTGCAAAGTTACGTTTTTTTCTGCAAAAAGCCAAGCAAGGTAGTGCAAATGTGCGGTTTTTATAGGTCCATACTGAACTTATAGCCCAGCGTGAGCTGGATGACGCGGTTGTAGAAGGGGTCGCCATAGTTCATGATTTTCGACAGTCCCCATGCGTAGCGGGCTTCAATCACGGCGTTCTTGTACTCGTAGGAGATGCCCACGGGGATGCTCAGGTCGAACTTGTTTACCTTCAGTTCGTCCCCTAAGCCCAGGCCGACGGAGCGTGCGTAGAACTCATCCATGTCGAAGGTGGTGTTGTCTAATTTCACCTTGGCCTTCATCCTGAAGCCGAGCTGTGCCCCGGCCTTGATGGCAAGGCCCGGCAACACGTAGAGATTGGCCATGATGGGGACGTTGGCATAGTCGAGGTCGACGGTGTAGGAGCCGTAGAGGTCATCGTCGTATTTGCCGCCCTGGTTCGATACCATGATTCCGCCCGACACGCTGAATAGGTCGGTCGCCATGTATTCGGCTTCAATACCGAAGTTGGCATCGCCTATGGTCTTGTCTGCGTCACTCAGGGTCGATATGTTCAGGCCCACCTTGGGCTGTACCAGGAAGTCGCCTTCCCTGTGTTGTGCCATTGCGGCCATCGAGGCTGTCAGTACAGCCAGTGTAAGGAGTAATTTTTTCATAAGTTTATTCGGGGTTATAGCCAAAGTTGTCAAGTTCCTTTTGCGAGGAACGCCAGTCCTTGTCTACCTTGACGTAGATTTCTAAATAGATGTGCTTGTCGAAGAATTTCTCCAAGGCCTTGCGGGCTTCGCTGGCCACCTTCTTCAGGGCCACGCCTTGATGGCCGATGATGATGCCCTTCTGCGAGTCGCGTTCCACGTAGATGACGGCGTTGATGTGTATCTTCTTGTCGTCTTCCTTGAAACGCTCCACGACCACCTCGACGGAGTAGGGGATTTCCTTGTCGTAGTAGAGCAGGATCTTTTCGCGGATAATCTCCGAGACAAAGAAGCGGGCAGGCTTGTCGGTGAGCTGGTCCTTGTCGAAGAAGGCCGGGCTCTCGGGCAGCAGTTCCTGGATGCGCTTCAGCAGCATGTCGGTGCCGAACTTGTTCTTGGCCGAGATGGGCAGAATCTCAGCGTTGGGCAACAGCGAATGCCATTTCTCGACGATTTCCACGAGTTTCGACTGACTACTCTCCTCGCCTTGGGGCGAGGCGGTGGAGGTGAGGCTATCAATCTTGTTGATCAGGAGCAGCACGGGAATCTTCATCTTCTGCACCTTCTCTAAGAAGTCCATGTTCTTCTCGGGATTCTCTACCACGTCGGTCACGTAGAGCAGAACGTCTGCGTCGGTTAGTGCGCTCTCCGAGAAGGCGAGCATCGATTCCTGTAGCTTGTAGTTCGGCTTCAGTACGCCCGGCGTGTCGGAGAACACAATCTGCATGTCGTCGGTATTCACGATGCCCATGATGCGGTGGCGTGTGGTCTGCGCCTTGAAGGTGGCAATCGAGATGCGTTCGCCCACCAGTTGGTTCATCAGTGTCGACTTTCCCACGTTCGGATTGCCCACAATATTTACAAATCCAGCCTTATGTTTCATACGTTCTTCTAATTTATTTGCAAATTTCGGAATAATTATCGAATTACACAAATATTTCCCCATTATTTTCTTCGCAATCCATCCAATCTGTGCTTCTTTAGCGATAACACGCTCTTCGCTCATAAGAGTATCTTCGAACGAAGTTCAAAGATAATCAATAATCGTAAGATAATAGGCGGTGATGGAAAAGCCTTCTTCGGATTCCATCCTGATGAAGAGTGGTACGTCAAGCTGATGAGAAAGTGAGGCAGAATCTTTATGTGGCACCAAGTTTTGCAGACTTAGTGCCATATTTATTGCAAATATTCCTTAAATCCGTTAGATTTAGGTTAATGTTTGTTTAACAAGCCCTTTGTGTCCGAACACAAATCGATGTAAAAAATTCGGAATTAGGGTGTCCAATTTGATGTACCCAAATGCCTAAGTAAGAAGCGCTGTAACTTGTTGATTTTTAGCACTTTAAGTCGTGAAATAATGTCCGAAAAGCTTGTGTATATCAGACATTTTTCGTATCTTTATATCTGAAAATCAGATAGTTAGATATGAATAAAGACAAGAAAATTGAGCGGTTAGAGCAGAAGCTTGCCAAGGCACAGGAAGAGATTAAAGAGTTGAAGTCAGATGTCCGTAAGGCCAAACGGTCTAACTGCAAAGCGTCGAAAAAAAAAGACGCCAGGACCGTAACGCTGAGCAAAGAACAGCAACAATTACTTTTGAAGCTGTTAAACGGTACACTTACTCCGGATTCATGATGATGACGGCATTCCTTCTCTGCATCTACGTGGGCAGCAGCCCCCGCAAGGCTGCAAAGAGTTTGGAGGTGTTCAACTTCATGTTTCATGGCCTTCTTGGCGATTCGCCCTGCCATACGACCATAAGGACATGGCTTGCCAAGATGGGCCTGGATGCCATCAAGCATAAGGACAGGACGCTGGACGAAGCATACGCCATCATCATGGATGCGAGCATCTCGGTGGGTGATCAGCAGATGCTCCTGGCCCTCAAGATTCCTGCGGATCACACAGGGAAGGCACTCACACATGCCGATGAGGAGGTTGTTGGCATGGCCGTCTCTGAGAACTGGCCTGCCGCCAAGGTGAAGGAGTTCTGCGAGGAGATCACACAGGAACAAGGCCATAAGCCGGAGTATTACATTACGGACAACGGGAAGAACCTCTCGAAGGCCATTGAATTGCAGGATCTTCCGCACCATCTGGATATAAGCCACACATTGGCAGTATTCCTCAAACAGGTGTATGAGAAGGACGAGGAGTTTGTCGCCTTCAAGAACCTCGTGGCCAACACCAAGCACCTGGCACTGACCAAATTCGCATATCTTATGCCGCCAAAGCAGAGGAGCATGGCACGTTTCATGAACATGTATCCGATTGCAGACTGGGCGAAGAAGATTTTGCAGAACTATCCGAGGATGAACAAGGACGAGAAATATTATTTCTCTTTCGTGACAAGGAATGCCAGCCTTGTGGAGGAACTTGATGAAGTGATGACAACATATACAGACATCATGAAGATGTGCAAACAGGAAGGATTCTCAATCGAGACCGTTGCAAAATGCAAGGCTGTCCTCAACCAAAGGCTGCTTGACGGGAACAAGAGAATGAGACAAATTCACAGGTTTATTACATCCTATCTGGACACGGAGAGTGCACTTCTGACGGTAGAGCATTCAAACCACAACATATCATCCGACATCATCGAATCTGACTTCGGTATCTTCAAGGACTCCATGCCTTCAAACAAGACTAACGGATTTACAGAGTCCATACTTTACATCCCTCTCAGGCCAAAGGCGTGCAACCTTGAAGATGCTGCCAAAATAGACATCAAGACCATCATGGAAAGAAGAACGATAAATGAGGTAAAACAATGGAAGACTGAGCACCTCAAGACTAATCCTATGAGTAAAAGGAGAAATTTACTTGTTGCATAACGGGTACATCAAATTGGACACCCTAATTCCTAAATCTTAATTCTTAATCGCAAAGCGATAACTCTTAATTCTTAACTCTAAACTCTTAATTCTTCACGTCCACACCGCCGAAGAAATTGCTGGCGACGATGTGGAGGGTGGGGGCTTTCGGGTCGGCAGTATGTGTGGCATGATTGCCGACGCCACCGATGAAGCTGCGGCTTTTCACTACGACATTGACGTGCGTGGGCACAAAGAGCTCGATGCCACCACAGAAGGTGTGGATATCTATTTCCTCGTCCTCGGTGATGACGGCCTCGCGCAGGTCCATGCGGATGCCTCCGCAGAAGGCGTCAAGGCGGGCGCCGTGAAACGTCTCGCCGCGATACACGTACTCGTCGCCACCGTAGTGAACAGAGCAGCATATCCGCTTGCCGTCCTCGCCGATGGGCAGCGGGCGCTGCAGCCACTGGTCTGGGTCACGGCGGTAGCTGTCGACGATGGTCATCGCACCCACGTACAACAGCAGTGCCGGGGCAACGTAAACCGTCCAGGGCTGGCACCACAGCCAGTCGTTCTCAATGATTCCCCATAGGTTGGCCAATTTCCAAACACCGGCCACAATTAACAGAATTCCGATAATCGTTCTTGGTTTCATAATCATATTTCTTTTAGTTGTTTAGTGGTCTCGTCGTTTTGACGTTTGGGGATTTTACATCTGCTGTTGACCTAAACGACCAAACGACTAATCCCCTAAACGACCAATCGCACCGCAAAGGTACGGCATTATGTTAATCACTCCAAATTTCTGGGATATTCTGCATGGAAATGTGACGAATGTCACTTTTATTTTGTACTTTTGCGACTTGTATGAAACAGGGACGTATAGAAACGATAACGACAAGAATCATCAGCACCACGTTTATGGTTGTGGCGCTGGCCGTGTTCAAGCCTTTCGGATTGGATGCGTGGCAGTGGCAGGCTTACGTACATCTGGTAGCTTTGGGCGTGATTGGTTTTTCAATCTGCATGATGACCGACGTCATCCTGAAGTATGTTGTCAAGATGCCGAGGTCATTTAATAAAGGTGCCGAATACATCATTCGCCGTAACCTCTGGTTCCAGTTTATCAACACGCCACTTGTGGCATTGGGCATCTGTCTCTACCGTCATCTCGTGCTGAGCAATAGGGTGGGGGGAAATCAGTTCTCTGTCGTCAATTTCCTTGAGACCCTTGTCATCATTGCCTTCTGTTCCTACGCTATCGGACTCTACTGGCGCTTTAAGTTCCGCAGCAAGTATCTTGCGATGGAATTGGAAGAGATACGGGAATTGAATGAACGGCTAAAAAGCCTCACCCCCAGTCCCTCCATCCCGAGCGGAGCTCGCCCCCCCGTAGCCTTCCCCAAGGAGAGGGAAGTAGATGGTTCTACTGACAATAGCTTTGCCGATAAAGGTACTCACTCCCCTCTCTCCGGGAGATGGGTCGGGGGTGAGGCTCTTACCCTTACTGGTACGACGAACGAATCGGTGACGCTCCAGATTTTCCACCTATTATTTATTGAGGCCGTGGGCAACTACGTCAAGGTCAGTCATCTGCACAACGATCAGGTGCATACCGACATGCTTCGCGCCACCATGAAACAGATGGAGGAAACGTTGCAGGGCTATCCGATGATAGTTCGTTGCCATCGCGCCTTCCTGGTCAACCTTGGCCAGGTCGAACAGATCGTCTCACATTCCGGCTCCACCCAGCTGCTCATTAAACATTGCCACGAATCGATCCCCGTCTCGCGCAGCAACATGTCACAGGTCAAGGCTGCGATTAAGCGAGAGGAAAGTTAAGCTCACTTAAACTTTCCCGAGTGTGAGCAGACTCGAACGTAGTTCAGGGCTGCGATTAAGCGAGGGCAGAGTGATTCAACTCTGTGCTTTCTGTGGTTAAAAAAGTTAACCGCACAGTACGAAAGTTTGTCAAAACACAAGATTTATTTAAAAACAACGGATTTCACGGATTACTCGGATTAAAGTCTAACTGATAATCAATAAGTTAGATAATCCGTTTAATCCGTGAAATCCGTTGTTTCTAATTATGACATACCCTCGTTTGGTCTCAGGATGGTCAGACAGATTACCAAATCCTGATTCGTTTCTCGGGTGCAAGGTAGAGCTTGTCGGTGGGCTTCACGTCGAAGAGCTCGTACCAGTCGTCGGTATTCGTCACGACGCCATTAACACGCTCACGGAACAAGGAGTGCTCGTCCTTTTCAATGCCGTTAGCCTCATCGCCAAGGGTTCTTCCCTTTGCATGAGCCACATTCCACTTGCCACACCACAAATAGGCATATGCCTCGTAGAAGCGCTGCTGCTGCAGGCGGAGCTGCTCTCCCTTGAATCCCTGTTTCTTCAGATGCTTCATGTAGCTGTCGTAGGCCAGGAAGAATCCTCCAAGGTCGGCCACGTTCTCAGCCACAGTAAAGGCACCGTCGTTTTTCAGGCCCGTCTCAAAGGGCATCACATCGAACGTGCTGTAGTAGTCGATGAGCTGCTGGGAACGCTTCTGGAACTCCTGCCTGTCGGCATCAGTGGCCCAGATGTCCTGAAGGTCACCTATCTTATTCCATTTGGCGCCATCGGTATCGAAGCCGTGGGTGATTTCGTGTCCCCAAGCCATCATGTTGGCATAGTTGTGGGCATCGCTCGCCTCTGGGCTATAGGTAGGAGCCAGCATGAACGCAGGATAGATGAACATGGCATTGTAGTTGCCAATATAGAATGAGTTGACAATAGTGAGGGGCCTGCCTATTATCATGACATTGTGGAAAGCGGCTTTCTGGTTAGGCATACCCACCAACTTGCATTTCAGGCTGATGCTTGCACGGCGAAGAGCCATCACGTCATCGAGCGTAGTCTGCTCCTGGCTGAGGTCTGCCAAGCCCTCTTCGAACCACTCGTCGGGTGCGCCGATGTTGAACTTCATCGCATCGAGTTTCTCGATGGCATTCTGCTTGGAGGCGTCGCTCATCCACACATTGTTATATATGCGCTCACGGAACGTCTGGCGCAGCTCCTCGGCATATTGCGTCATGAGCTGCTTCTGGGCGTCGGAGATAAAATGCTTTGCAAACTCATACGACTGTTCGTAATTCAGGTATTTCCCTGCGAAGTTTTCCACTGCTTGCTTGTGGGTAAGCGAAGAGCCTTCTGCTGCGTTGACGGCTTGCAGGGCGGCATCGTCAAAATAGAGGGCGTCCTGGTTCAGAATTTCTAACAGACCTACTTTCCATTCTTCTACAGATGAATTTTGCATCATCAGCGTCGCTTGCATGTTCTGCTCTACTGATCCGGCTGTAATCACATCGGGATTAGCGTCGGGCAGGTAAACGTTGTCGAGCGAAATGCCGAGCTCCTGGAAGATGGTGACCAGCATCGGATATTTCCCGTTGTCGAAGCCACGGGTGGAGGCTCCAGTCAACGGGCGTACCTTTGCCATGAGGCCGGGATTGTTGGCCAACTGCCACGACAGGCTTTCCTTCATCAGACTGTTGGGCGTGTGGTCATTGCCTGCACGTCCCTGGAGCATGACGCCTATCTTGCCGCCTATTGAGAATATGGCCAGGTCAAGAGGAGCAGAATAGCCCTCTTTCATGAGCTGTCCGATTAGTTTCCAAGTCTCTTCCTTTGTGGTGAGGGCATTCACGCGATCGATGGCACTCTGCAGTTTTGCCTTCTGTGCGGCTATGGTTGCCGCGTCGGTCTTTTCTGCATCAGCCAGTATTTTCACCTTCGAGGGTAAAATCAGGGCAGCCTCGCGCTTCGTCATCTCGTCGGCCAGTTCACCCATGAACAGTTTCTTGAACGAATTGGCTTCGTCGACTGTAGTATTATTCCAATAGCCGCCATTACAATACATGAAGAAGTCGTCGCCCGGACGGACGCTTGTGTCCTTGTTGGCATCGGCTTTCCATGCTTTGTCATCTACTACTGGTGACGTGTCGTCATCATTGTCATTGTGAGAACATGCGGTCATCACAGTCATGGTCATTGCGCAGCCAAGGATGGCTGCAAGTGTCATAAAATACTTTTTAGTCATCATACTATTTAATTAAGTGCTTACACTTTGGAAACATATTAACCTACAAGGTCGCAGCCACAGCCCCAAGAGGCATGGCCGCGACCAATTAAAAAGGGCAGTGGCAATTTCTTACTCACCGTAAACACGAGTCGTGTGCTTGATCACGAGACCCAGGAAGATGCTCTTGTCGATGTACTCAACCTGAGAAATCTTCTTGATACCACCGTTCTCGGCAGCCTTCTGGATGTTGTTCTGCTCACCCTGAGAGCTCCACAAGCCCAGGATGTAAGTAGATTGAGCCTCACCCACCTTCGGACCCACGGGACCTTTCTCGGCGATAGCGGCACCACTGTTGATTGTTGCGCAGCTGCACATCATGCTGGCCACGAGTGCTGCAGAAGCAGCAAAAGAAATCATTTTCTTCATAACTTTTAATTTTTAAATTGTTAATATTAAGTGATAAACACTCACGTTTGTTGTTGTAGACCCTTTGAGGTAGAGCATATCATGCTCATCTTTTTTATATAGTATGTAATATCTTAATAATCGCCATCTTGGTCACCGAAACCGCCGTCCTTCCAGTCGATTCCTTCGCTGTTGCTTACGCCCTTGGCATAACCGTCAGGGCTGCTACAGATGATGTGCTGTTGCTGCAACTGCACTACTCGCATAGCGGGCTTCATATGTTGAGGTCACAGGCATAGAAGATGTTGCCGTTGGGGCCTACGCTGTAGACCGACTCATTATTGATGGTGATGCTCGTGATGGCGCGGGCGGGAGAGAAGTTGGTGTTGTCCGTGGTGTAATAGACAAAGATATACTTGCCCGACGCTCCTTTATTCAGGTCTCCCTTGGACTCTTCGAAATCGTCGTCACCATCGCAGGTTGCACGTCTATAGGTACGTCCGTTAAGGATAAAGCTGTCTTCAGAAGTATTTGTATCGCTGGACCAAAGATATAAGTCCGTGATAGCCTCTTCTACATTCGTGCCCGTCTTGTAGAGCAGGTAAATATCGTGGCTACTGTAACCACAACCTTTGTTCAGGTCGTAGTCGATGAGTTTCCACCCTTGGGCTTGGTACGTGCTTTCTAGACTGCTGACTTCGCTTGAAGAGTAAGCGCCTATCACCATCACGTCGGTGACATACTCTGTTGCCTGTGCTTTCAGTCCTGTTAGCATCATCGCCGACAGCAAGGCTGCAAAAAGAAAGATCGTTTTCTCATTTCGTTTATATTCATTGATTTCTTATTCAAGGGGATAGTGTATCTGTGCAGGACTGTCGTAGGCTGGCAGCTGTTTGTTCAGCTTCAGCCAGCGGCTCCAGCCTGTTGCCTTGTCGAAAGCCAGCTGCTCGTAGGTGTTCTTTAGCATGGAAGGCCAGGTGGTAACCTCTGGCTCTGCTACGCCAGTCGTGTATTTCTCCAGTTTGCCATCGGCATAGTAAATATCGTACCCATCCAGTTTCTTTGGGTTTTTCCTGTCATAGTTGTAAATATAGTATTTACCCTCTACACCCAACATGACGCTGCAGTCAACCGACAGGCCTTTCTTCATCAGGAAATCGCTACAATACTGGCTTACCAGGCAGTTGTTGAATGATGTGGCCAACTCGTAGTAGAAAGAATCGCCGTAAACCTCGGACAGTGTATTTACGATGTCCTCGACGTAATCTACCAGGTCGTAGCCAGGAAGGGAGTTGTTCACCTTGAAGGCGTATTTGGTGATGGAATCAACCTTTGCCTTATTACTTTCGTCGGCGTATGCGGCCACGAGCTTGTCAACAAACACTTTGAACTTTTTGCCAAAGGCATCGAGGTTCTTAGTGCGGGTAACGGTCATGTCGTGATAGTCCCACTTTGAATCTTCAATCCCTGCTGCAACTTGTGCCTCAGCATCTTTGTCCCATTTCTCAACGCTGGCCTTGTTGAAGTTCTTCAAGGTGGTTTCAATGTCATCGGTATTCTTTGCCAGTTCATCTATCAGTAACGAATAGCTGCCACCAGCCCCAGGCACCACGAATGTTGACAGGATGTAGTAGTCGGTAAGTTCCTTCAACTCGAACTGATACTCAATGGTGTTCATGAGGCAGGCATCAAGATAAACAACGTCCATGCGGGCATTGGCACGACCAATGGCATACTTCAGGGACGAAGCGCTGAAACTGGTAGTAGGTTGGTGAACTTTATCAAAGACTACGCCTCTGGTTCGTGTCGGAACTTCAAATGTAAGGTCGGTGTGTGGCTGATAGCCGCCGCCGTGGTCGCTTATGATAAGGATATAGTGCTTGGCAGGACAAGCTTTAGCTGCCCAGTTTATGAAGTTGGTCAGTGAATCGGCATTGGCTACATAGCAGTTCTTAGCGCCATAAATATTTTCCTTGTTTATCAGAACATTAACATCTGGATCCTGGACAGTGTTATCAACGATGAAACGCACGGTCTGCAGTTCCATTTCCTTAGTTAGTTTTACCTGTTCGGCGGTTGAGGGGTCAACGTCCCCATCTTTAAACAAATTGTCAAGCCAATTTTCCTGCAATTTTTCTACAGACGAGTACTTGTACTGGCAGGCAATCTTCACCTTTTTGTAGCTTTCTTCCTTACCGTTGTAGAAATCCACCATGTTTTTTAAGATACAATCGTCAAGATTGTCACCTCCATAGCCATAGAACAGGATGGCATACTCTGTCTGTTCCGTCGGGCTGTCAGGACTTGCGGTATTGTCATTATCATCACTTGTACAGGCGGTGAAAACCGATATCGTCATTGCGCAGCTAAAGATGGCTGCGAGTTTCATCAAATACTTTTTAATCATCATACAAAATAATAATCGTTATATTCGTTATCTGCCCCAGAATGTGCTGTCAACGGGAGTATCACTGATGTGGATGCCATCCACGTCTTCGAGGTTGGTGTTGGTGGTAGGTAATTGCGTAGAAAGCTTCTTCACGATTTCAGCCTCCTTCTCGGTATCGGCCTTGGCGAGCGTACCGGAATAGTTGTCGTTGGTCACCGTCATACTACCGTCGGTGTAGTTCATGCTCGTGTTGGATACATCGGTCATCCCGTCGCCATAACTGCCGCTGCCGTCGTTGCCGCTGCGGGTTAGTACCTCGCTTTCACCTGTGAGGGGATCACTGAGCATCAGACTGCCGTCGTCGAGCATGCGCCAGTTGAAGCTGGCTTCCTCAGGACCGCCATAGACAGCCAGTGGTATATAGCCTGTGGCACTGAACACGGCCAGGTAGATGCAGCCAGTATGGTTGGTCTCAAACTCCACGGCCAGCAGCACACGACTGAAGGGCTCGCCTTCATCCGTCACGTCGGAATATTCAAACTCGTCCCACCACAGGCCGACAAGTCTCTGTTCCAGGGCATTAATATCAACAGCGGATGAATTGTCATCACTCGAGCAGCCCGTCATTCCCATCAGGAGTATTGTGGCTGTACATATTGTAAAAAATATCTGTTTCATTGTTGCTTCTTTTTTAACTTCTGATTATTTTATCACGACCTTTATACCCTTATTAATATACACTCCCTTCTGCGTGGGCTTGCCGTTGAGCTTGCGGCCATCAAGTGAGTACCAGCCTTCAGCTTCATTGTGAATTGTAAATTGTGAATTGTGAATTGAGATCATTCCCATGGTCTCGTCGCCCTCGCCGAAATCGATACTGTAGCCAGTGAGGCTGCGCGTCAGCTGTGCCGTGTCACCGATCTTGAAGTAGGCACGCTGTGCGCCGATGCCTGCACCCTTGTTGGGATAGTAGAGCGTGTTCTCGCCGCCCATCAGCAGGATGCTCACGTTCTCGCTGTCGAACGTAGTGCTCTTGTACGTTCCCATGAAGCGCACACGGCTGTCGCCGGCAGCGCCGTTGTCATAGCTGCGGTCGGTCGCATCGATGAGTACGCCGTTGAACACGGGGTTGCTCAGGTTGTCGCCGCTGGCCCACTTAATTATATAAGGTGTGCCGGCCACCAGCGTCTTCACAGGTTCGCCGAACGTCAGGTTGAGCGTGGTGCCAGTGATGCTGGCTCCGCTGAGCGGACGGGCTACGGCACCTTCGAGAGGAGAATCCTCAAGCACGACATCAAAGGGCAGGCAGAGGGTGTTCCACTTGCCGTCCTTGTAGAGCGTGCGGTCAGTGAGGGTCACGTTGGCCAGGTAGCCGTTCTTGTCGCTGATGGTCTGGCTGTTGTCAGCAGCGTCGGCCAGGCTGATGGCCTCGGGCACCATGATGTAGAAGAAATGTTCATTGTTGCCGAACTTCAGGCCGTTCTCGCAGGCCGTGATGAGGCTCACGTTGTGGAAAGTACCCTCAGCACCGAAATTAGCGGGCTTCGTTGCGTAAGCGACAATCTCGTTGCCTTGCTTCGTGCCTAAGGGTTCCGAATAGAAGCAGTTGGTGATGGTGATATTTTTGGTATTTTTTTCTCCCGATATAGCGAAGGTGGCAAAGTTTTTGGCCGTTTTCCGATATGTTACCGACGTTTCTTCAGGGATAAAGAGGCTGTTCTTAACGATGACCGATGCGCCATTGCTGGACTTATTCAAGCCCACAAAGCCGCCAAACCCATAGCCGTTCTGACCCCTCAGTTTGCCATAGAAGAGGCAGCCATCGATGGTAGTAGTGCCACTGTAGACGGTGCTGATTAGTCCGCCGTCGTAGTCTATTTCGTGTCCGCAGTCGCCGAGGATATCCGTGTTGGAGCGGCAGTTGGTGAAGGTGCAGGTGCCATCGACT
This sequence comes from uncultured Prevotellaceae bacterium, assembly GCA_900318815.1. Lineage (GTDB taxonomy): Bacteria > Bacteroidota > Bacteroidia > Bacteroidales > Bacteroidaceae > Prevotella. The sequence goes on from ONMA01000026.1 coordinate 47,983, forward strand.
TGGGCGGCGATGCCGCCAACCCTCGCTTCAACGGTAATAATACGACCTGCAGTGTGGAGGTTCTTGATGGTAGCATCTTCGATATAACGGAAGGGAGCACAGTAGTCAGCCGGATAACTGCCTAAGAAGGTCAGTGTGTGTCCACCGCCGTCGAAAGTTCCCTTGAACTTGTGGCTATCGGATGTACCTGCCATGAGTCTGATAGGATGCTCATCCGTGCCTATGTTGGCCGTCAAGGTCACCGTCTTGCCGCTGTAGGACTCGATGCCGTTGTTGACTACGGCGCAGAACTTAGCCCAATCGTCGGCCGAGGCAATGGTAGTCGGAGGTTCGGACATCGGCAAGATGCGTATTGGACAGGGGCTCATGGTCAGCGTGTAGGGGTTTCCGCTGCCGGTCAAGCTGCCGTCGCTGACGACGTAGCCATTAGCAGAGCCTGTAAGGTTGAGCTTGACCTGATTACCCTCACCTGCGTAAATGACGGCAGAGCCTTCACGGATGTAACAGCCGTTGTAGAAGGTCAGTCCGCTCATATTATACGAAACGGTGGGATTACCGTATGGCACTGCCGTTACACCTTCGATGGCAGTGGCGGGATAGAGCTGCCGTCCGTTGGAATACTTATTCGGGTACCAGTTCGGATCGGGCCTATGGGGTGTATAATTGGTGCCGTCGCACAGCTGACAAGTATAATAGCTGTCGTAGGTATCCACGCCGTTGCGGGCGAAGGTGGCACTTAGGCTATCGCCTACGGTGATCTCTGCCGGGTCGAAGACCGAATTGTAGATGGTGGCCGTTCCGGCGCGCCAGCCGATGAAGCCGCCGCAGTGGGTAGTGAGGACACTGTCTTCGCTGAGCATACGGCCGTCGAAGAGGCAACCTCGGATGGTCAGGGTACCATCGTTGTTAATTCCCACCAGTCCGCCGTGTGTTCCATCGCCGGCCGTATGGCTATGAATGGCCACGCTGAAGCGGCAGTTCTCGATGGTTACGTCACCCGACTGGTTGGCCACGATGCCTGCAGCATACTTGGCCGAGGTATGGATGTCACCTGCTACGTGCAGGTTCTTAAAGGTACCGCCATTGACGTATCGGAATGGGGCGGCGGCATCCTCGTTAATGAGGCTCGCTCCCGAGCCGTAGCTGACGTTCAGCGTATGGTCCTTGCCGTCGAAATGACCTGTGAAGCGATGGGCTGCCGAGCCAATCATGGTGGCCACCTGAAGATCGGTACAAAGCTCGAAATACTGTCCTGTTCCTAGATCACCATGCTCAACCTCCTGAGCGATGTAGTTCCATTGCTCGGTGGTCATGATCTGGTAGGGTGAGTCCTGTGTGCCGTTGCCCGCCATGCCGCTTGTGGCCTCTGTTTCAACGGTAATCACATAGTCGGTTGCCGTCGCAGGATCGATGGTGAAAGAATAGCTGCCTGTGGACGTTCCCACTTCGGTGCCGTTCACCTTGACGCTTCTCACGTGATTGGTAATGTCGGTGTTGTTCACAATGAAATTCACCGTTCCTGCCGGAGCAAAGCGCAGATTCTCGAAGTTGACTCCATCCGACGTATAGTCAACGGTCACACCCGCCGGTATGTCCTTGAGCGAGACGGAATAGACTCTCGTCACATTGCTGTTGCCGGTGTCAGAGAACGGATGGTAGTAATAGCATCTCTCGATAATGGTAACCCCTCCAGTGCTTCCGAAGACCGGTCCGACATTGCTTGTTCCGACAACACTTCCCCCTACATGATAGCAGTCATGGATGTTTGTCCACCATCTGCGATAAAAATCGTCATCAAACCCGTCATCCTCCAAGCCTGCAACTCGTCCGAAGACACCGCCTACATGTTCGGTGCCCTTCACATTAGCCTGACAGACGACGTTTTGCACGGACATCAGCCGCTCAAAAGATCCCACAAGGCCACCCACATACTTGCCACCCGTCACGTTAGCATTGGCCAAGACTAAATTCTGGATATAATCACCGCCACTGCGGCGCTTTGGTGACCACACATCCATATACTTTCCCCTCACGACGCCGAAGAGTCCGTGGTAGTCGCCCGTGTTGTTAGGACTGAACCATATTCCCTTGATGGTATGGCCGTGACCGTCAAAGTTGCCGTTGAAAGGATGTTCCGGGGTGCCGATGGCCGTCCATTCGTGAGCGCTCATGTCAAGGTCGGCTTCCAGATGGACAAGGGGTCGCCAGGCAGTACCAAATCTGGTATTATTATTTATTTCGTAAGCCAAGAGCGCAAGTTGTTCCTCAGTCTTGATCCAGAACTCAATGAAGTAATCGTTATTATAATGATAGGTGATATCAGCGTACCCTTCACTTCTGAAGTCTAACCAGTTGCCGGTGGGAGCAGCCTGCTTCACCTCGTTCTTGTCGTTGAGGCTAAAATTGAGCCCAGCGTCGGAGTAGAGGTAGGCGTTGGCGGCTGCGCCGGAGTTGTGGGTGCCGTAGCCGGAGGTGATGACGGTGTTGTTGCCGTCGGCCGTGATACCCACGCGGGCACCTTCACGGAAAGCCCCCGTCACGTTGACCACCTTGCTTGCGGGCAGACAGACGTTGTCCTGCGTGTTTCTCTCCACGACGGGGCTGCCACTCATATTGAGCGTTCCCTGAATGTAGATGCCGCCGCCATTTTTGGAGACTGTGTTATCCTTGATGGTGCCGCCGGTCATGGTCACGGTGCCTTCGGGCTTGATGAAGATGCCGCCGCCCCACTCAGCCTTGTTGCCGCTGATGATGCCGCCCTCCATGATGAGGTTGCCCTGCACCCAGATGCCGCCGCCGTTGTTGGTCGCCCATCCACCCGTCACGCAGCCTTTCCCTATGCTGCCGCCGTCGGTGAGCGTCAGCGTTCCGCCGCTGTTCACCTGCAATACTTGGCCGTTGGAATCACTACTGGTGAGCGAGCGCGCGAGCCTGTGGTCGTTCAGGTCGATGGTGGCCGCGACGCCGTTGGGGATGATGAGTGAGCTGCCCAGCGTAAGGTCGGCCGTCAGACGGATGTTGATGTTGCTGAGCGTGATGACTTCCCGCAGCTTTGCCTCAGTGCTGACATCGAAAGGCGTGCCTGATACGACCGTCTTTTGCGTGTGCAGGTAGATGAAGTCGCCGCCTGCACCCTTGTTGAGGTCGCAGGGCGTGAAGCCGCCGTTCATGCCTACGGCGAAGGCCGAGTTATCATCGACGGTGATGTCCGTGATGGCACGGGCGGGAGTAAAGTTGGTGTTGTCCTTGGTGTAATAGACAAAGATATAGGCACCTTCTGCCTTTGTGTTCAGGTCGCCCTTGGATCTGAGGAAATCTTCATCACCATTGTAGCTGGAACGGGTATAAGTGCGTCCCTCAAAGGTCATGTCTTTTTCAGAAGTATTGGTATCGCCGACCCAAAGATAGATGTCGGTGATGGCTTCCGTTACGTCCGTACCCGTCTTGTAGAGCAGGTTCACATAGTGGCCTCTCGCTCCCTTGTTCAGGTCATAATTGATGCGCTTCCACCCGTATGGTTTGAAACTTTTTTCATACAGATCATCGATGGTGCTTTCATAGTCAGAGCCTATCACGTACACATCGGTGACATACTCTGTCTGCGCCTGTGCTTTCAGTCCTGTTGGCAGCAGTGCCAGCAATAGGGCTGCAAGTGTCATTAGATATTTTTTAGTCATTATACAATATTTTTAATTATATTATTTTTTAATTATTTACGAATCAGCGTGGATCCCAGAGTACCCACTTGCACGGCATAGACACCAGCGCGGCTGTCGGCAGGCAGACTGACACTACCGTTCACGATCTGGGTCGAAGCCGCAAGCCGGCCGCTGATGCTGTAGATGCGGACGGGTGTACCGTCTTCAGCACCGTCGATGAAGAGCTGACCGCCGTTGATGCGGAAAGTGACACCTTCGGGCTGGTGTCTACTGAGCGTAGGGATGCTGGTGGGGATGTCTAAGATGTGGAGCAAGCCCTTGTAGGCATCCATCTTGCCGTGGCCGAAGCGAATGGGGGTAGCCTCTGTAAACTCGTCGGTGTTGGAGGTGGCAATAATCGTTTCCTTGATTTCCTCGTAGGTCAGCGTGGGCTTGGCCTGCAGCCAGAGTGCGATGATGCCGGCGGCAGTAGGTGTGGCCATCGACGTGCCGCTCTCGACTCCCCAGGCATAGCCGTTGGCATCCATTGCCACTACTCTTTCGCCTTGGGCACCTTCAAGAGAAAAAGACGGGTCGTAATGGTTCACTGCCGATATGATGAGTGAGCCTGGCGTTGAGACAAAGGGATGGTTGTGACCGGCCAGGTCTGTGCCGTAGCTGCTGAAAGGCGAGAAGGAGCCTGCACCGGCACCAACCTCAAAATCGCTGGATACTGTCTCGCTGTTGATATTCGTAATCGAGGGTTTTGATACCCATGAACCTACAGTGATAATGTTGCCGCCTGTACACCAGTCACCCAAGCTGACGCTGCTGTTGCCGGCCGTATAGTAGTCGCTGCCTTCCTTGGCTGCGAATCTGGTGCCATTATCACCCCAGAGGTCAACGACGTTGTTCTCGGAACAGGCGATGTGGAGGACGAAATAGTGATTCTTTGGCATGTCTCCCACAATTTCGCAATGCATCTTGGCACGTCCGTCTTCCAGTTTGCCAATACTAAAATCTACAAGTGCATTGTCGAGGACAGTACCCAGATGGTTCTTGATGTCTTCATATTGGTCGGTGTTGGTGTAAGCGCCGTAAGTCTCTCCATAACCCAAGTTAAAGCCGCATCCGTTATTCTCACTGCGCAGCGGTTCTGAGCGCCACAGTTCCGTCTGCGTGGCTTTGTCGCAGATACCTATCTGGAATGACATCTCGCCTGGTGTACGGGTGTAGGCCGATGCCTGCATTTTTCCATTGTCGATAGTGTGCAGGGTGTCGTTGGCGGCAAATGTGTGGTTGATGTAGCAGTCAAAGTAGCCTTCATTACTGGCTGCCAGTGTCATATTGGTTCCTTCGAGTGCCAGCTGGTTGAGCATGTCGGAGGTGAAGCTGGTGCCGTCGTGTGGCCCTTCCTGTGTGTTCAGACTCATGCTGATGACATAGGGTTTGCCCACACGCTTGGCATAGTCGCGGATATAGAGAATGCTCTGCATCACGTTATACCCCATGAAGTAGACTTGATCGTCCACATCATCCTTGTCTGTCTTTACGTAGGCACTAAGTATCAGATCTGCCTCGGGAGCCATGCCTCCGGCACAGTCGAATGTGGCGCCTGCTGCCGTAGCGGCACAGTGTGAGCCGTGACTTTCATTCATATTGTCAGATTCTTCTTTCAGGATATCCTCTGGCGTGGTATAGACTTTGCCGGCCAGTTCTGTGCCGTCAAGTGTCACAATGGGACTGTCGCCCTCCTGGCGGGGCATGCCAGGTGTGTAGTAGGCCTTGATGCGCAGGTTGCCCTCGGCATCCTTAAAAGCAGGGTGTGCGAAGTCGAAGCCAGCGTCGATGATACCCACCACAACGTCCTTACCCGTGAAGGCCTGCGGCAGGGGGGAGGTACCGGTAAGTATCTTGCTGACACCCGTTACCTCGCGCGAGACGAGCGTCTTCTGACTGACGCTCGGGCCTCTGCTGATGAACGTCACACCCTCTATGGCTGCTATCTGGTCCACCACACCGACGGGGGTACTGACCATGATATAGCGTCCAATGGTTCCCTGCGGGTGGGCACCGATGGCCTTCAGGCGCGCCTCAATAGCCTTCGTGTCGGCACCCGGAGTGCAGCTCACGAACAGCTTCGCCTCTTTCGGCGTCACGGCAGCCCTGTCTGAACTGCGGGCACAGGCCTTGTTGTTGCTCGTTTCCACCTTTTGCAGATAAAGTCGCGTGTCAGCAGGTATTTTGCTTACTTGAGCCATTGCCGTTGTTGTCAGTAGCGATGCAACAAACAACCAGAGTAAAAAAAAATTCTTCATTTTCTTTTTAATGTTTTTATTGTTATGGTTATTTTTTTAGTTTAGAATGCAAAGGTAATATACCTAAATTCCGCAGCACTTTAGTTTAACATTCTTTATAAGTACCTGAGCAACAAAAAGTTCTTGCTGTGGCAAGCGGCAGAGCCGAGCGGCTCAGGATTTGGCCATGTCAGAAATTTCACTTACCTTAGTGCTGCAAATCAAGACAAGCAAAATCATCAATGACATGTAGGCTATCAGTACAGCGAGATAATACGGGCCGTCTTCTCCGTTTTCTGCTGTGGCGGCGACTGCATGGAAGACCTCAACCTGTATCTGAAGGACGTGCTTACCGAGCGTCCACATACGCGTGTTCCAAGTACAGACACGGTGCTGCGCGGCATTGAGGAGCTGGCAACGGAGAACATATCATACACGGCAGAAAAGACAGGCAACGTCTATGATTTCAATACGGCGGAGAGACTTAACCAACTGCTCATCAAGCTGTTGCTGGCCACAGGGCAGCTCGCGGAGGGAGGCGAGTACGACGTTGACTTCGACCACCAGTTCCTTGAGGCGGAGAAGTATGACAGCAAGCGCACCTACAAGGGTTTTGACGGCTACAGCCCAGGCGTGTTCACCATCGGCGGGGCCAACGTGCGCTTCAAGCAGGCAGAGACCCACCGGCGCTTCTTCGAGATGATGAGTTCGTTCGGCATTCATGTCAGGAGCTTCCATGCCGACTGCGTGTCGAACTTGGTGTAGTTCAGGAATCGTTCGGTAATAGCCATTGTTGTATCGGTTAAATTAGTCATTTTAGTATCGGTTTAATTAGTCACAGGCAACGTTTCCTTGCCTTCTGTGTTGCAAAAATACTAAAAACCAGTCAAAGTGCAAAGCGTAATTACGTTAATTCTCCCAAAATCGGCCGAAATAGCAACTTTCACCGTTTCGATTCAGGAAACAATCATTCTATCTTGTCCATTAATAACACCCAATGGCCTGCACTTGTATTGCCTTCACGAACTAAAACGCCCATCTTTTGCATGGCAGAAAGGTCACGTTGTATCGTACGTTGAACTACCGACAAAACTACTGACAATTGTTGAGCAGAGATAAAAGGTTTTTTACTTATTAGTTTGGCAATATCTTTCTGTCTTTTAGATAATTGAACTACTGACAAACTACTGACATCACTTACGACATCACTTACGACATCACTTACGACATTACTTACGACATCACCGGTGACATTACTGGTGACATCATGCCTTTTTTGTATCGCCAAGAATATCTCTCGTTTGACGGTTGCCATGAATCCGCCACGCACCTCTTCGAACACGGGCATTTCCAGATTTTCGCATTTGGTATAGAGATAGAGTACAGCGCCCCAAAAGCTTCAAAGCAGGAAGACGAATGATTAGCGAAGTCTATCATCCGTCTTTCTGCGTTATATTCTCCCTGCACACGAACCACTAACGGCTCTTTCTTTTTTCCTATCGTTTAAACGCAGGATGATAGCAACTCTCCAGAACCCTTTCCAAATCACTCTCACGATAGAGCACCTTGCCGCCTAATATTATATGTAGTACACCATCATTACGGTATTCCTGTAGCGTTCGTCTGCTGATCTTCAGAATCTGAGACACCTCTTTGTCTGTTAGATAGCGTTCACCATCAAGCAATGGACGGTAATTTCCTATCACCTTCTTGTATAGGGCAAGCACCTCCTTCATGTTCTCCAACGCATTCTTCACGCCAACGTTATGAGGCATTATCAGTTCGTTCATAGGCGGCTCGTTTTGAGGTTATATTTCTTGGCATCCTTATCCCTACCAGCCACAACATACAGAATCCTTTCTACATCCTCAGGCTTATAGTATACCTTACGGTTGATTTGAGAATAGGCCAATGTCCCATTGTCACGAAGCGTTTGTAATGTTCTTGGACTGATGTTCAGCATTTGGCATACATCTTGATTGTCAAGCTAACCACCCCGCTCGAACTTGTTCGCTTTGCTCGCAAAGAACCTTTTGTCTGTGCCTCTACTGGCCATCTCCTTCATCTTTGTGATGAAACTGTTGAAGCTCGTCAGCAGCTCCTCGTAGGTACTGCGCTCAATTGATACTACTTCCATGTCTTGTTTTGTTTTTGAAATTTGCGGGCAAAGGTACATCAAGATTACCAGATAGGCTCTTTCTGAAAATTCCCTGTTGTGAAATAACACTTCAGGAAAACAAAACCCTAATGTCCGCCGAGCTTGCTCATCAGAAAGCAGACAAGCATCTTTGTGTGGCACTCCACAGAAAAGGTATTAGGCTTTTATCTTACTATAAAAATGTATTCTATTGGTACAGAGTAATATAAGACAAGATGTAACTCTTTTAAGTAACAAACAAGTAACATATTCAAGATTGTTTTATGTTTGAGCTTCATTATTGTTTATTTGCAAAAGAGCATAAAGCGAGAGCTTCAGCGCATAAACTACAAGGAGGTTCAGGTGAACGAAATAAAGAATGCGAAGATGGTTAGCACACCGAACAAAGAGCATATAGTTAACCTCCCTCAAATACAGCAACGTTTTTAAGGATGGACTGACGAAAGTGCAAAGCACACCCCGCAGTAAGGCTTAAAAAATGAAATATTTTCAATTTTTGACGTTATAAATTATTAATTTTACAAATTATTGATGTGTATATGGATAATTTTTAGTATTTTTGTACCATTAAAACCCATATATGATGGAAGAGAACAAAGATTTAAATCGGATTAAGGTGATGTTGGCCGAGAAGAAACGCACCAACAAATGGCTTGCAGAGCAACTTGGCGTCAATGCCGCCACAGTTAGCAAGTGGTGTACCAATTCCTCCCAGCCATCTTTGGACATGTTAAGCAAGATTGCCGAAGCCTTAAAAGTTGATTATACAGAACTTGTTAGAATTAAGCGTATTCATGGCGAAGAAGAATAACGGCAAATATGACTCTGGAGTCAACATCATGGGTAGTGTACCTAACTACAATGTGATGCTTGACTATATCAGTGATACATACGGCATCACGGAAGGCAGCACAGGTGCCTTTGAGTTTAGGACAGAAAAATCCTTGCAACGGTTTGTCTCTGCCATAGAATCCTGTATTCTCAAATTTAAGAATGACGCTCATAAGAAGCTGTTCTTTGATGCTATTGCAGATAAAACATTTTCGGTACAAGAGAGGTTGGTCATCTTGTTTTGGCAATTGACCTATTCAAATCTTCTTTTCTCCCGTATAACGGCAGAGGTTTTCATGAAGGCTGTCTATTCAGGACGTGTTACCATTATGGCAGAGGAAATCACCAGTTTCCTACGTTTTATAAAAGAAACGGAGGAAGGTGAGTTAGATTGGAGCGAAGATACAATAAAGATTTCCGGAAGTAAGTATCTCACCATCATGAAAAAGCTTGGTCTTGCGGATGGTGCTATCAAGAAGAGTATAGTTCACCCAGTCATTACAAACAATCTCTTTGTCTATTTCATTCGCTTCATCCAGACAGTATCAGATGACAAAACTCTGCACAATCCATTCATCATCTTCTCGTTCAATGAAGAGCAGAATCTGATTAGCCGATTGAAGCGGATAGAAAACATTCCATATTGGGATGTGTCACAAATTGGAAACGAAATAACGATAGACTTGAAATAATATGGCATCTACTTACATACAAGAGCATAACCGATTGTTCGGCGATTTGACTGCTGCGCTTGGACGTGACCTCGCCCACCTTTCTACAGAAGCAAACGGAGGTAGAAGCATTCTGTTCGTTTATCCACCTGTTGACGAAGAGAAGTACATTGAGGAGGCAAAGCAAAGGTACACCTATGGCTATGAGTTCATTGATCTCCGTCAGCTGTTTGTGGAGTTTGTTGATTCTAAAGGACTTGACAAGTTCAAACGACAATTCAAGAATATGGGTACGGAAGTTTTTGTCAGTCAGAACTACACTGAGGGAACTTTTTATAGTTTTCTGATGAAACGAATCGTAGATTCTGCTGCAAAAGGAGTCTCTCCGATATTGATACATACGGGTGTTATCTACAAGATGGGTTTTTCCAATCAGAACATCATGGAAGACCCAGATGTGATGAAATTCCAGAAACCGCTTGTGTTTTTCTACCCAGCGGTGACGAGGAATGAGACTATCTATTTTCTCAATCTGCAGCCTGCTTCAAAATACCGCTGTGTGGTTATTTTGTAATACATATATTATTTATGAATATGACAAAGATAAAAGATATACTTTCAATTCGTCTTGAAGATGACATCAAGAGTGTGATTGACCTCAACCAGCAGGACGAGAGTAGCATCATGGATGAACTTGACGGTTTCATCCTGACAGAGAGCCTTGCCAAGCATCTGGCAGACTTTTGTGATTTCTTCACCTCAAATACAGCCCAACCAGGATTGTGGTTAAGCGGCTTCTATGGTTCAGGAAAGTCATACTTCTCCAAGATGATAGGTTTCCTGCTAAAGAATCCTACTATTCAAGGAACATCTGTCCGTGATCGTTTCCAAAGCAAGTTGATAGGATTGCCCAATGCTGGTCTGCTCCAGAACAGTATCAACGAACTGGGACGCACTAATAACCATATTGTGCTTTTCGATGCAGCCAAGACTACAGGCAATCATGGTATCAGCTACATGATGATGGGCGCATTCCTTAAATCTTTAGGACTTAACGATGACTGGGTAGGTATCATCGAGTTCAATTTGTTGATGAGCGGTCGTTATCAGGCTTTCTGCGATAAAGTCCAACAGAAGTTTGGTGAATCATGGTTGAAGCGCCGTCAGAATATGGACGAAGTGTATGACACTTTAGAGGACACCATGATCGACGGATTCTGTTCTGAGAGTGCTTACGATGAGATGCGTGAGGCAGCCAAACTGCGCATACAGGACTATGACGCTGTAAAACTTCAAGAAGACTTAACCCGCTATCTTGAAAAGAATACTGATATTCGCATCGTATTCATGATTGATGAGGTGAGCGAGGCGATTGCCCAAAAGAAAATCAATATCCTTGACCTTGAAGGAGTAGCAGAAGCTGTAGCCGCCCTCGGACGCAAGGTGTGGACTATTGCTATTGCTCAGCTTCAGTTGGATGATGTCATCAATGGCACCAATGTCAACCGCAGTCTGCTGACCAAGATTATTGACCGTTTCAAGAAGCGCATCCCTATTGCTGCTGAGGAAGTGGATATGATCATCCGCAAGCGTCTTTTAGCCAAGACAGCTGACGGAAACGACCTTTTACAGGAATACTATAAAAAGAATAGCGGAAAGATCTCCGATATTACCAATATTGCCGGCACGGGACTTAACAAAACAACGGATGCTAAAACATACGCAGACTACTTCCCGTTTTATGAACATCACTTCAAGATGCTTCAGTACTTCCTGTTTGGTACTCAAAAGCTTGTCAAGACGCAAGTGGGTACTCGAGGAATGTTGATTTCAGCATTCGATGTATTGAAGAAAGAGGCTCTTTCTAACAAAGACATCCACACTCATGTCAATGCTTCACAACTTTGCCGACAGGCAGAAGAAGCTGTAGCAGAATCACTACGTGTCCGTTATAGTCAGGCCGATGAGCATTTGAAGGAAATGAATCTTCATCTCGTTGTTGGACATGATATGCTTCAGACCATCCACTTCCTTACGGAATCAGGTGCCAAGACAACGGCAGAGAATATCAGCCGTGCATACGTCAATTGCCCGGATGACTATTTCTCTGTGCTTGAAGAAGTCAAGAAAGCCTGTAAGAAACTGGCAGACGATGAAATTCTTATCCTTTCTGGCGATGAGTTCCGTATCACGAGTGAGACCCAGCAGCGCATCTTTGAGATGATGAGCAACATCGACATTGCCAACTACCGCATCAAAGGTGAGATTACCAAACAGGTGAAGCAAATGTCGCTCGTCCGTGGTGCTCAAAACCTGATGGTTGATTCTGTTAATGTGGGATTTGCTGTTCAGTCAGACAGTGGCGAACCACTTTCTACTGGCGGTGATCAAGGCATGAAGGTAGTGTTCCATGACATCCTCAGTGTTAAGCCTTCTTTTAATGAGTATGTCGAACACGTCAAAGAGGAAACGCAGTCGCAGAAGGGCATCATAAGTATTGTGCCTTCTTCCGATTACGCAGCAGAAATACAAAAGATTGCCGAGGATATCCTTCGTATCAGCTATATCAAGGATGTACCAAATCTTACTTCTGAAGAGAAGAAGGTTGTTGACGAGATAGCCAATTCTTTGGAGAGTAAAACGGCACAGTTGGAGCAGGTCATCGTGAAGTCGTATGCTAACGGTGTTCTTGTCTATCTCTATAATGCCAGCATTATGACTGCCCAGAATGCAGCAACCATTATCAAGGAGGCTGAACTGAAGATGTATGGCAACATCTATACCAAACGCCTTGGTGGTTCACTGAAAGACAGCGTGGCTCTTCAACTGCTGAAAGCGGCTCAGAATCAACTCCAGAATGTCATCGGTCAGCAACCTGACTTCTTGTTCTTTGATACCACAGGACAGTTCATTGGCGACCAGTTACCCGTCATCACAGAAATGATGGCACAAATGGCATCCTATAAGAATGGTGCTGATTTGGAGCGTGACCTTGCAGCCGCTCCTACCGGCTATAGCTTTGGTACGGTATTCTCCACACTGGCTGCACTTTTCCGTGCCAGCAAGGTTATCATCAAGTTCAATAATCAGGAATACCACTCCTGGCAGCAGGAAGGAGCCAAAGAGCCATTTGCTAATTCCCGCAACTTCCAACGTGCCTCATTCAAGGCCATCACCAAGAGCCTGAGCTATAATGAGAAACGTGACATTGTTGACACCTTGAAGGACTGCCGTTACAAAGAACTGACTGGAAATAATCTCAGTTACAACATGAATGACTTTGAGCTGGTTGCAGCCATCCAGTCGCTTGCAGTCACAGAAATTCACAAAGTCAATAATCAGATATGCAACGACACAGAGCGCGAGCGTATCTTCCGTCGTTCTCTTGCAGCCAAAGATGTACTTCGACAATATGCTGGAACAGTCACAGAATACAACTACTTCAATACTGCCAGAACGTTCCTTGGTGACAACGAAAATGAGGAGTTCTGCAAGGCGGTGGAGAAGATTGAAGCAGATATTCGCTTCATTGATACCAATATGCGTGAGATTGAGTATCAGAAGGATTACTTCCTCGATGTAAAGAACGAACTGGAGTTTGTGGGTTCTCCCATGCAGTCTTTTGACCAGATTCATGAAGCTTATCTGCAGATGCTTGATAGTGATCCTGTACACAATTATCAGCAGATGAAAAAGGAGTACCAGAACGTCAAGGACTTGTACTACCAAAACATGGAGCAGCAAGTTGAGCAGATGATTTATGGATATGGTGACTTGTTGACCCGTATAGATGCAATCAAGAAAAATGCTGAGCAATACCCTGCAGAATGGAACACAAGGTTATATGCTAAAGTAAGGGAAAAGGAAGATGTATGCAAAAAATACATCATTTCGAAAATCCAGTTAAAGGACTATGAGATTCGTTGCTCCAATTGTCACCTTCAGCTTCGTGACATCGTGAGTGCCATCAATATGTTACCACAGTTGAATGTGGACGTAGATGTGATGGAAACAGAGATTTGTACATCTGACCCGAAGCCTGCACCTCAGCCCCAACCACAGCCAGGTTCTGGAGATCCCACTCCGCAGCCGCAACCAAAGCCACAGCCCAAAGAACGCAAGTTGCGAAGCCAACTGCCAACGGGGCAACTTAGCGTGGCTCAATACAAGCAATGGCTGAAGCAGCAGTTGGCGATGGTCAATCAATTCGATACAAACGACATTCTTAAATTTGACGAATAAAAGAAAAAGATATGAAACTGAATGCATTGGAAATAAAGAATTTTAGGGGATTTGAAAGCTACAAAATCTCCTTTACTCCCCGTACGTCTATTATAATAGGCAGGAATGGTGCTGGAAAATCAACATTGATAGATGCTCTGAAAATAGCTCTGAGTTTTATCTTCTCCAACAACAAGAAGTTAGGGAAGGATTTCCTTTCTGCTGGTAATCCTTCGTTGAATGTCAACTCTTTTACTGAATCTGACTATCATTATGACTCGGAATCGGGAACAACTGCTCCTGATGCTTCTGTTATAGGAAAAGCCTATTATAATGGTCAACAGCTGAATTGGGAGATTTATAAGCGTTCAACAGCAAATGCAGCCCTTTATCCCACTAAATATCAGGAGGCTTTCAATCTGTTTATGCACGAGTGGAAGGTGAACGCTGCTGATCTTCCTTTAATTGCATATTTCTCGGATTCATTCCCACATAAACCTACAAAGCAAACACAATTTGCTATTGATAGCATTCGTAAAGATAGAATTCCTCGAAATTTTGGGTATTATCAATGGGATTTGGAAACTGCATGTACTTCTATATGGGAGACTCGGTTATGTAATCAGTTGGCTCATATCGCACCTCTTTACACACGAGCTTCTCGTGTGGCAAGTTCTATAGAAGAATTAGAGGGAAAATATAAAGCAGAACAGTTAGTCAATAATATTGACTACCAGAATGCAAAGAGCGAACAAGAACGCATAAACGCTCAATTCATTCCTCTTCATGAAGAAATTGAATATGTACAAAGCAGATTGGTTCACTTCTCTCAAAAGTTACCAAAACTTTTGGAAGAGCAATACTATATAGATTATTTGGCGGTAGCAACAACTGGGGAGGAACTAGAATTGAATATTGTTTTCAAAAATGGAAAAAGTAAATTGTTGAACAATTTGCCTGCAGGCTATTGTCGTCTCTACTCCATTATTTTGGATTTAGCCTATCGCGCATATATACTTAATGGGGACAAAGAGCCAACAGGTATAGTGTTAATAGATGAGATTGACTTGCATTTGCATCCATCTTTGGAACAGGAGGTTGTACAGTGTCTTGCAGAAGTGTTTCCTAAAGTCCAATTCATAATGACTTCCCATTCCGCGGCTGTAATTGCTAATCTTGACACAACAGAAAAAATACAAGATGAGGAAACTGGTGAGCTTGTCTCAGCAAACCAGTTGCTGTTTATGCAGGAAGACCAAATAGAAGCAGAAATTCTACCTGTTATTTATGGATTAGATTATAATGCAGCCCTAAGGGATTTTATGGGTGCTCATTCTCAAAATCAAGAAATGAAGAAAAAGGGAGACGAATACCTTACATATTGTTCGTTGGGAATGAAAGATGAAGCTAAGATTCTTATGGACTCTTTCATAACAGAATTAGGATCAAATCACGATTTTGTCAAAGAACTTCAAGAAAAGGCAAAAGTATATGAGGTACATTGATAAATATAGAATGCATGCATCAGCCCACGCATTAAACATCAGATACCTAAAATATGTATATAGGCAAGATATCTCAAATCCAACCCCATCCCCAGCTGACGGGAATCGTTCCTTCAAATCGTTCAAACGATATCAAGCAGATTGGAAGCCTCTTCTTTTGCAGGAACAAATGTTTGATGGTGCGAGTAGATGCTGCTATTGTATGCGAAAATTGGATAGTACCAAGGGACTGACTAACGTTGAGCATGTTATTCCTAAATCTTCACCAAATTTGGGAGATTATACATATTATGCTTCTCACGCACCTGCACTGCGTGATCATGTTATAATGGCTGATGTTTTTGTGGCAAAATCATTCACAAATGTCAACGACATTGATAATGAGGTCATGATGCCACACACAATTGGTCTGTCAAATCTTGTCGTGGCCTGTAATGGGAAAAGAGACACTTGGGTGACAACAGGATGTTGTTGCAATGGGAACAGAAAGAATGATAAGATGATGCCTATTATGCTTATGCAAAATGCTGATACGGATGTCAAATATGATGCAAATGGCATACTTACGATAGCGTGTAATGATGGTACTTTGGACAAAATAATTAATGAACTCAATGAAACAACGCTACAAGAAATTAGATCAGTATGGTATCATCTCAGTCGTGTGAATAAAGATATTGCTCATGCAGAAACAATGCCAAAGATTGAACGAGCAAATTGGTTCAAAGAGGCTTATAAGGAAAGTAATTTTACAGATATTCCCGAAAATGCTAAACGATATAGCTGTGTACTTGATAAAACAGGTTCTGATACATATTGGCACCTACTCTTGGCCTATGACTGGTTCTATTTTTATCCAGGTTACGCAAAACAAAGGGCAACAACATAATTAAAAAAAGAACAGATATGAAACTAATAAATCACGTTCTCGACATACGTCGCCTGATACAGCAGGCATTTGATAATCGTTTCTCTCGCATGGGACTTCGTAAGGAAACTGCCTTACCTGTAGAGCAGATTCCGGCAGAGCACCAAGAGAAGCGAAGGAAACTGGATGAACTGATGAGCAGCCACCTGAGCGAGTTGGGTGACTATGAGGAGGCGCGTCAGGCTGCTATCAATGAGTGTGTCTTTACGCTCTTCAACCGCATCGCTGCCATCAAGGTGATGGAGTCGAAGGAATTGTTCCCTGAGATTATCACCCGACGGAAGGAGAATGCGGGACGTTCTTTTGAACACAATGTGTGGTTAGAGAACCACCCGGAGGAACGCAATGCGGAACGTGAGGGATTGAAGCATTTCCTTAGCGATCAGTTCGACAGTCTTGGCGAGCATATCCCTCTTTATCGCAAAGACTATCCTTACGCATTGATGTCGACAGCCGATGAACTGAATGAGATTATCGAGCAGTTCAATGCCATAGAAGCGGATGCTGACTGTGGAGCCGATGTTTGGAAGGGTGACGACATCCTTGGCTGGCTCTACGAGAACTTCAACGCTGTAGAGAAAGAGGCATTGAAGCAGAGTGGCGAGAAGACAGAATATAATAAGGTGTCGCTTCAAAGTCAGGTTTATACGCCCCAATGGGTAGTGAAGTTCCTTGTTGACAACACGCTTGGTAAGGCGTATATGGAGATGTTCCCCGACAGCCGTATCAAGGAGAAATACCAGATAGCTAATCTCCCTGACCATCAGGTGCGACATCCCAAGGACTTGCGCCAGATGCGACTGCTTGACCCCGCCTGCGGTTCGGGCAACTTCCTGATTTATGCCTTCTCGCTCTTCTACGACTTATATGTGGATCAGATGGAAAACTACGAGCGCGACTACAGCCGTCGTGATATTCCTAAGATGATTGTGGAGAACAACCTCTTCGGTATTGACTTGGATGAGCGTGCTGCCCAGATTTCTCAGATAGCACTCTTCATCAAAGCACGAGAATTGGGTGGTCATCGCAGTCATTGGCCTTCATATACCAATGTGGTGAGCACGCATTTCTTCCTTGATGACTATGAAAAGGTAAAAGACACCTTTGAGACCATAGACAATCTGGATGAGTCTAAGCGTATCATCATGCGGCTGATATGGGGCGACCTGAGTAATGCCTACAAATTTGGCTCTTTGGTTCGCGTTGATGAGACTTTGGACAAGATTCTGCCCAACGATGCCAACCATAATCTCTTTGCACAAGAGCAGATGGAGGACATGTTTTCCTTTAAGCAGCAGTTCATGAACCAGCTGCGGCAGAAAGTGAATGAGTTAGGCGAACTTGGCAGCAATGCATATACGTTGGCAAAGACTAACGATGCTATTTCATTCCTCGAAATAATTGCCAACAAATATGATGTGGTGGTGGCAAATCCTCCTTATACTGACAGTGGCGACTTTGGTACTGAGCTGAAAGCATTTATAGAAGAGAACTATCGTCGTCCTTTGAAGTTCAACTCCAACCTCTATGCTTGTTTCATCAAACGATGCTGTGAATTGGCTGGGGATGATGGAAAGGTGGGAATGATTCATCCTATGACATTCATGTATATCAAGACATTCGAGGATGTACGAAAGTTCATCCTTGATGAAACGCACATCGACCTGTTTGTAGAGTATGGGCTGGGTAATCTGTTTGGCTCAATTATGGTAGATCCTGCGTTTTACGTTCTTGACATGAGCAAACAAAACAAAAAGGATTCCATATTCATTTCACTTGACCAATATACAAGGACACCCGAGGAGAAAAATAAAAAGACTTATTGCTTACAGGCTTTGTCTGATTATATAAGTGGACAATCTAACAAGCATATTTATACCCTGCCTCAATCGAAATTGAAGGGCATCAAGTCTTATCCTTTTATCTACTGGATTTCAGATGAGTTCAGAGAGAAGTTTGTCGAATATCATCTTTCGAAAATTGCGACAGTACTCAGTGGTCTAAAAACAGGAAACAACGAACTAACTGTAAGATATTGGTGGGAGGTTACAAACAAAAACAAATGGGCTAAGATGACAAAAGGAGGTCCATTTAATAGGTGGTATGGCAATACTTGGACAAAAGTTATTGTTGAAAATGATTTTGAATTGATAAAGGCTCAAAGCAGTTTTAGCATACCAACAGTCAGGGATATAGAATGTATTACATTCCCAACATCTGGCTCTGGTAGAATTTCGTTTAGGCTTATAGATGCTGACACCATTTATAATAATGCTTCAAATGCGATAAAAAGCCCAGACAATAAATTATTATTGGCTGTTTTAAATTCAAAATTAGCAGAGTATGCATTGGAATGTCTGAATCCCACTGTTAATACAACTGTAGGTGATATTCAACGAATACCTCTTTTTGATTTTAACTCATTGGGGTCAGGTATTAAATCGATGTTGCATTTTTTTGTAGAACAAAACATTTCCATCAAGAAGCATCTTTACGAATACTCTCTCATAGAACTTCACTATACGCATTCTCCCATACTTATAGGTGTAGATGTGCTTACCGCCATCTCTACATACTATAATAAAGAGAATGCCCTACTGACTCAGATACTCATAAATGAAAGCATTATCAACAGTTTTGTATTTGGGATTTATGAACTGAGTGAGCACGACAGACAGATGGTAATTGACAAAGAAGGAATTCCCGTCGCAGAGCTTCCCGTGAGTCATCAGGCAAAGGAAGCCTACCGCCAATGGCTGAAAGAGGAAAGCGCGTATGAGCTTACAAGTTTGGTGCTGAGCCACCTTGAAGCCTTGGAGGAGCGCGATGACCTGCCAAAGATTACAGACTTCGATACTCTCTACCAGAACAACAACGAATGGGAGGAGTTCTGCATCAAGCGCAATGTGAATCCTGTGGAAGCATGGTGGCAGTTTAAGAACGCCAATGTGCTGCCCCCTCAACGCACACAGGTATTAGCCTTCGAACTGATTACCGATGTCATCCGCACCGTGCTGGCGAAAGATGATGACGGCATCATCCCATTAGGTGACCGTCTCGGCGAGGGACGCCTTGCCATCCGTATAGAAAAGGAAATGATGGAGCGTGGCTACTCGGCTGCACAGTTTTCTCAGGTATGTCAGTTGTTAGGTTGCCCATTGGAGAAATATCTGCAAGAGCGATTCTTCCAGCAACTCAGCGACCACCTGAACCTCTTCATGTATCTGCCCAAGACTCCATTTATCTGGCACCTCAGCAGCGGGTCACATCACGCCATAGAACTTTACATCAGCATCTACAAGTGGAGCCGCGATGCCCTGTATCGTGTTCGTTCTATCTATGCTGCCAACCGTGAGGCCGCCCTTCGTGACCGTCTCAACTCCATTGACACCAGCAACACCGAGGGGCGCATGGAGGCACAGGAGCTTCGCGAGACTCTGACAGAACTACAGGAGTTCTGCCAGAAAGTGGACGACCTTCTCGCCACCGGCTATGAACCGAAACTCGATGACGGTGTTGGCAAGAACATTGCCCCACTCCAGAAGCGCAAGATGCTCAGCTACGAAGTGCTCAATGCCGGACAGCTGAAGAAATATTTGAATGCGGATTGGTAAAATTTGAGTGATTATGATAGTAAACGATAAATATACTTTCAGAAAGCAAATACTCGTATGTGAACAAATCCTTGACATGATAGACAAGGATTCATTGAGGTTTGTTGGTCACACCTATGGTTCAAACTCCAGATGGGATATTGGACTAAAGAGCATGTTCATATATCAGATGCTTTCTGGTTTCCAAGTTCCTGAGTTGATGTTTGATGGAAGCGAAAAGAACTGGTATGTTATAACTGGGGAGCGTCAACTGAAGTGTATTTACGAATATATTACCGGCTCTCTTACTTTGAGCGAAGAAGCACTTGGGGAGTTTAAGAAATATAAACGATTTGAAGAACTTCCCTTAATGCTGAAAAGAAAACTCCTTAATACGGAATGTTTCGTTACCGTTCTTAACCCAGGTGTTACACGGAGCGATAGGTATCGTATCTATGAGATGGGAAGTGTAACAGAGGGAAGTAGCGATTTATGGGCAGTAGCCAAATTTGTTTTTCCCGAAGGGTATAACAATCTTGAAAGGATTGTTGATGATATAATTCTATCATATCCAAGCGTAAAGCAGAATCGAAGACAAATAGTACGACTTCCGTTGTTATGGAGAATCAGAAATGATGTAGATTATTATACATCTAAGGTATCTGTCTCTGGTAGCACGAAAATTGATTCCATACTTATACCTCAGTTGGAAGATTATAGCTCTGTAGGGATTGATGAGCATACAATGATAGAAAAACTTTCGTTCTTGCAGTATGAGACATGTAAAAAGGTCTTCTCATGGAAAAGTCAGTCGCTCAAGACAGTCATAATCCTATTAATTATGAATGGTATTGTAAAAGTTGACAGTAATGATTCACTTGATTCACTTATCAAGAAATCAAAGAGACTTTGGGACAAGAGACCTTCCAAATTGTATAGTTCTTCATACAATATATTATCAGAGCAAATCAAATATATGTCAAACAAATTAAACAAATAGAAATATGTTGTCGTATCTCACATTAAAGAACTTCAAATGCTTTGAGGAACAAAGCTTTGCATTAGGGAACCTGACAATAGTAGCTGGTGCCAATGGTGCTGGTAAATCAACGCTGATCCAAGCATTGATGCTACTAAGACAGAGTGATCTGGACAAGCGTACCCTATTGAGCGAAAAGGTACAATTGCGTGGAAGCCTTGTTAATTTGAAAGGGGCAGATGCAATAAGATATTTTGAAAGTGAGGATACAGATGTAACCATCTCTATAGAGGACGACACAATTGATGACGCACTTGATGTGACAATAGTAGAGGCCATTAAGGATGAAGATACCTGTAAGACTAAAGTATCTGATAATTTATCTGAATTCGAAAGTAATTGTGCTCTTTTCTCAAAAGACTTGGTTTACTTAGCTCCTGATAGAGTCAGACCGGGAGAAGTGCATAATAGCAACATCTCTTCAGATGCAGCAGATGGAAGAATTGGTGGCAAATATGGAATGATGGCAGCCTCACGACTTTATCAAGCATTAAGTGAGGATGAAAAAATTCAAATATCAGAATTTGATAAATCTGGGGATATGAGGGTTTATTCTAATGTTTCTGCATGGATGAGCTATATCATGGATTTTAATCAATCTGTTAAAGTAACAGAACAAGACAAAGAGCATGTAAAGATGTCATATTCCGTGAATGTTAATGGTATCAACACAGAAGTTTCTCCATTTAATATGCCTTTCGGTAACAGTTCTGTTTTCCCAATTGTTGTCGCCTTGATGACTGCTCCAAAGAATTCTCTTGTTGTAATCGAAAATCCAGAAGCCCATATACATCCAAAGGCTCAGACAAGAATGGGAGAATTACTATCTATAGCCGCAGAGAATGGTATTCAGATTATCATTGAGACACACAGTGATCATTTGCTCAACGGAGTAAGAATCGCTGTTAAGAACAAGCAGATAGATGAGAATAATGTAGAAGTCCATTTCGTATATGCTGACAAAGAGAACCCATTGCTTCACCATAATAAACATATACAGATTCATGATGATGGCTCAATGGAAGATTGGCCTGTAGGTTTCTTTGACGAATGGGAGGAATCTTTGAGGACATTAACGAAGGAGGAATAACTATGGCGTTCTTGTATTTGAATGACTGGTCAATGAAGGGTACTGGACCCCTTACATCTCAATGGCCGAAAGTGGAAAGATGGTATGAATTGATGACGCATCTTTCCGATACCTATGGTATTGCCAAAATTGGTGTTCCTCATGATTTCAAAAAGAGGGAACTATGTGGTTATGTCCTTTCCAATTGTTACATTCCTGACAATACCCAATTGTCTACGGACAAGAGGCAACTTTTGTTGGCAATATTGGATTCTCACATACAAAATGCAGATTATGATGACTCCACGACCAAAGTAACAAATGGAGCAAATGAAGACTCTTCATGCATAGGAAAAGCTTACGAACTGGGGGCAAGCGTCGTCAGTTTTACATTCGATGGGAATAATGAAAATGCAACAATTTCTGGCACAATAAAAGCAAATGGGAAAAGTGAGCAAACATGTACGGTTCACAACCTATATGATCAAAGTAATGTTAGCATAGATTATTTGGTGCCATGTAGTGAAAGTAGACAACATAAAGCGACTGAAGAACCTATGTGGAACCATGAAATGATGGAAGCGTATTGCAAGAAAATCGGACATGCTGCAGATAGAAAATCAGGGACTACAGGAGAAAAGATCTCTTATCTCCGTCAGCATGGTAAGATTTTAGCTGAAATGAATGGCTGGATCGTTGATGAAAATAAAACGAAACTTAATCAAGATGATAGTCATCAGAGGCTGATTTTTCGTTCCATCCATTTCAAAGAAGACAATTGCTATCTAAGCATTGATTTTGAAAAGGAAGATTTCCATTTTGAGTTACTAAACCATCGGGGAAAGCATCTGAGAGAAATCAACTGGCATGGAGATACGACAGAAGATGCTGACTCCAGCCATGATATACGGTTAAAGAGATAAAAAAAATGATAGGGATTTGGTTTAAAGAAGACATAGAATGCATATTGGCTGAGCATCGTTACGTAGTGGTGACGGATGCCAATGGTGAGGGTGAGTTCCTGCTGAAATATCTTTCAGACGACATTAAGCAGCTACCCATCAGCAATGAGTATAGCGAGATAGAGGCGAAATATCTGGCAGAGTCGAAGTATGTAGACAGTCCTGTGCTCTTCTATGTCGGAAAGAAAGCGGCGCAATTATCTTTCCTGCAGGAATATGTTCAAACAGGAGGATTGTTGGTTCTTGACGACATGGAGGTGTATATCAAGCAGAAACTGTTTGAAGCCACTGGCAAGAATACTCATCTGACCAAAGACCAGCTTCTGCTTGCCGCAAAACTTAGTGAAGGCAAGAATAAGAACTGGTGGCAGTCTGTTGCTGATGGTATTACTGAGCCACTGCGATTGGAGGACTGGTTGCTTGACTTCCTTCATGCACCAGCCGCAACCCGTCAGAAAATGGATGAAACGGTGTGGAATGTGTTCCGCAGTGAAGTGTATCGCCTTATCGATAAACCTCAAACGGAACAGCCAGCCGAAGCGATGGCTCAGGAGGTCGTAAATGTCATCTTGCTCTCGTTAGCGGATAACTCGATTAATGGGCTTCTGCTGGAGGTCTATTACCAATGGGCTGACAGTACGGAGAAAATTGATACCTTGCGTAAGTATGCAGACAACTATGCACTTCCAGCAGACATCAATCCGTTGAAGGCTCATCCCAACCATCCTTTTGCAGCACTTGACCGCCAGTTGATGATGATGCTCAGCAATGCTATGAAGTTGCATCAAGACACGAAAGAATTGACCAAATTCCTTAAGCAGCGCACACAAGACAGAAAAGCCAAAGCGTTCAAGCCTCAGTGGTTGCAGAGTGTCTGGCTCCTTTGCACATTAAAGGTAGAAGGTCTTGGCGCCATCTCCACCTATCAAGATATCGCAACATATTATAGACAGCATTTTGCTGCCCTTGATACTGCCATGCGACGTATCTATACGGATTGGCTAAACGATCCAGCAACCTTGCGTCCGCTACAAGAACACTATACCATCTTGAATAATGAACTGCTGACATGCTGGTTCAACATAAAAGACAATTATATCTCAATACAGAAGGATATTGTAATCAATGCTCTTGCCGATGATAAACGTACAGCAGTAATAGTCTGTGACGGATTGCGCCTTGAAATAGCTGAAGCCGTTGTCAGTGCCATTACCGACAAGAATGTGAAGATTGATAGGAAAACAGATCTGTCGGTTCTGCCCTCTGTGACTGAGAACGGCATGAGTGCCTTGTTCGGATGTAGCGAGCCTACAACGAATGCCCAAAGCAGATTCAACACCTTGAAGTCGATTTATGATGATGTGACCATCATGCCGCTGAATATGTTGAATGACGGTGTTATCGCTCAGCGTCTTGTGCTCAACTATGGAGATATTGACGAAGTGGGTGAGAAAAAGCAAATGGGGGCTCTAAAGGATATTACGAACTACGAGCCAGAACTCAGAGAAAAGATAGCCCATCTGTTCAGACTTGGATATAACAAGATTGTTCTTACCACTGATCACGGCTTTGTTCTAACAGGTCTATTGGACGAGGCAGACAAAGAACCACGTCCAGAAGGGAATGTCCAAAAAATCGAAGAACGCTATGTATTGTCGGAAGAGCCTCTGAAAGTTTCGAATCTGATAGAAAGGACTGGTCGTTATTTCAGTAGTAACTATCAGTATTACGCCAAGACAGACAAACCGTTTAAGACAACAGGCAGGTATGGCTATTCTCATGGTGGATTCACGCCGCAGGAATGTATTATTCCCGCCTATGAGTTGAATATTGAGACTAACAACTTGGCACTGAGAGTGATGATTTCCAACAAGAAGGAGCTTAAAGCTGTGACAGGAAACTATTTTACAGTAAAATTGCTTGCAGAAGGTTGCGAATCAGATCTTTTCCGCAATGAGCGTAAAGTAAAATTGTTACTTTATGCAGGCAGTAAATTGGTCATCGGGAATTTGATATACTCGATGAAACCTGGCGAGACAGTGAATGTAGAGTTTGAGTTAGCTCATGGCATTGACAAAGTTATTGTTGTGGATAAGGACACTTCCGAACAGATTGATAGCTGTGCCATCAACAAATCACTGTCAAGAGACATTGATGACCTATTTTAATGATTAAAGACTACCAAGATTATGATAGAGCTTGATTCTAAGTTGTTAGACCAATTCAAAGGTTATGTAGTCCGCAAGGATGTCGTCCGTTCTGTCAAGGGCGGTGCCAATGTTCCTGTCTTTGTACTGGAATACTTGCTTGCTAATTCTTGCAGCACGGATGATGAAGAAAAGATTCAGGAAGGAATTGATAATGTGAAACGTGTTTTGCACGACCATTATGTCAATCCAGATGGTGATGCCAATATCTCGGAAGAGATTATCAGTCAGCATGAAAAGATGATGACGGGTGGAATATGGGCCATCATTGACATGGATTACGATTCAACCCAGATGATAGGGAAAAAGATATTCCCCTTTGTGGTCAGCAAGGTACGCCCCATCCAACTTTCCAGTTTTGAGGAGGAAAGGATTTCTAGAGCCCGCAGCCTGTTCAATAACGAAGAATGGCTTGATGTACTCCTTCGTAGCGGAGGATATGAACCAGAGTCTGAAGGAATGACTGACCGAATGAAGATGCTGTTGCTGTCTCGCTTCATTCCATTAGTAGAGTCGAATTTCAATATGGCAGAACTTGGTCCACGTTCTTCTGGAAAGTCTTTCGTTTTCAAAGAACTTTCACCATACTCTATGCTTGTTAGTGGTGGTCAGGGAACGGCTGCCTCCCTGTTTGTCAACAACTCCAGTGGTCAGATTGGAGCAGTTGGTAGATGGGATGCCATTTGTTTTGACGAGTCAACGGACGAATTGTTCAAAGATAAGGAGGTGGTTCCTCTGATGAAGGATTACATGGAAAGCGGCAGTTTCTCCAGAGCAGGAAAAGCAGGAGAGAAAGCGGCTAATGCATCCATCATCTTGAATGGCAATATCAATCAGCCAGTCGAGACGGTTTTACAGACATCGCATCTATTCTCCCCATTTTCGGATAAAATATGTAACGATACCGCCTTCTTGGATCGTATTGGTTTCTTCCTCCCCGGCTGGGAGGTGATGAAGTTTGCTCCCTCAAACTTCACTAATCATTTCGGCTTTAGTACAGATTTCTTCAGTGAGTTCCTACATTCTCAGCGGAAGATGACCTATACAGATGCTATTGACAAATATTTCACACTTGGAGCACAGATGAAGCAGCGCGACACGAAGCCTTCTGGCTTGATTAAACTTATGCATCCAGATGGAAACTTCACTAAGGAGGATGTACGCAAATATCTTGTTTGGGCAATTGAAATGCGTCGGCGTGTCAAAGAGCAATTGAAACGCATTGGCGGCATGGAATTTTGGGACACGAATTTCTCATATATAGATAAGGAAACACAGGAAGAGTATTTCGTTTCCGTTCCTGAAGAGCGTGGTACTAATCTGATAGAGGATGCACCACTTCAACCTGGCACATGCTACACGGCAACAAGTGACGGTGATAAGGTTTCTCTAATAAAAATTGAGGTCATAACCATGCCGGGAAACGGAAAACTTACGGTGACGGGCAGCAGCTCCACAGAAGCCAAGGAAGATATAAAGAATACTTACAATTACATTCGCGCCAATGAAAGGGCTATCCTTTCTCAAAAGCACTCGTTGATGCACCTTGACGTAACAGTTCAAGTGACTGTTCTGTTGGGCGTTGGTGTTCATAAGGGAATAGGTGGTGCAGTATTCGCAGCTATCGTATCTTCTGTGTTCGGACGTAACCTGAAATCAGGTCTTGGGGTTATCGGCAATATCAGCATTGGCGGTGCTATTGAACGTGCCCTGAATTTCAACGACCGTGTATCAATGCTCTCCGAAAACGGTGCAAAGAATGTGCTTGTTCCAATGGATAATCTTGCAGAAATGGCTACGCTTCCAGCAACAATCCTTGGCAAGACAGATATACCATTCTATGCCAATACACAGATGCTCATTCAAAAGATGATATAATAAGTTTGGTTGTGACTGAAATGAGAATAATATAGTATGGAACAGCAATATTACGAAATCGCAAGTAATTTTAGCCCAGTCTTTAATATTGCTTTGGCTTTGCTGAAAGGAAGAGGTTGTGAAGAAATATGTTATACCATTTCTTCTGCAAAGATTTCTGTTGTTAATACAGAATATGACAACTGGAATGGCGGAACTTATGGATATACTGTGTATATAAGCCTATCCGTAAAACTATATACGTCATTCTCCGCAGAACAGATTTCCCATATGGAAAAAGTGATTTCAGAATCATTAAACGAAGCGATTAAGGGTAACAATAATGACTATTTCATAGTCCAAATAGGCCCCACCTTAAGTAAAGAAGATCTTGATTGGTCTGTTATTGGCGGAATAAATGGGAAGGCTGTGCTCAAACAAAATATAGAAACTGTTAGAAATATTATGGTGTCTGTAGCAACAGGGGGAAATCGAATTCAAGAAGTGGATGAAAGATATAAAAAACTCAATACTCAGATTACCCGCGATTGTAAAAGATTGAATCTCACATATAATAATCCTTATTCTAATTTGTGGGAATGGTACGGAAAGTGGAAAGCGGATTTTCCAACCTATCAAGAACGTCGGACTTACATCAATGAACTCTTTGCTCCGACTTTGTCATATTTTGATGATACAGAGAACTATAATAGTATTGAAACGTTTGTAGAGTTGGATGACTGGGAAAGAATCCGTAGAACAGTTACAAAGATAAAGAGAGATAGTAGTATCGCAAAAAATGAAGAAGATTTTCAATCAATAGGTTTGTTGTGCCGTGAAGTGATTATTTCTTTAGCGCAAGCAGTGTATAATCCTGTCGTTCATGGTACAGAAGATGAAAAAGGTGTGATTATCGGGGAAACAGATGCTGTTAGAATGATAGGGAATTACATTAGCATTGAATTATCTGGTAGTTCAAATGACGAGCTTAGGGCATATGCTAAGAACACTAACAAATTGGCAAACAGACTTACTCACGAAAGAAATGCCACAAAAAAAGATATGCTCTTGTCTATTTCATCAACAATTGCACTAATAAACTTTATCGGTATAATTGCAGGTAAGTATTGAGTGAATACTATTTTTCAGAACAGGATTTAGATGATTGACAAACTAAAACCGACTAGCAACAACGCATAATTGCTGTCAGTCGGCTTTTCATATCAGACTAAACGGAATATCAGTGGGCTAACCGTTTCAAAACGCCCCAAAAAATCTATTTGGAATAACATTAGAAGGGTTCGCTACAACTAGCTATTGTTACGGCATAGGCAGAAGGGAAAATATAATCAAAGGTTACTTCCGCTTGCCATCCTTGGCTTTTTCTTTGGTCTCTTTCTTACGCTCCTTCATGTACTCTCGGTACTCTTTGACTGGCATAGGCATAACTTCCAGATTAGAGAACATAAAGTCGATACCATCAAGCTCCATCATGACCTCAGCATTGTCGTTGTAGTAGGCATGAACATAGCGGTTGATGTTCTGCTGCTTCTGAAGGATGGCATTGTCTCGGGCGATGAAGAACAACAGTCCGAGACTAATCAGCCAGACTGACCATGCAACAGTCTTGAAGAACCCTCGTACATGCTTGCTGGAGTAGAAGCACTTGAAGCAGTACCAAGGGTACAGATATAGCGAGTTCAGCAGTGCCTTTTTTGTCCTGCATAGAAAAATGGTTCTCCAATAATGCATGTTCTTGTCGAACAGGTCGTAGTAAGTGTCTGCATTATTCATCAACCACACAAGTTCCCATTCGTTCTAGTACAAGACAATAAGCCTGTCTGGAGTGATGTGGCACTCCCAGTAGCCCTCGTACTGACTGTAAAGGATGTGTGGCCTATACTTTTCCGGGAGTTCGCCCTCAGTTGACAGGATGTTGAGGACTTCTGTCAGCAACTGCTCGTCGTAGTCCCGTTTGAGGCAACGCTTCAGCGAACACCTGAACTCACCAGTGTAGCGCAGTGTGTACTTCATGCCCTGCACTGCTTTGTCAAGTCCTCAACGCTACTGGCCTTATAGACGCACATGCTTAATGTCGTCGATGGTGCGGTCCATGCCCGTCTTGGTCTGTCGCTTTAAGGTGACGCTGGTGACGCCACACAAGAGGCTGAGGGCCTGCCGTATCAGGTCAAACATGGAAACATCCTCTATTGAAACTGTCAGTTGTGTCATATTCGTCTGATATTTCCAATAATCGACGGCGAAATTACTCTAACTTAGGCACATCACCAAACAATTTATATTAAAAAAGGTATTTTTTTCCTGTATATTCTTTGCCCTTTACGAGAAAATGCTATATTATGCACGCATAATTATCACTTATGAATGACAAGATAAGAGTTAGAAAAAACAAGTCCTTTGTTGACTTGACGTTGGATCATGGCAGTTTCAATGATATTATTGGTACAAACGGATGTGGCATATCCATCATCTAAGAAGCTATACTATGGGTGCATTGGCTTTCACCCAATGAAATTGACTTTTTTTTCATCTGTCGTTTAGGATCGTATTATTTGGAGGTTATAAGGTCTCTTGCGGCTTGCCACGGTCAAGATGGTGAATGCATCGAAGATTAAGAGCTGCATAGGTGGCTCGGTGTGCATCAAAAACAAGTTCTGAGAAAAAAGTATAAAAATGGCTCGAACCATCACCTTTACACTTAAACTGATGATTATAAGAAAATTAGAGGGTGATGGTATACTGCCTTAACCATCACCCAACCGTCACCTTTCTATGATAGGAAGCAGTAAGTTTCCAAGGAGGTAACTGGCAGTATACATTTATGTAACCATCGGTATCTTCCGTAGATACCGCATTCTTGAAAGAATCAAGATATGCAGAACAAGCAATCAGGGCGTATGACAAATTTATGGTCATGAACATGGTATTTGGGCAGAAGGTGACGGTTGGGTGACGGTTGGGTGACGGTTGGGTGATGGTTGGAATGGCATACCATCACCCTTTAACTTACTGACTATCAAAAAGTAAAGTGCAAAGGTGACGGTTCGAGCCATTTTTCAAGAAAATTTTTCAAGAAAAAAGCTTGCACATCTCGGGAATTTTTCGTACCTTTGCCTTCAAGACTAAACTACGCATTATGACAACAACCATCACTATCATCAAGAAGTATAGGAACAAGGAAACGCTGCGGCTCATGGAACTGCAGGAGGTGGCAGACATCATCCGCAACGGCAAGCTACAAGAAGAGGTCAGCGAGTTCCGCCGCGTCTATCCGCTGCTGCACTTTGCCAGCCGCGACGACAAGGGAACGCTCACGGGCTATGAGAACTGGCCCAAGGAACTGCCGCGCATCTGCTTTGCGCTGGAGCAGGAGAACCGCAAGGGCGAACGCATCACCAAGGGCTACACGGGACTGGTGCTCTTAGAGGTGAACAACCTGACGGGCAAGGACGAGGCCGATGCCGTGAGACGCGGGGCGGCAGAGATGCCTCAGACGCTGATGGCTTTCGTGGGTGCCGACGGGCAATCGGTGAAGATTGTCTGTCGCGGCGAGCTGTTCCAGAAACCGGGAGTCAGAGGTGGGAGGTCAGAGGACGCTCCCAACTTAGGCAATTTCCCCCTTCCCATCACCTGCGAAGACATCGCCCTCTTCCACGAGAACCTATACGAGCGGGCCAGAATGATATACAACGGTCAGCTGGGTGTCACGGTAGAAAAGTTGGAGCCCACGACTGAGCGTATCTGCTACGTGAGCTACGACCCCGGACTGGTCTACAACCCGCTGGCAACGCCCATCTACGCCAAAGCGGAAAAGCCCACCAATGCCATTGCCCAACGGCCCTCGCAGCGCGACCACACGGAAACCTACGAACGCTACAGGGACATGCATACCGTCTTTGAGTTCAACCTCACAAAGGCCTTCGACGACATGGAGGGTATTGCCGACGACAACGAGCGTCGGCACGCCATCCTCTCGCGACTGGCCCAGTACTGCTTAGAGACGGGGCTGACGATGGCTCCCGCTATGCGCCAGGCGATGATGAAGTCGCTCTTCTGGGACGAGGCAGACCTGGTGAAGAAGGTCTTCGAGAACACCTATCGCGAAACGCAGGTGAAAAAATACTTGGAAAAGAAGGGCATCCAGCGCACCAAGACCATCCCGCCCGAGACGCTGCTGACGATGAAGATCAACATCTTCCTGAACTCGAACTACGAGCTGCGCAAGAACGTCATGCGCGGCGTGGCAGAATACCGTCTGAGGACGGGCATCGGCTTCTCCTTCCAGGACCTGACCGAAGAGGCCCGCAACTCCATCACCATGCGCGCCTTGGAGCAGGGCATCCGCTGCTGGGACAAGGACATACGACGCTATGTGGACTCCGACGACATCGAGCGCTACGACCCCATGAACGACTACCTGGAGCACCTGCCGCAATGGGACGGCAAGGACCGCGTGACGCCACTCGCCGGGCGCGTACCCACCGAGTGGCAAGAGTGGGCACACCTGTTCCATATATGGATGCGCTCGATGGTGGCCATGTGGTTAGGCAAGGGACAGCTGACCGGCAACGCCCTCGTACCACTATTGATAGGCCGTCAGGGCTGCGGCAAGTCCAGCTTCTGTCGCATCCTGCTGCCCCGCGACCTGCAGGACTACTACAACGACCGCATCAACTTCAAGAACGAGACCGACCTGAACCTGGGCCTTTCGTCGTTCGGCCTCATCAACCTCGACGAGTTCGACCGCGTCACCCAGCGCCAGCAGGTGGTGCTGAAGTACCTCGTGTCGACAGCCGACCTGAAGTATCGCCCACCCTACGGCAAGGCCTACACGTCGAACCGCCGCTACGCCTCGTTCATTGGCACCACCAACGAACAGACACCACTCACCGATCCCAGCGGCTCGCGCCGATTCATCTGCGTCAGCATCAACGGCGACATCGATTTCGAGACACCCGTCCAGCACGACCAACTCTATGCCCAGCTGCTGCACGAAATCAGGAACGGCGAACGCTACTGGCTATCGAAGGACGAGGAACGCGCCCTGATGGAGCACAACCTGCAGTACCAGCGGCTGAACGGACTTGGCGAGATGCTCTTGGCCGTCGTCAACAAGCCGCGCCCCAACGAGGAAGGCCAATGGATGACGCTACCTGAGCTGTCGACCCTGCTCAAGAGCCACTTCAAGGGCTACAAGGAAGAGGAGAACACCCTCGTCAAGATTGGCAACTACCTGAACCGGCCCGAGTACAAGTTCCAGAGCAAGCACACCAAGACGGGTGTCCGCTACTGGGTTGCCCTAAGAGTATAGTTTTGTACAGTCTTTACGGCGTATGGACGACAAGCAATATCTTCTCAGTCTGATTCGCGAGGGCGAACACCAGCAGCAGGACTTCAAATACCGTGTGGCCGATGCTTGTAAGTTGGCCAAGTCGGTATCGGCTTTCGCCAATACCTACGGCGGTCGGCTGCTCATAGGCGTTCGCGACGACGGTCATCTCTCTGGTGTCCGCAGCGAAGAGGAGATTTACATGATGCACCAGGCTGCCTACAAATTCTGCAAGCCCGAAGCGAGCATCAAGTTCGACACCTACCATGCAGACAAGCGAACCATCGTCGTCGCCACCGTTTCCCCTTCCGTCAAACGCCCCATTTGTGCGTTGGACGAAGAGGGGCGCAAACGTGCCTATATCCGCATCAACGACGAGAACATCGTAGCCTCACCCGTTCATCTTGCTCTCTGGCGTGAGTCGCAGAAGCCGCAAGGAGCCATAATCACCTACGACGATGACATTCGCCTGTTGCTCGCCGCCATTCAAGGTCTGCTGCCCCTGAACCGTATCGTCCGCCTCTCCCGTCTTCCCCGCCAAAAGGTCATCACCCTGCTGGCCCGCCTTATCCGCTTCGGCAACGTCCGCTGCGATTACATCAACCAGCAGTTTCTGTTCTCCATTGCCTAAGCAGCAGGGAATTGCGTGCATTACGATTGAAAGACGCTGAAAGCGTCACCTCTCAATAGCCGTAGGTCGGAACGACCTGCGGATAGAACGTAAGAAGGTACATCGACCCCAAAGGGGTCGCCCAATACGCGGTGTTGGGGCACTCTCATTCCCGAGCTACGCTCGCCTACCCGTAGCCTTTCAGAGTGCTTTCCCCTCCCTTGTATGCTGTCCGCAGGTCGTTCCGACCTACGGCTATTGAGAGGTGACGCTTTCAGCGTCTTTCAACCGCAACAGTACGTGAAATAGTCTATATTTACGGGCTTTCTTACGTTAATCTTCTGAAATTGCTTTGCCACGTCAGCATTATTTCTTATTTTTGCAAAATGCAGAAGCAAAACAACAAGAAACAATCATCTAAGTAATAACATCATGTCTGAATTACCCCCACTGATAGAAGACCTGGCACTCATCCTTATCGTTGCCGGCATCGTAACCCTCTTATTCAAGAGACTGAAGCAGCCCCTTGTCCTGGGCTACATCGTAGCGGGCTTCCTCGTGTCGCCCCACATGCCCTACACCACCTCGGTGGTCGACATGGAGAACGTTCACCTCTGGGCCGACATCGGCGTGATGTTCCTCCTCTTTTCGTTAGGACTGGACTTCTCGTTCAAGAAAATCCTGAAGATGGGAGCCTCGCCCATCATCTCGACCATCACCATCATTTTTTGCATGTCCATGCTGGGGGTCTGTGTGGGCCATGCCTTCGGGTGGTCGCGCATGGACTGCATCTTCCTCGGCGGCATGCTGGCCATGTCGTCCACCACGATTATCTATAAGGCGTTCGACGACCTGGGCCTGCAGCAACAGCAGTTTGCCGGGATTGTCATGTCGGTACTCATCCTGGAGGACATTCTCGCCATCGTGATGATGGTGATGCTGAGTGCCATTGCCAGTGGCAACAATCCCGACGGCGGCCAGATGCTGGGGTCGATAGTCAAGATCGGGTTCTTCCTCATCCTGTGGCTCGTCGTGGGTATCTCGGCCATCCCGCTGTTCCTGCGCTCGGTGCGCAAGCTCATCAACGCCGAGGTGCTGCTCGTGGTGTCTTTAGGACTCTGCTGCGCCATGGCCGTACTCTCCACCAAGGTGGGATTCTCGTCGGCCTTCGGTGCCTTCATCATGGGCAGCATCCTGGCTGAGACCGTCGAGGCCGAACGCATCGAGAAGTTAGTGGAGCCGGTGAAGAACCTCTTCGGAGCCATCTTCTTCGTGTCGGTGGGCATGCTGGTCGACCCTGAGATCCTTGTCAACTATGCACTTCCCATCTTCGCCCTCGTGATGACCATCCTCATCGGACAGAGCACCCTGGGTTCCTTGTCGTTCATGCTGGGAGGCGAATCGCTCAAGTCGGCCATGCGCTGCGGCTTCTCCATGGCACAGATAGGCGAGTTCTCGTTCATCATCGCCTCGCTGGGCCTCTCGCTCGGCGTCATCAGCGATTTCCTCTATCCTGTCGTGGTGGCCGTATCGGTGATTACCACGTTCCTCACACCCTACATGATACGCTTTGCCACGCCGGCCTACAACGCCCTGGAACATCGTCTGCCCTCACGGCTCATCCGCCTGCTCAACCAGTTTTCCACCAGTCATCCCGACAGCAACGAGCACAGCAAGTGGAAGAGCCTGCTCACGCAGATGACCGTCAACACCGTGGTCTACTCCATCCTTTCCTCGGCCACCATCACGCTGATGCTCGTCTTCTTCCACCCCTTCATTACGGGAATGCTGGGCGATCACTGGTACACGCGCGTCATTACCGGCCTACTCACCATCTCCCTGACGGCTCCTTTCCTGCGCGCTATGGTGATGAAGAAGAACCATAGCGAGGAGTGGAAAGCCCTCTGGGCCGAGAGCAACCGCAACCGCCTGCCGCTCATGTTCACCGTCATCCTACGCTTCGGCATTGCCATGAGCTTCCTTTTCGTGGTGTGCAAACAGCTCACGCAGTTCGGTTCGGCCCTGCTCATCGTGGTCGCGATGGTCATCGTGGTGCTCATCATGCTGTCGCGCAACATCAAGCGACGCAGCATCATGCTCGAACGGCTCTTCATCAACAACCTGCGCTCGCGCGACATTGAGGCACAGGTTCACGGCAAGAAGCGCCCCCTCTACGAAGGCAAGCTGCTGGACCGCGACATCCACATTGCCGACTTCGACGTGCCCGCCAACTCGATGTGGATGGGGCAGACGCTGAAACAGCTCAATCTCGGGCGCAAGTACGGCGTGCATGTGTCGAGCATCCTGCGCGGCAACAACCGCCTGAACATCCCCGACGGCGACTACATCATCTTCCCCTGCGACCGCCTGCAGGTCATCGGCAGCGACGAGCAGTTGGGCCAGTTGCGCACGGCTCTCACAAAAGAGGTGCTGGGCGAAGACCCGGAACTGGAGAAGCGCGAGATGAAACTGCGCCAGATGATCATCGGGCCGGAGAGTCCGTTCGTGGGTAAGACGCTCGAAGAGAGCGGCATCCGCAGCCAGTACAGCTGCATGGTCGTGGGCCTCGAAGAGGGCAAGGAGAACCTTTCGCCCTTCCATCCCGCCCGCCAGTTCCAGGAAGGCGACATCATCTGGATCGTGGGAGAGCAGGAAGCGCTCGACACGCTGCTCAACAGCTGATCAGTATGTGTGCTTCAGCGTGTCGGCCCATTCGGTCAGCAACTGGATGGAATAGGAATGCTGACCGTTGTCGTCCTGTTCATGCGGCTCTTCGTTGTCGTCATCGGTGAAAAAGGAGCCAGAATATTCGGTCACCTTGTTCACCTCAACAGGAACATCCTCAAGCACTTTTTCCCTGATGGCCATCGCATCCTTGCCGTAGGCCGTGATGGTCATTTTCAGGGTTCCCGTCTGGGCCTTCGGTATGGTATATACCTCAAAGGTCTGAGGCATGTTCTTCATTTCCGCCGTGATGTCGAAAAAGACGGTCTGCTGTGAGTTCACGCAACCATAGCCCGTCAGAGCATTGAGCGCACCGCTGCCACCCGTGTAATAGAACCGCACCTGCTCCACCTCGGCGGGAACCGCATCCTTCATCTCGAAGCGGAACATAGACGTCACCCGACTCAGCACGACCTCCTCTGACTTTGCGGTTTCGATCATATCCACGACCCCATAATAATAAAAGGTGTCGGTGTAGCCGTCGGCATTGGTAAACTGTATCTTCTCGGGATTAGTCAGCGTGGGATTCTTCTGTGCGCTATGAGCCAGCACCAGCACCTGATAGGTGCCAGGACTCAGCGCAAAGGTCACACGACCGAAGTCGCTGTCAGTACTGGTCTGGTTGATTCCCTTCTGTTTCTTGCCGTCCTGATAGACGACGAAGTTCAGACGGGAGCAATAGTCCGACAAGCGCTGTTCACTCCTCGTCCCGTCGAAGTCTACCATGTGGAACCCTTTCACGCTGAGTACAAAGTTGGCCGTCGTCTCCGCAGGCCGACCTGATGTCTCCGCAGAATGGTCCGTCTTCTCAATCACCGGTTTTTCGCAGGAAGCCAATAGCCACAGGCAGAATATGGCTTCAATAACAATCATTGAATGGTGTATCATAGTTTTTTTAGATTTTAGTTTTGCAAAGATAAGGGAAAAAACCGAAACCCACAAGAAAAATGGTGACAAAAAAAACGCTTCGCGTCTCCTAAAAAGACGCGAAGCGCATTTCTCTATACAGTACCTTTTATTACATCATGCCGCCCATTCCGGGGTTGCCCATCGGCATAGCAGGCTCCTTCTCGGGCTTGTCGACGATGAGGCACTCGGTGGTGAGGAACATGCCTGCGATAGAGGCTGCGTTCTCCAGAGCCACACGGGCCACCTTAGCGGGGTCGATGACACCAGCCTCGCGCAGGTCCTCATATTTGTCGAGGCGTGCGTTGTAGCCAAAGTCACCCTTGCCCTCGCGCACCTTCTGCACGACCACGGCACCCTCTTCACCGGCGTTGATGACAATCTGGCGCAAAGGCTCCTCGATGGCACGGCAGATGATGTTGATACCCGTCTGCTCGTCGGCATTGTCGCCCTGCAGAGAGGCAAGAGCCTCCTGGGCGCGGATGTAGGTAGTACCACCGCCGGCTACGACACCTTCCTCGATGGCAGCGCGGGTAGCGCACAGGGCATCGTCCACGCGATCCTTCTTCTCCTTCATCTCCACCTCGCTGTTAGCACCCACATAGAGCACGGCAACACCGCCTGCCAGCTTGGCCAGACGCTCCTGCAGTTTCTCCTTGTCGTAGTTGCTGGTGGTCAGCTCAATCTCCTTCTTAATCTGGTTCACGCGATCCTTGATGGCCTGCTTGTCGCCGGCACCATTCACAATGGTGGTGTTGTCCTTCGACACGGTCAGCTTCTCGCAGGTGCCCAGCATCTCGAGCGTAGCCTGCTCCAGCTTCAGACCCTTCTCCTCGCTGATAACGGTACCGCCAGTAAGCACGGCGATGTCCTCAAGCATGGCCTTACGACGGTCGCCGAAGCCAGGAGCCTTCACGGCACAGATCTTCAGACCGCCACGCAGACGGTTGACGACGAGCGTAGTCAGAGCCTCCGAGTCAACATCCTCGGCAATGACGAGCAGCGGGCGTCCGCTCTCGGCAGCAGGCTGCAGGATGGGCAGGAAGTCCTTGATGTTCGAGATCTTCTTGTCGTAGATAAGGATATAGGGGTTGTCCATGACACACTCCATCTTCTCCGAGTCGG
The DNA here is from genome assembly GCA_900318815.1 of uncultured Prevotellaceae bacterium. Taxonomy (GTDB): domain Bacteria; phylum Bacteroidota; class Bacteroidia; order Bacteroidales; family Bacteroidaceae; genus Prevotella. The sequence continues at coordinate 85,674 of ONMA01000026.1, forward strand.
TCACGAAGTAGGCCGACAGATAGCCGCGGTCGAACTGCATGCCCTCGACCACGCCGATGTGGGTGTCGCGGCTCTTCGACTCCTCGATGGTGATGACACCGTCCTTCGACACCTTGCGCATAGCCTCAGCCAGCAGTTCGCCAATCTCCTTGTCGTTGTTGGCGCTGACGGTAGCCACCTGCTCAATCTTGTCGTAGTTGTCGCCCACCTGCTCGGCCTTATCGGCGATGAAAGCAGTCACGGCCTTCACAGCCTTGTCGATACCGCGCTTCAGGTCCATGGGGTTGGCACCTGCGGTAACGTTCTTCAGACCCTCGGAGACGATGGCCTGGGCCAGCAGTGTTGCGGTGGTGGTGCCGTCACCGGCATCGTCGCCAGTCTTCGAGGCCACGCTCTTCACCAACTGGGCACCTGTGTTCTCAAAGTGATCCTCCAGCTCGATTTCCTTGGCCACGGTCACGCCGTCCTTGGTAATCTGGGGAGCACCAAACTTCTTCTCAATCACTACGTTGCGACCCTTCGGGCCAAGAGTCACCTTCACGGCATTAGCCAACTGGTCAACGCCCTGCTTCATCAATTCGCGGGCTTCGATATTAAATTTAATTTCCTTTGCCATAATCTTATAAAATTAATTGTTCTTTTTTCTTTTGAAACGAAAGGAACTTTTTGTCTCTCTTTTTAGAAACGAATTATCTTAATTCATCCTAATTTGAATCACGAATTATCTTAATTATACTCGTTTTCAGAACAACAAATAACTACCTCTCGTTTCTAAACTTATTTATTTCTCGATGACGGCGAGCACATCGCTCTGGCGCATCATGAGGAACTTCTCACCGTCGAGTTCAATCTCGGTGCCGGCATACTTGCCATAGAGCACTTCGTCGCCCTCTTTCAGTATCATTTCCTCGTCCTTAGTTCCTTTACCAGTGGCCTTGATGGTGCCGCGGAGAGGCTTCTCCTTTGCAGTATCAGGAATAATGATTCCACCGATTTTCTCTTCAGCCGGTGCAGGCACTACCAGCACGCGGTCTGCTAATGGTTTAATTGTCATAATTGCTATTATTTTAATAATAATGTTATAAATGTTTGTTCGCAATTCTGTTTGCTGACAGTGGGGAAGCGAAAACCGTGCCAAAACGTCTCGACTGACATTTTGGCACGGTTATCAAAGATATATTATGTCTCAACAATTAATTATAGCCCGGATTCTGCCACATACCTTCCTTAGCCTCGGTGTACTGCATCACACCGCTTGCGTCCTGCTGAACAGGCAGCTCAGTACGGTTGGTAACTACCTCAAGCTCGCTCAGGGGAATAGGACGATAGTAGTGCTTCACGGCAATATTGCCGCTGGCCTGAGCATTGTAAGCCTTCACATGATTAATGAGGGTGTGGGTGCGCTTCAGGTCGAACCAGCGCTGATACTCACCGCACAGCTCCAGTGCGCGCTCCTTCAGGATCGTCTCAATGGTAACGTCGCCACTGATGCTGTTGTCCTTACCCTTGATGGCACGTGCAGCGCGCAGCTGATTGATGGTAGCCAGTGCATTACCGCCAGTCTGCAGCTCTGCCTCTGCCTTAATCAGATAGACCTCTGCCAGACGGATAACCATGATGTCGCGTGCCGAAATGTCATAGGTCAGGTCAGGATAAGTGTCATTGACCTGATCGTCGAGAAATTTCTTGATGCCAGGGAATGAGCACCAGCCGCCAATCTTGTAGCTGTTATAGCGGTCGTCGCCATAGACCTTCGAAGTAGCCACGGCAGCCTCGGTGGGCAGAGCGGTTGCAGGATTGCCACTGGTATAGACGGGAATATCGCCACCGCAGGCAAACTGCAGACGATATTTGCCCTTAGCCTCGGCCTGCAGAGCCTGACCCTCGGAAGAGTCGCCATCGAGCAGACTGTAAAGAATGCCTATACCACCCCCATTGAAGTAGTTGCCATCCTCCTTATAAGCCTCCTCATAGTCCTTGAACTCCTGGTCGGCCATGTTGGGATAGTTCTTGGAATTCTTAGCCAATGCCTTCGGCAGGCGATAGCTGGTGAGCAGCGTGCCGTTATAACGCTGGTCAGTGCCCTTCACCTCGTCGAGAATCTGCCAGAGATAGAGCGAGGGCAGATAGCGTGTAAAGCCACGTCCGTAAGGCGAATAGTACTTCGACACGTCAACGTTCACGCCCGTCTCGGCACTCACAATATTAGCATTGCTGGAACCAGTTACACGCACGAACACATTGGTAACCTTGTTGCCACTGCCCCCGAGGTCGTTGGCACCGTTGTTCCACATCGACACGAACATCAGGTTCGAGGCACTGCCACCCTGACGATTATAGCCGGTACGCGTAACCAGGGAGTTGTAGTTGCCCGTACCACCATCGGCAAAACGATAGGGCACGCAGTTGTTACGGTTGGCCGAGGTAAGGTCGTTGGTATAATAAACGCCAAAGAGGTTCTCGGTATTCTTCGTGACGTCCTCATTATTGAGGTTCCAAGTATCGCTGAAGCGGGCATAGAAAGCAGCACCGCTGTTGGCGATTACGTCATTGGCAGCATTCAGCGCCTCAGTATAGAGGTTTCCATAGCCTTCAACGCTGTTAGCACCCAGCCAGGAAGCGGCATAGAGTGCCACACGAGCATAGAGTGCCTCGGCTGAGTAGAAATATGCGCGACCTGCGCCAGTAGCAGCAGCAGCCTTCATCACGCCGGCAGTCTTATACTTCTCCATGGCAGTCTTCAGGTCGTCAAGGATATGCCGATAGACGACAGCCTCCGGTTCACGCACGGGATTCGTGTTGACAGTAGAAACAGGTTCGCTATTGTAGGGTATCGGACCCCAGAGTGCCACCATCTGCGAGTAGTAGAGAGCACGGAGGAAATAGGCATCAGCCAGGTAGGCTTCCTTCTTGGCATCGCTGATAATACTGTTCAGCGGCACATACTTCATGGCATTGTTACAGACATCGATACCGGCATAGAACAGTTCCCAGTACTGGTCCAGGCAAGGGTTGTCGTTCACGGCAGCTGTACCACTGGTGCTGCTGAAACCGAGACTCTCCTGGGTAAGGTCATATTTCAGCATGGACTTCTGCTTGTTGTCATAGCCGAAGTAGAACAGGTCTGTGCCCATCTCGGCCAGGCCAAGCGCAGGCTCCTTGCCCCACCATCCGTGGGTATATGAATAGGCCGACTGTATAAGTCCGTCGATACCTGTCACGGTGTTATAAGTCAGGTCAGCAGTAGAGCCTGTCTTGTTGTCCTCCTCCAGATAGTCGGAGCAGGAAGTGAGGGCTGCGACGAAGCCACAGCTTACGCAAACCCCACATAGTATTGTCTTGAAATGATATGTGTTCATAAAGCTTCAATATTACTTGTTTTCAGTTATTTCAGTCTTCAAACTTCAGTTTTCATTTTTTAGAACGTGACATTGAGTCCGACAACCACCTGCTTAGCCATGGGGAAGGTGACGGCACCACCACGCTCGGGGTCATAATTGTCAAAATGGCTGAAGGTAAAGAAGTTCTTCATCGAGCAGTAGACACGTGCATTATGCACCCAAATCTTTGAGAGGATGTTCTTGGGCAGGTTATAGCTCAGCGTAACGTCCTTTATCTTGAAGTAGTCGGCCTTCTGCATCATGACACTCGACTTGAACTGCGTTGCAGATGCACCGCTGGCACCCGGCGACGGAATGTCGGCACCCTGATTGTCGGGAGTCCAGTAGTCCAGGTCGCCCCAGTTGGCACCGTCGTAAAGATAGAGGTTATAGCCCTGATAGCTCATGTAGCCACCCAGACGTGCCATGGTCTGCACACTCAGCGACAAGTCTTTGTAGCTGAAGGAAGTACTCAGGCCGAAAATGCTCTTGGGCGAACGGCCGTAGACAATCTTGTCGCTGTCATCGATGGCATTGTCGCCATTGGTATTGACCACCTTGGGAGTGCCGGGGTCGCCATAGTCTGAGTAAGGCTTCTCAAATTCAGGATGGGCAGCCATGTACTGCTCAAACTCGCCCACGCCCCACATGCCGTCGATGTCGTAAGCATAGTAAGCCGAGACAGGCTCGTCGATTTTCAGGATGTCAACACCATTGACAAACTGGTTCACGCCATCGGCCAGCTCGTCTACATAGTCACGGGCGAAGGTGGCACTGGCATTCAGGCTCCACTCGAAGTCCTTCGTGCGCACTGGGATGGCATTCAAGGCAATCTCAACGCCATGACCGCGCGTCTTACCCACGTTGTCAATCAGACTGGTATAGACAGTCGATGCGGGAGCGGTCTTATAGTAGAGCAGGTCGTAGGTCTTGCTCGTATAGTAGTCGATGGTACCGCTGATGCGTCCGTCCAGGAAACCGAAGTCGAGACCGAAGTCGAAGGCCGAGGTCTTCTCCCATGTCAGGTTCTCATTAGCCATGGTCATAGGAGCCATTGCCGAGGAGCTGGGCACGATGGGCGACACAGTAGCCAGGGTCTGATAGGGATCGATGGCAGCATTACCCGAGAGGCCCCAGGAAGCGCGCAGCTTCAAGTTCGACAGCCACGACTTAGTGCCCTCCATGAAGTTCTCGTCGATGATACGCCAACCGGCACTTACCGAGGGGAAGTAGCCCCATTTGTGACCGTCGGCCAGCACCGACGAACCATCGGCACGGAGCGAAGCCTGCAGCAGGTACTTGCCCATGAACGAGTAGTTGGCACGTGCAAAGAACGACACCATTGCCTGCTTGGTATAGTCGGAGTGCTTAAAGGGCGAGCCGATGTTGTCGACGTAGTAGAACGAGTTGTTGTAGTAGTGCTCCTCGCCGGCAGTACCGTTCAGCTGCAGGTCTTCCTTCACGTGCTGATACATTTCGTGACCCAGCAGGAAGGTGAAGTCGTGCTTGTCTTTCACTGAGAAGGCATAGTTGGCCGTGTTCTGCCATGTGTACTTCGTGCCGATGGACGGAGCATAGCTGATGTAGGTGTTGTGAGGAGTCTGGAAGCGGCCCTGGCTCTCGTAGTCCTGGTAAATGCCGTCGCGGGCATTGTCGCGGTCCAGTGTCAGCGTGCTTTTCAGGGTCAGGCCCTTGATGGGAGTCAGCTGCAAGTAGGCCGATCCGAAGAAGCGTGTTGCCTCAATGTTGCGCTGATAGTTGCCGTTTTCGTCGAGCAGCGGCGAGCAGTGGGCGGCATACCAGGGGTTAGGCGTGGCATTGATGCTGCCGTCTTTGAGATAAGCATGAGTAATGGTCGTCATCTTCTGAGCCTGTCCGAATATGCCACCATTACGGCGGTCGTTGCTCTTGTAGGCATAGCTCAGGCTGGCACCCACCTTCACCACGCGGTTAATCTGGTGGTCCACATTGGCACGGCCCGTATAGCGCTGGTACGCATCGTCTTTCAGCATACCCTTGTCGTTCATCATGGTGAGTGAGATGTTGAAATTGGTCTTCTCGTTGCCACCCTGCACGCCAATTTCGTAGTTCTGGCTCACGCTGTTCTGGGTAGCAAGGTCCAGCCAGTCGGTGTATGACTTGTCGGCATAGATGTCGGCGGTCAGCGTACCGTCGTCCAGTTTCTGTCCAAGCACACTCTCTATGGTCGTGGTACGCTGTGCAGCCGACCAGTCGCCTTTCTCCAGCATCTTCTTATAGTCGGCAGCATCGACAAGACGCTGCACCTCCTTGTCGCCATACATAGGCTTGGTAAGGCTGGTGGGACTCTTGAATGCCACATATCCGTTGAACGTGACGCGGGTCTTTCCTGCCGAGCCGCGCTTGGTGGTGATGAGGATTACGCCATTGGCACCCTTCGTACCGTAGATTGCCGTAGAGGCAGCGTCCTTCAGTATGTCCATTGACTCGATGTCGCCAGAAGGAATATCGAGCGTGGTGCCATACTCCACACCGTCTACGATGACCAGCGGGTTGTTATTGGCCAGCAGCGAGCGGCTACCACGCATGTTCATACTGATACCGGCACCAGCCTGACCGTCGCTCACCTGGATGTCTACGCCCGGCACTTTGGCCTGCATGGCCTCCATGACATTGGCACCGGCCACCTTTTGAATATCGTCCAGCTTGACCGAAGCCACCGAACCCGTCAGGTCCTTCTTCTTCATGGTGCCATAACCTACAACCACGACTTCGTCGAGTCCCATGGCATCTTCTTTCAGCACAATGTTCAGGTTGTCATTTCCTGCAACAGAGACTTTCTTCTCCTTGTAGCCCACGTAGGAAACTTTCAGAACACTATTGTTGGGCACCTTGTTGATAGTGAACTTACCATTCAAGTCGGTAACCCCGCCGATGGTGGTACCGTCAACGAGTACGCTCACACCAATCATGGGCTCTCCTGTTGTGTCCTTCACCGTGCCAGTGACTGTTTTCTGAGCATGCGCAAAGAAACACATCACAGACAAAAGCAAAGCCAATGAGGCTCTTTTGATTTGTGAATTCATAATGATAGTTTTTTTAATTTGTTGTTAGTAAAAAAAAGTTGTTTGTTTGGAGGTGCAAAAATAAGCATTTTTCAGTAACAAAAAAAGGATTGGACTGTTTTTTTGCCCAATCCTCTTCAAATTTACCTTTTAGAACACTCTTTCACGCTTTCCATGAGGTCTATTTCCACGATTCTCAGTTCCGTCTTCCCCTTCTCGCTCTTCAAACGATCCATCTCGTTGGCCACGCCACCGGCCAGCTCCTTCACGGTGCCGAACTTCTTGCTGTCCTGCGCCGGGGCCACCATCTTGACAGTGAGGTCCTTGGCTGCAACTGGTTTGTCAATGGTGATGTGGACATAACCCAAGGTGGCAGGGGTGATGCCTTCCCAGACCTTCGTTTTCCCGGCATAGACCTCAAGCGGATAGCACTTGGAACGCCAGCCCGTCAGTTTCATGGTTATCTCGCTGATAGCCGCCTTTCGCTCCAACTGATAGGTCACCCAGGCGTTCTTGCGGTCGCCGTCGCTCTTCCATTCGGTCAGTTCGTTGTCATCGAAGGCGTTGCGAGCCTCAGCGGGATTGGAGCCAACGGTGGCATCGAGGATTCCTACAGTCAAGAAACTGTCCTGGTAGGAGGGCGTGAGAGGCGTTTCGCCCCGGTCGAGACACGGAGCAAGGGTCAGGGCGGGCAACACGTCGGGAGCAGGCGCGGGCTGGGTGCCGAGCTTCAGGTAGGCAGGGCGCAGGCCTTCGGCAGTCACGGAAAGGAAAACGTCGCCCGGTGTCGTAGTTGAACGCACCAGGATGCGGTTGACGCCGCACTCAGCGGGCAGCGACATGGCACCCACGTAGTTGTCGCTCAGGTTCTTCTTGTTGGCCGAATCAAGGAGGCCTTTCTCGCCCTTTGCCTCTGGATTCTTAGGGGGAGTAACCAGGTACTGCTTGCTGTCGCGCGTGCCGATACCACCAATCCAGCGACCTTCACCCCAGAGGGCAAAGTGAAGCATGGGGTCGGCGAGCGGACAACGACGGCCCTCACGGTCAAGGACTTCCACTTCTACCAGGGTCATGTCGGCACCATCGGCACGGAAACCCTCGGGATTCTGGATGGCGGTGAGGCGGAGCTGGAAAGGATGGCCGGCGGTAGTGAGGGTGTCGGTACTGGTGGGGGCAACGGCATAGCCGCTGCCTACGGGGAAGGCATTGGCAACGGCATAGCCGTTGCTTACGGGGAAGGCTTGGGCGACAAGGGTGCCGGGGGCGTAATGGACGCTGTCCCAGGTGAAGAGCCAACGGAAGGAGCGACGGCCCTTGCCTAAGCTTTTGCCGTTGAGAAAGAGTTCCACCTCGTCGCCGGTAGAGACGACATGGACAGGCTTCACCACACCCTCATCATAGTTCCAGTGGCCGATGATGTGGGTATGGTCTTTCTCAGGCGAGACCCAGCCGTCCCACATCACCTGATGGGCGTAGAAGGCATCCTTGGGAATGCGCATGGCATCGACCACGCCGCTGGTTCGGTAGTTCGATTCGCCACGGTGGTGGGTGTTGGTGTCGGAGAACACAATCTTCACGCCCCCGCTGCTGACGCGCTTGCCCGTGCCGGGACGCTCCAACCAGTACTCATGCCAACGCTCGACCATGCCACAGGCCAGCGCATCCATGTTGTGGTTATAGTCCAGTGCTGGCGCACCGCGATAGAGCGGGCCGTCGCCCTCTTTGTGGAAAGGATAGGAGTATTCGTCCCAGTACTTGCGCAGCCCCTCGTCGCGGTAGTACTCCATCGACCACATAGGCTTCGTGGCACTCTTATTGATGTAGAGCATCTCACCGCCATACTCGGCCTCGGGGCGGTCGAGCATCTCGCGGCAGCCGATGGCACGACCGCCGTGAGCATCGTACTGGTCGCGTATCTGCTTCATCTCCTCAATATGTTCCTTCGAGATTCGGTAGTTGCCACACTCGTAAAAGATGATGCTGGGGTTATTCCTATTATAGATGATAGCATCGCGCATCAGTTGTGTGCGCTGCTGCCAGCGGGCACCTTCCACGTCCTTCTCGGCATCGCCGGCAGGCATGGCCTGCAGGAGTCCCACACGGTCGCACGACTCAATGTCCTGCTTCCACGGACAGACGTGCATCCAGCGCACGAGGTTGCCGCCGCTCTTCACCATGAGGTCGTTGCTATAGTCTGAGAGCCACGCAGGCACGCTAATGCCCACGCCGGGCCATTCGTTCGAGGTGCGCTGTGCATAGCCATGAACCATCAGGCAGCGGTCGTTCAGATAGAACTTGCCGTCCTTGAACTCCGTCTTGCGGAAGCCGGTGCGGGTAGACACTTTGTCATGTCGCAGGTTCAGGTCGAGCGGGCGGGAGGCAGCCTCTTCGTTGGCCAGAAAGGTATTCACCGTGTAAAGATAGCCATAGCCCCACGACCAGAAATGCAAGCCAGACTGCTCGCGCTGAATGCAGACCGTGCGCGTTTCGCCTGGCTGTAAGGTCACCGCCTCGCCCGCTATGATAGCCGACAAGTAGTGGTCGGCACTCACCAAGTGGGCAAACAGGCGGAAGGTGCGCGCCGTGCTGTCCTCGTTGCGCACTTGCGACTCAATATGGATGGTAGCCTTGCGGTTGGCAATGTCGAAGTCGGTGGCATAGACGTAGGTGCCCGTGGTGCCGAGGTTTGAGTAGAGGGGCAGCGTCTGATAGAGTTTGCCGGTAATGTGCAGGTAGACATTCTTGGGCAGGCCACCGTAGTTGGCATTGAAGTTCTTATCGTTCCACTGGTAACGGCTGTTCAGCGTGCGGTCGCGATACTGCCAGTTGTTGTCGCAGCGCACGGCAATGACGTTTTCACCTATTATTATATATGGAGTGAGGTCGAAGCCGAAAGCCATCACGCCATTGTCAGAGAAGCCCACATGTTGTCCGTTCAGATAGACGTCGGCACCCTGTCGGGCACCCTCAAACTCAATGAACACCTTGCCTTGCAAGTCCTGTTCTGTGAGGGTAAAGACCTTGCGATACCAGCATACGGTGTCAGTGAGGTCAACGATGTCCTTCTGGAACGCCTCACTGCCGTTGAAAGCGTAGGGCAACGTGACGCGCTGCCAGGCAGAATCGTCGAAATCGGGTTTCGAGGCCTCGGCCACGTCGCCCACCTGCAACCGCCAGTCGGCATTGAAGTTCAGCTTCTTGCGCTCCACAGCCGATGCCGTAAGCGTCAGCAACAGTATAAAAAAGAGAAACACCTGTCTCATCGTAATAATCCGTTTAATCCGTTGTCTCTTATTCTTCATTCTTCACTCTTCACTCTTCACTCTTCACTCTTCACTTAATCTGAACATTCTTCACTGTGCAGTTCTCGATAAGCGAGGCATCGAAGGCCTTTTTCTGGTCGGTGACATCGATGTTCTCGAAAGTAAAGTCAATGAGGCGGTACTTGTCCGAGGCCCCCACATCGAAGAAGTTCTTGCAGTCCATCCGGATGTTGCTGATGGTGATATTGTTGCACTGCGACAGAGGCATGTCCTCGCGCTCCTCGGGCTTGTAGAACTGCGTCCACGGGCGCACGACGAGGAACGAGGCACAGTCGCCCACCATGTCGCTTACTGTCACGTATTCATAGTGCTGGGGGGTGTCGGGGCGCATCTTGAGCCAGATGACGCGATTGGCATCGTGTACCTTGCAGCGGCGCAGGATGACGTTCCTGTCATGGAGTGATTCCGAGCCAAGGGTCATGCAGCCGTGTACCTTACCGTAAGTACAGTCCTGCACGATGATGTTCTCGCAGGGGCCGTTGTCGGGATCCTTGTCGGCCCACGTGCCCTTGCCACCTTTCAGCACCACGGCATCGTCGCATACGCTCATGTAGCAGCCCGAGATAAGCACGTTCTTACACACATCAAGGTCGATGGCATCGCTCGACGGCGCTCCGCGCTTCGGGTCGACGGGAGTCACGTTGTCGGTCGGGGCAAAGATATAACAGCCCAAGTAGCGCACGTTTTCACACTTGTAAAGATGATTAGTCCAGAAAGGCGAGTTGATGATGCGCACGTCCTGCACGGTGACGTTCTTGGAGTTGGAGATATAGACATTACGCGGACGCAGGGCCTCGAGGTTGGTACAGTTACGGTTGAACTGTCGGCGAATCCAGAATTCCTCCCAGTAGGCCTGCCCGTTGCCGTTGATAGTACCCGGGCCGGTGATGGTGAAGCCGTCGCATCCGTCGGCATTGACCAGGGCGGCAAAGTAGTTGAGTGTCTGCCCCTCCATGCGGGTCTTCAGGAGTTTGAAGTCGCGGATGCGGTCGCTTCCACGCAGTTCGCCGTTCTCCTCGATGAGCAGGTGTGTGCCTGGTTTGAAGAAGAGCGAGCCGCTGACCACGAAGCCCCGTGGAATGACCACCACTCCCCCACCCTCCTGGGCACAGCGATCGATGACGGCTTGCAGCCGTTCGGTCTGCACCTGTTCAGAGTAGTTCTTCACCCCATAGTCCGTAACGACATAGCGTTTACCCAACTTCGACACATCGACACGCGATGTATCGCTGAACCACGCGGGAATGGGAGTACCATCCGGCCACAATTCCTGCACTGGGCTTTTCTTCTTCGCCCCCATGACCTGTGTGCATACCATCACTGCCATGAGACAAGTAATAAGTTTTTCTTTCATAATAATAATTGAATAGATTAGTTGTGTAGTTGTTGTACGTTTATTTCGTGTGCAAAGTTACACATTTTTCCGCAATTATTTGGCAATTTTATAGAAAATACCTACCTTTGCCGCCAAATTGTTAGAATTTCAACAACAAGGGGCGTATCAACAGTTCCACGCTCACTAATGTTAAACCCTGCCTCCAAGGAACGGGAGGCTCAACAAAAAAATGTAACTTTATGAAACTAAAGTCTACTCAAAAATTCAATTCTCTGCTGCTCGCCCTCACATTAGGATGCGGAGCAGCATTCGCCAACACCACCGCCATGACAGAGGTTAACACCATCGTTCCCGACAACGAGGTGACCATGATTGGCGACAACGAGGATGCCTACGCACGCCTGAACGTCCAGATGACGGAGTTGGAGGAATTATACGCCAAAGTGAACAGCGAGTTCCAGGCTATTGCTCCTTTAATGGGAAGCGACTGGGCCCGCACTTACGGCAATCAACTCGCCGGCATTCAGGGTGCCCTCAACAACATGAGGAGCGCATTGGAGACCATGTATGCCAACATTCAGCTCAACAACCAGAGCCAGCTGAATGACTACGAGAGCATGAAGGGCCAGCTGACCTCGCTGCAGGCCACGATAGAGCAGACCATCAACGGCTACGTTCTCCAGACCATACTGCCTGACCTGACCAGTACCATCAGCATGACCATGGGCAGCAACATCGGCAACGTGCAGAGCAAGCTCAACGAAGCTGGCAAGGCCGAGGAATATGCCGACCGCGTGAACGCCCTGATAGCCAAGAAAGCAGAGGCTCAGGCCAAGCTCGACGAGGCTCAGACTGCCATCATTGCTGCCAGACAGGCCGGCAACTACACGCTGATGGCCACCACGGCATTAGAGGCCAGAACGGCTATCTATGAGATTCGCGACCAGATTCTCGCTGAGTGCGAGGCCATCCTGGCCGAGATTGAAAGCGTCGACACGGAGGCTATCTACAACGCCCTCATGGCTCAGATTGCCGAGCTGGAGGCTACCTACAACACCACATGGGACGAGTTCATGGCCATTGCCCCCGCTATGGGTTCTGGCTGGGCCCAGACATACGGCGCGCAGTTAAGCGGCATCCAGGGTGCCATCAGCGGCATGAAGGGTACTGTCGGTGCTGCCTACCAGGCCGGTACGCTGACTGAGGACTATGTGATTGAGAACTATGAGAACATCAAGACCCAGCTCACCCAGGTGAAGGCTACGGTGGAGCAGACCATCAACGGCTACGTTCTTCAGACCATACTGCCTGACCTGAACAGCACCATCAGCACGACCATAGGCAGCAACATCGGCAACGTGCAGAGCAAGCTCAACGAAGCTGGCAAGGCCGAGGAATATGCCGACCGCGTGAACGCCCTGATTGCCAAGAAGGCAGAGGCTCAGTCCAAGCTCGACGAAGCTCAGACTGCCATCATTGCTGCCAGAACGGACGGCAACTACACGCTGATGGCCACCACGGCATTAGAGGCCAGAACGGCTATCTATGAGATTCGCGACGAGATTCTCGCTGAATGCGAAGCCATCCTGGCCGAGATTGAAAGCGTCGACGCAGAGGCCATCTACAACACCCTCATGGCTCAGATTGCCGAGCTGGAGGCTACCTACAACACAGCATGGAGCGAGTTCATGGCCATTGCCCCCGTCATGGGCTCAGGCTGGGCACAGACATACGGCGCACAGTTCAGCGGCATCCAGGGTGCCATCAGCGGCATGAAGGGTACCGTCGGTGCCGCCTACCAGGCTGGTACGCTGACCGAGGACTATGTCATCGACAACTACGACAATATCAAGGGTCAGCTCACTCAGCTGCAGTTCACAATGGAGCAGACCATCAGGGGCCAGGTTGTCCAGGTAATCCTGCCCGACCTGAACTCTGTAACCAGCATCACCATGGGCAATGCCATCGCTGACCTGCAGAACGAGCTGAACGAACTGGGCAAGGCAGAGAAGTATGCCGACCGCGTGAACGCCCTGATTAACAAGAAGGCCGAGGCACAAACCAAGCTCCAAGAGTATCAGACCGCCATTGCTACCGCCATACAGGCTGGCGACTATGTGCTGGCAATGAATACGGCTACTGAGGCCAAAGCCTATATCTACGGCATACTCGACGAGATTAATACTGAGTGCGAGGCTATCCTCGCCGAGGCTAAGACCGTGGGTATCAGCAGCGTAACCTTCAACGGACAGGACAAGAGTCAGGTCTACGGCGTCAACGGACAGCGCGTGAACACTGTCAAGAAGGGTCTCTACATCATCAATGGCAAGAAGGTGCTTGTGAAGTAATCACCCTGCCATCCTATCAATGAACGAAGTACCCTTCCATCGCCCCACAAGGCGATGGAAGGGTCACTTTGAAAAATGAAAACATTATTACTACATGAGTCTGATATGAAAAAAATCTACACACTACTGACCATCCTTGCACTGACCTACGCAGGAATCCTCCAGGCACAGGTGCTGCAGAAGAGCGGCACACAGCGTGTCATGGCGGGCTACAACAATTCACAGATAGCCACCACCGAAACCACTGAGACCCAGCAGTGGTGGGGCTACATGGGCAATGCCACTAACAGTTCATCCGTGGGTGTCAACGCAGCCGACACCTATCATTGCGCCATCTACCTGCCCGGCAACCACGACGTGGTGGGCGGCAAGTTGCTGTGCGGCGTGCGCTTTGTCTTGAGGGCTCCGCATGCCACGAACGTAAAAGTGTGGACGGCCTCGACACTGCCCGAAAGCAACCCAGCGGCCTCCAATACGCTGTGGCTCACCGACGTCGACATGGACGAAGAGCAGGGAGATATCATCGAGGTAGCTCTGCCTACACCCTACGCCATTCCCGCCGAAGGTATCTATGTAGGATACTCGTTCAAAATCACTTCCGCCTCTACCAGCGATGACCAGTATCCCATCGTGACGGCAGGCAACGACCAGCCCAATGCCCTGTTGGTTCGCACCAATAGTGCGGTAACAAGATGGAGCGACTTGTACGGCAGCAATTTTGGCGTATTAGCCTTAGAAGTCCTGCTGGAAGGCACCTTCCCCGACTACAACATGTCGCCTGCGGCCATGCAGAAGACCTACTATGCACAGGTAAACGAGTCGACCGACATCAATATTTCCTTAGCCAACAACGGACAGGCTACAGCCAACAACGTGAGCTACACCATCACCTCCAATGGAGTGACGGGCGAGGAACAGACCGTGACACTCGATGCCCCCATTGCCACCTACGCCACAGGCAGCATGACCATCAGCTTGGATGGCACTCAAGTGGCCTCCTCAACTCCCATGACACTGACCATCACCAAGGTGAACGGGCAGCCCAACGAATCAAAGAACAGCAGTACCAAGTTTACGCTCAACACATTAGACCGCATCATACAGCGCAACGTCGTGGTCGAGGAGTTCACCGGCACGGGCTGCGGCTACTGTCCTCGCGGACTGGTGGGCATGGAGAAACTGCGCCAGACCTTCGGCGACCGCTTCGTCGGCATAGGCATACATCAATATAACAATACGGACGCCATGTATATTGCCGACTATCCCTACCTGAACTTCGGCGGTGCCCCCTCATGCCGTATCAACCGTGGCGACGTGATTGACCCCTACTTCGGCTCATCCGAGGACATCTGCAATGACTTCCGCGAGGAGATGCACGAGCCTGCGATGGTGGCTGTCGACGTGCAGGGCTTTATGAACGAGGCCTTGACCGAGGTGGATGCCACAGCCTACATAGAGCCGCTGTTCGATACCGACGAGTACAAGCTGGAACTGGCTCTCGTAGCCGACGGACTGAGCGGCACTACCAGTGCCTGGTGGCAGTCGAACTACTACGCCAGCCAGCCTTCATCGCAGAATCCGGATGACCTGCGAATCTTCTGCTCGGGTGGTAAGTTCGGCAGCAGCAGCGTGAAGGGCTACGTGTTCAACGACGTGGCTGTTGGCACTTCCTATAAGAACGGAGCCAACGAGATTGAGGCACTCGGTGACATGACCAGCGGACAGACCCGCGAGATACACTACACGCTGAGCATGCCCACGAAGGCCACCCTGCGCAATGCCCTGAAGAAAGGCACGGTCTACGTGGTGGCATTGGTGGTGGATGCCGATGGCCGCATTGCCAATGCAGCCAAGCGCATCGTGGGTGAGCCTGCCATCGACGGCGTAGCCACCATCGACAACGGACTCAACACCGAGGCCACCATGCGCTATTCCTTGGACGGCATCCAGCTCACTGCCCCGCAGCGTGGCATCAACATCGTCCGCATGAGCGACGGTACTGTGCGAAAAGTCTTCGTGAAGTAAGTAATCAAAAAAGACAACCATGATGAGAAAAAGATATTTATTATGGAGCCTGATGTTCCTCATGCTGACGGCAGTCACGCAAGGAACACAAGCGCAAGAGAGTCCTGCGAGCATTGACCCCAAGGGCAAGCAAGTGTCGTATGCCGCCCAGCGCCCTGCGGATAACGCCAACGAGCGCAACCCGCTGCTCGGCATGGTGAAGAACCACAAGCGGATGAGCAAAGGCCCCCTGAAACTGCTGAAAGAGCAGAGGACAAGCTTGAACAACCTGCTGCAAAAGCATGCACCCATCCAGATTACCTCCGAAAAACTGCGGAAAGCAGCCAAGGCAAAGGCCAAGGTCCCCTACGTTCCCGACAACAACCACAAGCACCTCATTGTCAACGTAATCTACAACTCTGAAGACGAGGAGATGGACGAGGGTATGTTCGACCTCGATGTCGTGACCGGCGAACTGACCTTCCTGACCGGCGGTTTTATCGAGGACTATGAGAACTACGGCTTCAACGGCGGCGGCTACATCTGGAATGGCAAGTACCGCGGCGTGTACTACGACTCCGACTATGACGTCTCGCAGAGCCATCAGGCCACCGTCATGGAGTTTGACATGACCGACTGGACGCTGACCGACATCTTCGACATTCCCTATATGAGTACGATGGCCTTGGAGTGCGGTACGCAGTTCAATGCCGACGGCACCACCTCCGTCGTGGGACAGTACTGGGGAATAGACCGCGAGGGCAACCTGTCGCTGCGCTATGCCACACTCGACGACAACGGCACCACGACCACCAGCTTCGGCCAGCCCGCCAGCAAACATATTCTGGCCATGGGCGTCACCAGCGACGGACGTCTCTATGGCGTGGCCAAGGACGGTAACCTGTATCAGATAGACCGCACCACGGGCGAGGAAATCCTCATAGGCCACACCGGCATTGACGACATCGTGGACTACGAGGGTGGTTTCTGGCTGCAGAGCGGCGAGATAGACCCACAAGATAACACCTTCTACTGGATGGCAGACCACGCCTCGGTCTACTGGACACAGCTGTGTACCATCAACCTGCAGACGGGTAAAGCCACGCCGCTCATCGACTTCACCGGCGACGTGGAGTGCGCCGGCATGGTCATCGCCCCGCAACAACGCAAGGACGAGACACCCGCTGCCGTCACTGGCCTGACAGCCAGCTTCGGCAAACTGGAGACTACGGGCAAGGGTACGTTTATAGCACCCACCAAGAACTTCGGCGGCGGGCTGTTGGCTGCCGACACCCAGCTGTTCTATCAGGTTTACGTGAACGACGTCAAGCAGTCGCTCACCAACAACCAGACCACACCTGGTGCTACGGTCAACTTCAGCATCAGCTCCAAGAATGTGAAGAACAATGCCAAGAACCAGATCAAGGTAACCGTGTCGCTCGGCGAGGACAGCGAGGAGAGCCTTTCCACCACTACCACGGCATGGGCAGGCTACGGCATTCCCGAGGCACCGAAGAACGTGGCCATGACCTTCGACGAGACCACCCAGACGGCCACCATCACCTGGGAAGCACCCACCAAAGGTGATGATGCCGGCGTGGAGGGCGGATGCGTGGAAGCACTCTGCTACAACATCTACCGCGTCGTCGACGGCGAGAAGAAGGGCAGCATACTAAAGACTCCCTTGGCCGATGACGTGTACACGACTACCTACACGCTTCAGGAGGAGGACAAGACCATGACGCTGGGCGACCTGTCGTTTGCAGTCGAGGCATGCGCCGCCCCCTGGGGATTCCCCATGACGGACCTGACCAGCCAATCGGCCTTCACCAATGCCATCACCGCCGGTAAAGGTAAGGAAGTTCCCTACTTCGCTGATTTTGCCAACAACTACTACAAAATCAACCAGAAGGACTTCACCGTCATCAATGGAAATAACGACAAATACACCTGGACATTCTGCCCACCCCATGTCACCCTGGGGCAGAACCTGTGCGGTGCCGTGGCATGCGGCAACTACGACTCCTACACCAACCAGGACGACTGGTTCATTACGCCTGGCATCGCCCTCGAGGCTGGCAAGGACTATAAGTTCAAGGCCAACGTACACGGCCCGACCGCGAATGTGCCTTACTATGAACACGGCGAGGTTTGGATGGGTACCGACCGTACAGCCGAGGCCATGACCATGCCCGTGATCAATACCACCCTGATTGAGGACTACATGTTCATAGAAGGTAACTTCACCGTACCCGAGGACGGCAACTACTATTTCGGCATCCACTCCGTCTCGGCCCCCAATCAATGGGAGATAGCCCTCTTCGACATCTACGTGGGCGAGATTACCGAGGAACCCGTCGACAACCAGTCGCCAGCACCCGTCGAGCTGGCCGTGGCTCCCGTCTACGGTGCCAACGCAGTCACCGATGGCAACGGGAAAACCGTCTATTGCGGCAATGCCGACATCAAAATGACGCTGCCCTCGCAGAAGTTAGACGGCAGCGAACTGTCGGCCAGCGAACTGCTCAACGTCACACTGACCGCCACCAACGCGGAAGGGGTGAAGACGACGCTGGCCGAGTACACCGCACAGCGGGGCGGCACCACACTGGACTTCAAGACCGAGAACATGCCCTCGGGCGAATACACCTTCAGTGTGCAGGCCACCTATACCTCGGGCGAAAAGACCTACTACTCGGCTGTAGCCGACCAGACGGCCTTCTTAGGATGGGACGACACCGTGGCCATACCCACAGGTATGAAGGCCATCACACGCGGCGACAAGCTCATCGTCCGCTTCCAGGAGCAACCGGAACCGAAAGGTGCCCACGGAGCCTACCTGCCCTCGTTCAGCTACCGTGCCTACGGAGGCAGCAAGGCCGCACAGCTTAGCTATTACGTGCAGAACGGCATGACCTACGTCTACGATATGATTGAACCTGACGGCAAGAGCGACGGTCTGGAAATCGTAGTGCCCGACTTCAACCCAGGCGAAGGCATGCAATACCAGTGGCAATGGTATGTGCTGGCCGTGTCGAAAGATGCCAACGGCAAGAACATCTACTCAGACCTGACACCCATCAGAACCATCATCGGCGAACCCGTGAAGGCTCCCGTCGTAGAGACCGGTGAATATGAGTTCATCCTTGATGCCGAGACCAGCAATGAACTGGACGAGATCTGGAACTACTACATGAACCGCGGAGCCGTGGTGTGCGGCGTGCAGCCCATTGAAGACCAGTTCGGATTCGACGTAGGTAAGTCTTGGAACATCTTCTCAGCCTTTAACGGCAAAATCACCACCATGTTCCGAAAGGTGGACATCAGCACACTCGCATCGCCCGTGTTTGCCCTCGACTTCATCCTGGAGGACACCGAGACCGACATGCAGGTGCTGTTCAACGGCCCCGAGGGCAAGCAAGCTGTTCGTCCTCTCACGGTGATGGACGGTATTCAGCACGTCAACATACCCTTGGACGAGTTCAAGTCGTGGGGATGGATACAGCCCAGCCTACAGACCTCATTCCACATCGAGACAGAGGGCGACCGCATCCACGACATCTATGTTGACAACGTGGGTGTCTATGACATGCAGCCCTGCAACCTGGCTATCACAACCTTCGAGGCCGCTGCCCAGATGAAGGCTGGCGAGGAGTCGATGGTCAATGTTACCGTGATGAACCTGGGCCAGCAGCCAGTGAGCAACTACACCGTGTCGCTGATAGAAGACGAGATGCCCATACAGAGTGAGACCATCTGCCAGCCCCTGAAGCCGGGCGAGGTCAACGTGGTGCAGTTCTGCTACAGGGCCAACACCGTCTACGCCGATGACATCGAGGGCCAGGAGGAAGCCGAGAAAGTACTCGTGGCCAACGTCGAGGCCGACGGCGACGTCAACGAGGACGACAACATGGCCGAGGCTATCGTGAACATTGCCGTCGCTGGCGGCAAGCTGAACAGCCATCCAAGGGATGTCGTGGCCCGGCAGGCCGAGCAAGGAACTGACGTTCACGTAAGCTGGGCGTTCGACTTCGAACAGTCGTCACAGGTAGTGACCGAGAGCTTTGAGGACTATGAGACGTGGTACACCGGCGGCGTGAAGAGCGGTGCCCCGAACGGACAGATTGGCGTGTGGAAACTGTACGACGGCGACCAGAAGCCCACCTATACATGGAAGAACTTCGAGTATGTTACGCCATACGCCGGCGAGCCGCAGGCTTTCCAGGTGTTCCAAGGCGACATACTCAAATCCACAACCGACTATTATTATTTCAACTTCGATGCCACTACAGGCGATCAGTTCCTGGTTTCGATGGATCCCGCCGACGGCAACTACACGCCTCAGCCCGACGACTACCTCATCTCGCCCCTCGTACAAGGCGGCTCTGTGGTAGAATTCTACTATGGCGCATTACTGAGGAAGCCGCAAGGCGCAGAGATACTGTACTCCGAGACAGGACAGGACATCAACGACTTCAAGCTGCTGAAAACGCTCGACGATGCCTCGGGCGACGACTGGTTCTTTGCCTACGTCAAACTGCCCGAGACAGCGAAGTACTTCGCCATACGGCACAGCAAGAGCTCGTACACGGGCTACGGCTTGAAGATTGACGACATCACCTACAGCAAGATGTCGGGCATCGACCACTTCAACGTCTATGTCGACGGTCAGCTGGTAGGAACCACTACTGAGACGACCTTCACCGTCAGCAGCGCAATGACCGATGGCAAGCACAAGATTGCCGTCACCGCCGTCTTTACAGACGGAACGGAGTCGGTGCCTGCCTACGCATCCATGAACTACGACGGAACGGCCATCAAAGATATCGTGACGAGCGGAAAGCCCTTCGATGTCTACTCTACCGACGGCAAGCTGATGCGCCAGCAGACCCGCTCAACCGAAGGTCTCAAGGGTGTCTTCATCATCCGCACAGACAACGGGAAGAGCCAGAGTGTCATCATGAAGTGAAGAGTGTAGCGTAAAAAATAAAACAAAAACCGAATAAAACAGGTGTTTTTTCTTGTTTTATTCGGTTTTGTTTTGTGCTTTTCAATATTTTTCGTAACTTTGCCCATGAAATATTTCAAATTAATCTTTAAGTCAAGATGAAAGACTTCTTCAAAATGACGTTTGCCACCATGTGTGGCATTGTTCTGTTGTCGGTCATTACCGGCATTCTGTTTATGATTTCGCTGGTAGGCATGATTGCAAGCGAGTCAGCTTCAACAAAGGTAAAAGACAACTCCGTGTTCGTGTTGAAAATGAACGGGGTCATCAACGAGCAGGCAGAAAGCGAGAATCCGCTTTCGATGCTTCTCGGGCAGGCCGACATGGAAGCAATGGGCCTCGACGACATCATCGCCTCTATCCGCAAGGCCAAGGACGAGGAAGAGATCAAGGGCATATACATAGAGGGCGGTGCAGCCTCGTTCGACGCACCCGCCACGGCCCAGCAGATTCGCGACGCACTCGTTGACTTCAAGAAGAGCGGCAAGTGGATCATTGCCTTTGCCGACCAGTACATGCAGCAAAGCTATTACGTGGCCTCGGCAGCCGACTCGGTGTTCCTGAACAAGACGGGCATGATAGACTTCCGCGGACTGGGCGGCAAGAGCATGTATATGACTGGACTCTACGAGAAGATTGGCGTGAAATATCAATGTACGCGCGTTGGAAAATACAAGAGCGCGGTGGAGAGCGTCACCCGCAAGGACATGAGCGAGGCCGACCGCGAGCAGCGCACCATGCTCTTCCAGGGCATCTGGCAGAAGATGCTGAAGGACATGGCCGACAGCCGACAGGTGACGGCCCAGCAGCTGGACCAGCTGGCCAGCGACAGCATCATTGCCTTTGCCAATCCCGACGACTACATCAAGGCCCGCCTCATCGACCGCGTGATGTATCCCGAGCAAATCAAGGAAGTGATCAAGCACAAGCTGGGCATAGACGATGACGACGACATCAACCAGCTCTCGCTGAGCGACATGATCAACGTGAAGTCGAAGAAGAAGGACAAGGGCGACAAGATTGCCGTCTACTATGCCTACGGCGAAATCATCGACGAGCAGCTCAGTGCCTTCTCCTCTGAACATGCCATCGTAGGCAGTAAAGTGGTGAAGGACCTGAACGAGCTGGCCAAGGACGAGGACGTGAAAGCCGTGGTCATCCGCGTGAACTCGCCTGGCGGCAGTGCCGTGGCCTCGGAGCAGATATGGCATGCCATCCAGAACCTGAAGGCCAAGAAGCCCGTGGTCATCTCCATGGGTGGCCTGGCTGCCTCGGGCGGTTACATGATCAGTGCCGGTGCCAACTATATCTTCGCCGAGCCAACGACCATCACCGGCTCCATCGGCATCTTCGGACTCATCCCCAACGTCTCCGGCCTGCTCACCGACAAACTGGGCATCACCCTTGACGGCGTGAAGACCAACCGCTTCGGCGACTACCAGGAGAACCTCGTGTTCATGAACGACAATGCCGAGGAAATCAGCAACCTGCAGGGCTATGTAGACCGTGGCTACGAGAACTTCCTCAATATCGTGGCCCAAGGCCGTAACATGAAGCGCGACGAAGTACATGAGATTGCACAGGGACGTGTGTGGTTAGCCACCGACGCGCTGCCCATCCACCTCGTAGACAAGCTTGGCTCGCTCGACGATGCCGTGAAGAAGGCTGCCGAACTGGCAGAACTCAAGGACAAATACTACACCGCTTCCTATCCTGGACAGAGCAGCTGGATAGAGAACCTGTTCCCCAAAGACAACAAAGGCACCTACCTCGACTCAGAGCTGCGCACCCTGCTTGGCGATGCCTACGAGCCCTTCATGGAGGCCCGCATGGACCAGCAGCGCTATCCGCTACAGGCACGCTGGCCCTACTCGGTGAGAGGGAAGTAAGTAGGGGTTAATCGTCTAACCGTCAAGAAATTGGAAGGAGATCACATCAAACTCAACTATTGGCTCTTACCGTTCAGCTGGGTCTACGAACTCGGCGTAAGAATCAGGAACATGCTCTTCGACATCGGACTGCTGAAGAGCAAGTCCTTCGATTTGCCCGTCATCGCGGTGGGCAACATCACCGTCGGAGGCACAGGCAAGACGCCCCATGTGGAGTATTTGGTGAAACTGCTGCAGGACAAAGTACGTTTAGCCGTCCTGAGCCGGGGGTACAAGCGGAAGACGAAGACGTTCCTCATAGCCAACGAGCTATCGACTGCCAACGATATTGGCGACGAGCCTTACCAGATGAAGCAGAAGTTTCCGAAGGTGACCGTGGCCGTAGACAAGCGACGGGTACACGGCATTGAGGAGATTGTTGCAGCCGACAGCGAGACAGATGCCATCCTGCTCGACGATGCCTTTCAGCATCGCTACGTGAAGCCCGGCCTCAACATCCTGCTGGTGGACTACCACCGTCTCATCATCTACGACAAGCTGTTGCCTGCGGGCCGTATGCGCGAGCCTTTCACCAGTAAGAACCGTGCCGACATCGTCATCGTGACCAAGTGCCCGAGGACCATGAAGCCCATGGACTATCGTGTCATCACCAAGGCCATGGACCTCTACCCCTACCAGCACCTTTTCTTCACCACCCTGGGCTACGACCCTCTGCGCCCCGTCTTCCCCGAAGCCGCCACGGCATCGGCCAATTTCACCGCGTCGGCCACGCAGATTGCCGACCTGCCCAAGGACACGCACATCCTGCTCATCACAGGTATCGCCTCGCCCATACAGATGCTGACCGACCTGGAAGAAGCCACAGGAACACGCCCCATGAGCCTCTCGTTTCCCGACCACCACTACTTCAGGAAGAAAGACATCAGGCTCATCAACAAGACCTTTGCAGACATGCCGGCACCGAAGCTGCTCGTCACCACCGAGAAGGATGCCGTGCGCTTAGCACTGTCAGAGGGTTTCACGCAGGAAGTACTCCAGCAGCTCTACGTCCTGCCCATACGAGTAGAATTTATGCTTGATCAACAAGAATTGTTTAACGAAAACATTATTGCCTATGTACAAAAGTATTCAAGAAACGGCATCCTGGATAAAGGAAAGGATGACGTCAAGTCCTAAAACAGCCATCGTGCTGGGCACCGGACTCGGCCAGTTAGCCACTGAGATCACCGACAGGACAGAAATTCCCTACAGTGAGATACCCAACTTCCCCGTGTCGACGGTTGAGGGCCATAGCGGCAAGCTCATCTTCGGCAAGTTGGGTGGCGTGGACATCATGGCCATGCAAGGACGCTTCCACTACTACGAGGGCTACACGATGAAGGAGGTGACCTTCCCCGTGCGCGTGATGTACGAGCTGGGCATCAAGACCCTCTTCGTCTCCAACGCTGCCGGCGGCATGAACCCCGCCTTCAAGATTGGCGACATCATGGTCATCACCGACCACATCAACTTCTTCCCCGAGCACCCACTGCGCGGCAAGAACTTCCCCACGGGTCCGCGCTTCCCCGACATGCACGAGCCCTACGACCGCAAGCTCATTGAGCTGGCCAGCAAGATTGCCCGCGAGAAGGACATCCGCCTGCAATACGGAGTCTATCTTGGCGTGCAGGGACCCACGTTCGAGACACCGGCCGAATACAAGATGTACCGCATCATGGGCGGCGACACCGTGGGCATGAGCACCGTGCCCGAGGTCATCGTGGCCAACCACTGCGGCATCCGCGTCTTCGGTGTCTCAGTAGTGACCGACTTAGGCGGCTTCGACAACCCTGTCGAGGTGAGCCACGAGGAGGTGCAGGAAGCCGCCAACAAGGCCCAGCCCATCATGACCGAGCTGATGCGCCAGATGATTGTGCGCTCAGAACAGGTGGATAATTAGTTTAATTCGTGGTTAGTATAACTTGGGACGTTTTTATGAACACAGAGACACAAAGACACAGAGTTTTTATTATCTGTTGAGCCTTCAATCTCTGTGCCTCTGTGTCTCTGTGTTCTATTTTGTACCGAGTTATTTTTTGATTATCACTTAAAAAGAAAAGCTGGGAAACTTCAGTAACAAAATGGAAATTGCAACACTCGGAGAATTTGGTCTGATTGAACGTCTGACCAAAGACCTCGAAAAGAAAAACGAAAGTACGAAGTACGGCGTAGGCGACGACTGCGCCGTACTCCACTATCCCGACACCGAAGTGCTCGTCACCACCGACATGCTCATGGAAGGCGTACACTTCGACCTGACCTATATCGACCTGCAGCACCTGGGCTACAAGTCGGCCATGGTCAACATCAGCGACATCTTCGCCATGAACGGCACGCCCCGGCAGCTCACCATCTCACTCGCCCTGAGCAAGCGCTTCACGGTGGAGGACTTAGAGACCTTCTACCAAGGCGTGCGGCTGGCCTGCGACAAATGGGGGGTCGACATCGTTGGCGGCGACACCACCTCTTCCTATACGGGACTGGCCATCAGCATCACCTGCATTGGCGAGGCCCGCAAAGAGGACATCGTCTACCGCAACGGTGCCCATAACACCGACCTCATCTGCGTGAGCGGCGACCTCGGCGCGGCCTACATGGGTCTGCAACTGCTGGAGCGCGAGAAGAGCGTGTACTATAGTCAGGTGGACGACCTGCAAAAGAAAATGGCCCAGGCCAAGGCAAGCGGCGATACCAAGCGGCTGTCGGCACTCAGCCAGCAGTTGGCCAACATCGAGAAGCCCGACTTCAGTGGCAAGGAGTACCTGCTGCAACGACAGCTGCAGACCGAGGCCCGGGGCGACATCATCGCGAAGCTGCGTGCCGCAGGCATACACCCCACGGCCATGATGGACGTGAGCGATGGTCTGAGCAGCGAACTGATGCACATCTGCAAACAGAGTGGCGTGGGCTGTCGCATCTTCGAGAAGGAACTGCCCATCGACTACCAGACTGCCGTCATGGCCGAGGAGATGAACATGAACGTTACCACCTGCGCCCTCAACGGCGGCGAGGACTACGAGCTGGTCTTCACCGTACCCATCGGCGACCTGGAGAAAGTGAGGGAGCTGGAAGATGTACGCCTCATCGGCCACATCACCGAGGCCAAGTACGGACACATCCTCGTCACTCGCGACAATCAGGAATTTGAGCTGAAGGCGCAAGGGTGGAACCCACTGAGGTAAGGGGGAAATGGCCATTGACACCTGCCAATGAATCATTGCCTAATTGACAACTCAACTTGCCAAAAAACAAGAGACTGGTACTTCATCCAGTCTCTTGTTTTGATATATGTCAAGTTCGTTGCATTTTCATTCAGAATTATTTGGTCAAAATGTCGAAAATGTCTACCTTTGCAGCGAAGAAAAAGATATTTTTGATTTGTTTTAGTAGATTAGTTTTTAAGTAGTTTGTTTTTTGAGAATCGGCTGTCGTGACGACATCCGATTTTTTTTGCACTCTTCACTCTTCACTCTTCACTCTCCACTTACTTTCCCTCGCCGTCACCATAGATGAAGCCGAAGGCACCGCTGACGTAGTCGAAGATCTCCTCGTCGCGGAAGAAGCGCTTCAGTTCAATAGCTGCATTCTCAATAGAGTCGCTGGCATGAACGATGTTCTGCTGGTTGCTCATCGAGTAGTCGCCACGGATAGTTCCGGGAGCAGCCTGACGTCCGTTGGTAGCACCCGTCATGGTGCGCACCACCTGCACCGCATCCACGCCTTCGAGGGCAAGGGCCACCACAGGCGAGGCCTGCATGGAGGCAGCAAGCGAGGGGAAGAAAGGACGGTCGACGAGGTGAGCATAGTGCTCGCGCAGGATCTCGTCGGAGAGCTGCATCATCTTCATACCAGCAACGCGGAGGCCGCGACGCTCAAAACGGTTCACAATCTCACCAATCAGCTGACGCTGTACGCAGCTGGGCTTCAGTAATACTAAGGTCTTTTCCATCTTGAAAATGATTTAATGATAGGTTATTAGTAAAATAATTGCCAACAAAGGTACTTCTTTTTTTCGAAACACGCAAGCCCTTCCCCGAAATTATTTCGAGTTGTACGATTTTCGCCATGTTTTCGTGCTGTTGTGAGTGAAAGACGCTGAAAGCGTCACCTCTCAATAGCCGTAGGTCGGAACGACCTGCGGATAGAACGTGAGAAGGTACAACGCCCCCAAAGGGGTCGCCCAATACGCGGTGTTGGGGCAATCCGTACTCACGGTTGCCCTCAGGGTGCTTTCCCCCTTTGTCTACTGTCGGCAGGTCGTTCCGACCTACGGCTATTGAGAGGTGACGCTTTCAGCGTCTTTCAATCGCGGCACGTTTGTTTTTCCGTCATGTATTTCCAGTAGCGGCGGGGCATGTCATTGAGCTGCTTGCGCGGGTTCATCCGCTCGCGGATGCAGATGGCCTTGAAGTAAGTGCGCCAGAGGTCCTGTAGCAGTTGGTCATCGCCGCTCAGCACTTCTTCGTTAAGCTTGCCGTTACTCAGGTCGAAGGGGACGGCCCCCTCGTCTTCGAAGGTGATGCGAACAACAGCACCAAGAGACCCACCAGCAGACCCACCAGCAGCAGACCCACCCCCAACCCCTCCCTGTGAGGGAGGGGAGTAGATAGACCTTCCGCTGCCTCTCCGTCTTGAGTGTGACCACTCCCCTCCCTCACAGGGAGGGGTTGGGGGTGGGTCTGCTGTTGGTGGGTCTACTGTTGGTGGGTCTGCTGGTAGTCCTGCTGGGGATTCTTCTGCTGGATAGTAATACCCGTAGTGCCGACGTGCGTCATAGATCAGCCAGGGCTGGTCGTTAAAGCGGTCGGCGAAATGGTCGACGATGAGCGGAAGCACGTTGTGGTCGGGAGCGACAACGGCGAGATAGGTGCCGTCCTTCGCCTTCTGGAAACGGATGAACTGCTTCATGCGCAACTGCTCGTGCAGCACGCGGCGGGCAATGTTGGTCACGGCCAGCACGTCGGGGTCGGCAAAGTTCCGCTCAATACTCTTTGGCTGAGCATCTCCGCAGGCTCTCCCCGTCCCCTTGGGGGGCGGGGCAAATGCCTTGCAGATATAATGGAATAAGGATTGGTTGAGTTCCCTGAGTTCCGACAGCCAACTGACGGCTACAAGCCTCATCACCTCGCGCGACAGCCGTTTCTCCAGTCCCGTCCACACACGGCGTGCCTTTTCCTCGTCGGTACACACCTTATATAGATTATCACAGAACAATGGAAGGGCATCGCCCGACATCAGCAGCGTCACCTGCAGCTCCTTCCGCGCGAAGGCATCGAACACCGCCGTGAGCAGCCCGTCCATTGTTCCGTCAAACACATATACCGTCATTCTTCACTCTTCATTCTTCACTCTTCACTCTTCATTCTTCACTCTTCACTCTTCACTCTTCACTCCCTTTATCTATCTAAACATCCCTTCCTTTGGAGGGGCTTGGGGAGGCCCTTTCACCATTCCTGTTCGTCCCAAAGACCGCGCGACCGGTTGTCCACGTCGCTGTTGTCAGGGTTCTCGCCGGCTATCTTCACACCGGTGCTTTCACTGCCGCCGCTGTAGACCATCAACTCTGCCGTCTCCATGTCGAGTGTCGCAACCTCCGGCTTCATATATACTTTCTTCTTCATAGTCTTTTCCTTTATTTGGGATTAGAAAATCCGTATAATCCGTGTAATCCGTTGTTGTTATTCATACATGCGAAAGTTGTATTACTTCATCACGACCTTGCGACCGTTACGGAGGTAGACTCCCTTCGCCGTCGGTTTCTTGTCGAGTTTGCGTCCGTCAAGGCTATGCCACTCTGAGAGTGAGGAGTGATGAGTGATGAGTGAAGAATCTGTTACCTCACCGATACCCGTTATCACGTCGTCTTTGTCGCCGAAGTCGAGTACGAAATCACGTGTAGCACTCAGGATGCTCTCCGCGAACTGGAAGTAGGCGCGACAGCTCTTCAGTGTGCGCTTATTGCCGGTGTGCTTCAGCTGGTTGTTGGCCGTCATGTAGTAGATGTCGTCGTTGTCAGGCGTGTCAATGTCGAAGGCGTCGTAGTAGCCGATGAAGTTGACCTGTCCGCCAGCCAGCGAGATGGTGCGGTCAGCAGCAGAACCACTAACAATGGTGACACCGTGGAATTCGACATCGCCAAGGTCAGCGCCAGTTTCCCACCTGATGATGTACGGTATGCCGGCCTGCAGCATGGTCACGTCGTCGCCGAAAGTCAGCGTGACATGCGTGCCTTCCAAGTCAGCATCGGTCAGGGTCTTGGCGATAGCCCCGTAGAACGGGCACTCCGGGTCTGTCAGGTCAACGTCGAAGGGCAGGCAGACAGTGTTCCATTTGGTGTCCTTGTAGAACACGCGGTCTGTGAGCTTGACGTCAGCCACCATGCCCGCGTTGGCGGCAATGATAGCACTGTTCTTTCCCTCTGCATCTGCCGAGCTGTCATCATTAGCCAGTTCGAGGTAGGCATTGGTGGTGAAGGTTGTCAGGCTGCTCCATTCTGTAGGCTCGCTGTTATAGATGCCCTGCACCTGCCATTCGTACTTGGTATCCGGCTCTAAGCCTTCGATAGCCAGCGGGCTTCCCACATCGTTTCTCTGCGCCCAGTCACCGGCAGGAACATCGTAAAAGATTCCGAAATTGTCGATGAAAACGGCATAGGATTCATCTTCTGCAGTAGCCTTGAAAGCAACGTACTTGGTGTCGTCAGGAAGCACCTGGCTGTACTTCTCATAGTACGATCCGGCAGTTATCGGGTCGCTCCATGTGAAAGCATCCAAACTTTTGGTCGTGGTCGAGTAGCCAATCTGGAAGGTGTTGGGTTGCTGATAGTAGAAATCATAGAACTCCATGACACTGCCGCTTGGGTAGTCGGGCAGTTCAGGAGAGATGATGTAATCTTCTGCCGTTGTTTCCCAACCCATCTCCAGAAAATGGTTAGTACCACTATCGTAATCATAAATAGGATCAACTGTGCCACTTATAATATATCCAATATCCCATCCAGTCCAATCCGTATCGGTGTTGAAGGGGGTAAAGAAGTATTCTTTCCTGTCGTCGGCCGTGCGATACCTCACGTTGTAGCTGTCCTGAATGCTATTCCAGCAGAGTGTTGCCGTGTTGGCCGTGACCTCCGTGGTTTCAAGGAAGAAGGGAGCGTCGGTTTCTGCCTGCGTGGTGAAGCTGACGGCTTTAGTCCAGAGGCTGTATTCCTCGCTGTTCTTGGCACGTACCCTTATTTCATACAGGGTGGCCGGTTCCAGTTCGGTCATCACGTAGGGACTGGTGACATCCTCCGTCACGATGCCATTCACCTCAATGTCGAAGGCGGTCTCTTCGCTCATCCAGCTGACAGTAGCCGTAAGTCCGCCGGTGTACGCTACGGTCAGTTCAGTCGGTCTCTTCACGCTGGAAGCCGCGCCGGCTGAGAAGTCGAAGGTGGTAGCGGGTATGAAGTTCTGCTGGCTGATAGTGGTGCCGTAGCCGCCTAAGGAAGCACCATTGGCTGTGGTGCCAAGCCAGACACACTCCTTATTAGTGCCCGACGTGGTTTGGTTGATGCCCACTAAGAGGTTGCCGCCATTATAGGTGAAAGGATTGTTGAAGGTAATCACCATCTTGCCGTTGCTGATGGAGAGGTTGCCGGAATAGACCTTGTTCAGCGAGTTCCAGTCCTTGAGCTCCGTGTCGGCAAAGGTAGTCTCGTCCACCTCTGCCAGATAGACGTCAAACTCGGCATCACCCCAGCTAACCGATTGATCGGAGGAGTAGAACGTCACCCCGTCGAGGCTGATAGGCAGGTCGGTAGTGGTCAACGCCTCCATCTGCTCAGCCGGGATAATGAACTGGCTCCTGGAGTAGCTGTCCGCCCAATAGCCATATATTGGAACTATTTCGTTTTGGACGGCATCGATGACGGTCACCTGTGTAAATACTTCACCGTTAGGAGTAAACCACCCGCCAGTGGCAGGCAGGTAAATAATCATGTCGAAAGTACCTGTTTCTGTCGGTGTGAAAGGAACGGTGACATCTCTGGTTTCTCCTGCAGGGATAAAGCAGTTGTTGCCGTCGAGTAGATAGTAAGATTTACCCGATATGAGGCCTAAATAGATATCGCCTTCGTAATCATCCTCACTGTTGTTGGTGACGTTGATCGTCATGTCCACGGTCATTCCCTTGAGTATCGGGTTCAGGGGCGATGTCATGCTGTTGATCGTCAGGTCGAGAACGTTGGGCGTGGTGTCTACCGTCGTCCCAGACTCAGTCGACCTTTGTATGCCGATGATAGCATCCTGTCCGTAATGGAAGCCATCCCTTGTCGAACTTCCGCCGATGCCCTGCTCGTAAGGGTTGAGTGTCGACAGGAGGTAATACTCATCGCTGGTGCCGCCCCATCCCCAGTTGATGTGGAAGTAGTCCTGGCCGTTTTCGTATTTGTAGCCGTCGCAGACGAACTCATGGCCGCCGCCCGACGATGCTCCACCATAGACTACGGGGCGGTCGTTTTTCAGTTCGTGGTAGAGCATGTCTGCCCATTGGGCTGCGGTATAGTAGCTACGCACCACGCATTGTGTAGTGGTTGGGTTGTAATCGAAGTAGTTTCTCAGGGCATCAGCCACGCTATAGGATGATGCTCCCGACGACGGGCCATAGTCCATCTCCACGCTCTGGCCGCAGTACAGCATCAGCGTGGCTACGGCAGTGGCCTGGTCGTCCGTATAGGGGTCCTCGTACACGTCAATCATGTTGGCCCAGTCGAAGGTGGTAGCGGGCAGCTCTGGCATGTTGATTTGATAGCTGCCCGTGGTGTAGGCGGGAATGGTTGTCGTAGCATCTTGGGGCCACTTGTGGTAGTACATCACCTGCGCCATAGCCGTGGCCACACAGCCCGTGACAGCCTTCTTGCCTTCGGAATAATCGGGGCACTGGTTGTTGTAGGGATCTCTTTGGTTCCATTGGCACGTCACTAACGGGTCAATGGCTTCCGTGCTGTGCGTGCCGACGCGGCGGGGAGCCTTGCGCTGTCCGTTCTGCTTCACCAGTAAGCCCTGTGCTTCCTGCTTTTGCAGCCAGGCAATCTGGTCGGCATAGCCCTGCAGCCAGGCCCGCATGTTCGAGGGCATGTTGTCGGGGTCGAGGTGACCGCTCTCGCCGAAACCGAGGATGGGAGCCGTGCGGTCGTCGTTGCTCACGATGACGAAGCCGCCGTTATTGGCCACGTTAAACACGTAGAGACCGCTCACTTGCTTCTCCTGGGTGAGCTGCGGGGTCATGCCGGGACTGTTGTGCCTGCCGCCGGGAACATTGTTCTGCCCGCTGACAAACGTCTGGGCCAGCTGCAAAGCCTGCTCTGCCGTGATGTTCTCGGCAAAGGCCCAGCTAAAACAAAACATGGCGAGCAGCGTCAAGGCCACGCGCACAAAGATGTTTTTGGTGTAAAGATGTTCCATACTTGCAAAATTTATGACTTTAATTTAGTAAAAAAGAATGACTTAGGGATGCGTGACACACCAACCTGGCTGCAAAGATACAACTTTTACACGACAATCCCGCTAATGATAACGTTTTTTTTCCACCTGTAAGGTTGAATGAAATGACAAAGAAATGCTAAGGGTAGCGAGTCCCGTAATATCCATAATTTGCCCATAATTATTATAATTAAGGAAATTACGGTTAAATTACGATAATTACGGAAATTCGTTTCAGACATCATTTGTAAACTTTATTTAGTGTCAGTTCCTAATGAAGGGATTAAAAGAAATTGGAAAATGAGAATAATTGGCTTGCGCCGCAGGAAATATTATTCTCATTATTCCAATTTCAAATAAAAACCAATACGATTTCTTTTTTTTCGGAAACTAATTGGCACTAATGGGCACAAATTGCTTTGAGTGTATTCGTTTCATAGACGGGCTACACAAATTGATTTTATGCTCATTTGTGCCAATTTGTTTCCCCCTTCTTCGTGTCTACCATTCCTGGTCGTCCCAGAGGCCACGCGAACGGTTGTCGTCTTCGCTGTAGTCAGAGTTCTCACCGTCTATGGTGATGCCTAAGCTTTGGCTGCCGCCGCTGTAGGCCCTGGATGTAGACACCCTTGCGCTTGGGCTGCTTGCCGAGCTTCATGCCGTCGACGGTGTACCACCCGTCGTTCGTGCTGTCCGGGGAACTCTTTGTCGAAACAATGCCGGTTGCTTCGCTGCCGTCGCCGAAGTTGAGCACGAACTGGCGGGCTTTTTGAGCCTCCTCCGAGAACTGGAAGTAGGCGCGGCACGACTTCAGCGTGCGGTTCTTGCCCGTGGCCTTCAGCTCGTTGCCGGCGGTCATGTAGAAGATGTCCACGTCCTCAGACGTGATGTTGAAGGCGTCGTAGTAGCCGATGAACTGCACCTGGTAGTCGGCAAACGAGAGGGTGCGGACCTCCTCCTCAACGTCCTTGATGAGGACGCCGGTGAACGTCGGATTCACGATGTTCTCCTGACTGGCCTCCCACTTGATGATGTAAGGTACACCAGCCTGAAGCGTCGTCACGTCGTCGCCGAAAGTCAGCTCCACATGTGTGTACTCCCCATTATCCGTCACTTCGGCATTGGTCAGCGTCTTGGCCGTGGCACCCTCTAAGGGCGAGCCTTCGAGCACCAGGTCGAAGGGCAGGCAGATGGTGTTCCACTCGCCGTCCTTGTAGAGCGTGCGGCCACTCAGGGTGACATTAGCCACCTTGTCGGCGTTGTTGGCAATGATGTCGCTGTTGTCCGTAGCATCGTTGGCCAGTTCAATGTCTGCTGTTGTGGTGAAGAAAGCAGAAATCCATTTGGTGGTGCCATTAGTCAAGTTGCCCTGAACCTGCCATTCGTACTCAGTGCCAGATGTGAGGCCGGTGATGGCGAGTGTGTTGGCATCGACATTGGAGACGGTTTCTTCCCATTCATTATTAGAAGCACCCTTGAAAATCTTGAAGTCGTCGATGAGGATGCACTTGTTCTGACTGCTGGCAGTGGCCTTGAAGGCAACGTACTTGACACCGTCGGGCAGCGTCTGGCTGTACTTGACGGTATATGCGCCATTCTGATAAGACACAGTCGCTGCTATAGGATTGCTCCAGGTAAATGCAGTGGCGTCGTTGGTCGTGGTCGAGTAACCAACCTGGAAGGTGTTTGCTTCATTCAGGTAGAAGTGGTAGAACTCAAGGGTACTTCCACTGGGGTACGCGGGCAGTTCAGGAGAATAAATGAAATCTTCCGCTGTCGATTCCCAACCCATTGAGAGGAAGTAGTTGTTGACTTCCGGTATGTTATAAACCGTGTCTTCTGTGCCATAGATTGACTTGCTGGAAGTCCATCCTGCCCTGTCCTCATCTGTATTGAAAGGATTAAAATAATAGACAGAGTGATACCTCACGTTGTAGCTGTCCTGCGCACCGTCCCAGCTAAGGGTGGCCGTGGTGCCCGTGATGTCATCAGCCTGCAGGTTGAAGGGAATAGCATTGGCCGCAAGTGTGGTGAAGTTGGCCGGAGCCCATGTGCTGCTGCCGCCTGCATAGACAGCCTGCACCTCTGCAACATAATCAGTCTCGGGCGTAAGTCCTGTGATGGTGTAGGGGCTGGTGACGTTGTTGACGGTCATCCAATCGATGGTTGATGACTGGGCAGCGATGGTGACATCGTCAATGAAGAGGAAATCCTGGTCGTTGTCCGTGTTACGGAAGGCGACATAGCCCTGCTGTCCTGCGTATGCACTTAGGTCGACTGTCACCTCTGTCCATTCGCCGGAAGCATTGCCAGGCTCGTAAACCTTTGTAAAGGCAGAGAGGTCGGTAGTGGTAGTAGAGACATAGATGTCATAGTGCTCATGGTACTTTCCATCGTCCCTTACCCAGTACGTCATGGTACCGCCCAGATTCACCTGCGGGCTGATGAGCCAGTTGTCAACATTGTATGCTGAGCCGCTATAGCTTCTTGACATGACAACATAATTGCCGCTGTGTGCGGGGATTGCCCCATCGCTGAATATAGTGTTGGAATTAACAACATGCCAGTCCGTGTTCCCATCACCTTCGCCATTACGAACGACAGTCCACTGGCCGAGACCGTTCTCAAAGTCTTCATAGAAGCCTAGATCTAAGGCGTAACGCAGGTTGAAGCTCGTGGCATCATCCTCGCCCGTCCAGCTGATATCAGCCTTGGTTGCCTTGACATGATTGGCAGCGACAGCCGTGGGTGCCGGGAAGGCAATGTCGGTGGTGAAGGTGACAGCAGCCGACCATGCGCTTAGGCCATCCAAATCGCCGTAGTTGCCCTGCACTTGCACTTCGTATTCGGTTTCAGGGGTCAGGCCAGTAATGGTGATGGGACTTGCCGTAGCAGTGACCGTCTGCCATTCTTCGGTACTGGTTGCCTTGTATTGCACGTTGAAGCTCGTAGCATCGCTGACCCAGCTGACTGTGGCCGCTTTGTTGGTGACATTGCTGACGGCCACGTTAGTGGGAACTGGGGCTGCAATGTCGGTGGTGAAGTTCACGGGGGCAGTCCAGTCGCTATAGTCACCGCCGCCGCAGTTGGTGCGCACTTTCACGGTATAAATCGTTTCAGCGGCGAGACCAGTAAGGGTGTAAGGATTCTCGGTCACTGCTGCGACTTCGGTGAATTCTTCGTCGGCATCGGTTTTGTAGGCCACAACCCATTCGGTGGCCTCAGAAGTCCAACCGATGGTGGCCGTGTGGTTGGTAACGTCAGAAGCGTTCACGCCAGTGGGCTTCCGGCAGGTGGGAACCAGCTCAACGACGAAGTTGTCCATATAGGTACTTGTGCAATACTGGCTTTCGCCGCGAAGGATGAGGTGGCAGGTGCCCGTCATCGGGATGGGCACCTCATAGGTGTACCAGCCAGAAGCTGCTTCTGCCGGGACGATTGTGCTGCTCACAGCGTAATGACGAGGAATGAAACCAATCTCGGTGGCACCTTCGATTTGTCCATCAGCGCTGACGAAAACGCGGATGCCTTCACTTGCGTAACTATCGTTGTATGTGCTGCTGCTGCGATAAACATCCAGGACAAACTGATAGTTGCCGTTCAGGTCCATTGCAGGAAGCACCAGCTTGGTCAGCGTGCCTTGGTTCATATCGGGTAGCTGCAACTGATGGGTGCTGTTGCCACCCAAGCTGCTGGTACTAATCTTGAAAATATTTGAACCGCTGCCGTCAATATGCTCATTCACCCAGCAGGGGGCGTTGAAGTTGCCGCTTGCGTAGCTCTCGAAGTTCTCGGTCCAGGGGAAGGTGGTGATAACGTCGCAGTCGGTGGTGAATTTTATAGAGACAAATTTGCTCTCGCCATCAGTGCCATAGACAGCCTTCACGCGGAAGTTGTAGGCCTTTGCTGGCTCTAAGCCGCTGAGGGCAACAGATGTGGTATTCACCGAGGTCTCTGCGCTCCAGTCGGCATCAGATGCCTTCTTGTACTGGTAGGCATAGCCAGTAGGAGAACCTTCTGGAGCAGTCCACGAAATGGTAGCTCCAGTGCTTGTCAGGTCACTGACAATAAGATCGGTAGGCTTGTTGTAAACCACGCCGCCACCAGAAGGAGTGATTTCAATCTTGATGTTCGGGCGGTTGTTTATTGCCTCCCCCGGCACAGTTGCGGTGATGTCGTAGGCATTTCCGTCGTTATGGTTGTAACGGGTCATTTTGCTTTCGGTTGCAGTGCAATACCAACTATCTCCGTTGAAGTAATACACCCAACCTTTGTTAATACCAATCAGGAGGTTCGATGTCCCGTCGTAAGCAAAGGGCGTGTCGAGCTCGATGGTTACCCAGCCGTCTTCTGCGGGAACGGAAAGCGTTCCGTTGAAGACCTCACCGGCATCGGCGAGGCTGATGCCTTCTGATTCCAGGTCTTCCGCATCAACGTTTGCCATGTAAACGGCAATCGGGAAGTCCTTAGCAGCAGCACCGGTATAGTGGAAGCTGATGCTGGTGATGGTTCCCGCCGTTCCAATCTCGTCAGCCGTGTAGAGCTGCTCTGTGATGGAGTAGTTGTAGTAGGTGCCAATAGGAACGTACTTATTAGTTGAAGTTCCGTCTCCAATCTCCACTTCGTCTGCCCATGCTCCTGTGGCACAGCACAGCATGGCAATGAGCAACATGGCTGCCCTGACCCTCGTCGTGAGCGTCAAGGCGAAAGATTTTGTTTTCTTTCTCATGTTCATTTTTGTGATTTTTTTTCGTTAATATGATGTTAGTTATTCTCTGTCAGTGAATAGGGCGCAAACGTCGGCCATGGAGCCCACTTTCGTGCCTTTTTCGCTTTCAACTTGCAATATTACGGTTTTTTTAGCAAATAATGTGCAAAAGAGGGCAATACCCCCCCCATTTTTTAAGATGTTTTAACGATTGAGGGGGTTTGGCTTTGGTGGAGGGATTTTGGTGGAGGGGGGGGAAACTAATTGCCTTAATAACCGTAATTGTTCCGTAATTCTTCTTTTTTTTCTGAAACGAATTATTCTAATTGAATCTAATTTTAATCACGAATTTTCTTAATTAATTATTGACTATATCTTTGATTATTCTTCAAGCAAGATAGAAAATTAAAATTAAGAAAATTCGTGAATAAAATTAAGGTCAATTAGGGCAATTCGTTTCTAAAAAGAAAATTTGTGGATAAAACTACGGTCAATTATGGCAATTCGTTTCCAAAAAAGAAAATTTGTGGATAATATTAAGGTCAATTAGGGAAATTCGTTTCTAAAAAAGAAACTAATTGCCGTAATAACCGTAATTGTTCCGTAATTTCCGTAATTCTTCTTTTTTCGGGAAACGAATTATTCTAATTGTATCTAATTTTTCCCACAAATTTTCTTAATTAATCATTGACTATATCTTTGATTATTCTTCGAGCAAGATAGAAAATTAAAATTAAGAAAATTCGTGGATAAAATTACGGTCAATTAAGGCAATTCGTTTCCAAAAAAGAAAAATCGTGAATAAAATTAAGGTCAATTACGGAAATTCGTTTCTTTTTTTGGGGGGAAACAAATTACCGTAATGCCCGTAATTGTTCCGTAATTCTTTTTTTTTTCTGAAACGAATTATTCTAATTGAATCTAATTTTTATCACGAATTTTATTTAATCGTTATATATATAGGAATTTTCTTCTTTAAGGGTGACAGGGTGACAGAATGCCGATAAACAGGGCGTTTGCACCCTTGCCAAACAGCATTCTTACTGCTCAATTCTCTCGAGAATTTATCTGCAACTCGGCTTTCTACCTCATTTTCTTAATTATTCTTCGAGTGAGATTGAAATTAAAATTAAGAAATTTCGTGGATAAAATTAAGGTCAATTAAGGCAATTCGTTTCCAAACCTGCTTGTTTCTGAAACAAATTGCCGTAATACCCGTAATTCTCCCGTAATTTTTCTTTTTTTTGAAACGAATTGTCCTAATTCATTCTAATTTTTATCACAAATTTTCTTAATTATTCTTTGACCATGATAGAAAAATAAAATTAAGAAAATTCGTGGATAAAATTAAGGTCAATTAAGGAAATTCGTTTCCAAGCCTGTTTGTTTCTGAAACAAATTGCCGTAATACCCGTAATTCTCCCGTAATTTTTCTTTTTTTTGAAACGAATTGTCCTAATTCATCCTAATTTTTATCACGAATTTTCTTAATTATTCTTTGACTAAGATAGAAAAATAAAATTAAGAATAATTCGTGGTTAAAATTAAGGTCAATTAAGGAAATTCGTTTCCAAACCTGCTTGTTTCTGAAACAAATTGCCGTAATACCCGTAATTGTTCCGTAATTCTTCTTCTTTTCTGGAAACGAATTATTCTAATTGAATCTAATTTATCCCACAAATTTTTCTTAATTTATCTTTGACTAAGAAATAAAAATAAAAAATTCGTGAATAAAATTAAGGTCAATTACGGAAATTCGTTTCTTTTTTTGGGGGGAAACAAATTACCGTAATGCCCGTAATTGTTCCGTAATTCTTCTTTTTTTTTCTGAAACGAATTATTCTAATTGAAACTAATTTTTATCACGAATTTTATTTAATCGTTATATATATAGGAATTTTCTTCTTTAAGGGTGACAGGGTGACAGAATGCCGATAAACAGGGCGTTTGCTACTTGCACTTAAATTCTCGAGAGAATTGATGCGTAAAGTACATCTTTACCCTTGCCAAACAGCATTCTTACTGCTCAATTCTCTCGAGAATTTATCTGCAACTCGGCTTTCTTCCTCATTTTTCTTAATTATTCTTCGAGTGAGATTGAAATTATAATTAAGAAAATTTGTGGATAAAATTAAGGCCAATTAGGGAAATTCGTTTCAAAAAAAGAAACTAATTGCCATAATAACCGTAATTGTTCCGTAATTTCCGTAATTCTTCTTTTTTCGGGAAACGAATTATTCTAATTGACCTTAATTTTATCCACGAATTTTTCTTAATTATTCTTTGAGCAAGGTTGAAAATTAAAAAAATTCGTGGATAAAATTACGGTCAATTAAGGAAATTCGTTTCTAAGAAAAAAAAGGTGAATAAAATTTAGGTCGAGCGAAGGCAATTCGTTTCCAAGAATGATTTTTGCGAAAAAGAACGGGAAGTGAAGAGTGAAGAGTGAAGAATGTGAGTTTACACCTCAACGAAATGGACTTTACGCTTTGATGAATGGCGAATCACACCGTGATTAATGTGACATCACGGTGTAATCAATGTTTCCTCAGGGTGTGATGAATGCCTCGTCAGGGTGTAACGAATGCTTCGCCAAGGTGTCAAGGATTATTTAACAGCAACGTCAATAGGTGTCTTCCGAATACAAGATAAGATAAAGTCTTGAATATAAACTATTTACGTAAAATCCCCAAAACTCTCGTTGCACACTTTATTTAATGTTAGAGGATTAGACTAACTTCATTACGTGTTTTTAGGTTATCGAGAATACCGTGGAATCGGAAATCTTTGTCTCCAGAATCTTTGCGATTTCCTCGAAGCCGACATTGGCCTCAGCGTTCAAGCCTAAGAGCTTTGAGATTCCCTCGCTGTCGGTACTGCAACGGCTGTCGAGCACCAGCTTATAGTCTTTGCTTTCCTTTTTGAGCTTGTAGGCGTGAAAGTGCATGGAGTCGCCGATGAGCGGCTGGGTGTTCACGTGGTCGAACGAGAACTCTTTCTTTATGTATTCGAGAAGATGGTCTTGAATGACGAGGACGAGATGCTTGTTGATGCTCTCGAAGGTATCGATTTTATGATGAAGCTGAACGAGGATGGTCTTGGCAGTCATCTTCCAGTTCATGCCAAAAGACTTCTCTGGTGCGGGGACATTCTTTTTCAGTCCTAACTCTTGCAAAGCGAGTTCGCGCTCAGGCCATACCGTTCCCGTGGTGTCCATTGTCTGAAGTTCGATGCCGACGAAGTCTTTCACTTTGCGGTTCGAGTCTGTGGAAACAAGGAAATAGTCCACGCTACCGCCGGGTATGGCCACTTCTGGCACGAGGTGCAGTTCGTTGCCAGGCTGATGCGAAGTAAGCAGGTGCAGACAGTCGGCGAATATCTGATTGCGTTCCAGTAGGCGATGGGGGCAGATGATGACGTCCTTATTTTCTGCTCCGTAACAAACAGTACAGGTGCCGATGCTGACCGTGGCCTGACTTTTGCGTACCTTGAAGCATCTTTTACCAGAATAGCGACATTGCTGACTCTTAATCAGCCCTTTCCACTTGACATCGTCACGCTCTACTGAAAAGGTAAATAGTTCCCTGACTCTTGACATATTCTTTGCTTGGCTAATTTGATGTATTCGTTCGACAGGTCGATGCCGACGGACTTGCGCCCCAGCTCGTATGCCACCTTCATCGTCGTGCCCGTGCCGCTGAAGGGGTCGAGCACCACGCCGTCCTGCGGGCAGGTCGATTTGATGGGGATGACGCATAGTTCCTCGGGGTATGGGGCGAAGTGCATCTTGCGGTGCTGCGTGTCTTCGGGAATGATGTCCCATACATCGTTTGGCATCGTACCTTTGGGATTATAGAACAGGAAGTAGAAACCTTTCTCCTTCAGTTCCTTGGCACGGCCAGAGAGTTTCGTGGAGTCGCTGTGCGTCGTGCGCTGCTCGTTGCGGATGACCATGCGGAAGTCGGATATTTCGCCGCGCTTGATGCGGTCGAGCACCAGTTCCAACTGTGTCATGGCGTTCTTTCTTTCCTCTTCTGTCAGGCTGGTCGAAAGCTCTATCTGCCGCTTGTAGCGTATGCCGCTGACGCCCGTGGCCGAGACCACCGCGCCGTTCTTCACAATGGCTTGGCGGGGCTTCGAGCGAATGGAGTCGGCATCGAAATAATATTTGTCGCTCTTCACGAAGAAGAAGAAATCCTCGAACACCGAGCCGAAGCGGTCGGGATTGGGCGAGAGTCCACCCTTGTGCTTGTTCCAGATGACATCGTTGCGCAGAATCCATCC
The DNA here is from genome assembly GCA_900318815.1 of uncultured Prevotellaceae bacterium. Taxonomy (GTDB): domain Bacteria; phylum Bacteroidota; class Bacteroidia; order Bacteroidales; family Bacteroidaceae; genus Prevotella. Next base: position 126,498 of record ONMA01000026.1, read on the forward strand.
GTCGTCAATCATCCTCAGTGCCACGCGCCAAGGTATGCCCTGCAGCGACTTGTTGTGGTACGAGTCGCCGATGTTCAGCCAGAAGGCACCGCTCGGTTTGAGCACGCGCTTCACTTCCTTGATGATTTCGTACAGGCTGTCGATGTATTCCTGCGGCGAGTCCTCCAGCCCGATGCCGCCGTTCTCGTACTGCCGCTTCTGCCAGTAGGGCGGACTCGTCACGCAGCAGTCCACGGAGCTGTCAGAAATGCGTCGCAGCACCTCTAACGAGTCGCCCTGCACGAATAGCGGGAATCGGCTTTCCTTACGGACATATTCAGATACTAAACACATATTGCCAATCGATTTCTGCCCGCAAAGTTACGCATTTCCTTTCAATTATTTCTAATTCTACTCACAAATTTTTATTTTTCCGCGAAGAGTCTATCCTCGTACCCTCGTACCTTCGTACCTCCGAAATCGTACCATTTTACATTTTGCATGTTACTTAACATATTAGCGACCGGAAAGTTCTTACTCGTCCTTGAAATCAAAGGAGAGTTGCTGCTCGTCGGCGATGCGTTTCTGCTGGGCCTTGCTGATGAGGAGGGGACGGAGCCGTTCGGGACGCAGTTCGTTGATGCCGACAATGGGAGCAGGGACGGCAAAGCCCTGCGAACGGGTAAGCTCGTTGCAAGTGATGAAGTACTTGGCCTTCTTCATCACCACCCCCATCTTCTTCAGGTCGAAAGACGTGAGACGGTTGAAACGGCGGGAGTTGACGATGAGCCAGGCCGACTTCGTGCCGAGACCCGGCACACGCAGGAGCTGCTCGTAGTCGGCAGCGTTGATGTCGACGGGGAAGAACTCCGGGTGGCGCAAGGCCCAGGCGAGCTTCGGGTCGACCTCGAGGTCGAGGTTGGCATGCAGGTCGTCGACAATCTCCTCTACATTGAAATGGTAGAAGCGCAAGAGCCAGTCGGCCTGGTAGAGGCGGTTCTCGCGCACGAGGGGCGGCTGCTTGAGGACGGGCAGTCGCGGGTCGTAGGTGTTCACGCTGACATAGCCGGAGTAGTAGACGCGGCGCATGGTGGGCTGTGCGTAGAGAGCCGACGACATGGTGAGGATGTCACGGTCGGTCTCCTTGGTGGCCCCGACAATCATCTGCGTGGACTGCCCTGCGGGCACGAAGCGGGGCGCATGGCGGTAACGCTTGCGGTCCTCCTTGTTCTCAAGAACTCCCTGCTGGATGAGACGCATGGGCTGGAACACGCTCTGGTGATCCTTCTCGGGTGCCAGCAGCTTCAGCGACTCCTCACGGGGAATCTCGATGTTCACGCTCATGCGGTCGGCATAGCGTCCGGCCTCGTTGAGGAGTTCCTGCGAACAGCCGGGGATGCTCTTCAGGTGGATGTAACCATTGAAGCGGTGTACGAGGCGCAGGTCGCGGGCAATGGCGGCCAGACGCTCCATGGTGTAGTCGGGGTTGCGCACCACGCCGCTCGACAGGAACAGCCCCTCGATGTAGTTGCGGCGGTAGAACTCCATCGTGATCTCCTCCAGCTCGGTGACGGAGAGCGTGGCTCGCTTGATGTCGTTGGAGCGGCGGTTGATGCAGTAGGCACAGTCGTACATGCAGTGGTTGGTGAGCATCACCTTGAGCAGGGAGATGCAGCGGCCATCGTCGGCAAACGAATGGCAGATGCCCACGCCGCCCACCGTGGAGCCTACCATGCCCTGCTTGCCACGGCGCACGGTGCCGCTCGACGAGCACGACACGTCGTACTTCGCCGACTCTGCGAGCACTCGCAAACGTTCCATGGTCTTCTCTGTCAGCATAACAAGCGCGAAGGTAGTCATTTTTTTGGAAATACGCTTCGCGTCGGAGAAAAAAACGCAAATATGGCATAAAAATTACAATTCTTTGTTTGTTTTGCACTCGACTTTCCGTAACTTTGCGAAGATTTCTTGCTTTTCTTTGTATAAAGGCAGTTTGGGGAATTGAAGGAAAATGGGGTTACGATTTGGAGACCGTACTCAATTCCACATTCTGCTATGAATTGCATTCAAAGAACCCATGACGCTGAGCCACCAGCCGTACTATGACTCATCATCGGGTGCAAAGGTAATGACTATTTTTGAGATAACCAAATATATACCTGTTTTTCTAGCGAGCTTACTCATGACTTTTGAAACGATTGTGGCATCTTGTGTGACACCTGTCAGAAAAGTGGATTTTAGGCTACGTCCTATTACTCAATGTTTGTGACGTGTCGCAAATGTTGGATGATGTCACCTCCTTAATTACTCTTACTACTTACAGCTTAACTATAGTATTGGAATATTTATATTGTCTTCTTTTTTACAATCCCAAGAAATCTGTATTGGGTACAACAATTGGATTACCAGTGAAGTCACATAATATGTTTTCCTCTTTCAGCAATAACTCTATATCTCTTAATTTTATTGTTCTACTTCTTGTCTCTGCATTATCTGCATGTATTTCATATCTAATGAATAAATCTTCTAATGATTGTTCTTCATTCAGTTTTATATCAACATCGAAGACCCTGCCATACATGTGAGGTAAAATTGGCTCATATCTTAATGAACCATTGCCAGACAAACGACCTTTTATGTTAATAGCATCATAGATTTTATTGTCACCATATAAGCAAGCAATACCATCTTTAACATCTTTGGTCTCTTCTGCCAGAATATCGCAGGGAATATATACAAAGAAGTTAACGTATTTGGCATATACGCTTCCATTATTTACTAATTGATATTGAAACTTGTATGAAACTTTATCGGGCAGTTCTCCATTTACGACCTTAACACCTGCTAAATATTGGCTGGATCTTTTACGATGGGTGACCGTCTTGACAATACTGAATTCCAAATCAATAACAGGTTCTTTGACCCTGTTCATAACATCACGGATTTCATGGTCTTCCATAGCTTCAACAGTAGCATTATGACGACGGTAATAACATTTATCATACAAGTTTTGGTGAGCAGTGCTGCCTTTTGGTACTTTGATGACAAAATAGCCTCCCTCCTTTTGAGGGTCAGGTAGATAACTCACAGTAACATCTAGTGCAGGTCTTATGTGCTGAGTTAAAATACGAGTTAACTGGTCACAGTCAACGGTTCTGGGGGAAATGGGTTCCAACTGTTTAGGAATTCTGCGCCCCTGCTCATCCTTTTCCTCTCTTATACCATAGATTATATGACCACCATTAGCATTTGCCATGCCACTGACATCTTTTACAAACTCTGCTTTCCAATCCTTTTTCTTTTTCCCACAACATGGTCGCTTAACACCATTTTTACATTCCTCGTCAGTATCTCCAAAGCACAACTTATATTCCAATTCAGAATGTTCGTCTACAGCATTTTCTATTAATGCCTGCAGGTCTGTTATATTATTAAACGTGTACATAATGAGTCTTAATTATTAAACTATAAATTTTCAACAAAACTGAGTTGAAGTAAAAAACCGTCTTCCATTCTTTATATATGTTTTTATTTACTTATTCCAGTAGACTTCTAATGAGTGTTTAGTAACCTTGTCAAATTGGTCGTATTCTGAAGAAATTCTTATTCTACAGAGATCACAAACGAATACACGTATATACATTACATTTGAATCATATCCAACCTTTTTGTCTTCTACCATTTTTGTATGACCCCAAACATGAGTAAAATCGAAAGACTTGTCACTTCCACCAATAATATCAAAACCAATAAATTTATTCCTGTAAAATCTTGGTTTTGCTAATTCAAAAGCTCCTTTTCCAATGAGGCCTTCATAGAAATTCCTTTGATAGTCCTTCCCCAATGTTTTATAATCATATTCACTAATTCCAAAATGGACCTTAGTTTCATTAGCGTATGCCCTCGCAACAAGGTTAAAGCGGTCTAATGCTAATTGGTCTTCTTTATCAGGATGCTCCCAATACTGATTTAGTTTTTCCAAAAACGTTGCACTATCTGTATAGAACGTAAAAATAGAGTCATACATTTCTTTCATTTCAAATATGTTACCAACTTTCTCATGGCTCACAGAAAGGATTTTGCAAATGGCCGAGTTTTGGCGAATCTTATATGAACCAGCCACATCAAATGTTTTATTGAAGTACTGGTCGCTTCGAAGTTTTCCCTTTATGTTTTTAATTGTATCATTATTACTGTACGAACTGGTTATATTGAAAGACTCCCATTGCAAGCGAATATATGAAGATAATGTCGAATCTATCAACGCTTTTACTTGCGCATTGATAATGGAATCGTTTCTTCTTGAATTATCAGATTCTTTATTCTTACTACTAAATGAGCATGATGCCATCAAGAGTAGGGAAAAGAGGTATATGAATATGAATTTTGTTTCTTTCATTTTCTCTTCATTTTAAACGAACACATGTATGATCAGTTATATACACTCTATCATATAGCGTATCTATTGTTAGTCCATCAAATCCATATAGTGTACGATTAGTACCCATCGGAATATTGATACAGAGCCAATATTCATCAATTTTTGGATGTTCTTTTTGATAGGAAACTATCTTTGCCTCTTTCTCTGCTATTGCTTTTAAAACAACTTCATGTTCTATTGTAATAGCACCTCTAGCTGGATAGGAATAAGTTACTATTGATTTTTCCAATGGTTCGTCAATCACTATGTCCCTTATATAATAATAAGGTTTGGCCCATTCATTGTGTAATAACTGGTAATCATCTCCAAAAGAGATATAATCGCCATTGGCAATGCGCTTTTGCATCTCTCCATAGACTTCTTCTTGTATTCTTTCTTTTTCAGGTCTTCTTAATTTATCTTTCTGTAAATCAAATAAAAGCACAAAATTTAACCCAAGCTGATAGTTTACCACTTCGCCTTTGGCATCTTGTAATTCTTCTATAAATTTACAAATCTCCCTTGTCCTTTGCATTGCTGCCCTAAGGTTCACGGCTCCCTTCCCCTTTGTGATTTCTGGATGACACTCTATAACTTCTATACCCACAGTTTTACCTTCATACATAAAAATAAAGTCTGGTTTTTCAGAATCGATTAAAAGATTCCTTGCCTTTTGTGCATCAAGTCCCAATTCCTTCATTATGGGTAGAATGCTCTGAAACTCTTTTTCCTTTTTTATATCGTCTCTCTTCATAAGGAAAGAATGGCTATACTATTGTTTATTATCTTGTTCATCAATAGTGAAGCTACTACCAAAACGCTCGCGACCACGAGCTTCTGCGACATGTCGTGCATATTCCTTTTCCTTCTCTCTATCCATCCACTCAATAACTTCCTCTTTGTTATATCGGTTTAACCATTCTGAAGTAAGATGTGGAAAGTTTTGCGTCTCTTCGTCAATAACAATTGTTTCGTGGGACTTTGGATTTTCAATAACAATGCGGTAGCCTGTAGCCTGTACAAAGGGGATGAGCCACTTCATACTCTTGTTCCATACACCAATACCCTTTGATATTCCCTCTCCACTGGAAGGAGAGCTTGACGAAGAGCTTGAACTGCTGGCCATCGAAGAAGCAGCAAAGTATCGGGCAAGGCCTCGAATTAAGAATGACGGCATAGGTATTTATATTTGAACGTTTAACAAATATTGAATATTATACAATTGTAGAGATACACTTGCCATTTGAGTCTGTTATGGAGATATGGCAACCTGTTAATCGAAATGTACGTTGCAAGTAATAAAAGCCTGCATCATCTTTGATATTCTTAACGACTTTCTGGCAACTTTTTAAATTGCTCTTCTTTTCAGGATCATTTGTTGAATCAATAGCTTTTGAGATAAGCCCTTGAAATTCTCTATTCCACTGATCACCAAACTCCAAACTAATAGTTTCAGGGTAGTTGTACATCTTATGTAAGGCTTCTTCTCGTTTCCAATGAGGCCATTTGTAAACGACATACACTATGGAAATTATTGGAAACAAAAGCCACAAAACAGCATACAAAATCTCTCCCTCTACAAGATAACCTAAACCTGCAATGAGTGAAAAGAAAAAAACAATGACCAAACAACCTAACTTGTCCATTATCAATACATTATTAATTGTTGAATTTCATTTAAACATAACGGAAAACACTATTTATTTGATTTAATGCAAACTTACATTATTTTCGTGTTTCTTCACTCTCTTGCAATCACTATAACAATTCTATTACCTGTCTTGCTATTTCCTTGTCACATACAGCGTACATTGAAAATTCAATAATGGCTTCATCTGTTTTGCCAAGGCATTTAAACTCTACCAGATTCTTGGCCATTCTTTCAAAAGCTTTCTGATCCTTGAATACCATCATGTCATAGACGCTGTTCACGTATGATTTTGCCTCGTCAATATCATCATCGCCAACAAGATCTATATAATACTTACATGCTTCTGCAAGCTGCCCATGTTTTAACAAAAGCCCAATATTGAAAGCTGCTTTGTTGGAGGCGTTGATACCCATACTTTCGTATGAAGCGTTCATTATCTCGCTTTGCGTCAATCTACGTAACGGCTCCTGTGGAGAAGCAACATTAGAACTTAGCAGGTTTCTGACAAGAACTATTGTGCTGGGGGCTTTGTTCAGGAACTCTTTATATGCTTCTTCTATTTCCGGCTCTTTTTCTTTCCTCAAAATAGCCTCACGTTCTTTGTCTGTCATATTCTGCCGCCTCTCTTCTGCTTGTCGCTCCAGTTCTTCTTGCAGTTCCCTCTCTTTTTGCTCTGCAAGTTGTTGGGCCAATACCTGAGCTTGCTTAACAGCCTCCTTGTGCTCGTTTTCTGTCTTAATGTCCTCTATCTCCTTTGCGATGCTGGCTTCGTGGCTAAGAATGATATTACTCTTCTCTGCCTCGTATTGTTCGTCAGTTATAACACCAGCCTCCTTGAACTTAGCAAGGTTGTATAGTTTCTGATAGACTTCGTACCTTTCAATCTTTTTCTGCTTCTCAACTTCATGGCTTACGATAACAGCAGTACCATAGCCAGTTATCATAAACATGCTTTTGCCTTTACCTGATATTTCATCAAAGTCTATGTGAACACCAAGAATAGCGTTTGCTCCTATGGCGGATGCTTTTTGTTCGAGCTGGTTCTTGACATCTCTATACAAAACATCAAGTCTTTCTCTATATGTGCCAGAACTACCTCCAAACACATCAGAGAAAGAAGCTATGAAATCTGAAATCAGATTGGCACCAATAACTTGGTTTGCGTTTACCAGGCCAAGATAACTATCTATCTTGTAACCTGCTATTTTATGGGTAGTAGTTATAATCATAAGTGTCAAACTTAAAGTATCTTTAATGCCTTTGCCTTACAATTGCTGTTCTTCGCGCCTCTTCGAATTTTCCTTAACTCTTTCCTCTTCTGCTTTTTTCTTTTCTATATCCGCTTGTTGTTTTTTCTTCTTTTGAGCTTCTTCTTTTCTAAAAACAGGTTTCATATCACGATAAACAACCTCAACACGTAAGGCATCCGAAAAAATACCTCCATATTTGTAGCCCCTATAAACAACATCGTTCAGATAGATGCGCTGATTATTTGCAAAATCCCAATAACATCCTCTGTCATATAGCGTAGTTTCAACATCTTTATCATTCACTTTATAAGAATCGTATTCTTCATCTGGGGCGCCATAGCGCTCCTCAAATAGAGGCTTTAATCGTTCATATACCGAATCCGTTTGGTTTTCTACGGGAATATAGTAATAGATGGTTGTCACGCTATCCGCATCAGATTTGACCTTTCCCCATCCTCCATGACTATCATTCTTTGTATCAATAATGGAACAGAAGAATGTACAAACAACATCTTCATCCCAGCCATCAAAAGTATTATGACCAGATCTTGTGTATATATCAGGGAATTCCTTGATAATAAAATTCTCATCAGACTGAAGAACTGTTTTTACTGAATCATTTGGCAATCCCAATCGTACCCCCATAAATGCAATGCTTCCGTCTCGATTAATCCGATTTGGAGCGGCTTTTTCTGAGTGTCGATTGGTCTGTGCACAAGAGACCAATAGAATTAATGAGATGACAAATAACAAACACCTTTTCATAACTCTTAATATATTTATAAGTTTCAGTTTCGTATGGCAAAGAAGAAGCGTGAACGTTCTTCATCTAATCTGGAGGCTGTAGGAGGTGCCCGTCTTCGTAGATAAGTTCCGCCCACGCTATCGCGTGAGCGTTCACATTATCTATTCTGTCGAAAGACGTACATCCGTAAAACTCCTACATTCCCAGATGTCGAATGAGATAGCGAACGCTAATTCATAACCAATATGTCTGCTCTCCATACGGATTGCACCTGCAAAAATACAAAAAGATTTCAAGATTGAGTCGATTTTTTCTTATTTTATTAGAAAAAACGCATAAAAAGGGGCGGATTTATAGAAAAACACATAAAATCTTGGCATTATTCTTGGAACTTTCAGAAATAATACTTATCTTTGCACCGACAGAATCCGCCACGCTTCCCGTAGAACAGCGAACCAGGGCGGGTCTTTTATTTTAGAGCATTATGAACATCTATACAAAACAACCACTGAGCATCAATGACCAGATAGCCAAACTCAGGTCACTGGGTCTGATTATTGCAGACGAGGACAAGGCAAAGAAAGTTTTGAGTGAGGTAAGTTACTTTCGCTTTGCTGCCTATCTTCGTCCTATGGAGGCCGACAAGCAGACGCATCAGTTCAAGCCTGGCTCAACATTCGAGAATGCCGTTGCGCTTTATGAATTTGACAATGAGCTACGCCAGTTGCTATTCTCTGCGATCCAGCGTATTGAGGTGGCTCTACGCTCGAAAATCATCCAGCACTTTTCCATGCAGCATGGGGCGTTTTGGTTCATGCAGATGCATCTCCACGACAGTGAGCACCGCTTTCTCGAAAATCTCAACTCGCTTGACCGCGAAGTGACTCGTTCAAAAGAAGACTTCATCAAAGAGCATTTCCGCAACTATAACAAGCCTGAGTTCCCGCCTGCATGGAAGACGTTGGAACTGGCATCTTTGGGAACGCTCTCGAAACTCTATTACAACTTTGCTGACAAGAAGACGAAGAAGTTGATTGCTCGTGAGGTTAACCTACCACAGCATGAAGTGCTTGAAAGTTGGATGCGAAGCCTTGCTGACCTTCGCAACCACTGCGCCCATCACGCCCGTCTATGGAACAGATTCCTTAAAGCGACGCCACAACTGAATGCCAGATTACGCGGTCTGTGGATAAACAACTATCAGGTTGATGCCAACAAACTATACGCTACACTCTGCTACATTGTCTATTGGCTCGACTCTATGGAGCGAGGCGAAGTCTTCAGAGAAAAGCTCTATGATCTTTTCAACAAATATCCCTCGGTGGACACTGCTGCTATGGGATTTCCCCAAGATTGGGAGAACGAGCCTCTGTGGAAAGGCTATCCCGACAATGCCACACCGAAAGAAATCTGCGAGAAGAAAGGACATCAGATACTCTACAATCATCCCTCGCAACCATCAAAAGCCATCTGTAAGCGATGCCATCAAAAGTGGGTGGCAGACTATAGCGGCGACATCATGCACGATGACATCTGGAAAGAAGTCGATAGTTTTGAGGGCGAAACACGTTCTGACGAAGAACTAATAGCCAAGTGGGTGAAGTAGCTTACCTCGACAGCCCATTATGATTCTCATACCTTTCAATTCGCCAGTCGTACTTGCCATCAACAATATCCTTGACCTCAGTATCGGCGCGATGTAACTCCATGTTTGTCAGCTGCCCTAATTCCTTGGCAAGCCATACGAGCCACTGAGCCACATGCTCGATGCTGACGGCAGCGAGTTTGGCGAACTTGAGCATAAGGGCTTTGATAGCTGAGGATTCCTCATCATAAAAATACACTCCATGATTACCGCCACGACAGCCAGAGCCGGATTTGGCGAAGTCTATAATGGCATCGACACAGAACTTCACCATCTCGTCAACAGCATAGAGGTATTTGCCCATGCCTGTGAACATCGGTTCCTGCCAGTCGCTGTGGTCCCTTATCTCATACTTCTCTTCTATCGCCTGTCCTATCTGGCTGTTGAGTTCTTCAACCTTATTGCTCTTGCTTGTGATTTCGTGGTCAAGCCGGGTGGACTGCACCGTTTTCTGTGTAATCTCATTGTCAAGCTCTGCGTTCCGCTTGGCCCTTAACTTGTTGCTCATGTTAAGCCTGTTGCCCTCATTGCGCTTCTCCACAAGGGAGTCATCAAGTGCCTTACGCTTCTCTTCGTACTCATCGCTTAGCCTTTGCTGTTCATCAGCAGCCTCTTGACGTAGATCCTGCAAGGTCTCTCTGGCATACTCATTTTCTGCCCGAAGGAGATTGCGCTCATCAATGGCAGTCTGGAGGTCGTCTCGCATTTCCTTTGTCTGCTCCTTCAGTTCGCTGAGTTCCTTCTTCTGCTTCTGAAGGATGTACTCGTTACGTTTCAGGTGCTCGGCTCCCGTTTCTTCCTTGCTCTTGCCTCGCTCCATGCCCAATGACTCCGCAACCATGTCCTGTATTTGCCGACAGTCATTGCCGTTGAGCTTATAAGACTTACCTGTCTCATGGTTCATCCAGTCCCAGATGACGTGAGCATGAAGATTGGGAATCCATGTCTCAGGGTTATCTGGGTCTTCGTAGTGCCCTTCGTCCCTGTGGATATGGATTTGGATGGCTCTCACGCCCCACCTCTCATGAACCTTCTGCGTGTATCTCATCAGGTCGTCCATCGTTGTGTCCGGCTTTATTCGGACGACACTCTCACGGATGGGACTGCTGCCGTTGCGCTTCTTCTTCCGGCCTTTCTTGTCGGTAGCCTCAACTATTCTCTCCTGCATACGTCGGCCTGTTTTCTGCTTCACCATGACCTTGATTTCTTCATAGACTTCCTGAAGGGTTTTGCCCTCCACTTCTGGTGCGACATATACATCATTATTATGTGTCAGTTCCAGACGGACATAAAGGGTACGAGGGTCGAGTGAAGCGATGTAGTCTGCGTCGCGTCTGTTATGGCGTTCACTCTGTTCGATATTGCATGACTCAATATGGTCACATGCTAAATTACTGTTCTCTATCATTATCTATATTAGTTTTTGTGAAAAGTTCAATATACGATGTAAGTAGGTGCCTTAATGGGGGGTATCGGGGTGTGAACCCTGATCGGAGAGTCCAGAGAGGGTCACTCTCTGGTCCAGGTTCTCAGGAGTGAAACGCCTGAGCGGGGTTTCGGGGCAGAGCCTTGAACGGGTCAAGGGCAGCGCCTTTGCCCTCGGAGAGCCCACTAACTACGCCGTAGTTATAGTGGGCTATAACATGGGCAAGCCCATTCCCACCCTGCAAGCAGTTGACGGCACGTCTACCATTACTATCGTTTTCGGGCGCGAAGTAACAACATATCCGTGACATGGAGGGTCTCGGAAAATTTTCTTTTAAAAATTAACATATTCCACGACTTTATTTGAGCAATAATCATGGTATCGTGTTTCCTTTGGATTACCGATTAAAAAACTCTCGGGTCTTCGATAATGTTAAATTTAAAAATAAAATTTTCGCATACAGCCAGTTTCTTCCATTTGTATTATCTTTGCCGCCAAATTAAAGAATTGAACACAAAAACTATACGACTATGGAGATTATTTCAATTGAACGCAGCACCTACGAGGAGCTGCTGACGAACTTCAACAGTTTCGTCGCACAGATGAAGGCGATGGCCAATAGAGGTAACGACAAAAGGTTGGGCGAATGGCTCGACAACCAGGACGTGTGCCAGATACTGAACATCAGTCCGAGAACATTACAGACGCTCCGTGACAACGGGACGTTAGGATTCTCACAATTCAGCCATAAGTGCTATTACAAGCCAGAGGATGTGGATAGGATTCTTACGGTGGTGAATACCAAGGGGAAGTCCAAGAGTATGAACTTAAAGCGCAATGCCTATGAACGAACTGATCATGCCGCATAATGTCGGAGTCAAGAGGGTAAAGGAGGATATGAAGGAACTGCTTGCCCTCTACAAGAATGTGACTGGCAATTACCGCCCGTTGCTTAACGGTGAACGCTACCTGACGGACATGGAGGTGTCGGAGATTCTGAAGGTGAGCCGACGGACATTGCAGGAGTATCGCAATGAAGGTATCTTGCCCTACATTCCCCTTGGCGGAAAAATCCTCTACCGTGAGAGTGACTTGGAAGAACTCTTGGAGAAACACTATCATCCTGCCTACAAGATGACGGACAGGTGATGTGATATTCCTGCCAAAGTGATTCCCCCTCTCCGATTTGAGAGTACACAAAAAAGGCGGAAGTGCTGATGACGAGTCAGTCCTTCCGCCTTTATTCTTGTGTGCTATTCCGTCCGTCGCTCATCCCCTCTGCTGATGCGTCGAAAGAACACGGGCTTGAAACGGGCGGGACTTGCGTGGAAAATACGTTCGCAGTCTGTTGAGAGGAAGATTTTCCACGCAAGTATTGTCCGTTTCAGAAGAAGCCCGTGCTAACTTTGCATCGGCAGAGGGGATGAAGGTGGACGGATGGTAGCCGTTATATCGGAGTTGATATGTCATGCCTGCTGTGCAGTCTTGAGGTTCTTGAATGAGGCATTGAGTTTGTCACCAAGCATCGTCAGGTCATTGTCGAGTTTCTGGCTCGTGATCTTCGCGTAAATCTGGGTTGTGACGATGTTCGTATGCCCCAAAACACGACTCACGCTCTCGATGGGCATTCCCTTTGAAAGTGCCAATGTGGCGAACGAATGCCGGCCACAGTGGTAGGAGATGGATTTCTCTATGCCGCAGGCTTTCATGACTGTTTTCAGCTTTTTGCACATCGACCAGTAGTTCATCTTGCCAAATACCAGTTTGTCTTCTTGTAGGTGCTTGTAGCGGTCAATAATTTGCAAGGGTACATCCATCAGTTTCACCTGGAATGGGATGCCCGTCTTGTGTCGATGACCAATGATCCATTTGTCTCCATTGATGTCCACGATGTTGTCAGTCGTCAGGTTCTTCACGTCAATGAACGAGAGGGCGGTGAAGCACACGAACACAAAAATGTCACGAACAAAGGCGAGATTGTCATCCTCGAACTCATGGGTTACGACGGCCTTCAGTTCGTCCTCGGTCAGGAATTCCCTTTCTTTGCAGTTCGGGCTGATGTGGAACTGTGCGAAAGGGTTACGGGGAATCTTGCCGTTGTAGTGCGCCCTCAATACAACACCTTTCAGCCACATACATCTCTGCCAGATAGTTCCATTGGCAAGTCCTCGGTCAGTACTGAGGTAGGCAGCAAAGTCCTTGATAAATTCTGGTGTCAACTCCAACATAGACATATCCGTGCGACGGTAGTGCGACTGAATGAACTCTGCCACATCCTTCCGTGAACGCTCCATAGCCCAAAGAGTACCAGCCGACCTGTCCTTACCTACACGTTTCTTCTGGTTGGCAATGTCCTTGTCGAAAGCGTTCAGCAAGGTCTCGTACTCACTACCGAAACCTTGATAGGAGTTGCGCACCATCTCTGCCGTAACGAAAGCCTCTCTATCCGAAAGGCGCTGATAATGTTTGATGATTTGCGCCTTGATGTTATCCAACTCACGATTTAACTGCAAAGCCTCCTTGCTTCGCCCTTTCGCACAATTGCCCTTCACGTCCCACATATCAAGCGGGATTGTCTTCTTGCAACAGAACTGCGACTGAGTGCCATTAATTGTTACTCTGCCCATCACAGGCACCACACCGTTCTTCTCTTTACTCTTGTTCACATAGAACAAAATGTTGAAAGTACTTCTCATGTTTCTTACTCTTTTTTAATTTTGGCTGCAAAACTACTATTTCTTTTGGCATCCATCGCTATGCAAAATATAGCAGTTTGCGGAATAAGAAACGGACGGTGTAAGGACGGTGATGGGTGCCCCATTCTGCCCAAATTTGCTTAGTCGATTAACCTGCATCAGAACCCAGTTTTGGGGTTACGAATTAGAAACCTAACTGCTTCACCAATCCTCCCCAATTTGCTTTTTGACCCAAATTGAACTTCTTCATTCTTCCCCGTCTTGCCTTTATTTCAGGCCGAATTGCGTTAATCTTCCAAAATCCGTTGTTCTTTACAAGCTTTTTCCGTAACTTTGCGCTCGCAGCGCGAAGTTACTGCCACTCGGAAGAAAAAAGAAACGAGTTTCTTTTGTTCTTCACTCGTTTTTCCGTAACTTTGCACCCAACTTATCAATCTATTAATTATTATGAGCAAAATCAAGCAGGCATGCCTCATCGCAATGTTATTGTTCGCGGGCCATGCAGCAGACGCACAGCAATGGAACGACGTGACCGACGTATTCATCACCAACCCGGACTTTGAAGACGGCGACAACGGATGGGAGAAGTTCGGGTCGTGCGGCTCCTACGGAGCCATCAACTATGGCTGCATGGAGTTCTGGAACGGCTGGTTCAACCTGAGCCAGCAACTCACGGGACTGCCCCAGGGCAAGTACCGACTGAGCGTACAGGCCTACTACCGGTGCGGCGACTTCAACAACATCTACCGCGACTATACCGACGGCAACGAGGTGGTCACGGCCATGCTCTATGCCAGCGAGGAGGAGGAGAACTGGCAGGAACAGCCCTTGGTCAGCGTGTTCACGGAGACCTTCCACCCCGACTGGACGTGGGGCAGCGACTGGTGGTCGCCCCAAGGCAACGACTACTACCCCAACTCCATGTGGGCAGCGAGCCAGGCATTCGCCGAGGACAAATACTGGAACAGCATGGAGTTTGAATCGAACGGCGAGACGCAGATTGGTATCTACTGCTACGAGACACAGGGCTCCAACTGGTGCATCTTCGACAACTTCAGGCTGGAATACTACGGCACCATCGTGAAGGCACAGAGCGTGAAAGTGAGTGCCGAAAAGAAGCAAATGCTCGTGGGCGAGACACTACAGTTGGTGGCTACCGTGCTGCCCGAAAACACGCTGCAGAAGAAAGTGACCTGGACGAGCAACCGCCCGACAGTAGCCACCGTCGACGAGACGGGACTGGTGACGGCCGTAGGTGCTGGAACGGTCACCATCATGGCCACGACCACCGACGGCTCGAACAAGAAAGGCACCATCGTACTGACCGTGAACCACAACGAGGCTACGGCAGAGTCGCTCGTCATCAACGAAATCATGGCCTCTAACGTGGACGAGTTCATCTCGCCCGCCTTCAACTTCGACGGATGGATGGAGCTGTACAACCCCTCCGACCTCGGCGTGGAACTGGGCGGACTGGTGCTGAGCAACAACGACGGAGAGACATGGACCATGCCCGCCACCGTCGGTGTGCTGCCCGCCAAGGGATTCAAGGTGATATGGTTCGACTCGAACAACATCGCCCAGCAGAACGCGCCCTTCAAGTTGGACACCGACGGCGGCTCCATCACCATCAGCAACGCGAAGGGGCAGACGTTAGCCAAGCAAGCCTATCCCGCCAGCATGGAGCGAGTGAGCTATGCCCGCACCACCGACGGCGGAACGACATGGGGCACGACTTCGACCGCCACACCCGGTGCTTCGAACGCAACCAGCACCTTTGCCTCCGAGCAGTTGGCCGCCCCCGTGGTCGATACGCCCTCGCAACTGTTCACCGGAAAGCTCAGCGTCAACGTGACCATCCCTGCGGGCTGCACACTGCGCTACACCGACGACGGCACGCTACCCACCATGCAGAACGGCACGACAAGCACCACGGGACAGTTCAACGTCAGTTCAACTACCACCTTGCGCTTCCGTCTCTTCGCCAGCGACCGCCTCGCCTCGCCCGTCACCTCACGCTCCTATATATATAAGGAACGCGCGTATTATCTGCCCGTGGTGGCCGTGGTCAGCGACCCCGACTTCCTCTACGACAGCGAGATTGGCGTAATGGTGAAAGGCCCCAACGGACGCCCCGGCAACGGTCAGGGCGACAAGTGCAACTGGAACATGGACTGGGAGCGACCCGTGAACTTCTCCTACCTCGATGCCAACGGCGAGATGGTGCTGAACCAGGACGTCGATCTGGAGATGTGCGGCGGATGGAGCCGAGCCTGGAGCCCCCGCTCGTTCAAGCTGAAAGGCAGCAAGGAACTGGGCGGCGAGAAGAACCTGCCCTACCCCTTCTTCTCGCAGAAGCCCTACATACGCAACCGCACCCTACAGATACGCAACGGCGGCAACGACAACGCATGCCGCTTCAAGGATGCCTCGCTGGCCTACATCGTGCAGACATCGGGCATGGACATCGACGTGCAGGGCTATGAGCCTATACACGAGTTCATCAACGGACAGTATATGGGCGTGCTCAACGTGCGCGAACCGAACAACAAGCACTACGTCTATGCCAACTACGGATGGGATGACGACGAGATTGACCAATGGGAGATGTCGCCCGACTCGGGCTACGTACAGAAATGCGGCACACCCGATGCCTACGACGAGCTGGTCGACGTGCTGTCGGAAGATGCAGCCAACAGCGAGACCTATCAGGAGATATGCCAGCTATTAGACATCGACGAATTTACCAACTACATGGCCATCCAGTTCTTCTACGGCGGCAGCGACTGGCCCCGCAACAACGTGAAGGCCTTCCGCCACCGCGACAAC
The DNA here is from genome assembly GCA_900318815.1 of uncultured Prevotellaceae bacterium. Taxonomy (GTDB): domain Bacteria; phylum Bacteroidota; class Bacteroidia; order Bacteroidales; family Bacteroidaceae; genus Prevotella. The sequence continues at coordinate 143,139 of ONMA01000026.1, forward strand.
GGCAAGTTCCGCTTCGTACTCTTCGACGTGGATGCCGCCTTCGACTACGGTTCGAACGTGTTTAATGAGTTCATGAACAAGGAGATGTGGACCTTCGACGAACTCTATCCCCGTGGCACGGGACGCATCAGGGCACAGATCAAGCTGGTCACGCTATTCAAGAATCTGCTGAACAACGAGGACTTCCGGCGCAAGTTCATCGACACCTACTGCATCGTGAGCGGCAGCGTGTTCGAGAGGCAACGTGCCCAGCAGATATGCGACGACCTCTTCAACCGCGTGGAACCCGCCATGAACCTGGAAGGCGGCTCGGCCAAGAGCACCTACAACAGCGTGCGCGGACAGGTGGGCAACCGACTGGCTACCACCACCAACGCGCTGAAGAACTTCTCGTCGTTCAACCTCTCGCGCGTATCTGCCCAGCGGGTAAAGCTCGGCAGCGATACCGAGGGGGCACAACTGCTCATCAACGGCCAGCAAGTGCCCACGGGCTACTTCAACGGCAACCTCTTCCGACCCGTGACGCTCAAAGCACTGACACCCGCCGGACACGTCTTCGAGGGATGGTCGACCAACGCCACGTCGGAAACCGTCACGCTCAAGGAGATGGGGTCGTCATGGTACTACTACGACCGTGGCTCGCTCGACGGACAGAACTGGACGTCGCCCACCTACAATGACAGCTCATGGAAACAGGGCAACGCACCGTTAGGCTACAGCAACAGTGCCACCATTGCCACCAAGCTGGACTACGGCTCGAACAGCAGCAGCAAGCGGCCCACCTATTATTTCCGCACGACGGTGAGCCTGAGCGAGGCACCCACCAGCAACGACACGTTTGTCATGGACTATAACATCGACGACGGACTGATTGTCTACGTCAACGGCACGGAGGCAGCACGCTTCAACATGCCCACAGGCAGCGTCAGCTACAACACCTACGCCTCGACCTACTCCGATGACTTCCCCACAGGCACGCTGTCGCTCGCAGCCAACCTGTTCCATCAGGGCAGCAACGTCATCGCCGTAGAGGTACATAACAACGCGGCCAACTCCAGCGACATCATCTTCGACGCTTCCATCACGGCACAGCTCACCACCAAGCACCAGCAGGACTTCTACTCGACCGAGAACGAGATTGCCCTGCCTACCGGCAGCAACCTGCAGTTCACGGCCTGCTACCGCCCCATGACTGCCAGCGAACTGGCTGCACAAGGCATCACGCCCGTGCGCATCAACGAGGTGAGCGGCTCTAACAGTGCCCTCATCAACGAATATGGAAAGAAGAACGACTGGGTGGAACTCTACAACACCACCAACGAGGAAATCGACGTGGAAGGCATGTTCCTCACGGACAACACCGAGAAGCCCGAGAAGTACATGATCAGCGCAGAGAACACGCTGGCCAGCACCAAGATTCCCGCCCACGGCTATCTGCTGGTGTGGTGCGACAAGTTAGCTACGACCAACCAGGCCCTGCACGCCAACTTCAAGATTAGCGGCGACGGCGGCACCCTCATGCTCACCGCAGCCGACCGCAGCTGGCGCGACACGATGCTCTACCCTGCCCATGACGGGAACACAACCGTGGGACGCTATCCCGACGGCACCAACGATGTGTTCACGATGAACGTGCCCACCATCGGCAAGAGCAACCTGCTGAGCAGCTATGCCGAGACGGTTGACCAGAAAGACCCGACGGCTATCCGTGCCATCAACATTGCTTCGGCCAACGGATTCCGCATCCGCTACGGTGCCGGGCAGCTCCTCGTCAAAGCCGATGATGCCCAGCAGACCACCGTTGAGCTGTTCACCGCCGATGGCCGACTGGTTGAACGCCACCATGTCAGCCTCAGCCACGGCACCGCTCACATCAGTGTGGCCCACCTGCCCAATGGCTTCTACGTGGCACGCGCCACCAACGAGCAGGACACCCGCGTAAGCTGCAAATTCGTCAGAAAACAGGAGTAAGTACAATAAACAAGTCGAGCGATTGAAAGACGCTGAAAGCGTCACCTCTCAGTAGCCGTAGTGTCCGAAGGACCTACGGATAACGGAAAAAGAGAGAAAAGCACGCTGAAAGCGTGCCTTCTCACGTTCTATCCGCAGGTCGTACCGACCCACGGCTACTGAGAGGTGACGCTTTCAGCGTCTTTCAATCGCAAGAAATAAGTTCTCTAAGGTCGAGCGAATACAATATTCCGCAAGCGGCCTGATAAAAAACAAAATAAAACCATCACTGTTTTTTCTTGTTTTGGGGGTTTAATTTTGTTTTTCTTCAAGGCGCGAAGCGCATAAACCACCCTTAAAATATAATTAATGTTAAGAAAAGGTCATTTTGCAGGCAATCGTTTTTGTAGTTCGAAAATTATTACTACCTTTGCACCCGCAAACGAAAGGATTGCAACCGACAAATGGTGCCTTAGCTCAGTTGGTAGAGCATCGGACTGAAAATCCGTGTGTCCCCGGTTCGATTCCTGGAGGTACCACTCCTCCTTTCATTATGAACCCCGTGAAGACTTCGGTCAGAGCGGGGTTTTTCATTTCCCCTATACCATAGCGAAAAAACTGTAAGGTTGCTTTTTATTCTATTTTAAGTACATTTTCATTATAAAAGTGCAAAAAGTTTTGTCAATTCACTAAAAATCACTACTTTTGCGCCGTGTTTATGACGAATTATAAAGAAAGATGAAAAAAGCATTAGTAATAATTGTCATTCTGGCTTTGATCGGAGTGTCGGCTTGGCTGTTCTACGGCTTGCAGCAACAGAAACAGGTGAATCAGGAAATGCAGGAACTGGCCGAACTCGACAAGCAGGAAATGGAGAACGAGTACGAACGTTTCACGCTGCAATACAGCGAAATGATCACTCAGATCAACAATGACTCTATCGTCGCGCAACTCACACAGGAGCAGATGCGCACCCAGCAGCTGCTACAGGAACTGAAGAAGGTGAAGGCCGACGATGCCCGCGAGATAACCCGACTGAAGAAAGAACTGGCCACGGTGCGCGAGGTGCTACGCAGCTATATACGCCAGGTGGACTCGCTGAACCAGGTGAACGCCTCGCTGCGCTCGGAGAACAGGCACATCAAGGACGAACTGGCACAGACCAACCTCGAGAAGCAGGGACTGCAGAACGAGAAGCAGACGCTGACCGAGAAAGTGGCCATTGCCGCACAACTCGACGCTACGGGCATCTCGCTGACGGCCATGAAGGGCGACAAGCCCACCCGCAAGAACAAACTGAAGAAAGCCAACAGGCTGAAGGTGGTCTACACCATCTCGAAGAACGTCACGGCTACCAACGGCTCACGGGTCATCTACACCTCCATCCGCAAGCCCAACGGCGATGTGCTGGCAGGCGGCGGCACGTTTGCTTTCGAGAACAAGCAGTTGAAAGCCTCGGCAAAGAACGTCATCGAATATACCGGCGAACAGACCACCGTGACCACCTACTGGGCTGGCAACGATGTGCTTAGCGGCGGCGACTACCTGGTAAGCATCTTTGCCGACGGCAAGCTGATAGGCTCTGCCCGCTTCAGCATGGAGGAGTAAGGAGGATTCGACAACAGACCATTATACCAACAATGAATTAATGATAAGGACAGAACGGAAAACAAAAAGATGGATGGCGACGGTCGGGCTGTCGCTCGCCATCTGTCATTTTTCATTCGGCGAGGCGCAGGCCCAGCAGCTGCTCAGCTTAGACAGTTGCAGGGTGATGGCCTTGCGGAATAATAAGCAACTGAGCATTTCCAAGTTGAAACAGGATGTGGCGGCCAACCTCAGACGCGCAGCCCGCACGAAATACCTGCCCCACATCAACGCCTTAGGCACTTACGAACATACCAACAAGGAAATATCCATCCTTAACAACGACCAGAAGGCCAGTCTGTTAGGCATGGGCACCAGTTTTGCCACCGGCATTCAGGGCGGCATACAGAGTGTACAGGCCGACATGACTCAGGTGGGCGGCATGCTCGCACAACTGGGTCTCCCCGCCGAGGCCATCCAGCAGATGATGGGCAACATCGGCCAGCAGCTGGAAAGCGGCGTAAGCAATGCGTCGACGCTGCTGAACGCCGAGGGGCAGAGAATCGTGGATGCCTTCCGTACTGACACCCGCAACATCTGGGCCGGGTCGGTACTGGCCATTCAGCCGGTGTTCATGGGCGGAAGCATCGTGGCACTGAACCGCCTGGCCGACCTGAACGAACAGTTAGTACAAAACTCAGCCAACGCACGCGAACAGCTCATCCTCTACACCACCGACCAGGCCTACTGGCAGGTCGTCTCGCTGAAACACAAGAAGAAGCTGGCAGAGAGCTATCTGCAACTGCTTCAGAAGTTGGAGAGCGACGTGCAGAAGATGGTGGAGGAAGGCGTGGCCACCCGCAGCGACCAGCTCAGCGTGAGCGTGAAGGTGAGCGAAGCCGAGATGACCGTGCAGAAGGTAAACGACGGACTGACACTCTCGAAGATGCTGCTCTGTCAGCAAATAGGCTTGCCCACCAACGAGAAGATTGTCCTGGCCGACGAGGATAATGAAGACCTGAAAGTGGCCACCGTACCCACGACCGACGTGAGCATGGCCTTGGAGCGTCGCCCGGAACTGAAGATGCTGGAGACATCGGTAGGCATGAGTCGCCAGGTCACCAATATCCTGAAGGCAGCCAACCTGCCCCAGGTAGCCCTCATGGGCGGCTATGCCATCAGCAATCCCAACACGTTCAACGGCTTCGAGAAGAAATGGGGCGGGTTCTGGAACGTTGGTGTCCTGGTGCGCGTACCCCTCTGGAACTGGGGCGACAATATGTATAAGGTACGCGCGTCGAAAGGGGCCACGGCTATTGCCCACCTGGAACTGGAAGAGGCTCGCGAGAAGATTGAGTTGCAGGTGAACCAGACCATGTTCCATGCCGACGAGGCCACCAAGCGACTGGCCATGACCGAGAAGAACATCACACGTGCCGACGAGAACCTGCGCACTGCCAATCTCGGATTCAGGGAGGGCGTCATCTCGCCCACCACGGTCATGGAGGCCCAGACCGCCTGGCTACAGGCACAGTCGCAGAAGATTGACGCCCAAATCGACGTCCTGCTCAGCGTGGTGAACCTGCGGAAGGCCCTGGGCGAATTGAGCATTGAGAATTGAGAAACAATCATAAATAGTAAAACGCTAAATCGTATATAAAGATGAGTCAGGCAACAAAACAACATACCAATATCCTGCTGGCTATTCTCGGCTTTGTAGCAGTAGTGATTATCATGGCCGCCATCGGCTTCTTCGCACTGGGCCATGAGCCCGAAGTCATCCAGGGGCAGGTCGAAGTGTCGGAATATCGCGTGTCGAGCAAGGTGCCCGGACGTATTCTGGAAATCCGTGTCAAGGAGGGCGACTATGTGAAGGCAGGCGACACGCTTGCCATCCTCGATGCCCCTGAGGTACACGCCAAGATGGAACAGGCACAGGGTGCCGAGGCCGGCGCATCGGCCTTGGAGATGATGGCCCGCAACGGTGCCCGCAAGGAGCAGGTACAGGCTGCCTACCAGCTGCTGGAGAAGGCCAAGGCCGGACTGGAGATTGCCGAGAAGTCGTACAACCGCGTGCAGCGTCTCTTCGACGAGGGGGTGATGAGTGCGCAGAAGCGCGACGAGGCCTACGCCAACTACAAGGCCATGCAGGCCACGGAGAAAGCTGCGCAGAGCCAGTATGACATGGCCGTGAACGGTGCCCGTCAGGAAGAGAAGTTGGCAGCCCAGGCACAGGTGAACCGCGCCAAGGGTGCCGTCCAGGAAGTGAATGCCTACATCGGCGAGACGGTGCAGCTGGCACAGATGGACGGCGAGGTGAGCAGCATCTATCCCAAGGTGGGCGAGCTGGTGGGAACGGGCAGCCCCATCATGACCATCTCGATGATGCAGGACCTCTGGGGCACGTTCAACGTGCGCGAGGACCAGCTCAACGGCATGCAGGTGGGCACTGAGATTACCGCCTTTGTCCCTGCTTTTAACAAGGAAGTGAAGATGAAGGTCTACCACCTCAAGGACCAGGGTTCCTACGCCGTGTGGAAGGCCACCAAGGCCAACGGCCAGTACGACTTGAAGACCTTTGAGGTGAAGGCCCGCCCCACCGAGAAGTTCGAGGGCCTGCGTCCAGGCATGTCACTTATTCTCAACAAGAGTAAGTAACTTAACTTCCCTTTTGAAACCACGAATTTCACGAATTTCACAAATTACCATGCGGATAATAAGTAATAAGAAAAAAAATTAGTTTAATTCGTGAAATTCGTGGTTAAAAAAAGGAGGAAACATCAGTAAGTAAAAGAAATAGTAAATAAAAGAGTGGTGAGATATTTAAGCAATATCTGGCAGATTGTTCTCCGCGAACTGTTGATTCTACGCAGGAATCACATCTACAGGTTCTGCATGGTGGCCTTCCCCGCGCTGGTGGTGTTCTTCTTCACCTCGCTCATGGACGATGGTCTGCCCACAGGCATGCCCGTAGGCGTGGTCGACCTGGACAACACGTCGACGTCGCGCTCGCTCGTCAGGAGGCTCGACGGATTCCAGATGTCGGAGGTCGTGGCCCACTACCCCAGCGTCAGCGAGGCGCGCCGTGCCTTGCAGCGCAACGAGATCTACGGGTTCCTCTACATTCCCAAGGGGACCACCGACGACCTGCTGGCCAGCCGTCAGCCCAGGATGTCCTACTACTATACTTACACCACGCTGGTGGCCGGTGCCATGATGATGAAGGACATGAAGACCATCTCGACGTTAGGCTCGGCGGCTGTGGGCCAGGCCACCATGCGTGCCCGAGGATTCACCGACGACCAGATACAGACCTTCCTGCAACCAGTGAAGATAGACCTGCACCAGGTGGCCAACCCCTGGACCAGCTATAACGCCTATCTGACCACAACCATCGTGCCGGGCATGATCATGCTGTTCATCTGCCTCATCACAGCCTACTCCTTAGGCAACGAACTGAAGTTCGACACGTCGAAAGAGTGGGTCAGGATGGCCGACAACAACATACTGGTGGCCCTCATCGGTAAGTTCCTCCCCCAGACGTTAGTGTTCTTAGCCGTGGTCTATGCCTACGAGTACTATGTGTTCTTCGTGATCGGATTCCCCCATTTAGGCAGTCCGTGGATGCTCCTCGTCCTGGGCTTGCTGCAAGTCTTAGCATTGCAGGGCTTCGGCATCTTCATGTTCGGGCTTATGCCTTCACTGCGCATGTCCATGAGCGTATGTTCGCTCTGGTCGGTACTCAGCTTCTCCATGGCAGGCTCCGCCTTTCCCGTCATGGGCATGGACGGTCCGCTGCAGTCGCTGGCGTGGCTGTTCCCCTTGCGCCATTACTATATGATTTATCAGATAAGCGTCTTCAATGGCTACCCGCTGGCCGAAGCCTGGCCGCACTTCATGGCACTGTCGGCCTTCGTGCTGCTGCCCTGGTTGGTCATCAAGAAGATCAAGAACGTCATGCTCACTTATGTCTATATTCCGTAACGCATACGAGGCGCTGCAAGACACCTGCTTCATCTGGCGTCAGGAAATGCAGCAGGTGGTCAAGGATGAGGGAATGATTATTTTCTTCATCGTTGTTCCGTTGCTCTACCCTATCCTCTATTCATGGATCTATAACAACGAGACGGTGCGCGAAGTGCCGGTGGCCGTAGTCGACCAGTCGCACACGGGACTTTCGCGCCAGTTCATCCGCATGTGCGATGCCTCGCCCGATGTGCGCGTGGCATATTACGCCCAGGACATGGAAGAGGCGAAGAAGCTCGTCAGCCGACAGCTGGTGAAGGGTATCTACTACATCCCCACCGACTTTGAGAGCAACATCAACCGCATGCAGCAGGGCATTATCAGCGTCTACGTCGACATGGGCCTGATGCTTTCCTACAAGGCCCTCTACCAGACGGCGCAGATGGTCTCCCTCCAGATGAATACCGAGATACAGGGTAAGCTGGGCGGTCACTATACGAAGCGCGAGGAGGTCATCTCGGCCCGCCCGCTCGACTATGCCGACGTGCCCCTGTATAACCCGCAGGGAGGCTACGGCTCGTTTATCCTGCCCGGCGTGCTGATGCTCATCCTACAGCAGACGCTGGTCTTGGGCATCGGACTCTCGGCAGGCACGGCACGCGAGAACAACCGCTACAAGCAGCTCATCCCCATCAGCCGCCACTATCATGGCATGTTCCGCATCGTCTTCGGTAAGGCGCTGTGCTACTTCATGATCTATGCCGTCATGGGTGCATGGCTCGTCGTGGGCGTTCCCCGCCTGTTCCACTTCCCGCAACTGGCCGAGTGGCAGCCGCTCCTTGCCATGATGTTCCCCTACACGCTGGCCTGCATCTTCTTTGGCATCACTATGTCGTGCATGGTGAAGTATCGCGAGAACGTCATGCTCCTCATGGTCTTCATCTCCGTGCCGCTGCTCTTCCTCAGTGGTCTCAGCTGGCCGCTGAGCAACATCCCGAGCTATTGGCAGGGCGTATCGTGGGTGTTCCCCTCGACCTTCGGCGTGCGTGCCTACGTGAAGCTGAACTCCATGGGAGCCACGCTCGACGACATCACCTTAGAATACAGCATCCTCTGGCTCCACGCCATCATCTACTTCCTCCTGGCCTGCCTCGTGTACCGCTATCAGATTAAGCGGGCCGAACAGGATGCCCACGAGCGACTGGTCATGATGCGCGAGAAGAAATCACAAATAAAAAAGGCTACCGCTGATTGAATTTTACACGCTTCGCGTCCGAAAATAATTACGCTTCGCGTCTGAAAGAAAAACAAAAGAAAACAAGAAAAAACAATTGTGGTTTTATTTTGTTTTTGGAGGTTTTCTTTTGTTTTTCTTTCAGACGCGAAGCGTAAGTCTATTTCGTCCCGACAATCTTAGTTTTGGGTTGTTCCTTGTTGCGGCGGTTCACCACCGTAACCACGGCCTGCGCCAGGTTGATGAACGCCTGTCCCGTCATCGTGTCAACCCGAGTGGCGGCAGGCTCACCGTCATCACCCCCCTCGCAGATGCTCTGCACTAACGGAATCTGTGCCAGCAAGGGCACCTTCATCTCCTCGGCCAAATGCTTGCAGCCTTCCTTGCCGAAGATGAAGTAACGGTTTTCGGGCAGTTCGGCAGGCGTGAACCATGCCATGTTTTCCACCAGCCCCAAGATGGGCACGTTCACCTTCTCGTTCCTGTACATGTCAATCCCCTTGCGGGCATCGGCCAAGGCCACCTGCTGGGGGGTCGAAACGATGATGGCCCCCGTGATGGCCAGTGTCTGCAGGAGCGTCAGGTGAATGTCGCTCGTGCCTGGAGGCGTGTCTAATATCAGGTAGTCCAAAGCCCCCCAGTTGGCATCGGCGATGAGCTGCTTCAGGGCGTTCGAGGCCATGCCGCCGCGCCAGAGCGTAGCCGTGTCGGGGCTGACGAAGAAGCCGATGCTCAGCAACTTCACGCCATACTGCTCGATGGGATCAATCAAATCGCGCCCATCGACGTTTATTGCGTAAGGACGGGCATCCTCGGCATGAAACATCTTAGGCATGGAAGGGCCGAAGATGTCGCAGTCGAGCAGTCCGACGGAATAGCCCAGGCGGGCCAGGGCGATGGCCAGGTTGGCCGCTACGGTCGACTTTCCCACGCCGCCCTTGCCCGAGCTGACGGCTACGATGTTCTTCACGTCGGGCAGGAGCTTGCCCACTTCGGGTCGGGGCTTCGACTTGAACTCCGTCACAATCTCCACTTCTACGTCCTTGCCTACGTGATAGTGTATGGCGGCCTCAGCGGCCTTTACGGTCGACTTCAGGAAAGGGTCGGTGTCGCGGGGGAACTCCAGCACCACGCGCACCTTCATACCATTGATGCTGGGCGTGTCGGCCACCATCCCGCTCTCCACCAGGTTCTGTTTCGTGCCTGCATACGTCACCGTAGCAAGCGCATCCATGATAAGTTTAGGATATAATGTCATTTTTCTGTATTATTAGAAATAGGAATCGTGCCTACAGACTACTCTCCACGATTTCCATTACTTCACGTTCATGTTCGTTGGCCTGCTTGATGAGTGCATCGGCCTGTCTGGTCAACTCCTGAGCCTTGTCGCGATCCCTGAGCTGGGCGGCATTGACCTTCACGCTGAGACCGGCACCTATGACGGCTGCACGGGCGGCGAGTGCGCCCACGCCAGCATCGTTCACGCAGGCCGGTATACCCTCCTTGGCCATGGCCCTGCAGATGACGAAGGCCTGCATGGAGGTTCTCATGGTGCGCAAGGGCACCTCCGTGGCATAGAGCATAGCGGCTTGTATGGCTTCCATGCGGGCCTCCTTCTCCTGGTCGGTCTTCTTGGGCATGCCGTAGGTAGCCTTGACGCGGAAGAAGGCCTCGGTGTCCTCCTCCACTAAACCGAGCAGGGTACTGATCATGTCCTGCCCCATGCTGGCCCACTGCGAGAACTCTTCCCATCGCTCGTCCCATCCCGCCTGGTGAGCCGAGAGGTTGGCCACCATCGTGCCCAGGGCGGCAGCCAGCGTACCCATGTAGGCCGCAACGGCACCCCCGCCGGGAGCAATGCTCTCGCGCGACGTCTCATGGGCAAAGTTCTTGATACTCATGGGCAGCAGACGGCTTGGCCTGGCCTCACTTTCTCCGCCCTTGGCATCCTCCATCAGGAACTCGATGACCTTCTCGCGCGGGTTGAACGGCTTCAGGTCGTCCAGCCCCATGGACTTGACGGCTATCTTGAGGATGTCTTCCTCGGGAATCCCTGTCGAGCGTTGCTGCTTCTCTAAGAAATATTTGCCTGCGTCGATGAGCGTCTTTTTCGGAACCAGACCCACAATCTCCGTGCCCGTGACCCGTAGGCCCCGGTTCTGCGCACAGCGGCACACCTCGTCGAAGGCCACATGAAGGGGCGTTACGTCGATGTTGGTGATGTTCATCGACACCTGCGCAATGCCATATTCATCAATGTACCAGCCAATGGCCTTCGTGCTCTTCAGCGTGCCCGGCTGCATCAGCACGTTACCCTCGGCATCGCGGATGATGTCGCCCGCGATGGGGTTGCCCTCGCGTATCGGACGACCTTTCTCGCGCACGTCGTAGGCAATGGCACTGGCCCGCCGTGTCGACGTGGTGTTCAGGTTGTAGTTGACGGCTATCAGGAAGTCGCGTGCCCCCACGGCAGTACACCCGGCACGCAAGATGCGGATGGTGAGGGGCGAGAGGCCGTTGTCAGACGAGCCATGCCTGGACAAGAGCCGGGAAGTGTGGGCAGCCTGCAGCTCTTCCAGGTCGGCGTCAAGGGGTATGAAGTCGGGCTGCTTGCCCGCAATGGTCAGTTTGTCGGCAAGCGCCTCATATTCCCCGGCACGACAGACGGCCAGGTTCTTGCGTTCGGGGGTGAACGCCGAGGCCTCGTAGCAGTAGCAAGGGATGCCAGCCTCGTTGGCTAATCGCTGGGCTAATTTGCGCGCCAGCATAGCACACTCATCAAGTGTGATGCCGCTTACGGGTATCAGGGGCAGCACGTCGGTGGCGCCCATGCGTGGATGAGTGCCGCGATGCTGTCGCATGTCAATCACCTCACTGGCTTTCTTGGCTCCACGAAACGCGGCCTCGACCACCGCCTCTGGCGTGCCCACGAAGGTGACCACGGTGCGGTTAGTGGCTGCGCCTGGGTCTACGTCAAGCAGTTTGACGCCTTTTACGGATTCTATCTCGTCAGTGATGAGCTTGATAACCCTCATGTCACGTCCTTCGCTGAAGTTGGGTACACACTCAATGATTGGCTTTTCGTTAGTCATAAAACGTATTTTGTTTTTGTTTGCGTTTTTTTACTGATGCAAATTTACCCCTTTTAACGCTCTTCTCCAAATAAATTTTATTAATAATGTATAACACGCCCATTTCTGCATATAGAGCGTCATAGGTGCATGGCCATACAGGCGGGAACGAGAAGTGTCTGCGCATCTTTACGGAGGTCTTTGGTGTAAACAAGGTAGCGGCTACTGATGCAATCGGAGAACTTACGACAGAACTCGTCAAGTGACTTGTGGGTGTTATACCCCGATGACTTGACCTCAATAGGGCATATCTTGCTGCCACGGGAGAGGATGAAGTCAACCTCATAATTGTGGTTAGAGGTCTCGGAAGGCCATGTGTGATAGAAGAGTTTGTTACCAGCAGCAACGAGAGCCTGCGCAACGATGTTCTCATAGACATAGCCGATATTGGCTGACAGTTTGTCGGAGAGGAGTTTCTGGTAAATGATATTCTCTGTGATGTCCTTGTCCCAGAATGCGAGGGTGACAAAAAGACCTGTGTCGCCTACGAACATCTTATACTGACCGTAGTCCGCATTGAGCGGCATACCGACATGAGGGTCATCGGCATGGTGGGCGAAGTTGACGGTAAGACTGTCTTCGAGGTCTTGAAGAAGTTCGTCCATGACGTCCTGCTTCTCACTGCGGCCAAGGACGCTGGTGACCAGATAGCGGGAGGCGTTCTTGCAGAGTTCAGAAGGAATGGCCATAAAGAGACGTGAGGCTTTGCCTGATGGGTCGATTTTCAGGAAGTCGTCAATGTAGAGCTCGATAATCTCGCGCTTCTTTTTATCTACTTCTGTGAGGTTGGTGGTATCAAGATAGGTATTGACAGCCTGCGGCATACCTCCGACGAGCATATAGAGACGGAAATCGCGCATGAGCTTGCGGGTGACAGCATCGCCAAGTGAATGGCGATTTCGGAAGGCATCACCAAGGAGAGGAACTGTGGCAGTATCGCCCATAGCCCAGCGAAACTCCTCATAGTCCATGGGGTACATGGTGAGACGGGTCTCTTCGCTGGGGATAACGATGCCCTTGGTGTGCTTCTTGATGGAAAGCAAAGAGCCAGTCTCAATGAAGTCGTAACGGTGGTCTTTCACAAGGTATTTGATAGCCTGACGGGTTTCGGGACTCTTCTGAATCTCGTCGAAGATAATGACGGACTCACGTTCGTAGAGGCGGACACCATAGATGAACTGAAGCTGAGTGAAGAAATGATTGCGGTCGGAGATGTTGGCAACAGCCTCCCAGACCGCTTCGGGAGCATCGGCAAAATCGACAACGATATAGCTTCTGTACTCACGGCGGGCAAACTCTTCGGCAATGGTTGACTTGCCAACACGACGGGCGCCCTTGATAAGGAGGGCAGTGGAACCGTCTCGCTCCTGCTTCCACTGGAGCATCTTGGCATAGATCTTTCGTTTGAATATTCGGTAATCGGGCATGATATAACGACTTTTTGTTGGCAAAAATAAGGAAAAATGTTGGAATCCCCAAATTTTTTAGTGCGAATTTGTATGGAATCCCCAAATTTATTTCTCTTATAATGTATAGAATCCCCAAATTTATTACTATCCAGATATAAGTTAAACATGATGTCAATGACTTTCATTGACGATGCAAAGGTACTACATTCTGCAATAGCATTGGCCGACAGTGGCAGACAGTGGCAGACATTGGCACAAATAGGCAGACATACAGCAATACTTTGTTGTTGGAATGGATGGTGAATGGATGCTGAATGCGTGGTGTTTACAGGCTTCAAACGCAGTGTTTGGAGGCTCCAAAGGGGAAGCCAGCGAGGGCGGTCTTCCGGCTTCTGCAATTCTCTCGCGCGCGTGCGCGTAATTAATTAATTTAATTATAATTTAATTATTGCCCCTATAGGGGCAAATTAATTAATTATTAAAAAAAGGAAATAATTAAATCACAAATTTGCGCTGCTTTTAGAATTTTTCACCTCCATTATTACTATAGTTTGAAAAAATATATATATCTTTGCAACCGCATAGTGGTATGACCTGATTAGAGTGTTACTCGACACAGGGAATACTAGATGCAGCAGCTTTCGGGCTGCGAAGCCCTTTTCTCTGTCAGTACTGAGGCGACGGGCCATGTCCTTAGCCGAAGTCTGGTAGGAGCCTACGCCAGGCCAAAGGTTTATACCCGAGGCGGTTGGGCGGGGAAAAAAGGGGAACATAAGGAAAGGCGCAATTCGCGCTTTGTTCGTGAACATATCGAGATTCTCGCAAAATTTCAATCAGGATTCCGAACTTAGCAACGAAGGCGTCTGCGGGATGTGTTTATACGCATCCCCTTTGATAAGATAGGGTATATTGTACCCTGCCGAGTCATAGGGGTTTACTATATTCATATCGGCGTGGGCTCTGACGTTGTCTGTTCAATTCTGATAGGCAATGCGAGAGCCTCGATATGTGGGACGGACAGCGGGACGACTCACGCTTTCTTTATGCCTCAGCGTCAGGATGTTGGCGTGCCATAAAGAATCACCGATATGGATGCGTTGCCAAATGCAAACATAGATGATTTCAGATCTGAGTTTACCCTCAGCACTATCCCCGAAGCAAAGAACAAAAACGGGGTGTCCGTAGGATATGTACCTGACCCAACTAAGCAATGGTATATTTTCAGGGTCTCTTACGGACGCGAGGACAAGGCATACGAATGGCTGGTTGGCCAAAAGGTGTTTGCATACGTTCCCAAGCAATACGCCATCAGCAAGACCACCAACAAGAAAGTGCTTGTCAGCATGATGAGCAACTTTGTGTTTGCCTACCTTACTGAACAAGATGCAGAACTATACGTGAAGGGTGTTACCAAAATAAAAAAAGACGATAAGGCAGAAACACTCATCACGCCCATCCCCGGACTGACCGACATTCTTCACTACTACTACGACCACACCACGACGCTTGGCGACGGCAAGAATCCACCCACCACCATCAGGCAGGATGTAATGGAGAGCTTCATCAGGACTACCCTCCTCCACGACCCGCACGTCAAGATGGCGGGCAAGGACGACGTAGTCTTCAAGACAGATACCGAAGTGAGAGTGGTAGCAGGCCGGTTCCAGGGAGTCATAGGCCGCGTTGTCAGGCACAAGCGCCAGCAGTGCGTAGCCATCCAGATCACCAACCAGCACCTATGTCTCACAGCATACATCCCCTCCGATTTCGTCAGGGAGATAAAGGCATAATTGCAACCTTTTGGTAAAAAGAGCTATGGCAGCGACACCATCCGATACCCACTGGTTCCCCATGTACGTCACCTACCGCCGCGAGGAGCGCATCAAGCACCAGCTCGACGACATGGGCATAGAGAACTTCTTGCCTATGAAACCCCGCACCCCGGCAAATGCAGGCGATACCGTTCAGGTGCCGGCCATTCATAACATGATATTCGTCCACGCCACCTACGACCTGATTTGTGAC